>JAOPWC010000081.1 GCA_025965895.1 Mycobacterium sp.
ACCACAAAGTTACGGCGGCCATAGCGGCAGGGAAACGCCCGGACCCATCCCGAACCCGGAAGCTAAGCCTGCCAGCGCCGATGATACTGCCCACCACGGGTGGAAAAGTAGGACACCGCCGAACACACACAAATAAGAACACCCCCGGAATTCCACCGGGGGTGTTCTTTTATTTGTTCAAAAGAAATGGCGATGACGGCGAATTGCCGTCGAATACGGGCTGCCCGTATCCTTTTAAGGGTGGTCGACGACAACTCACGTGAGTCCCGCCCGCCGTCGCGGTCCGGGCCCGGCCGGGCCCGGCCACGCCAGCCGCAGAGCCCCCCTGCGCACACGGATCGACCACCCCGTGGTGATGAGCCTGCCATCCGACCCGACATCGATGCCCGTCAGCTGGCCCCCGAAATCCGCCGCGAACTCAGCACTTTGGATCGAGTCAACGCCGACATGGTGGCACGCCACCTGGTGGCGGCGGGAGAACTGCTCGACGACGATCCCGAGGCCGCGCTCGGGCACGCTCGCGCCGCCCGCGCCCGGTCCGGACGCATTTCGGTGGTGCGCGAAGCCGTCGGCATCGCCGCGTACCAGTGTGGCGACTGGGCGCAGGCGCTCGCCGAACTGCGCGCAGCCCGGCGGATGGGCAGCAAATCCGAGCTGCTCCCGATGATCGCCGACTGCGAACGCGGCGTCGGGCGCCCCGAGCGCGCCATCGAGCTGGGCCGCAGCCCCGAAGCCGCAGAGCTCACCGGCGACGACGCCGACGAACTGCGCATCGTCCTTGCCGGGGCCCGTGCGGACCTGGGACAACTCGAGCAGGCGCTGGCCCTGCTGTCCAGCCCGCCGCCGGATCCCGCGCGAAGCGGCCCGACCGCGGCCCGGCTGGACTACGCCTACGCCGACACGCTGCTTGCGCTCGGCCGCACCGAGGAAGCACTGCAATGGTTTCTGCGGGCCGCGTCGGCCGACGTCGACGGCGTCACCGATGCCGAAGACCGCGTGGCCGAGCTGGCATGACATGAGAAGCCTCGCCGAAGAACACGACTGCCTGCTCGTCGACCTCGACGGCACCGTGTTCCGTGGCGCCGAACCGACCGCCGGCGCCGTCGAGAC
The DNA here is from genome assembly GCA_025965895.1 of Mycobacterium sp. Lineage (GTDB taxonomy): Bacteria > Actinomycetota > Actinomycetes > Mycobacteriales > Mycobacteriaceae > Mycobacterium. Next base: position 1,111 of record JAOPWC010000081.1, read on the forward strand.
CCTGGCCGAAATCAACACGCGCACGCTCTTCATCACGAACAACGCGTCCCGCTCAGCGGCGGACGTCGCGGCCCATCTGCGCGACCTCGGGTTCAGCGCCAAGCCCGACGACGTCGTCACCAGCGCCCAGACGGCGGCGCAGTTGCTCGCGTCCCAACTGCCGTCGGGTGCGCCGGTGCTGATCGTCGGCACCGAGGCCCTGGCGGCCGAGGTGTCCACGGTCGGCCTGAGGCCGGTGCGAAAATACGACGACGGGCCCGTAGCGGTCGTCCAGGGACACTCGCCGAACACGGGTTGGCCCGACCTGGCGGAGGCGGCGCTGGCCATCCGGGCGGGCGCGCTGTGGGTCGCGGCCAATGTCGACGTCACGCTGCCGTCGGAACGTGGTCTGCTGCCCGGCAACGGCGCGATGGTTGCCGCGCTGCGGGTCGCCACCGATCACCGGCCGCAGGTCGCCGGTAAACCCCAGCCGGCTCTACTGAGAGATGCATTGACGCGCGGGGACTTTCAGGCACCGCTCGTCATCGGTGACCGGCTGGACACCGACATCGCCGGGGCCAACGCGGCGCACCTGCCCAGCCTTCTGGTGTTGACCGGTGTCAGTAGTGCCCAGGACGCCGTACGGGCCGAACCCCACCAGCGTCCGACCTATATCGGGCACGACCTTCGCGCGCTGCACGAGCCGCCGGCGAAACTCCGCGTCGGTCCCCAGCGGGCCTGGCACCTGGAGATCGAGGGACCCATGATCACCATCACCGCGGTGCACGCCGATTCGGGTGACGACGGGCTGTCGATCGTCCGTGCCGCCTCCGCCGCGGTGTGGAAGTCCGGCCTCGACGGTCGGGCTGTGCTGTTCCTTGGCGGGGACGCGGCGGCGGCTGACGCACTGCGACGCTGGGCGCTGCTGGGTCCGCGGGATCGGCTAGCGTGAGCAGCGACATGAGTACCGACCCCGCGCAGATCCGCGCCGACGTCGAGGCGCTGCTGTCCGAGTTGCCCGACATCGCCGCAGCCGATGCAGCTCTCGACATCGACGCGATAGCGACACGGCTCGAGGCCGCGCACGACGTGCTGGTTCGCGCGTTGGAGTCGGTGGAGAAAGGGTGAGCACCCGTGGCCCGGCGTGCACGTGTTGACGTCGAGTTGGTGCGCCGCGGGCTGGCCCGGTCGCGCCAGCAGGCGGCGCAGCTGATCGGTGACGGCCGGGTCAGCATTGACGGCATGCCCGCCGCCAAGCCCGCGACCGCGATCCCGCTCACCGCGACGCTGACGGTCGAGGACCCGGGAGCGCGGGCCTGGGTCTCCCGCGGGGCGCACAAGCTCATCGGGGCGCTCGAGGCATTCGAGCTGGCGGTCAATGGTAAGAGATGCCTCGACGCGGGCGCATCAACCGGCGGCTTCACTGAGGTGCTGCTGGACCGCGGTGCCCGCGAGGTGGTCGCGGTGGACGTCGGCTACGGCCAACTCGCGTGGTCGTTGCGCTCGGACCCGCGGGTGGTCGTCGTGGAAAGGACCAATGTGCGCGATGTTTCGCCGGAGGCCATCGCCGGTCCGGTCGATCTCGTGGTCGCCGACCTGTCGTTCATCTCGCTGACAACGGTGCTGCCCGCGCTGACAGAATGTGCGTCACCCGGCGCCGATATCGTTCCCATGGTGAAGCCGCAGTTCGAGGTCGGGAAAGACCAGGTCGGCTCCGGAGGCGTGGTCCATGACCCGCAGCTTCGGGCCAGTGCCGTGCTGGCCGTCGCCCGCCGCGCCGCCGACCTCGGCTGGCACACCATCGATGTGACCGCCAGCCCGTTGCCCGGACCGTCGGGCAACGTCGAGTACTTCCTGCGGCTGCGCGCCCGCTCCGACCGCGCCCTGACCGGTGACGAGGTGGAGAGGGCCGTGCTGCGCGCCGTCGCGGAGGGGCCGCAATGACGGCCAGACGCACCATTCTGCTGGTCGTCCACACCGGGCGTGAAGAAGCCACCGAGACGGCCCGTCGGGTACAGAAGGTGTTGGGCGACAACGGGGTTACGCTTCGGGTACTGGCGCCCGAGGCGGTCGACCGTGGCGCGCTGCACCTTTCTCCCGACGACATGCGTGCCCTCGGGGTGGACATCGAGGTGGTCGAGCCCAACGAACACGCGGCCGAGGGCTGCGAGCTGGTGCTGGTTCTGGGTGGGGACGGGACATTCCTGCGGGCGGCCGAGCTCGCGCGCGACGCCGACGTGCCCGTGCTCGGCGTCAACATGGGCCGCATCGGCTTCCTGGCCGAAGCCGAAGCGGATTCCATCGACCTGGTCCTCGAGCACGTCATCGCACGGGACTACCGCGTCGAAGACCGTATGACGCTCGACGTTTCGGTACTTGTCGACGGCCATGTCGCAGGTCGCGGCTGGGCGATCAATGAGGCCAGCCTGGAGAAGGGCACACACCTCGGAGTTTTGGGCGTGGTTCTCGAAGTCGACGGCCGCCCGGTCTCGGCGTTCGGGTGCGACGGGGTGCTGGTCTCCACGCCGACAGGATCCACGGCCTATGCGTTCTCGGCAGGCGGCCCGATCCTCTGGCCGAATCTCGAGGCGCTTTTGGTGGTGCCCAACAACGCTCACGCGCTGTTCTCGCGGGCGATGGTGACCAGTCCCGATGCCTGCATCGCCATCGAGGTGGAAGCGGACGGCAACGATGCGATGGTCATCTGTGACGGCCGCCGCGAAATACCCGTGCCGGCTGGTGCGCGCGTGCGGGTCGTTCGGTGCGCGACGCCGGTGCGCTGGGTGCGACTGGACAGCGCGCCGTTCACCGACCGGCTGGTGCGCAAATTCCGGCTGCCGGTGACCGGCTGGCGCGGCCCAAACTCGCTGGACGACTGAGTGCTGTCGGAGATCAGGATCGAGTCTCTCGGCGCGATCGGCAGTGCCGTGGCGGAATTCGGGCGCGGTCTGACCGTGCTGACCGGCGAAACGGGCACCGGCAAAACCATGGTCGTCACCGGCCTGCACCTGCTGGGCGGTGCCCGGGCGGACGCCACCCGCGTTCGGTCCGGGGCTGACCGGGCCGTCGTCGAGGGCCGGTTCACCACCGCCGAACTCGACGGGCGGGCCGCCGACGGCATCGCCGAGATCCTCGATTCGTCCGGCGCGCTGCGCGACGACGACGGCAGCATCATCGCGGCGCGCGCGGTCAGCCGTGACGGGCCGTCGCGCGCCTACCTCGGTGGGCGAAGCGTGCCGGCGAAATCTTTGAACACGTTCACGACCGAGTTGCTCACGCTGCACGGACAGAACGATCAATTGCGGCTGATGCGGCCCGACGAGCAGCGCGCCGCCCTGGACCGGTACGCCGGCATCGGCGCCCGGCTGGACCGGTACCGCAAGCTGCGTGACGACTGGCTTCGTGCGCGTCGTGACTTCGCCGACCGGGTCACCCGCGCACGGGAGCTGGCGCAGGAAGCCGACCAGCTCAAGTTCGCGCTCGACGAGATCGCCTCCGTCGACCCGTTGCCCGGAGAGGACGACGTGATCGTCGCCGACATCCGGCGCTTGTCGGAGCTCGATGCACTGCGGGAAGCGGCGCAGTCGGCCCACGCCGCGCTGTCCGGCACCCCCGACACGGGAGACGCCGCGACGTCGGCGGCCGACCGCGTCGGCCACGCCAGGTCGGCGCTCGACGCCACCGACGACATCGCGCTGGCAGCGCTGGCCGCTCAGCTGACCGAGGCCCTGACGCTGATCACCGATGTCTCCAGCGAACTGAGCAGCTATCTCGATGAACTGCCGACCGACGCCAGCAGGTTGGAGGCAAAGCTGGCCCGTCAAAGCCAGCTGCGCACGTTGACCCGCAAATACGCCGCCGACATCGACGGCGTGCTCGCCTGGGGCCGGCAGGCCCGGGAGCGGTTGACCCAGCTCGACGTCTCCGAGGAAGCCTTGGCTGGGCTGGAGCGCACGGTCGACGAGCTGGCCGGTCAGGTGGCTCGGGCGGCGGCCGAGCTGACCAGGGAACGGTCCAAGGCGACCAAGGGCCTGGCCAAGGCCGTCACCGCCGAGCTCGCCGGGCTGGCGATGAGCGATGCGGAATTCACGATCGCGGTGCGGCCGATGCCGGCGCGCCCCGACGATACTGCGCCGCTGGTGCTGCCGTCCGGGATGGCAGCGCACGCTGGCTCGGCCGGCAGCGACATCGTCGAGTTCGGCTTCACCGCCCACCGCGGCGCCGCGGTGCTACCGGTGAACAAGAGCGCATCCGGCGGTGAACTGTCGCGGTTGATGCTGGCGCTCGAGGTGGTACTGGCCGCCTCGGTCGAGGGCACCACGATGGTGTTCGACGAGGTCGACGCGGGCGTCGGCGGGCGCGCCGCGGTACAGATCGGGCGACGGCTCGCGCGACTCGCCCGCACGCACCAGGTCATCGTCGTTACTCACCTTCCACAGGTCGCGGCGTACGCCGACGTGCACCTGGTGGTTGAGGCCGGGGGCCGCAACGGGACCAGCGGGGTCCGCCGCCTCGACGACGACGCACGGGTCGCCGAGCTGGCCCGCATGCTGGCCGGGCTGGGCGATTCCGACAGCGGCCGGGCGCATGCCCGCGAGCTGCTCGAGACCGCCGGGAAGGACCGCTCGGGCAGCTAAATCGTGATCACATCCGCAAACGGGGCATGTTACTAATGTGACAGAAGCGAACTTCTGTGGCTGGTGTTACGGCGCGCCTCCACGGCTCGGGGCCTTTCGCCGACAGAATCGCCGCTATGAAGATGTCAGCGCTTCTGTCCCGCAATGCCAGCTCCCGGCCCGGTTTGGTCGGCACCGCCCGCGTCGATCGCGACATCGATCGGCTGCTGCGCCGCGTCGGATTCGGCGACATCGCCGTCATCGACGCGCTCGACCTTGACCGGATCACCGCCGACGCGCTCGTCTCCGCCGGCGTCGCCGCCGTGATCAACGCGTCGCCGTCGATCTCGGGCCGCTACCCCAACCTCGGGCCCGAAGTGCTGGTGGTAAACGGGGTGATGCTCATCGACGACACCGGGCCCGACGTGTTCAAAAAAGTCAAGGACGGCGCGCGGATAAGGCTGAACGACGGCGGCGTGTACTCGGGCGATCGGCGGCTGGTCCTCGGTGCAGAACGCACCGACGACGAGATCTCGGAGCTGATGCACGAAGCCAAGCGCGGGCTGGTGGCCCACCTCGAGGCGTTCGCGGGCAACACCATCGAGTTCATCCGCAGCGAAAGTCCGCTGCTGATCGACGGCATCGGCATCCCCGACATCGACGTGGACCTCAACCGGCGCCACGTTGTCATCGTCGCCGAAGAAGAATCGGCCGCCGAGGACCTGAAGAGCCTCAAGCCGTTCATCAAGGAGTACCAGCCGGTGCTCGTGGGCGTCGGCACGGGAGCCGACGTGCTGCGAAAGGGCGGCCACCGGCCGGCGCTCATCGTCGGCGATCCCGAAAGGATGAGCGCCGACGTGCTCAAATGCGGTGCGCAGGTGGTGCTGCCCGCCGACGCCGACGGGCACGCGCCGGGGCTGGAGCGTATCCAGGATCTGGGCGTGGGCGCGATGACGTTCCCGGCGGCCGGGTCCGCGACGGACTTGGCCCTGCTGCTGGCCGATCACCATGGGGCGGCGTTGATCGTGACTGCAGGCCACACCGCCACCATCGAGGAGTTCTTCGACCGTTCGCGCCAGCACAGCAACCCGTCGACGTTCCTGACCAGGCTCAAGGTGGGCCAAAAGCTGGTGGACGCCAAGGCCGTCGCCACGTTGTACCGCAACAGGATCTCCGGCGGCGCGGTCGCCCTGCTGGTGTTGGCGATGATGATCGCGGTCATCGCTGCGCTGTGGGTGTCCAAGACCGACCACGCGGTGGTGGACTGGGTGATCGCGTACTGGAACCGCTTCTCGCTGTGGGTGCAGCAGCTCGTCTCGTAGGGCGGTCATTGTGATATCGCCGCGCCAACACGCGGTTTCGCTTGCCGCAGTGTTCCTTGCACTGGCAGTCGGGGTGGTGCTGGGTTCGGGCCTGCTGTCGGACACCGTGCTGTCGGGTCTGCGTGACGACAAGCGTCAGCTGCAGAACCAGCTCAACACCGTCGACCAGCAGAAGAATGCGCTGAACGAAAAGCTCAATTCCACCAATGATTTCGACGCGGCGATGGCGGGCCGGATGCTGCACGGCACGCTGGGGGAGAAGTCTGTGGTCATCTTCCGCACGCCGGACTCATCCGACGACGTGGTCAACGGGCTCACCCGGCTTGTCAGCGAGGCCGGCGGCACCGTCACCGGAACCCTCGCGCTGACCCAGCAGTTCGTCGACGCCAACAACGCCGAAAAGCTGTTGTCGGTGGTCAATTCGTCGATTCTGCCCGCCGGATCGGCGCTGAGCACCACGATGGTCGACCAGGGCTCGCAGGCCGGTGACCTGATGGGCATCGTGCTGCAGATCAACAAGATCCCGACCACTGCGCCGGTGGACGACGCGCAGCGCAACACGGCGCTGGCGGCGCTGCGCGAGACGGGCTTCATCTCCTACCCCGACAAGCCGATCTCGGCGGCCAACACAGCTCTGGTGGTGACCGGGGGTGGGCTCGGCACCGACGCGGGGAACCGGGGCTCGACCGTCGCACGATTCGCCGCAGCGCTCGCGCCGCACGGCGCGGGCACCGTGCTGGCCGGCTCCGACGGGGCCTCATCGGGCACCGCGGCAGTGGCCGTGACCCGCGCCGATCCCGGCATGGCGACTGTCGTCAGCACCGTTGACGACCTCGACATGGAGTCGGGCTGCATCACCGCGATCCTGGCCCTCCATGACCTGGTCAACGGCGGCCACAGCGGCCATTACGGCACGGGTCAGGGCGCGACGGCGGTGAGCGTCCCGCAGTAGCCCGCTGCCGGCTGGCGTGTCAGCGACGCCTTGTCGTCGTCAGTGTTAGGGTGAAATTCCGTGGGTCGGCAGGCCCCAGCTACTACAAGCATTGCCCTGCGCCGTCGTCACGGGAGTTGCTCTTGCCAGCATTACGCAAGCATCCGCAGACCGCCACCAAGCATGTTTTCGTCAGTGGCGGCGTTGCTTCGTCGCTCGGCAAGGGCTTGACCGCATCCAGCCTTGGTCAGCTGCTCACCGCGCGCGGCCTGCAGGTCGTCATGCAGAAACTCGACCCCTACCTCAACGTCGATCCCGGCACCATGAACCCGTTCCAGCACGGCGAGGTGTTCGTCACCGAGGACGGTGCCGAGACTGACCTCGATGTCGGCCACTACGAGCGGTTTCTCGACCGCAACCTGTCCGGGTCAGCGAATGTGACCACCGGACAGGTGTATTCGTCGGTCATAGCCAAGGAGCGGCGTGGCGAATACCTCGGTGACACCGTTCAGGTCATCCCGCACATCACCGACGAGATCAAGAGCCGGATCCTGGCGATGGCAAGCCCCGACGCGAACGGAAACCGGCCCGACGTGGTGATCACCGAGATCGGGGGCACGGTCGGCGACATCGAATCGCAGCCGTTCCTGGAAGCCGCCCGGCAGATCCGCCACGACGTCGGGCGCGAGAACGTCTTCTTTCTGCACGTCTCGCTGGTTCCCTACCTCGCTCCGTCAGGCGAACTCAAGACCAAGCCGACGCAGCACTCGGTCGCCGCGCTGCGCAGCATTGGTATCACCCCCGATGCGCTGATCCTGCGCTCGGACCGCGATGTGCCCGAGCCGCTGAAGAACAAGATCGCGCTGATGTGCGACGTCGACATCGACGGGGTGATCTCGACGCCGGACGCCGCGTCCATCTACGACATCCCCAAGGTGTTGCACCGCGAGGAGCTCGACGCGTTCGTCGTGCGACGACTGCACCTGCCCTTCCGGGACGTCGACTGGACAGAGTGGGACGATCTGTTGCGGCGAGTCCACGAGCCGCGCGAGACGGTCCGAATCGCGCTGGTCGGCAAATATGTTGACCTCTCCGACGCGTACCTCTCGGTCGCGGAGGCGTTGCGGGCAGGTGGGTTCAAGCATCACGCGAAGGTCGAGATGCGTTGGGTCGCTTCGGATGACTGCCAGACCGACAGCGGCGCCGCGGCGGTGCTCGGCGACGTCCACGGCGTCCTGATCCCCGGGGGGTTCGGAATCCGCGGCATCGAAGGCAAGATCGGCGCAATCCGGTATGCCCGCACCCACGGGTTGCCGGTGCTCGGCTTGTGTCTGGGGCTGCAGTGCATCGTGATCGACGCGGCGCGGTCCGTGGGTCTGACGGAAGCCAACTCCGCTGAGTTCGACCCCAGGACGCCGGATCCGGTCATCTCCACGATGGCCGACCAGCGCGACATCGTCGCAGGCGAGGCCGACCTCGGCGGCACGATGCGGCTCGGAGCGTATCCGGCAGTGCTGCAACCGGATTCCATCGTCGCCCAGGCCTATCAAGCCACTGAGGTTTCCGAGCGGCACCGTCATCGCTACGAGGTGAACAACGACTACCGGGACAAGATCGCCGAAAGCGGGTTGCGATTCTCCGGCACCTCGCCGGACGGCCACCTCATCGAGTTCGTCGAGTACCCACGCGGTGTTCACCCGTTCCTGGTCGGCACCCAGGCGCACCCCGAACTGAAGAGCCGGCCCACCCGGCCGCACCCCTTGTTCGTCGCGTTCGTCGGCGCGGCGCTGGAGTACAAGGCGGCCGAACGGTTGCCGGTGGAGATCCCGGAGCGCCGGCCGAACGGCAACGAACATGCGCGAGGCGTCGGGGGGTTGCTGCAGCAGCCAGTGGCCCGTGGCTGAGCACGACTTCGAGACCGTCTCTTCCGAAACAGTGTATGTCGGAAGGATTTTGGCGCTTCGCGTCGACCGGGTACGGATGCCGGGCGGGAGCACGGCCACCCGCGAGGTGGTTGAACATTTCGGCGCGGTGGCCATCGCGGCGGTCGACGACGAACGCAACATCGCGATGGTCTACCAATACCGCCATCCGCTGGGCCGCCGACTGTGGGAGCTGCCCGCCGGGCTGCTGGACAACGCAGGCGAAGACCCGGCCGTTGCGGCGGCCCGCGAACTCGAGGAGGAAGCCGGACTGGCGGCTTCCGATTGGCGGGTGCTGTTGGACGTGGCGTCTTCACCGGGGTTCTCCGACGAGTCGGTGCGCACCTATCTGGCGACGGGGCTGTCGCACGTCGGCCGCCCGAAAGGTAACGACGAAGAGGCGGACATGACGCTGCACTGGTTCCCTGTTGAACAGGCGGCGCAGATGGTGCTGTCCGGCGAGATCGTCAATGCCACTGCCGCTTCCGGGGTGCTGGCCGCGTATGCCGCGGTTTTCGAAAGCAAGCCCACTCGACCAGTTGACGCGCCATGGCCGGACCGGCCCACGGCGTTTGCCCGACGGCTGGGGCGCTGATGACCACGGTCGCATCGGCACTCGAAGGACAGTTGCACGGCTATCTCGACCACCTGACCATCGAGCGGGGCGTGGCGGCCAACACGTTGAGCTCCTATCGGCGCGATCTGCGCCGCTATCAGGAGCACCTGGCCCTGCGGGGCATCAGCGACCTTGCCGACGTCCACGAGTCAGACGTCAGCGATTTCCTGGTGTCGCTGCGTCGCGGCGATCCGGACGCCGGGGCGGTCGGGTTGTCTGCGGTGTCGGCGGCCCGGGCACTGATCGCGGTGCGCGGATTGCACCGGTTCGCGGCCGCCGAAGGATTCACGGCAATCGATGTCGCCAGAGCCGTCAAGCCGCCGTCCCCCAGCCGGCGGCTACCCAAGAGCCTGACCGTCGACGAGGTGCTGGCGCTCCTCACCGGCGCGGGCGGTGACAGCCCGTCGGATGGTCCGCTCACGCTGCGCAACCGCGCGCTGCTGGAGTTGCTGTACTCGACCGGCGCACGGATCTCCGAGGCAGTCGGCCTCGACGTCGACGACATCGACACCCATGCCCGGTCGGTGCTGCTGAGCGGCAAGGGCGGCAAGCATCGGCTGGTCCCGGTCGGCCGCCCGGCGATCGATGCGCTGGACGGCTACTACGTGCGGGGGCGGCCCGAGTTGGCGCGGCGCGGCCGCGGCACGCCGGCGGTCTTCCTGAACGCGCGGGGCGGGCGGTTGTCGCGGCAGAGCGCATGGCAGGTGCTGCAGGACGCGGCCGAGCGGGCAGGCATCACGGCCGCCGTGTCGCCGCATACGTTGCGGCACTCCTTTGCCACCCATCTGCTCGAGGGCGGCGCCGACGTGCGAGTCGTTCAGGAACTGCTGGGACACGCCTCCGTCACGACGACGCAGATCTACACCCTGGTGACTGTGCACGCGTTGCGGGAAGTGTGGGCCGGCGCGCACCCACGGGCGCACTAGGCCCGATTCGCCGGCCGCAGGAAAACGTCGTCGAGGGTGACCGTGCGAAGGTTGCGGGACCGGATGACGTCGACGAGTTGGTCGTACACGTGGGTGACCGGCAGGTGGTTCAGGTGACCGATCACGATGGTGTGCGGCGTGAAATACTGGTTGGCCATCTTGAGGATGAAATCCTCTTTCACCACAGTCGAATCCGCGAGCGAACCCGACCACAAAGTGGTCGTCGTGTAGCCGAGGTCGGCGGCCACCCGGTCCACGGTGGCATTGTGCTTGCCGTACGGGGGCCGTAGGTACGGTGCCGCGTCGATGCCGAAGGTCTTCTTCAGAAACGTGTTGTTCTGGCTGATTTCGTCCGCGATCCGGCGTTGCGACACCGTCGTCAGGTCAGGGTGCGACCAGGTGTGGTTGCCCAGCTGAACCTGCCTCGAGTCCACCAGCGGCCTGAGCAACGCCAGATTGTCGGTCCACGACGCGTACTTCCCGTTGACGAAATACGTCAGCCGCACCCCTGTGTCTTTCGCGAACTGTGTGTACATACGCACGACGTCGCTGTTGACCCCGTCGTCGACCGTGAGCGCGAGCAAATCACCCTGACCCGGCAGGCGGTTCAGTATTCCGTTACCGGGCAAGCGGATCCGCGCGTCTGCCGATGGCGGCGGCAGCAGGGGCGCGCGCGCCGCGGCAGGCAACGGCCTGGTCGGGCTCGACAACACGACCGGCCGCGCCGGCGGCGCCGCTTGTGTGCGTGGTGCTTCGCCCAATTCCCAGCGCGCCATGCCCACCCCGGCGACCATGGCTGCGGCCAGGCTTGCCATGAAGCGACGCCGGTTCAGCTCCGACACAGCTGCGCACGCTATCACCCCGAACTGACAAATCAGCTTAACGGGAACCGGCGTCGGGGTTGCGATTTGACGACGCGTGAGTCCCGCCTTGGCCGGGCGCTCGCGGCCAACCGCCCCAGCAGTTCCATGTTGTTCGCCGAGGCCCTGTCCGACATGTGCTGACTCGCGACGGTAGAAGTGGGGGCTGAGTGTCCGCATCGATGATGTTGTGAACTCACCGTGAAGTGGAGGCCACCGCGACACCGCGAGCCATCAGCGTCCAATGCGATACGGTGACTCTCCGATGAGTGCCTTCAGCTACAGCGAAGCGATCGTCGTCGGCGCATTCCAGGGCGTGACTGAACTGTTCCCGGTGTCCAGCCTGGGGCATTCGGTGTTGATACCGGCGCTGGTCGGGGGCAGGTGGGCCCGTGACTTGAGCGTGTCCGCCCCCGAGTCGCCGTACCTGGCGTTCATCGTCGGACTTCACGTCGCCACGGCGGCCGCGCTGCTGGTGTTCTTCTGGCGGGACTGGGTCCGGATCATTGCGGGATTCATCACGTCGCTTCGGTACCGGCGCGTCGAGACCCCTGCCGAGCGGCTGGCCTGGCTCATCATCCTGGCCACGATTCCCGTCGGGATCGCCGGACTGGCCCTCGAGCATGTGTTCAGGACGACACTCGGAAAACCCATTCCGGCGGCTGCCTTCCTTATTGCGAACGGGGTGGTGCTCTACGTCGGCGAACGGCTGCGGCGCCGCGCGCCCGCGCCGCCGGCCCTGACCCCCGCGACCAGTGGGCATGGCGCTGTCGGCGAGCGCCCCGACTCCGGGCTCGACCTCCCAGATCAGCGGCTCTCGGCGTTGCCGATGGGTCAGGGAGTGCTGATCGGGTCCGCGCAAATTCTCGCGCTGCTGCCGGGCATCAGCCGCTCAGGGATCGCGATGGTCGCCGGCCTGCTGCGCGGTTTGTCGCATGAGGAGGCCGCCCGGTTCTCGTTCCTGCTGGCCACGCCTGTCATTTTGGCTGCAGGGGCACTGAAGATCCCTGACCTCGCCGGGCCGCTCGGTGCGGGAATTCACGGCCAGGTGCTCGCCGGAAGCGTGGCTTCCTTCGTCAGCGCCTACCTCGCTGTGCGCTTCCTGACCCGCTACTTCCAGACCCGTACGCTGACGCCCTTCGCGATCTATTGCGTACTGGCCGGTGCGGCGAGCCTGCTCTGGCTGGTACTGCACTAATTCCCGCTCCGCGCGTTCGGCGCGGAAGACCGTTTCAGCGCCCCCGCCCCGTTAAACTTGCCCGGATGTCCGCCAGCAGCGTGCACGCCCTGACCAGGGACGGTCGGGTGTGACCGACGATCCAGACCACCCCGGGGTTGGCCTGACCGGCCGCGCTCCGCGGACCGTTCCGGATCCCCGGCCGAAGGAGCGCCACGGCCCGGCGCAGGTCATCGCCATGTGTAACCAGAAGGGCGGGGTCGGCAAGACGACGTCAACGATCAACCTGGGTGCGAGCCTGGCCGAATACGGGCGCCGGGTGCTGCTGGTGGACCTCGACCCGCAGGGTGCGCTGTCGGCCGGGCTCGGGGTGCCACACTACGAACTGGACGCAACGATCCACAATGTCCTGGTCGATGCGCGGGTGTCGATCGACGACGTGATGGTGCACACCCGCGTGAAGAACCTCGACCTGGTGCCCAGCAATATCGACTTGTCGGCCGCCGAAATCCAGCTGGTCAACGAGGTGGGGCGCGAGCAGACGCTGGGTCGCGCGCTGTACCCGGTGCTTGATCGCTACGACTACGTGCTGATCGATTGCCAGCCGTCGCTGGGTCTGCTGACGGTCAACGCGCTCGCCTGCGCGGACGGTGTGGTGATCCCGACGGAATGCGAGTACTTCTCGCTGCGTGGTCTGGCGCTGTTGACCGACACCGTCGACAAGGTGCACGACCGGCTCAACCCGAGACTGCGGATCAGTGGCATCCTGATCACCCGTTTCGACACCCGCACCGTCAACGCCCGTGAGGTGATGGCGCGGGTGGTCGAGCGCTTCGGCGATCTGGTGTTCGACACCGTCATCACCCGCACCGTCCGGTTCCCTGAGACCAGCGTGGCCGGCGAGCCGATCACCACCTGGGCGCCCAAATCCGGCGGCGCGCAGGCCTATCGTTCGCTGGCGCGCGAGGTCATCGACCGCTTCAACGGCGCGTGACGGGCGGAGCCACAGCTCCGGCGACACCGGATTCGGACCCGTCGCCCGAGAAGGGATTCCAGGTCCGGCTCACCAACTTCGAGGGGCCGTTCGACCTGCTGCTGCAGCTGATCTTCGCCCAGCGGCTCGACGTCACCGAGGTGGCGCTGCATCGGGTCACCGACGAGTTCATCGCCTACACCAAAGCCATCGGCCCCGCGCTGCAGCTCGACGAGACAACCGCGTTCCTGGTGGTGGCCGCCACACTCCTCGATCTGAAGGCGGCGCGCCTGCTGCCGGCGGGGGAGGTAGAAGATGCCGAGGACCTCGCGCTGCTGGAGATGAGGGATCTCCTGTTCGCGCGGCTGCTGCAGTACCGGGCGTTCAAGCAAGTTGCCGAGATGTTCGCCGAGCTGGAGGCGGCCGCGCTGCGTAGCTATCCTCGGGCGGTGGCGCTGGAGGACCCGTACGCCAATCTGTTGCCGGAGGTGATGCTCGGCGTGGATGCCGAGCGATTCGCACAGATCGCGGCGATCGCGTTCACTCCGCGGCCGGTGCCGAGCGTGGCCACCGAACATCTGCACGAGACGATGGTGTCGATCCCGGAGCAGGCCGGCCAGCTGCTCAGCCTGTTGGAGCGTCGCGGCGTCGGCGCGTGGGCGACGTTTTCCGACCTGGTCGCCGACTGCCGCGAGCCGATCGAGATCGTCGGGCGTTTCCTGGCGCTGCTCGAGCTGTACAGGATGCGGGCGGTAGCATTCGAGCAGTCAGAACCACTAGGTGTGCTCCAGATTTCGTGGACCGGAGACCGTCCAGCAGCCGACGACCTGGTGGAGGCGCAAGACGATCAATGAGCCACCGATGAGCGACGAAATCCCTGATCTCGACCTTGGCCTCGAGCTGGAGCCGCAGACTCAGCTCGACGACACCGAGCTGACCGCGGCGCTCGAGGCACTGCTGCTGGTGGTCGACACGCCGGTGTCGGTGGCCACGCTGGCCACCGTGACGCAGCAGACCACCAGCCGGGTGGCGGGCACACTGAACCGGATGGCCATCGAACTCGCTGACCGGGGCAGCGGAATCGACCTGCGTGAGGCGGGCGGCGGGTGGCGGATGTACACCCGGGCCAGGTTTGCCCCGTACGTGGAGAAGCTGCTGCTCGACGGTGCCCGGTCGAAGCTGACGCGCGCGGCGTTGGAGACGCTGGCGGTGGTCGCCTATCGGCAGCCTGTGACTCGCGCCCGGGTAAGCGCGGTGCGCGGCGTCAACGTCGACGCGGTGATGCGCACGCTGCTGGCCCGCGGCCTGATCACCGAGGCCGGCACCGATCCGGACACCGGGGCGATGACATTCGCGACCACGGAGCTGTTCCTGGAGCGGCTGGGGTTGTCGTCGCTGGCCGACCTGCCCGACATCGCGCCGCTGCTGCCCGATATCGACGTGATCGACGACATCAGCGAATCCCTGGACGAGGAGCCGCGATTCGTCAGGCTCAGGGGCAGGGACACGGCCGATGCGCAGCTGCAGGCGTTCGACGTGGACCGGGAGTGAGATGGCGGCCTCTGCTGATGAGGGTGTACGGCTGCAGAAGGTGTTGTCGCAGGCCGGAATTGCGTCACGACGGGCGGCCGAGAAGATGATCATCGACGGGCGCGTCGAGGTCGACGGTCGAGTCGTCACAGAATTGGGCACACGCGTGGACCCGCAGAGATCGGTGGTGCGCGTCGACGGCGCACGGGTGATGTCCGACGATTCGCTGGTGCATCTGGCGCTGAACAAGCCGCGGGGCATGCATTCGACGATGTCCGACGACCGCGGCCGGCCGTGCATCGGGGATTTGGTCGAGCACCGGGTGCGGGGCAACAAGAAGCTGTTTCACGTCGGCCGGCTGGACGCCGACACCGAGGGATTGATTTTGCTGACCAACGACGGTGAATTGGCCCATCGGCTGATGCATCCCTCCTACGAGGTTCCGAAGACGTATCTGGCCACGGTGAACGGGACAGTGCCACGCACGCTCGGCAAGAAGTTGCGGGCCGGAGTGGACCTGGAGGACGGCCCGGTACACGTCGACGACTTCGCGGTGGTGGACGCGGTTCCCGGCAAGACCCTGGTGCGGGTCACGTTGCACGAGGGACGCAAGCGGGTGGTGCGCCGGTTGTTGGCCGCGGTCGGCTATTCGGTGCAGTCGTTGGTGCGCACCGACATTGGGGCCGTCTCGTTGGGAAACCAGAGGCCGGGCAGCATCAGGCCGTTGAACCGTGCTGAGGTCGGCGAGCTGTACAAGGCGGTGGGGCTGTGAACGACTCGGTGGCGATCGCGGTCGACGGTCCCGCCGGCACCGGAAAATCTTCGGTGTCAAGGGGTTTGGCCCGCAAGCTGGGTGCGCGGTATCTGGATACCGGAGCAATGTACCGGATGGTGACGTTGGCGCTTCTTCGGGCCGGTGTCGACCTGACCGACCCGGACGCGATGGCCGCTGCGGCGGCAGACGTGCAGATGGCGGTGAGCTACGACCCTGATGAAGATTGCTCGTTTCTTGCCGGAGAGGATGTTTCGGCGGAGATCCGCGGCGACGAGGTGACGCGAGCGGTGTCAGCCGTGTCAGCGGTGCCGGAGGTCCGCAAGCAGCTGGTTGAATTGCAGCGCCAACTCGCGACCGGCCCGGGCAGCGTCGTCGTCGAGGGCCGCGACATCGGGACGGTCGTGCTGACGGACGCGGATGTGAAGTTCTTCCTGACCGCGTCGGCCGAAACACGGGCGAAGCGGCGCAATGACCAGAACGTTGCGAGCGGGCTGGGCGACGACTACGCCGGCGTGCTGGCCGATGTGCGCCGCCGCGATCACCTCGATTCGACGCGCGTCGTGTCGCCGTTGCGGGCGGCGCAGGACGCGATTGTGATCGACACCAGCGACATGACGGAGGCACGGGTGATCGCGCGCCTGCTGGAACTGGTCGAGGAGCGGACGGGGGCAGTCCGGTGACCGAACGTGATGTCGACGGCACATGGGTCGACGAAAGCGATTGGAAGGTCGGCGAAGACGTGGGGGGTGCGCCGACCGAGGAGGCGTCGGGCCCCCCTCCGGTCGTTGCCGTTGTCGGTCGCCCCAACGTGGGAAAGTCGACCCTGGTCAATCGAATCCTGGGGCGCCGTGAGGCGGTGGTCCAGGACTTGCCCGGGGTGACCCGTGACCGGGTGTCCTACGAAGCATTGTGGACCGGGCGGCGGTTCGTCGTGCAGGACACCGGCGGTTGGGAACCGGACGCCAAGGGGCTGCAACAGTTGGTGGCCGAGCAGGCCTCGGTGGCGATGCGCACCGCCGACGCCATCGTCCTGGTGGTCGACGCGGTGGTGGGCGCCACGACGGGGGATGAGGCGGCGGCCCGCACGTTACGCCGGTCCGGCAAGCCGGTGTTCTTGGCCGCGAACAAGGTTGACAGCGAGAGGGGAGAGGCCGATGCGGCCGAGCTGTGGTCGCTGGGTCTCGGCCAGCCGTATGCCGTGAGCGCGATGCACGGTCGCGGGGTGGCCGACCTGCTGGATGACGTGGTGGCCGCGCTGCCGCAGGTGTCGGAGGCCGGGCCGACGGGCGGGGGTCCGCGGCGGGTGGCCCTGGTAGGCAAGCCGAACGTCGGCAAGAGCTCGCTGCTGAACAAACTGGCGGGGGATCAGCGCTCGGTGGTGCACGAGGTGGCGGGGACCACCGTGGACCCGGTGGACTCGCTGATCGAGCTGGACGGCAAGGTGTGGCGCTTCGTCGACACGGCAGGCCTACGACGCAAGGTCGCACAGGCCAGCGGGCACGAGTTCTACGCATCGGTCCGCACCCGGGGCGCAATCGACTCAGCTGAGGTCGCGGTGGTATTGATCGACGCGTCGCAGCCGATCACCGAGCAAGATCAACGGGTGATATCGATGGTTGTCGAGGCGGGCCGCGCGTTGGTCCTGGCGTTCAACAAGTGGGACCTGGTGGACGACGAGCGCCGCTATCAGCTCGACCGCGAGATGGAACGCGAGTTGGCGCAGGTTCAGTGGGCACAACGGGTGAACATCTCGGCGAAAACCGGCCGAGCGGTGCAGAAGCTGGTGCCGGCGCTCGAGGCGTCGTTGGAGTCGTGGGACAAGCGGGTGTCGACGGGCCAACTGAATGCGTGGATCAAGGAGGTGGTGGCCGCGACGCCGCCTCCGGTGCGCGGCGGAAAGCAGCCTCGGATCCTGTTCGCGACCCAGGCCACCGCACGGCCGCCGACGTTCGTGTTGTTCACCACAGGGTTCCTGGAGGCGGGCTATCGGCGGTTCTTGGAGCGGCGGCTACGCGAGACGTTCGGTTTTGAGGGCAGCCCGATCCGCATCAACGTGAGGGTGCGGGAGAAGCGGTCCGCCCGCTCTCGATGACGCCGCGCGTCAAGCTGTGCTCATCAGAACCGGTTCCGAACCCGATCCGTCCCGGGAGTCGTGGCTGACCGTCATCCATGCCCTGCCGGCGGAGCATACGAAGTTCGTGACGTTGCTGAACGTCAACACCCGTTCGACGATCGCTGGCGAATGCACATCGCACACCACGCTGCCGGTGACTTCGCCGCCGCCGGCGGTCAACACGATGCGGGCTGACCGGTCCGTCGCGGCAACCAATTGTGCGATCGGCATGGCGAACTCGCGGACTTTGGCTGCACTGATGGCCGGCAGGTCGTCGTCGGCGTCGATCGACACGTCGACGCCGCGTTCTTCGGCGACCTCCGCCAGCGAGCGGATCTCGGCCAGCAGGGGATGCCTGGGTGCGTGCGAATGGTCGAAAAGCATTCGCAGCCGGCAGGATTCAATCCTCGCTTGCCGCCGGATCTCGGGCGTCGCCTCATTGCGGCTCAATGCCTTCAACACGGGTAACACCCGGTTGATCACCTCCGCGTAGCGAGTTAAGTAATCAGTTTGCAGGGCCTCCGCCACCCGTTCTTTGGTCACCACCTGAAGGTGCGCTTCGTTTTCTGCCCGTGCGTCATGAGCCGCCTGACGCGCGATCGTGCTGAACGTCAGCGCGAACACTTGCGCTATCAGGTAACTGGCCAGCGACAAACCAAGGTGGACCGTCATGTGGGCCGACGGATCGCGCATCAGCTCGACCGCGGCAGGGATAATCCAGTACGCCGACAAGACGGCGGCCGCACGCAACGGGGGCCACCCCAGTAGCAACGGCACGACGCACCACCCGATCGCGCCGAGTGACCAGTTGCGTTGGCTGCTCAGCATGTCGGTGCTGAGGAGTGCCGGCTGCAGCAGCGCGATCGTCGCCAGCACCAGGGCCGCGCCCCACCCGAACCACCTGGTCTTGTTGAGGATTACCGGGATCCCAGCCAGCGCGCAGAGCGCGGTCAGGCACGCCAGAGCACACTGAATCGCCGGGTGGTGGGTGGAGTTGAGACCCCACGGCACGGTGGCCCCGAGACCGATGACCGCGAAACCGGCGATGGCTGACCCGTACGCGACCTGCACCCGCCTGATGAAGCGCTCGGTGTCGGCAATCAAGGTGGTCTGCTTGGCGGTCGGGCAGTCTTCGAGCCAGGACAGTTCGACCACAGTGCCTTCGGTCGAAGACGAGCGGATCACACCGGTTCCGCCTGCGCGCTGCATGCGGCCGGTGATGGACTCCCGCATCCCATGGCCGCGTCGCACCGTTTCATGCGCGAAGCCCACGCCGTTGTCGGTGACGGTGATGCGGTGGGGGGCAATATCAACGTGAATTGTGGTCGCGTTGGCGTGCCGATCGACGTTATTGGCGGCTTCTCGCACCGCCGCCGCCACCGCGGACGCCAGCTGCCCACTGACCCGGACCTTGTCCTCGCCGGTGAAGATGACCGGTATGTCAACGTGCTGAACAGCGCCGCGCAGCATGGCCACCAGGTCAGCCGGCGCGGATGAATGATGCCAGGGCCGCTGGCCGAGGAGGTCCAGATCGCGCGTCGCCTGGGCTGCGAGGCGACTCGGTGGAAGCACCGTGCCCTGCCCGACAAGCAAGAGGGTGGCGGCCGCCGTGTCGTGCAGGACAGCCAACTGCTCCCGGTCGTAGTTGCGGCGCGCCTCGGCGACGTGCTCGGCAATTTCGGCGGCTGCACGGTCCTTGCGAGCTCGGTCGACGGCCGCGGCGATCCGCCAGATCATGAACCGCACCAGGGTTCCTGTCACCCACTGCACGACAACGAAGTAGATGTCGTCGACAGCGGCAATGCCGTTCCACCCGACGACGGCCGCCGCTCCCCAGGTGTACGCCCCCAGGATCAGGAGCGTCGTGGGAAGTGAGAGCCGCGGCGCGAGTTGTATCGCGAACGTCGCCACCGCGGCGCACGCGATCGCTTGTGGCGCGCTGTTGGTGGTGAAGAACCGGGGGTCATCAACTATCGACGAGAGGGCCGCGCACACGGCCATGGTGACGGCGACGTCCGCCGCCGTCCAGATCGGCCTCTGTGATCGGGTAGCAAGCCGATACACGGCCCAGCAGCCCACGCCCAGCAGAAGCCAGCGGCCTGCCGCCTCGACTTCAGCGCCGGGGTTGGCAAAATTGACGGCGGCCACCACCAGGCTTGCGCTGTGCCTCAGCGAAATGCACAACATGGCTGCCCAGCGCTGCATGTGCCGCTGCGCGGCGCCGATGCCGCGCCCCCCGGTCCCCTCCATATTCCGCGATTCTCTCCTTACGGCGCAGAAAATTTATCGGCTTTGAGGGCAATCTACAGTCGCTCAGCAGCGACCGGACGCGGCCTCTCCCTGACCTTTCGCCCCGATACCAAACTATGGTTTGCAGACGCGCGGGAAATAGGCCGAATGTCACTCGCGGTACGGCGGAAGTCCCTTTGGTGACTCGCCGGAACGCGACGGCCGCCGCGCCGTGACCGTACACACCCCTCGAATGCCGGTCCGCAGCGCAGCGCCGCCACGGCAGTAATCCCAGCACAGCGGGGCGCCGACGCGTGTCCGCCGCACGACCGACAAAGAGGCCTCCTGACGACTACCTCGGTCGCTGCGCCGCCGGAATCGAGGGGCAGGCACTGCGCAACGCCGCGACCGTGGACCCGGCTGCATCCGATCCCTTCACGTAGTCGCGATCAGGGCCGACACCGGGATGGCGGATCGCATCGGCTGCGCTGCGCCGAGAGCGCGCGATCATGTCGAGGGCGTCTGGTAGGCCCATCGCGACCGATCGCAGGTGCGATGACGCGATGTCATCTGCTCGGGTGCGCAACTGATCGGCGGTGGCTGCCTCGGTGTTAGCGGTGGCGAGAAGTATCTCGGTGTCGGATGGTCCGTCCAGACTTGTGGCGATCGCTTCCGTCATCGTGCGCCACCTGCTCACCATGTCGGCCGCCACCGCGCAGTCACCGGGCGTCGGAGCGCTCTCGTGCCGCATGATCAGGGTGGCCGCCACGGCAACGCAAATGGCGAACATGGCTGCGGCGGCCAGCCGCAATCCGCGCCGGCCCGTCATCTCGGTAATCCCCTGATCGTCGCCTCCCAGGAAACAATGACCAAGCCTATCTCGTCGGTAGCGCCGCTGCCTCGCTTCGATGGGGCAGGGTCAGCCATGCGGTGTCATCCAGCCTCACCAGCACCTGGTCGGCGACACCCGCTGAAGCGTTGTCCGGCAACGCTTGTGATCTTCCCGGGTTCGGCGCTGACCACGGGGTGATACCACGGGCCGCGGCCGGCGGAGTACCGGCCGGACAACGGTTGAATTATCGAAAGCATTCGCAAACAACGACATTCGGTCTCCGCCCGGCCCGTCTAACGCGACTTCCTAGCCCCGCCGCTCCACCAGGATTCCGACGCTGTGCGGGTCGAACCGCTGCAGTACGTTACCCACCTCCATGCGTACTTGCGGTAAACCGGGTAGCCGACAAGTCTGTTGGACCAGAACGGGATGAACAGATGCCTGTGCTGTGCGAAGGGCTGAATCGGGGTGCTCACACTGGTGAGCCCCGACGGGTCGCGAAAGATGTCGATACAGAACGACATCAGTGCGGCACGACCACCGCATGATCGGACCGTGAACGTCAAGCGTCCGGGCCGTGCGGCCTCGAACCGGTGAACGGGCGCGCCCAGTTAGCGGTCCTCTGATGGACTCACCGACGTCTCCGGCAAGGGCAGCGATCCGGCCCAGATACAGGTGCGGGCCCGAAACGATTGCGCTCCCTCGGTCCGGGGGGCAGTGGCGATTCCCACAGTACGGGCCCGCGGCCGGGGCGTCTGTACCCCGATTGGGTGCTTCCGCCGGTGCTCAATGTAATTGAGCCCGATAGCCGCCGAACGACGCCGAATTACAATTCGTTAAAGCTCAAAATGCCGTCTTCGATCGCACGGGCCAGCAACGCTGACTTCGTCGGTGCTGGTCGGCCAACCGCGGCATACTTGGCGCGCGCCCGTTGCAGATGTGTGCGCACCGTGCTCGGCGCTATGTACAGCCGTTTGCCGACAAGGTCTTTGCTCTCCGTCTGAAACCAGGCGACCAGGACCTCTTTTTCGCGCTGAGAGAGGCTCGGCCGGGCCGCGGCATGATCGTTGAGCAGCGCCTTGGCCATCCGCGGCCCCATGTACGGTGTGCTTGAAGACGCGGCATGGATCGCCTCGATCAGATGCGCCTTTCCTTCACTCTTGACGAGATAGGTGACCGCCCCGATATCAAGACACGTCAGGATGATTTCGTCGGTGCTGATGTGCGAGTACACGACCACCCGCCGTCCCGACTCGCACAATTGCCGCAGGGTTTCGAAGTCGGGACGACCGCCCTCGATCTGGAGATCGAACAGGACCACGTCGACTTCGTCGTTCGGCTCGGGGTAGCACTCCAGGAACTGGTGCGGGTTGATGAAGTTGCCGACGAAGGTGATCGGGGGATCCGCGTTAGCGCACCATGCCTCGATGCCGGCGTGCACCACGTCGTGGTCGTCAATGATCACCGTTCGCACCGCCTGGCGCGCCGTCTCGGCCGATGCCGCTGTCACGAGATCCCCCTCTTGAGTACGTCCGTTCGGATTCCCATCGCGAGCCGATTCGACACCCCGAGTGTTGCCCTCAATCAGCGATGAGTAACGCACGCGACGAGGCGGTTGATCGGATGGCGCCATTGTGTGATCGATCGCAATTACTTCACTGGATTCAACGGAACCGCAACGGAGGCTGGGGCAACGCATTGCCGCACGAGTCGTACACCGCCCGGCATGGTCGAGATCACAGTGAAAATTCGGATTCCGGCCTATGAGGGGGCGGTTACGGCATCCGGGGGATTTGTCGTACGAACAGCTGACAATGGCGAACAATGTGTTTCGCCCACGCGGCAGCTTGCCGAAGCGAACAGGCACCCTTGACGCCGCCACGTTCGTCACGATGATTCATTGACGGTCTGATCCGCGAAAGACAGCTTGCCCTGCCGACGACGGTGCCACGGGCCATTGGGGTGGGAGCCACGTTGTGCTCATAGCGTCGCGCCCTAAGGTGCTCAAGTGTCCGTGTTCGACATGATCTTGATTGCATTGGCAGGCGTGGCCGCCGGCGCCATCAACGCGCTCGTTGGGTCCGGGACCCTGATTACGTTCCCGACCTTGGTGACGCTCGGATATCCACCGGTCACGGCCACGATGTCCAACGCGGTCGGTCTGGTCGCCGGCGGCGTGTCGGGGACGTGGGGATACCGGCGCGAGCTGCGCGGCCAGTGGCACCGGCTGCGATGGCAGCTGTTGGCGTCGCTGACCGGCGCCATTGTGGGTGCGTGGCTGCTGCTTCACCTGCCGGAGAAGGTGTTCATGCAGGTCGTGCCGGTGCTGCTGATTCTCGCGTTGATCCTGGTGATTGTCGGCCCGCGAATCCAGGCGTGGGCGCGACGGCGGGCCGAGGAGTCGGGTCGCTCGGTCGACGAACAGTCGCCGAGGCGAACGGCGGCGTTGCTGGCCGGCACATTCGCGGTGGGCGTATACGGCGGCTACTTCACCGCGGCTCAGGGGATCCTGCTGATCGGCGTGATGGGCGCTCTACTGCCCGAGTCGATGCAGCGGATGAATGCGGCGAAAAACCTGCTGGCTCTGGTGGTCAACATCGTCGCGGCCGTCGCCTACACGCTGGTCGCATTTCACCGCATCAGTTGGGCGGCAGCTGGGCTCATCGCAATCGGATCGCTGATCGGCGGCTGGCTCGGGGCGCACTACGGGCGCAGGCTCTCGCCGAATGCACTGCGTGCCGTAATCGTCGTCGTGGGTCTCATCGGGTTATACCGGCTCCTCACCGTGTAACCCGCCACGCTCGGGGTTCGCGGGCCCGGACTGCGGTAGGCTTTCGACCTGCTGCCGGTCCAATGCCGGCGGGAACGGGCTGTGGCGCAGTTTGGTAGCGCACTTGACTGGGGGTCAAGTGGTCGCAGGTTCAAATCCTGTCAGCCCGACCGCAGAAATCCGCTCTGACCTGCACGGATGCTGTTCGAAGCGATAGCGCGTTAGTTCGAATGCACCGAATTTTGTCACGGATTGTCACAAGCGGCCGGTAACTTGGCGTCACTCGGTCAGCTGGGGGACTTTCTCGCCGCTAGCCGGGTGAAGCTTTCCGCCGCCTCGGACAGCGCCTCGGGTTGGGCGTGCACGTACGTCCGGAGCGTGAAGGAAACGTCGGCATGTCCCAACCACGCGGCGATCAGGGCGATGGGCACGTTCTGCAGGTGCATCAAGGTCGCGCAGGTGTGTCGTGCGTCGTGTAATCGCACCTGTGGCACGTCGAGGTCGCGGATTGCAGCGTTCCAAAGCTTGGTCAACGTGGATGGGTGGTATGGCTGGCCGGCTTCGTCGCAGACGACGTACCCCTTGTCTTCGTAAGCCTCACCAAGAGCGAGTTTCTCGGCGGCTTGGCGCGCCTTGGCCGCCTTGAGCTCAACCAAAAGAGCGGGCGGAATGGGAAGCGGGCGATCAGCTGCGGCGGTTTTCGGCTCATCTTGGTCGAGGGCACGGCCGCCGACGTCGACCCGCGTGGTCCTGATCCGCACGACTCCCTTTTCGAGGTCAATGTCCTCCCACCGTTGCCCGGCGATCTCGCCGCGGCGCAACCCCGCCAGGGCCAAGTGCCAGGCGTGGCGGTTGCGGTTGTCAGCTATGCCTTTGAGAACAACTTGGACCTGCTCGGGCGTGAAAGTCTGGAACTTCTTCGGCTTCCCCGGCACCCGGTCAACCAAGAGAGCGACGTTGCGTGTCAAACGCCCCTCCGCGACCAATTGCGCGAGAACCTGCGAAATTGCTCCGACCATGTAGTTGCAGGAGCGTGCGCTCCACTTCTTCCTGAGCCTTCCGTCGGCACGACGCAGCTCACCGTTGCGCAGCTTGAGGATGAGGTCGTCGATATGTCGGCGGGTGAGATCTTGAACGTTCAACTCGCCGAGCTCGCCGCGAACCGGTTGCAGAATGTATTCATAGCCCGCGCCGGTGGTGGGCCTTATTTTGTGTCGCGACCTCAGCCAGTCGGCACACGCCTGCTCAACCGTCAGCTTCGAGGGCTGAACAAAACTGCCGGCGGCGACTTGGCCCTGGATTCGGGCTAGCGCTGAGCGTGCGTCCTTTTCAGTCGCATACCGCCGGCGGAGCTGCTTGCGTTTGCCATCCACCGCGCCATTGTCCACGGTCAGCTGATATCGGACGACGGGCTTGCCGCCCGACCGCCGTGTCAACTCGACACGTCGGATCTGCGGTGGCAACTGCCGACGATCAGCCATACAAGTTCACCCAACCATGACGTATGCCACAAAGCATTGCAATGCGTTTGGATGCTCGCGGCATTTTTGCCGCCGCGTCTTCGCTGTGCCCATTGACGTCATCACCAGGGGAGTTGCGTGCGGCACTCAGTGACTGCGACGCAAGGTAGATCGATATTGGATGAGTGTAATCCATTGTTGTAGTGATAGATCGGCGTAACCGCCCTTGGCCCCCTCACGAGGCGGCCTCTGTGTGCGCTGCGATGAATCGATCGATCTCTGCCCCGGTGATTCGTCGTTTCCCGCACACACGCGCCCAGCACAGTTCGCCAGCATCGAAGAGGCGATAGATCGACGACCGACTGGTTCGGAGTGCTGCAGCGGCTTCCTGAACCGTCAGAAGCCGTGCAGTGCAGGCTGGTCCGCCCCCAGAAGCTTGACTCGTAGCCAGCACCTCGTTCCGGCCGTCGTGATTGTCCCGCATGATCCGATCCTTCTCCCCTTGTCGGGGGACTCGAAATAAGCCATGGGTGGATCATGAACTACAGGGCTGTACTTCCGCCACCGCCAGCACACACTTCGTCACCATTCGACAGCCATCGTGTCTCTTTCGGCATCGGTCGCCGACAAAGCCCCGAACACGAGGCGTACCGCATGAATGCGTGCTCGAAGCTGCCAGGCGGCGAAACTAACAGGCGATGAGGGCCTGGACTGATGACTCTCTACAAAATCAGCGACTGTCGAACCCATTCGGGCCGTCACGAGAGCCGGGGAACCGCCGCCAGGCACGGTGGCTGTCGATCTCAAGTGGGACGCGAGTCAGCCATCTCCCGCCTCAGCCCCCCGTGGAACGAACGTCGTGGCAGCCAGTCCCTGGGCGGAGGATTGCATCGGCGTTGCCTACCACGCACGGTTGGCAGAGCGTTCAAGACAACGCGCGGACGCGCACCGGGCCGCGCTCGGCGCCTTGGTCAGGCGTCCGCACGCGCTCGTCCAACGAATCGGCGCATACTGTCGTACCGCAGGGCGGATCAGAGCCGCGGCGTGCACAAACTCAAGCGCATAAGCCAACTACAGCCGCATACCACTCGCCGCAACTTTAGAGCTGAACGTCAGCTCACCAGCCGCTTTTCACCACACTACGGTCGTCGATCTGTCCACACTTGGCTGTCCCGGCGCCGCCATCGGCCGATACTTCATATCGGCTCGCTGGCAACTTTCTGCCGAATCCTGTTGTAGTGGTGGCACATTTGCACAAGGGTGTGCGAGATTGCTGCTGGCACAGTTTATGTGCCAGCAGTGGCCACCCAGCCGGGCGGTCCGATGTCGGCTTGGTGGTGGCGAATGTTGACGATCGCGAAATTGTCGCGCTGGTCGATCGACTACTACAACCGGACTGCGCGCGCGGCAGGAGAAGCGGCCAAGGATGCGCAGCGCGCCAACGGCGGTCTGGGGGAGTACTACTCGGAGCGCGACGCGCGCGCGCCGGTGTGGCTGTGCGCAGGCGACGCGGCGAAGGCAGCGCCCCTGGCTGGTTTGAGCGGCGCGCAGCGCGCCGGCGGCGACGCCGATCCAGACGTGGTGGCGCGCTGGCTCGATGACGGTGTCGCGCCCAACGGGCGGTGTAGCCGCGCGATGGGTGCGCGCAGCGTGCACGGCTTCGATTTGACGTTCTGCGCGCCGAAAAGCGTGTCGCTGATCCGTGCGGTCGGCGGCGACGATGTGATGGACAAGGCGGTCGCCGACGCGCACGCGACCGCGCTTACGGAAGCGATGGAGTACCTCGCGCGGCACGCTGGCTACACCCGGGTGCATAACGCGGTCACGGGTGAAAAGGATTTGGTGCGGCTGCCGGGGTTGGTGGCGATCGCTTATCAGCACGAGACGTCGCGGGCCGGCGATCCGCACCTGCATACCCATGTGATCGTGCCCAACCGGCAGCCCCGCGCTGACGGAAGACTGGTGTCGATCGACGGCACCTCGCTGTATCACGAGGTGCGGGCCGCCGGGGTGATCTATCAGGCGACGCTGCGACGCGAACTGAACCACTCGCTTGGGGTGGAATGGGCGCCGGTCGACGAAGCCACCGGCATGGCCGAGGTCGCCGGCGTCGACCCCGCGACCGTCAGCGCGTGGTCGCGGCGTCGCACGCAGCTGCGCGAGTGGGCTGCCAACAACCTCGTCCTGATCGACGGCGCGGCGCCCAGCCAGGCGCAACTGGCCGCCGCGCAAAAGGCCACCCGCCCGGCCAAACCCGAGCAGCTGGCGTGGGCGCAACTGCGCGCCATGTGGGCCGACGACGTGCGCGGACTGCGCCTGGACCGCGGCGCACACACCGCGGCGCGCGAAGCGCGCCTGAGCGCGTCCCGCGCCGCGTTTGACCGCGCGCGGCTGGTGGCGATGGCCGCGAAAATCGACAAGCCGGCGTTCACCCGCGCGGACCTGGTGGAGCTGATCGGCGCCCAGTCACCGATCGACGGCCAGGTTGATCCGCGCGCGCAGATCGAGGCCGCGGTCGACGCGGTGGCGATCCGGCTCACCGCGCCCCGCGCGGCGCATCAGCGCGAAGGCCACGAGCGTTTCACCGTCGATTACGTGCTCGGCGAGGAGGTGTCGCTGCTCAATCTCATCGACGCGCGCGACGCTCGATCCGAGTTCGCGGTCGGCGCGCACGAGACCGCCCCGCTGTCGCCAGAGCAGGCCGCGGCCGTGCGCACCATCGCGGCCTCGCCGTGGCTGGTGCAGCCGCTGCAGGCCCCCGCCGGCGCGGGCAAGACCACCTCGATGCGCGCGCTGCACCTCGCGGCGCGGCGCGCCGGCAAGCGCGTCGTGGCGCTGGCGCCCACCGGTCAGGCCGTCGACGTCGCGGTGCGCGACGGCGCCGCCGACGTCGGCTACACCCTGCACAAAGCGCTGGGCGCGCTGCGCGCAGGCCAACTCGCCTTCGATGCCCGCACCCTGGCGGTGCTCGACGAAGCGGGCATGGCCGGCACGCCGCAGCTGCGTGAGCTGCTCGCCGCGACCACCGCCGCCGGGGCCAAGACCGTGCTCGTCGGCGACGCGCACCAGCTCGCCCCGGTACGCGCCCGCGGCGGCATGTTCGCGCAGCTGTGCAACGACCTGCCGTGGTCCCAGCGCCTCACAGAAGTGTGGCGGATGCGCGACCCGGCCGAGCGCACCGCGTCGCTGGGACTGCGCGACGGCGGCCCCGCTCCGGTACGGCGTGCCGTTGAGTGGTATCGCCGCCAGGACCGGCTGCACACCGGGGACCCGATCGCCATGGCCGCCGACGCGCTGGGCGCCTACCGCGCCGACGTCGCCGCCGGCAAGGACGCGCTGCTGATCGCCGACACCTGGGAACTGTGTGACGCCCTCAACAAGCGCATCCACGACGACACCATCCCCGCCGACGCGCCCACTGTGAAGGCGGCCCGAGGCCACCGGATCGCCGCCGGAGACATCATCATCACCCGCGAAAACAACCCGACGATCCGCGCCGACGACGCCCAGGGCCAACCCGCAGACCCGGTCCGCAACGGCAACCGCTGGAGGGTGTTCGCCATCGACCACAACAAGGGTTGGGTGGCGGCCAGGCGCCTCGGCGATGGAGCGCGGACGCTGCTTGCCGGGGACTACCTGCGCCGGCACGTCACCCACGGCTACGCGTCCACGGTGCACGCCAGCCAGGGCATCACCGCAGAGACCGTGCACGCCGTCCTCGGCGAAAACACCAGCCGCGCCACGCTGTACGTGGCGATGACCCGCGGCCGCGAATCCAACACCACCTACCTGTATGAGCGGATGGCCGGCGAGGGCGACCACGAGCACGCCGACCCGCGCGGCGTGCACGTTATGCGTCGAGGCACCAGCAGAGAGGCCGCGACGCTGGTGCGCGCCATCATCGCCAATCGCGACGACCGGCCCCAAACCGCCCACGACGTCGCCGCGTGCAGCAGCCCGGAAGACCTGCCCCCGCTGGTGAAGCGACTCGTGGTGCAGCGCCGCGCTAACGCGGTACAGCGCCGACGGGCCACCTACCAGCAATGGCGTGAGGAAACACAGGAGCAGGCCACCGAGCGTCAACGGTGGATCGACCAGCAGATACGCCGGGACCGCGGCAAGGAACACGCTTTGGACACAGGGTTCGATCTCTAGGCAATCTTCTAGCGCGTGTCACTTTGTGGACGCCGCGGTCATCGACCGCGATGAAACCTCGAGGTCATGTGAGAACTATCTGTGAGGAGAATGACGCGACGTTAGCCCCGGACGCATCCCCGCACAGCATGCGCGGCCGGCTGGGTGCCTACGCGCGATGGGCCAACACCGAGGACCGCTTCGTGGCCACTCAGGCGGCGCGTGACGGCTTCTATGCCAAGTTTGAGCGGGAGGTTAGATCCCGAAGGCAAACTGTCCCCCCAGGAGCGCGCGAAACGCGCCGAATACGCCGCGCAAGGCCCACATGAAGCGGATGGCGTTGAAAGCCGCGAACAAGCGCCGCCGTGGCCAATAAGAGGCGGATGGTCAAGAGGGCGCCGCGGGCCGGTGTTCCCCCCGACATGCCGGTACCACGCCGTTCTACGGACTGGTCAAGGCCGAGATTTCGACCCACCCCTCCCGCATTTAACCGCACATTTTCTGGTTGTGTGATGGCGCGAGCCGTTCCAACGTGTAGTCGTTGCGGCGGTTCCGCCGGAGGTGTAGACCGCCCCGCCAGTACTGGCCTTACTACAGGTCGTAGTCCGGCTCGGGATCGTGGTCGAGTTCGACAGGCCGCCACGTCGGTCGCCAGTAATCGTCCTGTTGCTTGCGGTGGGCTGCCCATTCGTCGAGTTCCCTTTGCCGCTCAAAAGCTTTGAACTCTGCCTCGCGAATCGCTTCATCTAGCCGTACCCGCGCCTCTCGGGGGCTGAGCATAGGTATGCCGAGCCGGCGTGCAGCGTTGTGGCAGGTGTCGACTGCGTCTGGTGATGTCGTAGCAAGCCATTGGACGGTTTTGGTGATGTTCACCGCGATCTTCGCGCCGTACGACTCCGCTCGTTCACGAAGGCTTACAGAGTCGCTGTCGTCACCGACGATTCCAACCCTGAGGCCACGCAAATACCGGGCCTCGGGGGATGGTTCCGGTTCTGCACAAGCGTCGATGACCTTCTTTATCTTCTCCGCCAGAGCATCTAGCCCAAGTGCCTCAGCAAGTAGAAACATCTCGCGCCGCCGCAGCGGCGTAAGCCGGCTCCAGTCAGCGGATGCTTCCTCGCTAAACGCTGATGTCCATGCGGCCTGGTGAAGCTGGCGCAGCTGCGTGCCGGTCAATCTGGTTAAGCGGGCCTGAGCACTGAGCGCAGATGCCTCCTTCATGGTGAGTCGACCGTCTTCTACGCAATCGGTGAGTAGCTCCCGGTACCGGCCTATCGCTTTCTCATCACCGCACCGGGGTGTGTCCGATTGAGGGAACGATGCGAGAAGCTCGGCGACCGACGCCTTGAGCAATGGCATGGGCCGGCAGCTGATCGGACAGGTATCAAAACCTGTGGGAGCGGGTGAGGTCTTCGGCGGCGGTTGTGTGAGATAGAGCGGTTGAGGCGCATCCCGTAGCAGCCAGAGGAAGACCTCACGCACAGACCGCGCATCACCCAGGGCGGTATGCATGTTGGCTGCCCATTGACCGGTCGCTGTCTTGTACATCGAGATCAGGCTGTAGGCGCGTCCATCCAATTGCCTACGGGCAGTTTGGAGCGTACAGACACCAATGGTTTCCGGAAGCCGCAACTTTGTGCTTTTTGCTACTGCACTCAGGAAGGATTCCTCGAACTCCATGTTGTGAGCTACGAGAACGGTTCCCGAAATGAACCCGAATACCTCGGGCAGCACTTGGTCAATCGACGGTGCTCCGACGAGATCCGCGTCACTGATCTCATGGTGGGCGCGGGCTTCAGGAGAAGACCCGGGACTGTTGACTAAGGTCGCGAACTCGTCCACAACTGTCCCGTCGGGGCGAAACTTCACAAGCCCTAGCTCCACGATCTTGTCGCTCTCCGCGTCTAGGCCCGTCGTTTCAAGGTCGATCGCCGTAAAGAGCTGGTCTTCTGTCGAATAGGCAGTACGCGTCCTAGTCAGCAACGCCCGCTTAATCCCCGACGTCGACTTCCCTCGTGGCCGCGACCGCGCCCTAACGGGCGGTGAAGCCTGCGGTATCGGCTCGTCCTTCACGCAATGCGACTGCACGTGGCCTGGGCGCTGCCCGACAGGCGGGACGGTTAACAAAATTGATGCAATGGGTTGCGCAGCGTCGGCGCGTGAAACCTGCACTTGCCAGTTGAGGCCTTGAGGAGTGCTGAGTTCCACCACTCCATACAACATGATGGCCAGCATGGGGTTGTTGCTGTATCGGCGATCAGGGCCACCCTTGACATTCACGTATTGCCAGGTCCGTCCGACCTGGACAGCATCGCCGGACACCGAACCGGGGGTTTCGTGGAAGCGCACCTGCGTGCTTGACACCTGCAAGTATTGATAAGCGACGTCGCTGTACCGCTTGCCTTCTCTAACCAATAGCCGGTCGGGTAGAAAATACAAGGAGCAATGATCAGAACCTGTGGATGGTTCTCGGCGAGGTGACGTGAGTGGGCGCACCTTCCCGGGAATGATCTGAAAGTCCAATAGCTCTGATCAAGGGCCGGCGTTAGCGCGCTGGTTCGGGAAGG
>JAOPWC010000100.1 GCA_025965895.1 Mycobacterium sp.
CATGTCGGGTGATCGTGATCCGCTCATGGGTGCGCTCAACTTGAGCCACGTACTCGGAAAGATGATTGCGGGCCTCGCCCAGCGGGACAGCAGCCATAGTCACCAGTGTAGCCAAAAGTATGTACAAAGTGCTGATCAGACGCGCTGCTAGTTAAGCGGTGGCGCCGCTAGTTTGCTGATCACCGAATGATCGGCCATGGGTCGCGACGCTGGGGGTCCTCGCGGGTCACATCGACACTGTATGCCGACTCGGGTACTCGTGTACCTGCGGTACACGTTTCATCTGCTGTGGTAAACCCTGGTTTTTCGTCGGTGTACTGGTGGTACACGGGTACCTTCTTGTGTCCGCGTTGTCCTGGTGAGACGGCGATCTGTCCGCTGTCGAGCAGCTCAGTCAGAGCGGTGTCGTAGTAGTCGCGAATGTCGACTTTCAGTGACCTGCGCAGTTCACCGGTAGTTAGCTGTCGGTCGCCGGCAAGCTTGCGCAGGATGGCTTCGCGGGCGCGTTGGGCTTTGCGTTCAGAGACGATCTCGTCGCGCTCGGCGCTTGCGAGGGCGCGCGCGGTGTTCTGGCTGCGGTAGTGCTGGGTGAGCGCACGGCGGCAGTGATCGCGGGCGGCAGCGCTGACGTCCATCACGTGGCGGGCGAGGGTCCAGTCGGTCTCGTCGAGGCCGGTGCGATTGTCGAGGGCCATCAGGGCCACGGCGACTTTGAGGCGGCAGAGCAAGGCGTGGCCGTCCAGGGGTCGACGCGGGTGTCCTGGCGAAGCACGGCCAGGCGATGGGCATCAATGGTGGTGCGTGCTGATGCCGGTAGGGGCGAGGTCGCTGCCGACGAGTCGGAGGTGCCCGGAATGTCCGCGCGGCCAGGCTAATTCGAGTGCGTTCCAGCAGCCGGGGTCCGGTGGGCGTTCCTCGGGCGCGTCGGGGTCGGTGGTGGGCATCCAGATGAATCGTTGGGGCAGGCCGCCATCGGCGGCGCCGAGGAGGGCGTGGGAGCGCAGTGGTTGGACGCCGACGATGACGCAGGCGCGATAAGTGTGGGCGGCGACCAGGGTGCGGGTGTCCTTGCCGGCGTTGGCGAAGCCCAGCGCCTCTCCGGAGTAAAGCTTGCGCAGCTCGGCAGACAGGGTGGAGCCCTGTCGGCTGGTCAGTGCGGTGAGTGTGTCGATTTCGGGGACCGTGAAGACCACCGACGTCACGGGATTGGGTTCGTCGGGCGGGGTGCCGAGGGGGCGGAAGGTGCGGCTTGCGCCTTCGCCGCTGCCGAGCGGTAGTGAATCGGTTTGCGATCCCTCGAATTTGAGTCCGGCGGCGGCGGCGTCGGCGCCGCCCTTGCCGGCCCCTGATGGACCGACCAGTGCCACGAACAGGTTCAGTGACATGCGTCCGCCGACGGTGCCGGGCAGCGCGACATGTGGAGGAATGGTCGCTACGGCCCGGGCCATCGCAGTGCCCAGTACCGCCCAGGGCCCGACCCGGCGTGAGCGCGCCAAAGTGAGGATGTGGCGCAGTACCGGCCGTGCGGACCAGAAGACCTCGGCATCAGTCATCGGCATCGCCGCGCAGCGGGGCCAGTCGGGCGAATGTCTCTGCTGCAGGGAGGTGTCGATGAGGGTCTTGAGCTCGTCCTCGGCCGCCGTTTCGGCGGCGGCAATCAGGGTCAGGCCCCAGCTTTCGACCTTCCGGCGCAGCGTCTCTGAGACAAGGGTGGCAGCGTAACGTCGCGCGGTTTCTGGTGGAGCGCCGGCCGTGGCCACGCTCGTCAGCCAGCACGCTGTTGGACGGTCGAGTTCGCCCGTGCGGCGGAGCTCGTCGAGGACGAGTTGTGGCGCCGGGGTGATGTTCTGGTGCGCGAGGGCAACCAGGGCCTCGTAGCCGCCTCGGGTTGGCTCGTCGAGATCATCTGATGCGTCAACGTATTCGGCGATCTGCAGCACCGTCGGGCACCCGCTGTACAGCAGCGCACACACGAGAAGGTCGGCCGCAGGGGGCAGTGGCCCGATAGGGGCCAGGTTGAGGCGAGGTGAGATAGCCGGTCTGCGGTGGGGTGATGTCGACCTCGAGTCCAAGACACTGTCGATCGTGAACAACCGCGTGATGGCGGGCGGACGCTCGGTGGAAAACGATCCGAAGTCGATGGCCTCTCGGCGGACGCTGCCCCTACCTGACCGCCTGGTCTCGGTGCTGCGATCAGCCAAGGCCCGATATTCAGCCGAGCGCCTGGCGCTTGGCGGCGGCGCCTTCGGCTACGTGGTGAGTAATGAAGCCGGCGAACCATACTCGCCGGCCGTCCTGTCCCGGTACTGGCGCGATGCCGTGAAGGCGGCCGGGGTGAGACACATCAAGCTGCACGCTGCTCGGCACACATGCGCGACGTTGATGCATCTACAAGGTGTGCCAGTCGCGGTGATCGCGGCGTGGATCGGCCACAAGGACGGCAGTCTGACCATGCGTCTCTACGCGCACTCGCAGAACGATGCCTTGAAGAGCGCCGGAGAGAGTTTGAATCGAGTTGTGACATTCTGTGACACCGAGGGTGCCCGTTCGAACGATTCGAACAGCGTTTGAGCTGGTCAGAGCGGAGCCGATGACGGGAATCGAACCCGCGTATTCAGCTTGGGAAGCTGATGTTCTGCCATTGAACTACATCGGCAATGTCGGTCACGAAGGTTAGCAGCAACGGGCCATCGGTACAGCACCTCTGGCGAGGAGACGCAAAAGTCTTCGACACGCCGAAGGCGGAGCGGTTTTTGTGTCTGCTCGCAAGTGAGAAGCCAGCCGATACGCTCGTCGCGTGTTGCTCTCCGACCGCGATATCCGTGCCGAAATCGACGCCGGGCGTCTGGGCATCGATCCGTTCGACGAGAGGCTCGTGCAGCCGTCCAGCGTCGACGTTCGGCTCGACAGCCTGTTTCGGGTGTTCAACAACACCCGTTACACGCACATCGACCCGGCTCGGCAGCAGGACGAGCTGACAAGCCTCGTTCAGCCCGTGGACGGGGAGCCGTTCGTGCTGCATCCAGGCGAGTTTGTGCTCGGGTCCACCCTCGAGCTGTGTACGCTGCCCGACGACCTGGCGGGCCGGCTGGAGGGCAAGTCATCGCTGGGGCGGCTCGGCCTGCTGACCCACTCGACCGCGGGCTTCATCGACCCGGGCTTCAGTGGCCATATCACCCTCGAGCTGTCCAATGTCGCCAATCTGCCGATCACTCTGTGGCCCGGAATGAAGATCGGCCAACTGTGCCTGCTGCGGCTCACCAGCCCGGCCGAACACCCTTATGGCAGCGCGAAAGTCGGTTCGAAATACCAGGGCCAGCGCGGGCCGACGCCGTCGCGGTCCTACCAGAACTTCGGGACCCCTTCGACCTGAAGTCGCGCCGACTGAAGTTGTCCGGCGCGCGTGTCAGGCTGCACGGGTAGGGTCTACCCCGCAGGTTCCTTTGTGGGCAGGCGCCGTCGCTGTTCAACCAGTGACTCCATCAAGATCAGCTAACGTCGGGAAATGTAACGCTCAAGGCTGACGACGCGATGAAGTATCGGGTTGACGGCGTAGTTGGGGTACGTGCCCACAAGTGATTTCAGCTAACGTAGCAAACATTGTGGAGGGGCAGTGGAGATCGTACTTGGCGTGTCGATGGCACCCACGGCGGTCCGCATGGTGCTGGTCGAAGGCGAAAGGGCCGACGGTCTGACAGTCGATCATGATGTCTTCGACATCACCGGCATCGACGGTTCGGCAACGCCGAGCGCACCGGAGCAAGTGATCGCCGCGGTGTTGGGCACCCAGGAGAGCGCCAATGCCGGTGGCCACAAGTTGATCACAACGGGCGTGACGTGGAGCGACCGCGACGAAGCCGCCGCGCTGCGCGAGGCGCTGGCCCTCCACGGCATCGAGAACGTGACGCTGATCTCGGAGCTGCATGCGGCAGGCGCGCTGGCCCAAGCGGTGGGCCGGGCGGTCGGCTACGACAAGACCGCGCTGATGTTCATCGAGCGGGACGCCGCGACGCTGTCGGTCGTAGAGACTTCCGACGGCTCGATCGTCAATGTGCTCGGCAGCAGCCTGCACGGCGCCGACGTGATGACCGTACTCACGGAGATGGTCACCAGCCTGAAGGAGCACGACGCGCGGCCGGCGGGCGTGTTCATCGTCGGGTCCGGGGTCGACGTCAGCTCCGTGAAGGAGCACCTCGAACACCTGGTGCCGATCCCGGTGAGCGCGCCCGAGGACGGCGACGTCGCGCTGGCCCGCGGGGCTGCGCTGGCCGCGGCCAACGCCCCGCGCTTCGAAGCGTCCACCGTCGGGCTGGCCTACTCGCAGGACCCGGACGGCACCACCGCAGGTGCCACCTACGCCGTGGACCCGGCAGCTGCCACCTACGCCGTAGACCCGGCAGCGGCCACCCAGCTCGCTCCCGCCAGCCGGGTGAGCACCGCCGACGCTGCCGATGACGCGGTTGACCCGTCCCCGCAGGGCCGTAAGCCATTCCTGCTCGTCGGCAGCTCCCTGACCGGCATCTTTGTGGTCGGCGTGGTCGCACTGGTGATTTCGTTGGCCGTCAGCATTCGACCGACGGTCGACCAGCGACCCAACCCCGGCGACAGCGTCATTCTGCCCAGCACCGCAGCGCCTGCTTCTCCCGCGGCCCAGAACGCGCCGCCGGTGCAACCGGCCCCTCAGCCGCCGGCTGAGACCATCCCGGCACCCGTGCCGGTGGTGCAGCAGGCCCCGCAACCCCAGTCTCCGCGCACGGTTTTCGTCGAGGCGCCCGCGCCGAAGGCACCGGCGCCCGCCGCGGAGCCTCCGCCGGCACCCGCAGCCGCCCCACCGGCCCCGGTCCCCGCCGCGCCTGTCCCTGTCGACCCGCCGGCGGCACCGGCCCCGGTGTACTCGCCTCCGGCTGCGCCGCCGGTGTACATACCGCCGCCGGCGCCGATCATCGGCTTCCCGCTGCGGCCGATCTTGCGGCCGCCGGTGCAGGAGCGCCCGCCGTGGTATTCGCCGCCACCGCAGCAGTGGCCGCAGAACCCACCGCAGCAGTACCCGCAGAACCCGCCGCAGCAGTGGCCGCAGAACCCACCGCAGCAGTACCCGCAATACCCCCCGCAGAGCCAGGCGCCTCAGTCGCCGCAGTACCCGCAATACCCGGACGGCTCGGGTGGTTCCGGCTCCGGTAGCTCCGGTAGCTCGGGTAGCTCCGGTAGTTCCGGTTCCGGAGGTTACGGCTCCGGCGGCTACGGGCCGTCCCCCGGCAGCTCAGGATCCGGCAGCTCAGGGTCTGGCAGCTCGGGTTCTGGTGGCTCGGGCGGGTCGCGTTCGCCGTTGTGGCCGTCCCCCGGCAGCTAGTCCGTTACCTGCTGTTGGCCTGCCGCTCAGTGTCACGACGCGGTTAGCTCATCGCCGCCTCCTATACAGGTGGTATGCGGTGCACCGTATTCGGCACGGGCTACCTGGGCGCCACGCATGCCGCCGGGATGGCTGAGCTCGGGCATGAGGTCCTCGGTGTCGACATCGATCCCGGGAAGGTGGCCAAGCTGGCCGCCGGTGACGTGCCGTTCTACGAACCCGGTCTGCGAAAGATGCTGTGCGAGAACCTTGCTGCCGGCCGACTGCGGTTCACCACCGACTACGATCAGGCGGCCGAATTCGCCGATGTGCATTTTCTCGGTGTCGGCACCCCGCAGAAGAAGGGGGAGTACACGGCCGACCTGCGCTATGTGCACGCGGTGATCGACACACTGGTGCCGCGGCTGCGCCGGCAGGCGGTCGTGGTGGGCAAGTCGACTGTTCCCGTCGGCACGGCGGCAGAACTCGCGACCCGGGCCCGCACCCTCGCACCTGAGGGGGTCGACGTCGAAGTCGCGTGGAACCCGGAGTTCCTCCGCGAAGGCTACGCGGTACACGATACGTTGCGTCCCGACCGCATTGTGCTTGGCGTGCAACCTGATTCGCTTCGCGCCGAGATCGCGGTCCGCGAGCTGTACGCACCACTGCTGGGCGCCGGCGTGCCGTTCCTGCTCACCGATCTGCAGACCGCCGAGCTCGTGAAGGTTTCGGCCAACGCGTTTCTGGCAACGAAGATCTCGTTCATCAACGCGATTTCCGAAGTGTGCGAAGCCGCCGACGCCGATGTCACGGTGCTCGCTGACGCGCTGGGCTACGACCCCCGCATCGGTCGCCGATTCCTCAATGCCGGACTGGGTTTCGGGGGCGGGTGTCTGCCCAAAGACATCCGGGCATTCATGGCACGCGCGGGCGAGCTCGGTGCCAGCCACGCGCTGACGTTCCTTCGCGAGGTCGACAGCATCAACATGCGGCGCCGCACGCTGATGGTCGAGCTGGCCGCAAGGGCGTGCGGTGGCTCGCTGCTGGGTGCGAACATCGCAGTCCTCGGCGCGGCGTTCAAACCCGAGTCCGACGACGTCCGCGATTCGCCGGCCCTCAACGTCGCGGGCATGCTGCAACTCAACGGCGCGAACGTCAACGTCTACGACCCGAAGGCGATGGAGAATTCGCGGCGGATATTCCCCACCCTGAACTACTCGACATCCGTGAGGGAGGCTTGCGACCGCGCCGACGCCGTGCTGGTGCTGACGGAGTGGCGGGAGTTCGTCGACATCGACCCCCACGGCCTCGCCGACACAGTGCGCGCCAAAGTCGTTGTGGACGGCCGCAATTGTCTCGACAGCACGCGCTGGACAAACGCCGGGTGGCGGCTCTTTGGCCTGGGCCGTCGGGTCGCCGAACCACCGGCCGCCTAGCGCCGCGGCGAGACTAAGCTCGGATCCATGAGGCAACGGATCCGCTGGGTGGCAATGCACGGGGTGATCCGGGCGCTGGCCTCTGCCGGGGCTCGCCGCGGCGATCCGCGAGGCCGCCTGATCGCGGACCCCTCCGTGCGGGCCAACCCGATCGAGTTCATCGAGGAACTGCGATCCATGGGACGGCTGGTGCGATGCCGGGATGTGTACCTGACCGTCGACCATGAAATCGCGTATGACTTGCTGCGCTCCGACGACTTCCGGGTGCTGGTGATGGGTTCGAGCCTGCCCAAGCCGCTGCGCTGGGTGCAGCAGCACACCGACAGCGGTCTGCTGCATCCGTTACAGCCGCCGTCGCTGCTGTCCGTCGAACCCCCCGAACACACCCGTTACCGCAAGCTGGTGTCGTCGGTCTTTACGACCCGGGCCGTAGCGGCGCTGCGAGACCGCGTCGAGGAGACCGCGATCAGGTTGCTCGACGACATGGGCAACCAGGCGGGGATCGTCGACGTCGTCGAACGCTACTGTTCGCAACTGCCCGTCACCGTGATCGCCGACATCCTCGGCGTGCCCGACGCGGACCGTCAGCAGATCCTGAACTTCGGTGAGCTCGCCGCCCCCAGCCTCGACATCGGCCTGTCGTGGCTGCAGTACCAGCGCGTCTACCGTGGCATCGAGGGCTTCAACGTGTGGCTGGACGAGCACCTGCGACGACTGCGCCGCAATCCCGGCGACGATTTGATGAGTCAGCTGATCGGGGCCGCCGACGAGGATGGGCGGCTCACCCAGCGCGAACTGCAGGCCACCGCCGGCCTGGTGCTGGTCGCCGGATTCGAGACGACGGTGAATTTGCTGGGGAACGGCATCAAGATGCTGCTGGAAGCGCCGCAACACGTGCAAACCCTGGCCGTGCGCCCGGAGCTGTGGCCGAACGCCGTCGAGGAGATCCTGCGGCTGGAATCACCGGTTCAGATGACCGGCCGAGTGGCCCGTACCGACATCGATCTCGCAGGCACCCGGGTCCGACGCGGCGAGATGGTGATCATCTACCTGGCCGGTGCGAACCGCGACCCAGAAGCCTTCGAGGATCCGCATCGGTTCGACATCACACGGCCGAACGCCAACAAGCATCTGTCGTTCTCCGGCGGTCGGCATTTCTGTCTGGGTGCCGCACTGGCCAGGGCCGAAGGTGAAGTCGGGTTGCGGACCTTCTTCGAGCGCTATCCTGACGCCCGCCTCGCCGGCCGCGGCAACCGGCGTGACACCCGGGTGCTGCGCGGCTGGTCGTCGTTGCCGGTCGCGCTGGGCGCCACCCGCAGCGCAGTAAGTTCGTGACGTGGACTACTCGGCGGCGCTGCTAGCGGAGAACCGGCTTTTCGGAGAGCTGCTGCACAACGCGGACCCGGCGACGCCGGTGCCCACCTGCCCCGGGTGGACGCTCAAGCAGCTGCTGCGCCATGTCGGCCGGGGCGACCACTGGGCGGCCCAGATCGTCGAGGACCGGCTCACCGAGTACCTGGACCCGCGCACGGCTCGAGACGGAAAGCCGCCCAACGACGCCGACGGTGCGATCGACTGGCTGTACGGCGGTGCGCAGGCCGTCGTCGACGCCGTCGGGCGCGTCGGCGCCGGTCCAGAGGTGTGGACGTTCCTGGGCCCGAGGCCCGCGGCCTGGTGGGTGCGGCGGCGGCTGCACGAGGTAACCGTGCATCGCGCCGACGCGACGCTCGCGCTGGGCGCCGACTATCACCTCTCCCCGCAACTGGCCGCCGACGGTCTGACGGAGTGGCTGGAGCGCGTCGAAGTCCAAGCCACCGAGGCCCCCTTGCCGCTGGCTGACGGTCAGACGCTGCAGCTGCACGCCGACGACGGCGGCGACTGGGCACTGCGCGGTCACGGCGGCGCGGTGAGCCTCTCGACAGGGCACGTTCACAACGCCGACGCAACGGTCAGCGCACCGGCCACAGCGCTGTTCCTGACTACTGTGCGCCGGCTTCCCGCTGACGGCCCCCAGATCACGGTCAAAGGCGACGCCGGCGCGTGGCGGCACTGGCTCGACTACACCCCGTTCTGACAGAGAAACTTGCAGCCATGACCACTTCGGAGATCGCGACCGTCCTCGCCTGGCACGACGCGTTGAACGCATCGGACCTCGACACGCTCGTCGAGCTGTCCAGCGACGACATCGACGTCGGTGACGAACACGGCGCCATCCAGGGCCATGAAGCGCTGCGCAGATGGGCCACCACGTCGGGATTTACCGCCGAGCCGGGCCGCATGTATGTGCACGATGGAGTGGTGGTCACGGAGCAGCAGGTGCGCGCGGCGGCGGATCCGGGCACTGTGTCGGCGATGGCGTCGGCGTTCCGCGTCGTGCACGACAAGGTGACGTCGGTGTTCCGCCACAAAGACCTCGCGTCGGCACTGGCGGCGACCGAGCTCACCGAGGAGGACCTCACCGCTGGTTAGGCTGCAGTCATGCGCGGGATCATCCTGGCCGGCGGATCGGGAACCCGGCTGTACCCGATCACGCTGGGCATCAGCAAGCAGCTGCTGCCCGTGTACGACAAGCCGTTGATCTACTACCCCCTGTCCACGCTGATCATGGCTGGGATACGGGACATCCTGGTGATCACCACCGCGCACGACGCCCCCGGTTTCCACCGGCTGCTCGGTGACGGGTCCGCATTCGGCGTCGACATCAGCTATGCGACGCAGGATCGCCCCGATGGCCTGGCCCAGGCGTTCGTGATCGGGGCGCAGCACATCGGTGCCGATTCGGTGGCATTGGTATTGGGCGACAACATCTTCTATGGCCCCGGTCTTGGGACAAGCCTTCGTCGCTTCGGAAACGTCAGCGGGGGAGCTATTTTCGCGTACTGGGTGGCCAATCCATCTGCGTACGGCGTGGTGGAGTTCAGCGACGACGGTGTCCCGTTGTCGCTCGAGGAGAAACCGGCGACACCCAAGTCTCACTACGCGGTGCCCGGACTGTACTTCTACGACAACGATGTCGTGGAGATCGCGCGGTCGCTGCGGCCATCGGACCGCGGCGAGTACGAGATCACGGAGGTCAACCAGATCTACCTCAATCGCGGTGGGCTGTCGGTGGAAGTGCTCGCCCGCGGCACGGCGTGGCTCGACACCGGGACGTTCGACTCGCTGCTCGACGCCGCCGACTACGTCCGTACGATCGAGCGGCGGCAGGGCCTGAAGATCAGCGTGCCCGAGGAAGTCGCGTGGCGGGTCGGGTTCATTGACGACGAGCAGCTGGCGAACCGGGCCCACGAGCTGTTGAAGTCGGGCTATGGCGGTTACCTGTTGGAGCTGCTCGACCGGTCGTAGCTCCCGGGGTGGCCAGCACGGCGGCGATCGCCGTGGTCAGGGGCACCGACAGCGCAAGCGCGATGCCGCCCACCGCCGAGCGGACGATCTCGATGGCCACGCTCTCACCGGTCAGGACGTCGCCAAGTGAGCGGTTGGCCACCGAGAACAGCAGCAGCAGCGGAAGCGAGCTGCCGGCGTAGGCCAGCACCAGGGTGTACACCGTGCTGGCGATGTGGTCGCGTCCCACCCGCATCGCGCCGAGGAACACCGCCCGACGTGAGGTCCCTTCGCCGACATTGGCCAGCTCGAACACAGCCGACGCCTGGGTGACGGTGACGTCGTTGAGCACACCGAGCGAGCCGATGATGAACCCGGCCAGCAGGAGGCCGGTGATCGACACGTTTCCCAGGTAGGCGGCAACGTCGGCGTTCTGGTCCTGTGAGAGGCCGGTCAAGTGCGCCACACCGATCGCCGCCCACGACAGCAGCCCGGCGAGCAGCAGCGACGTGAGCGTGCCCAAAAGCGCGGCACTGGTGCGCAGGCTCACCCCGTGAGCGAGGTAGATCACGACGTAGAGGATCGCCGCGGAGGCCACCAGCGCCACCGGTACCGCGGGCGCGCCGGCGCGCAGCGCCGGCAGCAGGAACACCACCAGCACCAGGAACGCCACCAGGATGCCGACCAGGGCGAGCAACCCGCGCAGGCGCGCCACCGCGACGACCACCACCGCGAA
The DNA here is from genome assembly GCA_025965895.1 of Mycobacterium sp. Taxonomy (GTDB): domain Bacteria; phylum Actinomycetota; class Actinomycetes; order Mycobacteriales; family Mycobacteriaceae; genus Mycobacterium. Next base: position 10,826 of record JAOPWC010000100.1, read on the forward strand.
CAACGCCGACAGCCAGATCAACGGCCATGTCCGCTCGTAGTCGTAGAACCCGTAACTCGTCGTGCCCTGCTGATCGACCTGCCGGATGATGCGGATGTGGTCCCCGGCGGCGAGCTTCGGCTGCCCCGGCCCGGGGCTGAACTCCAGCAGTGTTTCGGCCCCGGCATTCGGGCCGGAGTCGATCGAGATCAGCACCTCGGAGCACTGGGCGCCACCCGGTGCTCCGGATACCGGCGGTGCGGTCAACACCTTTCCGGCAGAGGGGCTTCCGCAAGCAGCGATGCTGCTCACCGTGACGTGTCCGGCCTCGGTGGTCACGGCACCGCCGGTGGCGCTCTGGAACGGCAACGGGATATCCACCTTTTGACGGCTCGGCCACAGCCAGACTGCCCCGATAAGGACGGCAATCCCGATCGCGGCGAGCGCACCGACCACGATCTTGACGGCGAGCGGACTCAGCGGTGCCGGACCGGCAGCTGACCCGTGTGAGTGCGAGTGCGAGTGTGAGTGCGCCACGCGCAACAGCGTATGTGCTCTCTCGTGGCGCTTTCTGTGAGCGTTGCGCCACCTCGGCCGGGTCAGCCGCGGTAGCTGGCCAGGAAGTTGCCGAGCCGCTCGATGGCCGCGGCCAGGTCACGCGCCCATGGCAGGGTGACGATGCGCAGGTGATCCGGCGCCGGCCAGTTGAAGCCCGTGCCCTGGGTGACCAGGATCTTCTCCTGCAGCAGCAGGTCGAGCACCAGTTGCTCGTCGTCGACGATGTCGTACACCTCGGGGTCGAGGCGCGGGAACGTGTACAACGCGCCCTGCGGCTTGACGCAAGACACGCCTGGGATGTCGTTGAGCTTGGACCATGCGACGTCGCGCTGTTCGAGCAACCGGCCGCCCGGCAGTACCAGATCCTCGATGCTCTGGTGACCGCCGAGCGCAACCTGAATGCCGTACTGGGCGGGTACATTCGGGCACAGTCGCATGTTGGCCAGCAGGCTGATGCCCTCAATGAAGCTGCTTGCGTGCTCCTTCGGCCCGGTGATGGCGAGCCAGCCGGCCCGGTACCCGGCGATCCGGTAGGCCTTCGAAAGACCGTTGAAAGTGAGGCACAGCACATCGGGGGCTACCGACGCCATCGCCACGTGCTCGGCGTCGTCGTAGAGAATCTTGTCGTAGATCTCGTCGGCGAGCAGCAGCAGCTGATGCTTGCGCGCCAATTCGGCCATCTGCGTCAGGATTTCGCGGCCGTATACCGCGCCTGTCGGATTGTTCGGGTTGATCACCACCAGGGCCTTGGTGCGCTCGGTGATCTTCGACTCGATATCGGCGATGTCGGGCTGCCAGCCCTGCGTCTCGTCGCACAGATAGTGCACCGGGGTGCCGCCGGCCAGCGAGGTCGACGCCGTCCACAGCGGGTAGTCCGGCGCGGGGATCAGCACCTGATCGCCGTTGTCCAGCAACGCCTGCAGCGTCATCGTGATCAGCTCGGAGACGCCGTTGCCGAGGTACACGTCGTCGACGTCGAAGCGCGGGAAACCCTCGACGAGTTCATAGCGGGTGACGACCGCCCGGCGCGCCGACAGGATGCCCTTGGAGTCGGAGTAGCCCTGGGCATGCGGCAGCGCCTGGATGATGTCGCGCATGATCACGTCGGGCGCTTCGAACCCGAACGGCGCCGGGTTGCCGATGTTCAGCTTGAGGATTCGGTGACCCTCGGCCTCCAGCCGCGCCGCATGGTCGTGCACCGGCCCGCGTATCTCGTAGAGGACGTCCTGCAGCTTCGTCGACTGGGCGAACGTGCGCTGCCGATGATGGTGGTGGCCGGTATGCCACGGCACCTGATGAGTGGTCACATCCACCATCGTGCCATTGCTGTCCAGCGAATTTCGCCCACCGGCCCGCCTCAGCGTTTACCCGGCGGACGTGCACCGCGGGCGATGCCCAGGCCCTTGGCCGGTGGAGTGGCTGTGCTGGTCTCGCCGTTGGCGTCCGACTCTTGTTGTGGCGCTTCGGGTTCCGCAGCAGGCACGTCAGCCGCCGGTGCCGCCGGCTTCGGTGGCGCTGCGGCAGTCGTCTTGCGGGCGCCGGGACGCTTGGCGCCCGCGGCGATCCCGAGCCCCTTCACCGGTTGCGCGTTGACCGGCTCGGCCTTCGCGGGATCGGCGTTGGGCGGCTGGACCACGGTGGGTTCGCCTTCGTGGTCGGGCTTTTCGGTGGCCGGTGCGGCTTTCTTCGCGCCCGGCCGCTTTGCGCCGCCCGCGATGCCAAGACCCTTGACCGGGTGCGCCTTCGCAGGTTCCGCTCCGGTCGGCGCTTCCGTTGCCGCAGCAGGTGTTTCGGCGGCGGGCGCGGGTGCGGCTTTCTTCGCGCCCGGCCGCTTTGCGCCGCCCGCGATGCCCAGGCCTGTAACGGCTTTGGCGGTCTGTTGTTCCGCCGCCTCACCCTTCGGCTCTGCCGGTGCCTGCGCGGGAGCGCTCGTCTTCGCCGCGGGCGCGGCTTTCGCGACCGGTTCCGGCTTCTTCTTTGGCGGCAACTGCACCGTGTCCCGGTCGAGGGCACCCAGCAGCAGCTGCGCGACGTCGAGCACCTCCATGCCCTCGCCCTTGCCGGTCTCCTGACGGTCGGTCAGGCCGTCGGTCATCATCACCCGGCAGAACGGGCAGCCGGTGGCGATCTTCGACACGTCGGTCATGATCGCCTCGTCGACGCGCTCGTGGTTCACGCGCTTGCCGATGTGCTCTTCCATCCACATCCGCGCACCGCCAGCGCCACAGCACAAGCCGGTCTCGGCATGCCGCGGCATTTCCCGCAGCGTCACGCCGGACGCCTCGATCAACTCGCGGGGCGCCTCGTACACCTTGTTGTGCCGACCGAGGTAGCACGGGTCGTGATACGTGACGTCCTGGCTCACCGGCGCGACCGGCACCAGCTTCTTGTCACGCACCAGCCGGTTCAGCAGCTGAGTGTGGTGCAGCACCGTGAAATTGGCACCCAACTGCTTGTATTCGCGCCCGATGGTGTTGAAGCAGTGCGGGCAGGTCACCACGATCTTGCGGTCGACGGTCTCGACGCCCTCGAACACGCCGTTCAACGTTTCGACGGCCTGCTGCGCCAACTGCTGGAACAGGAATTCGTTGCCGGACCGACGCGCCGAGTCGCCGTTGCAGGTCTCCTCGGCGCCCAGCACGAGATATTTGACGCCCGCGATCGCCAGCAGTTCGGCGACGGCTTTCGTCGTCCTCTTGGCCCGATCCTCGAATGCGCCCGCGCAGCCGACCCAGAACAGGTACTCGTAACCGTCGAAGCTGTCGGCGTCGACCCCGTACACCGGGACGTCGAAGTCGACCTCGTCGATCCAGTTGAGCCGGTCCTTCGCGTTCTGGCCCCACGGGTTGGACTTGGTTTCCAGGTTCTTGAACAGCACCGCGAGCTCGGAGGGGAACTCCGACTCCATCATCACCTGGTAGCGGCGCATGTCGACGATGTGGTCGATGTGCTCGATGTCGACAGGGCACTGCTCGACGCACGCGCCGCACGTGGTGCACGACCACAACACGTCCGGGTCGATCACACCGCCCTGCTCCTCGGTTCCGACCAGCGGCCGCAGTGCCTGCGCAGGCACCGAGCCCGGAATGCGCCCGTACCCGGATTCCGGCACGTGGTGGGCTTCTTCCCTGGGGGTCTCGAGGTCGAGCCCCTCCAGCGGATACGGCTTCTCGCCGAGGATGTACGGCGCCTTGGCCATCCAGTGATCGCGCAGATCCATGATGACGAGCTTGGGTGACAGCGGCTTGCCGGTGTTCCAGGCCGGACACTGCGACTGGCAGCGCCCGCACTCGGTGCATGTCGCGAAGTCGAGCAAGCCCTTCCAGGTGAAGTCCTCGATCTTGCCGCGGCCGAACACGGCGTCCTCCGGAGGATCCTCGAAGTCGATCGGCTTGCCGTCGTGCTCGACCGGCAGCAGCGGCCCGAGGCCGTCCGGCAACCGCTTGAACGTGACGTTGATGGGCGCCAGGAAAATGTGCAGGTGCTTGGAGTGCAGCACGATCAGCAGGAACACCAGCATGACGGCGATGTGCAACATCAGCGCGACGGTCTCGATGACCTCGTTGGCATGCACGCCGAGCGGGTGCAGCACCATGCCCATCAGGTGCGACGCGAAGGCGGCGTTGCCGTACGGGAAGTTGCCGGTGTTGACCGAGGACCCGCGGAACAGGAAGTACGTCCAGATGACGTTGAAGATCATGAACAGGATCAGCCAGGCACCGCCGGTGTGCGAGCCGTAGAACCGCGACGCGCGCCCGTGCTGCTTGGGCTCCTGCATGATGCGAATCACCGCGAACGTGATGATGCCGAGCAGCACCGCGATCGCGAAAAAGTCCTGCAGGAACCCCAGCACCGCCCAGCGGCCGACCCACGGGATGTGGAAGTTCGGCTGGAAGATCGTGCCGTAGGCCTCGATGTAGACGGTGATCAGGATGAAAAAGCCCCACATCGTGAAGAAGTGGGCCAGGCCCGGAATCGACCACCGCAGCAGCCGGGTCTGCCCGAACACCTCCACGATCTGCGTCTTGATCCGCTCACCGAGATTGTCGGTGCGCTCCGGTCCTACCGGTTGCCCGGATCGGACCAAGTTGGCCAGCCACAGCACCCGCCGGGTCGCCAGCACCGCCACCGTCGCGGTCATCAGCAGGCCAATCGTCAGCCTGATCAGCGTCTGCGTGGTCACGCGCGTCGCCCTCCAATTCGCAAGTTACCCAATAGTAACTTCCCTGAAGTTACTGATCGGTAACGTTTCTCCGTTGCGTGCTCATACTGACATCTCGCAGGTACAGGCCACGACGTAGGCTGCCCTAAGTCAATGCTCAGGCCTGCGGGGCCAGCATCGCGCGGAGCATGGAGAGCATCTCGGAACGCGATTCCGCGCCCAGGCGGCGGCGGATGCGTGCCACGTGATGCTCGACGGTCTTCGCCGAGATGAACAGCTGGCCGCCGATGTCGCGGTAGGGCAGGCCGAGCAGCAGCAATTCGGCGACCTCCCGTTCGCGCTCGGACAGCCGCGCTGCCGAGCCGGCAGGCATCTGCCGTGTGCGCGCAGGCCCGGCCGGGCCCACCGCGCGCGCTTCGGCGACCGGCGCCTCATCGGCGGCGGAACTCATCTTCAGGTCGCGGGCCAGCTGCAGCATCGCGCCGGACACCCGCGTGTCGGTGGTCTGCAGCGCGGCCTGACCGGCCAGCCTGGTGGCGTCCCAGGTGTGGCCGAATTCTGCAAGGCCGCGTGCTGCGGCGGTCACCTCGTCGGTGTCCACGTGGTTCGCCAGGACCCGCAGCCACACCCGTCCCGCCCGGGCCAGCGACTTCGCGAATGCGCTCTCGGCCGCGGCCGAGGTCAACGCCTTGCCGTGCGGCGCGACGGCTTCAGGTGAATTCGCCAGAATCCCGGCGTGCACGCCCGCCCAGTGCAGCGGCGCCGACCACAGCACGGGGTTTCCGAGCCGCTCGAGGAGCCCGAACGCCTGGTCCAGCGCATGCTGCAGGCGGTCCACGTGACGCAGCCGCGCAGCGGCGATCCAGAGCTCGCCCAGCGGCAACAGCGAGTACAGGTCGACGTCGTACTCGGCCAGCACCTCGATCGCGGCATACCAGTTCTTCTGCAGGGCGCCGCCGTCGCCGTTGCGCCGGGCCAGACCTGTGCGCAGCGCCGCTGCCCACAGCGCGTCGCGGCCGTGCAGCGGCGCGTCACCCAACATGGCCACGTCGGTACCGGCCGAGGTGAGTTGGCCGTCGAACATCTTGACCCAGCCGCGCAGCAGCCGGTGCCGCTGCGCGAACTGGGGGCACCTCCCGCCTGTGCGGGAGTCGTCACCACCGGCGCGTACTGCCCGACCGATCACGCTGCGTGCCCAAACCCCGTCGCCGCCGTGCAGCGCAGCCAACGTGACCAGCGCGGCGGGGGTGTCCGGAGCGACACCCCGCATCGCGGGTTCACCGCTCAGCGCCTGGCCGAGGCGGCCGATCGCCACCGAGAACGGCTGGTCCAGAGTCAGCAGCAGGCCGGCTGCCAGGCTGCGCGCAGCGCGTGCGGCGGTAGTCGGTGGACCGGCGTCCTGTGCGTTGAGCATCGCGGCGGCGGCGGCGAGGTCACCGGCGCCGAGCAGCACGACCGCCCCCGCGGCGCTCACCACCGCGTCCGATTGCGGGCCGAGCCAACGAAACAGATCAGCGGCCTGGCCCGCGTTGCCATCGTGGACTGCGACCGACGCAGCGATCCGGACGGCCGCCGCACGCTCGGCGCTGTCCTCCGACGACAACAGATCGTCGGCGAGCCGTCCGGCCGTCGCGCAGTCGCCGGTGAGGGCCAGTGCATCGGCGAGCCGGGCGTTGAGCCGGCTCGCCCCGGCGTCGACCGCCGCGCGGTACAGCCGGGCGGCCTGGGCCGGCTGACCGGGCGACTGCTCGGCCTGTGCTTCGAGCACGCCGGCTAGTCGCTCGTCGCGCACGCCATGCTCAGCCAGCCTCAACGCGAGGTCGGTCGACATCGTCTGCAGCTCGAATTGCGTTGTCAACAAGGCTTTTTCAACGTCGGAATGGCGTGCGGCGCCGAGGATCTGCGCGACGGCGCGGTGCACGGACCGCAGAAACGACGGGCTGTGCGACGGCTCCATCAACCCGCTGCCCCTTGCCCGATCCACCAGCGACTGGGCCTTCTCGGCCGGCACGCGCAGTGCCTCGGCGACATCGGCGGCGCCGAGATCAGGGCTCAACGACGCGATGAGCAGCGTGTCGAGGACTGATTCGTCGACGGCGCGCAGCCGGTCGATCAAGGCAAACCGGGCAGCCTGCCCGATCACCGCCGCCGGCTGTCCGTCGTCGGTGCTGTGGGCGGCGTGCAGCGCAGCCTGCACGAGGAAGGGCAGCCCGGCGGTCGCCGTCATCAGGGCACGGCCGACCTCGGCCGACGTCGGCCCACCCAATGCGGCGACTGCGTCGCGGTGCAGCTCGGTGGACGGCAGCGCGCCCAGCACGACCACGGGGTTCTCCCGCTCCATTGCCACGATCAGCGCCCGCAGTGGGCCGTGATGCTGGTAGGGCTGAGTCGCGACGACGACGGTGGCGGCAGGGTCGGCCACCCGCTCGGTGAGTGCACGCAGTTCCGCATCCGACAACAGGTGGGCGTCGTCGACAACCAGCGCGGCGGGGACGGGTTCTCCCGGTTGCAGGGGGCGCGTCGAGACCTCCACGCCCGCCGAGCGCAACGCCGCCCGCACGGCCGTCAGCACCGTGGTCTTGCCGGTCCCCATTCCGCCGACGACGAGGATTTTCGCTGGCGCGGCGGGATCGTCGCTCAAACTGCCGACCAGGTCACGTGCCGGCGCCGGAAGGTCGCTCGATGGCGGGCTGCTCATGGCTGTCGTCGCTTCGTGGTCACCCCGGGGGAAAGAGGGGGACTACTCGGCGGGACGAAGGCGGGGGCGCGGCGCTCGACGTCGGCGGCGCGGCGCTGGTGGTGGGTGGCGCGGCCGTGGTCGTGGTGACCGGGGGTGCCGTGGTCGTCGTCGTCGGCTGAGTCGTGGTGGTGGGTTGAGTGGTCGTGGTGGTGTAGGTCGTGGTCGTGGTGTTGTCGGTGGTCGTCGGCGGCGCCTGCGATGTGGGTCCCGGTCCAGGTCCCGGTCCCGGCGCCGGAGCGGGCGCAGGCGGCGTGACGACGGTCGGGCTGCCGTTGCTCCCCGTGACGGTGACGGTCTGGGTCAACGGAACCCCGGGCGACTGGGGATTGGTGACGGCCGGCGACGTGGCCGTCGGTGTCCCGCCGGAATTGCTGCTCTTGCTGGTCAGTGTGTACGCCAGGCCGCCGACTGCGGCCAACAGCAGCACCGCCGCCCCCGCGAAGATCAGCTGCGGGCGGCGATACCACGGCAGCGGCTCCTCGACGGGCGCCGGTTCCTCAGGCGGCAGGAACTCCATCTGCGGACGGACACCGGTGGCACCAGGGTCGTAGTCGTAGTCGGCGCCGGAGTAGGGCACCGGCTCGTTGGCGCCGCCCTGCTCCTGTGACCAGGCCAGCGCACGGAAGGTGGCCGACGCGGCACCGTCGGCAGCCGATTCGGCGGCGGCCAGTCCGGCGGCACCGGCGGCCCACGCCGCTTCGCCCATGCTTGTCGGTGCATCGGCGGCGGTCGCGAGGCCGGTCGCCGCGTCAACCGGTCCGCGCGAGGCGATGAGCGCCGCGCCCGCCGCGGTGTTGAGGGCCGGTTGCGGGGTGGTGATCAGCGGAACGCGAAAACGCTCGGACAGCCGCTGGGTGATCAACGGGATGTTCGCGCCACCGCCGACCGTGGCGATGGCCGACAGGTTCGCGCCCGCAATCCTATTGCGCTCCAACAACTCTTCCAGCGCATATATAACGCCTGCGAACGGACCGCGGATCAGGCTTTCCAGCTCGGTGCGGGTCACCCGGATGTCGGAGTGGTAACCGGGCAATTCGGCGGGCAGCTCGGTCGCGGTCTCGGCCGACAGGCGTTCCTTGGCCTCCCGGGCCTGTTCGCGCAGCCGGCTCAGCGCGCCGACGGCAACCGTGCCCGTGGGGTCCATGCCGCCGGCCTGGCTGATGTCGGCCAGCAGATGCGTCAGCAGTGCCTGGTCGATCTGGTCGCCGGAAAACTCGGTGTAGCGGACGGTCTCGTCGACCGGCTCGAAGTTGTTCGCCGCGTCGGCCAGCGTGATGCTGGTGCCGGTACCGCCGAAGTCGAGCAGCGCCACAATCCCGTTATCGGGCAGGCCAGGGCTGACCTGCAGCGCGGCCAGCGCCGACGCGGCGTCGGGGATCAGAGACGGCGCAATCCCATGGGGCGACAGATTGGCTTTGGTGCGCAGCGAGCCCCGCAGCGCCCCCAGCACCGCCGGGCTCCAGTGCGCGGGGACGGCGATCGAGACCTCCGAGGGAGGATCCCCGCCGAGTGCCCTGACCATCGCGTCGAGCGCCTCGACCAGCAACTGGTCGGCACGGTGCGTGGAGCCGTCGGAAGCGACGAGCGGGACCGGGTCACCGACACGTTCGACAAATCCGGTCAGCACCAGGCCCGGCTCTGTCAGATTCGGATTGTCCGCAGGCACACCGACTTCGGGCGCCCGGTTTCCGAACAACGTCAACACAGCGCGACGCGTGACCGGGGCATTGCCCACCCGCGCCGCAACGAGGTGGGTCATGCCGATCGACAACCCCACTGAGTCGCTCATGACGAGTCGCCCATTCCTGTCTGACGTAGGTCTCGTAAATCAAATCTCGTAATATCCAGTCGGGCCGTTCCTCACCATAGCGGCTCGATGGCCCGGCAGCGGGCGACATCCCCTAAACGCGGCCAAACCCCTAATCCCAAGTCCCCTAACGCTACCGGCGCTGGGGTGGGTTCGACACCGATCCGTTATTAGCTGGTGATCGATAGCATCGAAGCAGTTCAACAACGGCTCGACGCGCGCGTAACTGGCGCGCGTACTGAAGGAGGTGTGATGGCAAACTCGCTGCTCGACTTTGTGATGTCGCTTGTGCGAGACCCCGACGCCGCCGCACGCTACGCCGCGGACCCCTCGCAGGCCATTGCCGACGCGCACCTCACCGAGGTCAGCAGCGTTGACGTGAACAACCTGATCCCGGTCGTCTCGGAGTCGCTGTCGATGGGCACCCCCGGCGGCCATGCTGACGTCCCCGATCACAATGTGTGGGCCAGTGGTGCCGCGACCGCCGCATTCGACGCGTTCTCCGATCCTGTTCCTCAACCTGCGATCGCCGATACCCGTCAGGTGGACGCCGGGTTGGCCGCACACCCACTGGACCATCCCGTGGATGTCGCGGCGAACTACGCCCCGGACCCCGGCACGGATCTGCACACCATCGACGCCGTCGGTTTCGACCAGCCCACGCCGGTGGACGAGGGCCACGTCGCTGACGACGGTACCGGCCTGATGGACCCGGGCTCCTACGAGCACCACGTGGTGGACGATCACGGGTTCGCGGCGGAGCACCCCGGCTTCGAGATCTTCTGAGCAACCGGTCCGGGTCCCCGCATGGGGTGGTGGTGAAACGACGCTCTGACTTGGGCAAATGTCAGCTACGCCATATTATCCCCTATTCAGCCCCTAATCCCCTAGCGATGATTGCTGGAAGGCCCCAGCACCCTGCCGGTCAAGCAGGGGTCCCTACCCCGTTACCGGGTCAGCGCGGAATCCATAGCGTTGCTGACAGATCACCGGACAGCCCGGTGACGAGCTCACCAAGGGACAACCGAAAGGCACTCCGATGATCAACGTGATCGACTTCATCCTCGACCTGTTCCGGGACCAGAGCCACGCCGCCGCGTTCGTCGCCGATCCGCAGCGTGCGATGGCGGACGCCGGCCTGTCCACCGTCACCTCCGCGCAGCTCGCGTCGGTGGCCGCGACAGCGGTCCCGAGCCTGGCGCTCGGCGAAGGTGACCCGGTGGTCGGCCTGCAGCGCGCGGTGTCGAGCCACTACGGCCTGGGCGGCTTTGAGCCCAACTACGCGCCGTCCTGGGCTCCCCGAACCGACTTCTCGCCGAGCACCCAACTGGCCAGCGGCAACAGCATCCTGAGCCCGACCACCAACATCCAGGACGACCACAGCATCAACGTCGGCTTCGGCGACTTCACGCTTGGTGACAAGACCAGCGCCCAGGGGCCCGGCGCGGTCGCGATCGGCGGGTCCAACCACGGCGACATCGTGAGCGGTGACGGCGCGGTCCTCGGGAACGGGAACTCGGTGAACAACGGCGACATCCGGACCGGCGCGCACTCGAACGTCGCGGTCGGCGATCACAACGGCATCAGCGCGGGCAACACCGCTGCGGGCGGCGACGTGCTCACCTCCCACGACGGCACGGTCATCCAGACCTCCGGCCACGGGACGACGGCCAACTCCGAGGGCAACAGCACCTCGGTGCACGGCAACCAGACCGCCACGGACATCCACGGTACCGGCAACACCAGCGGCGTGGACAACAGCACCCGCGTCACGCACACCTCCACGGCGACGACGGATACCTCGGTCCACGACAACTCCGTCCACGACAACTCGGTCCACGACAACTCGGTCCACGACAACCCGGTCCACGACACCGCCGCGTCGTATGACAGCTCCGTGCACGACAACACGTCGGTACACGAGAGCACACACCTGAACACCGGGATGGAAACCCATCTCGGGTTCTGATCACATCTGAACGCGCGGCCCGCGGGGACCACGATGGTCCCCGCCGGTCGCGTGCGTACCGTGATAGCAGTCTTTGGTCGATAGGCCGAGTCGACCAAGTGAGGAGTGAGGCGTGACGCAGCCCAGCGACCCGCGGCAGGTCCGGGTCATCGTCGAGCTGATCGACCACACCCGCCGAATCGCCGAGACCAATGACCGCGGCGACTTGGTGGACCGGCTCAACGCGGCCCACGATCGCATCACCGACCCCCAGATCCGCGTCGTGATCGCCGGCCAGCTCAAGCAGGGCAAAAGCCAACTGCTGAATTCGCTCCTTAACATGCCGGTCTCGCGGGTGGGTGACGACGAGACCACCGTGGTGACCACGATCGTGGTGCACGGCGACCAGCCGCTGGCGCAGCTCATCGTCACCACGCCCGACGGCGGCGTCGAGGCGATCGAGATACCTACGGCTGACATCAAGAACGACCTTCGGCGCGCACCTCAGGCTGGTGGCCGTGAGGTGCTGCGCCTGGAGGTGGTGGCACCGAGCCCATTGCTGAAGGGCGGCCTGGTGTTCATCGACACCCCGGGCGTCGGCGGCCACGGCCAACCCCACCTGAACGCGACGCTGGGCCTTCTGCCGGAGGCCGACGCGATGCTGATGGTCAGCGACACCAGCCAGGAGTTCACCGAGCCGGAAATGACGTTCATGCGGCAGGCGTTCGAGGTCTGCCCGGTCGCGGCAATCGTCGCCACCAAGACCGACCTGTACCCGCGTTGGCGTCAGATCGTCGAAGCCAACAGTGCTCATCTGCAGCGCGCAGGTGTGACGGTGCCGATGATCCCAGCGTCGTCGATGCTGCGCAGCCACGCGATCCAGCTGAACGACAAGGAGCTGAACGATGAGTCAAACTTCCCGGCCATCGTGAAGTTCCTCAGCGAGAAGGTGCTGTCCCGCGAGAACGACCGGGCCCGCGATCACGTTGTCGCCGAATTGCGATCGGCCGCAGAACATTTGACGTTGTCAGTGAATTCCGAGCTGTCGGCGCTGGGCGATCCCGAGGCGCGGGAGGCGCTTACCGCCGATTTGGAGCGGCGCAAACAGGAAGCCCAGGACGCATTGCAGCAGACGGCGCTGTGGCAGCAGGTGCTCAACGACGGCATCGCCGATCTCACCGCGGATGTCGACCATGACCTGCGATCGCGGTTCCGCGCGCTCACCTCCCACACCGAGAGGGTCATCGACTCCTGTGACCCGACTCTGCATTGGGCCGAGATCGGCGCCGAGCTCGAGCAGGCAGTCGCGACGGCCGTCGGTGACAACTTCGTCTGGGCCTATCAGCGAGCTGAGGTGCTGGCGGCCGAAGTCGCTCGCACATTTGTGGAGGCCGGTCTGGAAGCCGTCAAAGTGCCCGAACTCTCTGCCAGCGAAATGGGCGCCAGCTTTGGCGGCTTCAAGGCCCTGGCGCGGATGGAAGCCAAGCCGATTGGCAAGGGACACAAAGTCGTTACCAGCATGCGCGGCTCCTACGGCGGGGTGCTGATGTTCGGCATGCTGACGTCGCTTGCCGGGCTTGGCATGTTCAATCCGCTCTCTGTCGGCGCCGGCCTGCTGCTGGGCCGGAAGGCGTACAAGGAGGATATGGAGAACCGGATGCTGCGGGTGCGCAACGAGGCGAAGAACAACGTCCGCCGGTTCGTCGACGATATTTCGTTCGTCGTCACCAAGGAGTCGCGCGACCGCCTCAAAACCATTCAGCGGCAACTGCGCGACCACTACCGGGGGATTGCGAACCAGACCACCCGCTCGCTGAACGAATCGCTGCAGGCCACGATCGCGTCGGCGCGGCTGGAAGAAAACGAACGCAACGCGCGCATTGCCGAACTCGAGCGAGAGCTGAACATCCTCAGCCAGGTGACGGCGAAAGCAGCCGAGCTGACCGCACCCCGGCCCGTGGCGACCAGCGGTCCGCACCCGCGCGTGGGCCTGCGCTCCTAGCCCGGATCGCTCCCGGCCAATGCCCGTTCGTCACCACTAAGCTCTGTAGGTCGAGGCGGGCAGAAGGGACACGCGGTGAGCACGAGCGATCGGGTGCGCGCCATCTTGGGCGGCACGATCCGGGCTTACCGAAACGATCCCGCCTATCGGAACCGTCCGGACGTGCACAACGAGCTTGAGCGCATCGGCCAGCGCCTTAACCAGCCCATCCGCATCGCGCTGGCAGGGACGCTCAAGGCGGGGAAGTCGACGCTCGTCAACGCGCTGGTGGGCGAGGACATCGCACCCACGGACGCGACCGAGGCGACCCGGATCGTCACCTGGTTTCGCCATGGACCCACACCGAAGGTCACCGCAAACCACCGCGGGGGACGGCGGTCCCATGTGCCGATCATTCGTGGCGGCGGGCTGACGTTCGACTTCGGCAGTCTGGATCCCCACGATGTGGTCGACCTGGATGTGGAGTGGCCGGCGGCCGAGCTGATCGACGCCACAATCATCGACACCCCCGGCACGTCATCGCTGAGCAGCGACGTCTCCGATCGGACGTTGCGGTTGCTGGTGCCCGACGACGGAGTGCCCCGCGTCGACGCGGTGGTGTTCCTGCTGCGCACGCTGAACGCGGCCGACATCGCTTTGCTTAAGCAGATCGGCGAACTCGTCGGCGGGTCGGCCGGTGCGTTGGGTGTGATCGGCGTCGCGTCACGGGCAGACGAAATCGGTGCCGGGCGTATCGACGCGATGTTGTCGGCAGCCGATGTGGCCAACCGGTTCACCACGGAGATGGACAAGACCGGCATCTGCCAGGCGGTGGTGCCGGTCTCAGGGCTGCTGGCGCTGACCGCACGGACGTTGCGCCAGAGCGAGTTCGTCGCGTTGGAGAAGCTCGCGGGTGTGCAGCAGGCAGAGTTGGCAAAGGCGATGCTGTCGGCGGATCGCTTTGCGCGCGAAGACAGCTCGTTGCCGGTAGATGCCGCGACCCGTGCCAAGCTGTTGGACCGCTTCGGGATGTTCGGGATCCGGATTTCCATCGCGGTGCTGCGCTCGGGGGTCGGCGACTCGGTGGCACTGGCCGACGAGCTGCTGGAGCGCAGCGGGCTGGTGGCGCTGCGCGACGTGATCGACCAACAGTTCGCGCAGCGCTCCGACCTGCTCAAGTCGCATACCGCGCTGTTGTCGCTGCGCCGTTTCATCGAGGTCAACCCGATCCCTGCATCGAACTACATCATCGCCGACATCGACCCGCTGCTTGCGGACACGCACGCCTTCGAGGAGTTGCGGCTGCTTAGCCAATTGCATTCGCGTCCAACGACGTTGAATGAAGATGAGATCGCGTCGCTGCGCCGGATCATCGGCGGCTCCGGCACCGACGCGGCGAGCAGGCTGGGGTTGACCCCCGCCGTACCCTACGACGGACCACGGGCCGCGTTCGCCGCCGCGCAGCGCTGGCGGCGACGCGCCGAGCATCCGCTCAACGACCCGTTCACCACGCGTGCCTGCCGTGCTGCTGTGCGCAGCGCCGAAGCCCTTGTGGCGCAATACTCTTACTCCTGAGCCGTTACTGCCCGGGAACGGGCAGTCCCGGGATCGTCGGCACCGTGATGGTGACCGTGCTGGTGCTCGTGCTGATCGTGGTGCTGGTGGACGGCAGCGTGGTCGTCGTCGTTGTCGGCGGGTTCGTCGTCGTTGTCGGCGCCTCGGTCGCACTCGTCGTCGGCAGGGTTGTCTCGGTGGTCGTGGTGGTGGTGGTGGTGGTCGAGGTGACCGATGTCCGGGGCGTGGTGGTCGTCGTGGTGGTCGGTCCGCTGTTGGACGGCCCGGTGGTCAGCTTCACGATCGCGAAGATCGCCAGGCCCAGGATGATCGCGGCCAGGACCCCGAACAGGAACAGCGCCCACGGCCTTTGGTACCAGGGCGTCGGGGGCTCGCCTGGCGGCCCCGGAGGTTCCCCCGGTGGTTGCTGGCCGTAGCCGCCGTAACCGTACGGCTGCTCTGAGTAGTAATTGGGGTCGTCGGACGGCCCGTAGCGTGACACGGGCTCTGATGGTAGCCGCTGGCGACGGTCAGTTATGCGGGAAACCGGGCTGTGGCGAGGGCTGCACACTCAGCGGCTTGCGGGTGACGTTTATTTGCGGCGGCTTTGCCGGAGTAGGCCTTCGCGGCGGGGCCGGCGGCGCGATCAGGACCGACGCGGTGCCCGAGGGCGACGGCGCCGGGGACGCGGGCGGCGGCGCGGAAGCGCTGGTCGACGGGGCGGTTGCGGTGGTCGTCGCCGTAGTGGGGGTGACCGATGGTTGCGTTGTGTCGCCGGGCCGACCTGACTGCCGAGACATCAAAAGCACCGCGGACACAAGTATGGCGATGACCGCCACGGCGATCGCGGCCATGGCCAGCATTGCCGAAGTGGTGCGGTACCACCGAACAGGCTCGTCGGCGAGGGAATCCAGGCCATGGCCGTAGTAGCCGATGTCCTCATCGGGCTCCGACAGGTCTTCCCATAGGTAGTCGAAGCGCCCCGGCGGATCGTTCTGCGGCACAGAAGGATGTTACGGCTGGTGAGCGCTCAGCTATGCGGAAAAACGGGCTGCAGCGTGGGCGTCGCGCGGAACCCGGTGCTGGTCGTCGGGATGGCCGCTCGACTGGGTGCCGTCGATGTCACGGTCGGGGCTCGGGTGCTCACGGTGGTCGTCGGCGTGGTCGTCTCGGTGGACGTCTGCTCGCTGGTCGTCGGCGGTGCGGTCGCCGGCGTCGTGGTGGTTCTCGTGGTTCGGGTGGTCGTCGTGGTTCGGGTGGTCGTCGTAGTGCGGGTGGTCGTCGTGGTGGTTGTGGTGGAGGGCCGGATCATCACCGTGCCGTTGGGTCCTGTGGATCGGTTGGCGGTCTGTACGACGGCGATGACGATTGCGGCGATCGCGGCGATGCCGAGCAGGCCTGCGGCGATGACGGCCCCGGTGGACTGGTACCACGGCGTGGCCGCGGCCCTTGCCGTTTCCGGCTGGTCGTCGTCGCCCCGGGGCACGGGCAACGATCCTAGGGTTCGGTTCGCCCGGGCGCCGGGTCAGCGCAGCTTCTGGATCACCTCGGCGGCGATCAGCTCGAGGTGCTCGAGATCCGACATGTCCAGCAACTGGGTGTACACCCGGCGAATGCCGAGCTCCGACCAGGGGGCCAGCTTGTCGACGATTTCGGCGGGCGTGCCCACCAGCGGGCTGTTGGTGCGCAGTTCGTCTACTTCGCGACCGATTGCGGCGGCGCGCCGGGCGACCTCGGCGTCATCGCGACCGGCGCACGCCACGAACGCCGCCGAGAAGGCGATCGAGTCGGGCGCCCGACCGGCATCGGCCAGCGCGGCGGTGACCCGCTCGATCTGCGTCCTGCCGATGTCGATCGGGGCGAACGGGACGTTGTATTCCGCGGCGAACCTCGCCGCCAGTCCCGGGGTCCGCTTGGTGCCTGCGCCGCCGATGATGATCGGCGGCGCAGGCTGCTGCACCGGTTTGGGCAGCGCCGGTGAATCGGTCAGGGTGTAGTGGGTGCCCGAGTAGGAGAACTTCTCGCCTTTTGGAGTGGTCCAGAGCCCGCTGATGATATCGAGTTGTTCGGCAAGGCGCTCGAAGCGCTCGCCGAGCGGCGGGAACGGGATGCCGTACGCCTGATGCTCGGTTTCGAACCAGCCGGTGCCGAGTCCGAGCTCCACGCGCCCGTTGCTCATCGCGTCGACCTGCGCCACCGAGATCGCGAGCGGCCCTGGATATCGGAACGTCGCTGATGTGACGAGCGTGCCGAGGCGGATCGTCGACGTTTCGCGGGCGATGGCGCCGAGGGTTACCCACGAATCGGTGGGGCCGGGCAGCCCGTCGCCGCTCATCGCGAGGTAGTGGTCGGATCGGAAGAACGCGTCATAACCCAGTTCTTCGGCCTTCTGGGCCACCGCGAGCTGATCGGCGTAGGAGGCGCCTTGCTGCGGTTCGACGAATGCACGGAAGTCCACACGCCCAGCGTAGAGCCGGCGCCTCAGAACCCGTTGACCGCTTCGATGCTGACGAACCTACCTGGGCGTTTACCGGGTCAAGCTCTGTTGAACGCGCGATAAAGCCGCAGGTCAGCGAGTTGGTTGTGACGGTCGCGGGAAGCCGCCGGAAATTCTGCTGCGGACCGGCTGCGGACCAGGGCGTGGCGGCTCAGGCTCCTTCGCCCGGGTGTGGAATCATCCGCAGCCGTGAGCCGACCGCAGCCGACAGGGGGGGTGGCTAGTTGAACAAGCCGCGTGACAATCCGATATCGGTTCTTCTCCCGGCAACGTTCGGGGGCGTGGATTTGGACGAGATACTTTCCAACTTGCTCGACCAGTTGGCCGGGCACATCGCTCCTCCTCAGGAGGAACTCGACGCGCTGATGAACAAGCTCATCGAGTGGGCGAGTGGGGAGCACGTCGGCACGCCAGACGAGCTGGCCGCAGCGATAGAGCCGACCGCGCCTAATGTTGCCGAGAAGGTACGGTCACTGAAAAACCCAGAAGCGGTTCTTGCCTACATCAACATCTTGACCGCGATCATGCAGTTAATCCTGCTGTTCTCGAACACGTTGCATCACCCACCACCCCCGGGCACGACCCAACAGATCGTGTTCAACATTCAGACGACGAACGTGACGAACCTGCCACCACCGCCAGCGCCGCCAGAGTGTCAGTCCCCATAAGGGCAGGTAGCAGCCGCGCCGAACGGCAGCCAGGCACCCTGTCCGATCGTTGGGCGGGGGTGTTCTGCTGTGGGGAACTGGTGGCGAATCGCCACAGCTTGTGCGGAATCCGCCGAAGCTCTCCCGGACCATCCCCAAAATTTGGTGAAGGTGCTTGCCCTGGGCGAATCGAGCGCAGGTAGCACCCCGGCGAATCGCCGGGAAGCTCCATCATTGTCCAGTGGCACAACAGGACAGCGAAGTTTGGTCGCGACAAGTCTGGGAAACCTCCGGCGAATCGCCGGAAGATACGCCTATCAGCCACATAACCGCAGGTCAGAAGCCTATTTGGATGGTTTGAAAGATGGCTAATACCAGCGTAATTGAGTGGATGCGTGCTGAGATATCAACCAGCACAGCGAAGTTTGGTCGCGACAAGTCTGGGAAGCTGCCTCCCGCCGAATCGGCAGGAGGCAGGACATAGCCGCATAACCGCAGGTCAGAGGCCTATTTTGGAGGTTGAAAGATGGCTAATACCAGCATAATTGAGTGGATCATCCTGATCGTGGTGGCGGTCAGCCTGCTACTGCAGATCGCCGGATGGAGGCGCTGAAAATTGCACGCTCACAGTGCAGGCTGCACGGCTCCCGCGCTGCTCAAACTGATTGTTGCCATGGGGATCTCGATGGCCTGCGCTGGCTCGTTACCCAGCAACACAGAAGGGCAAGACCGTGACATCACATCTGACCGACCAGCCGCATTGGTGCCTGACCGAGGGCACCTGGGACACCCTGACCGATGGCAGCCAGGTCGCCACCTGGGAGCGCAGCTTCGGGGCCAACGTGTGGGTTGCATGCGAGGACGTAGTCGTAAACGGGCACAGGATGCGGGGTCAATGGGTCGGATGCGAGCTGCCGGATGACCGGCTGAGCGTCGACCAGGCGCGCGCACTGGCCCGTGATCTCCTGGCGGCTGCCGACGCTCTGAGCTGATATGCCGGGGTTTAACCAGAGCCACCCTGCGGTCACGCGGAACGGGAAGCGATGCCAGAGCCACACGATCAGCAGTCCGCCGAGGGCCTACCCTACGGTGTGTCAGCCTCGACTTTTCGTTTCTTTCGTTTTAACCTGGGTGGTATGGCTGCCACCTTAACTGTTGAAGAACGCACCGTTTTACCACCTCAACAGCCCAAAAACCTCGCCCCGCTGCTGGAGGCACTCGGCTCGGCGCAGGTCTCCGTGTGCGGCGGCAACGGCGCGCCGATAGTCCTTCCCGACTCAGTGCAGGACGCGCTCTTCAACGTGGTGCTGGCACTCTCGCAAGGCAAGGGCATCACGCTCGTGCCGCGTCAGACCATGCTCACCACTCAGGAGGCGGCCGACCTGTTGAACATCTCCCGGCCGACGCTGGTGAAGCTCCTTGAAGAGGGTCGCATCCCGTTCGAGAAGCCGGGGCGGCACCGCAAGGTCAGCCTCGACGCGCTGCTGCAATACCAGCAGGAGACACGGGCCGGTAGGCGCGCGGCGCTGGATGAGCTGACGCGAGACTCAGCGGACGACATCAGGGCAATTCTCAAGGCGCGGTGAGGTTAACGAGCAATGGCGTTCCCGGTGCTGCTGGATGCTTGTGTGCTCGTTCCCTATCCGCTTGTCGACGTTGTGTTACGCCTCGCCGACGAGGGTATCTATCGCCCGCTGTGGTCCGAGGACATTTTGGTTGAGACGCGGCGCACCCTGATCAATGTTTTAAACATGGCACCCGACAAGGCCGACAAGCGGCTAAAGGCGATGCGGGACAGCTTCATTGACGCCGAAGTCACCGGCTACGAGGAACTGATACCGGCGATGCAAAACCACAAAAAGGATCGCCATGTTCTCGCCGCAGCGGTCAGAGAACGCGCCGAGGTGATCGTCACCACCAACCTCAGAGACTTCCCCCCCGAGGCCGTCGAGCCCTATCACATCGAAGTGCGTCACCCAGACGACTTTCTGCTCGACCAGATCGACCTCTACGAGGACGCGACACGTTCGGCCCTGCAAGGAATTGTGAACGCCTACGCGAACCCGCCGTTCACAGCCCATGAGATCCTCGACGCACTCAGCACCCAGGTGCCGCAGTTCGCCGCCGAGGCGCATCGGCTGTTTCCGCGACCGCCTGGATCTGTCACCCGTAGCTTGCGCGAGATTCTTGGTCTCAAGTAGGTCGGGTCTAGATGAGCATGCCGATCATGCAGCGCATTCTGCGAGGCGGGCAGGTGCGGGCGGCCAGGGTCGACAAAGGCACTCAGGTACATGACGGCATCAAGCGGTCGGTGTACTTCGACATCCAGGTCGCCGCCGACATCGTCAGCGAACGTGCCCCTGGTCTGGACGTTGCGGACAGTGGCATCGGCCTGCTGAAGCTGCCGTATCCCGACATATTCATGGAGTGGAACACACTCGGCATGCGGTGGGGATGCTACGTCACCGAATCCCGTAAAGAGGACGTGGCTTTCGCGACAACGCTTGTCTCCGGTAGTGAGCTGTACGCCTATCCCGTCGACATGCTGGTGGACACCGACACCGACGGCCGGTTCCGGGAATGGGGATTTCGGTGGGACGAGGACGTGACCCCCGACGGTCCCGACGACGAGGATCAGGAATACACACGAGGTCTCACCGCGAATGTCATTATGGCCCTGGGCTTGATCAACTGCCGCAACGTGGAGACCCAAGAGACCGGCAAGGTCACCTCGCGCCGCAGTGGCGCGCAGAAGCGCCGGGGTGAACGTCCGAACGAAATCCGTTACAACACAATCGTGCTGCCGGGCGGCGGCACCGTATCGGACGGCACCGGCGGTCACCGGGCGACGGCCCTGCACCGCGTGCGTGGTCACTTCAAGACGTTCACGAGCGAGCGGCCACTGATGGGCAAGCACGTCGGTACGTACTGGTGGGGCTGGCAGGTCAGGGGCAGCTCGAAGTACGGCACCGTGGTGAGCGATTACGAGCTTGGGGAATAAATGCACACCACCGCGAGCCTTTTAGTCCGGCAGCGGCCAGCACAGCGCCAGCGCGAGGCCTTAGAGCGGAGTGATCCGGTAGTCGGCGGTGACGCGGACGTGGTCGACACTGCGATCGGCGAGCCACGCTCCATCGCACGCAGCCGTGCAGCAGCCGCCTTGATCGCTGGCACGCTGTCTAAGCGGTAAAGGTGCCGAAACAAAACGGGACGTGAGCAGCGCCTTTTCGACCACGGCCCTCAGTTTCACTCGTCGCGGCGGTCGAACTATATGCGTACTGACCACCTCACTCGCAGGCGGACGCCGTGTTTATCGCGATCCTGCTCCGGACTGGCCGACTGCGGCGTCACCGCTGGCTAGGATTTGACGAATGACTGACGGGAATGATCAGCCGCCGGACATCGCGCCGCAACCCTCAGGGGAGGTAGAGCCGGACCCCCCAGAGGAGGCAGTGCCGAAACCGTCCGACGAACCAGCGGCATCTGAGATCGTCGCTCCGTCTGCAAACGCGAAGGACAGACGAGCGAATCAGACGATTGCGCTGATTGCCTTGTCTGGGGTTGTGATCGGCGCGATCATCGCCGGGGCGTCAAGTTATCTGATCACCCGACTCACTGTCGCTGCTCAGAGGCAGGAACAGATCGATCAGTACCGTCGTGACCAGCGCCGAGATGTCTACGTAAACACCCTGAACCAGCTAGCCGCCTTGGAGAGCGCCGAACGCGACGAGGAAATTGCGTTCATATTTGCGGACCGCCAGTTAATTAGGAGCGGAGGAGCGGCGGACCCTACCGCCCTAGAGGAGTACGTGAAGGCGATTCGACCCGCCGCTGACAGCTTCAATAAGGCGTATTCCGCTTTGGACGCGGCAGTCTCCGGAGCCGAACTCCTGAGTTCGCGCCGGGTTGTGGGAGTGTCAAATGCTCTAAGGGACAAGCACTCCCAAATGTTCATTCAGATCGCACTTAGTAGTGAAACAAGGAGGAGCATGCTGGGCCGACTGCTAGGTGATGTATTCGTGAACTCGGGCGTCTGGCCCGGACCCACAAATGTTTCCCCTTTCGGGCCGCCAGACACGCGGCAATACGATCCGGCGCTTCTCAAGAAGTCACCTCCGGAGCTTAAATCCCTGTACATCGCTTATTCGAAGGAAGATTTGGGCCTCAACGACTGACCAAACACCCGGCGGGATCGGCCCCTCGAATAGGGGGCTCTGGGATAGCAGGATTGCACGCTCGGAGTGCAGGTTGCACGCGCACCGGATAGTTCGAAAATACTTGTAGGCGTCTGGATCTCGGGGGTCTACGCTGCGGCCTATGAGCACAGGATTGAACGCCCGGATCTCGGCCAACGTGAGGGGGGAACTGCAACGCCAGTCCCGCTCGGTGGCGCAGCTTGCCTGGTCGCTGCGTATCAGCCGCCGCTCGCTGCTGCAGCGGCTTGGCGGCACGGTCTCCTTCGATACGGACGAACTGGGTGCCATCGCCCACCACCTCGACATCGGAATCGCAGAGCTGATCGCATGAGCGCCAGCACCGCCAGCGCGGCTCGCATGGCCCGCCGACGTGCCCAGCGCCTCGGGCTGCGGCTGACACAGCGTGACGGCACCTACCGGCTTACCGACCAGGACGGCACCACCCGAGCAGCGGGAGCGCTGGCGCGCATCGACAGATATCTTGCCGCCCACGCTGTTGCCCGTAGGCCCGGCCCCCGGGCGCACAGACCGCCGCCTGGCTGGGCACCAGTCATCGAGGATTATCTGATGACGTTGGCTGCCACCGGCCAGCGCGACACCACGATCAGGCTGCGCCGCGCCTTGCTGATCAGGATGGCCTACGGGCTGTGCCAGCCACCCGAATCGGTGACCGGCGCGCCGCTGGTCGAATGGTTCGGACACCAGGCACATTGGTCACTGGAAACCCGGCGAAGCTATCGCGCCGCGGCACGAGGGTTCTTTGCGTGGGCGTACCGCACAGGTCGACTGCCGGTGTATCTGGCTGATGAGCTGCCGAAGGTGCGCCAGCCTAAACCGTCGCCACGGCCAGCATCCGATCATGCCTGGCGCACAGCGTGTTTGGCTGCCGACGTGCGGGTTACCCTGATGCTGCGCCTGGCCGGTGAGGCTGGGCTGCGACGCGCCGAGGTGGCACAGGTGCATTACCGTGACCTGATCGAAAGTGTCGACGGTGCAGCGCTTCTCGTGAACGGTAAAGGTGGCAAGCAACGGGTGGTGCCGATCGGCGAATCACTGGCCGGGCTGCTGCGGCGTGGCGCTGCGGGGCACACGCCCGGGATGCCGAGACGCGGCTGGTTGTTCCCTACCGGGCTCGGTGGCCACCTGAGCGCGGACGCTGTGGGACGACTGGTCTCGCGTGTCCTGCCGCCCGGCTGCACTATGCACTGCCTCCGACACCGGTTCGCCACCCGCGCCTACCGGGGCACCCGCAACCTGCGGGCTGTGCAGATGCTTCTCGGGCATGAGTCGATCGCGACGACGGAGAGATACACCGCCGTAGATGATGGTGAGATCCGCGCAGCCGCGATGGCAGCGGCTCTGTGACGGCCGCCCGGAGTCTCAGGCTGGCCGCCAAGTGCCGTCAGGCTGCTCGATAAAACCAGCCTCGCGGAGCAGTTCTTCGCCCCGCCGGAGCCGATACTTCTCGGCGTTCGACTTCAGCTCATGGCGCACAGTGCCGGGGCGGTCGATCCGGTGGAGTTGGAAGAATCGCGGTGTGTTATTGGACATGACATCTCCCTCAGTTGCTCATTGCGATTGAAGGGCCAGGCCACGGGCTGGAAGCTGCTCCCTATGGGGGTCTGGCCAGATGCCATGCCGCGACGGTGGGGAGATTGCTCTCCCGCTTCTACCGCGCTTCCAACCGTCGACAATACACCGAGCGGCACTGCCACACACCAGCGCGAGCCTATTCGCCTGCCAGCGGCCAGCACAGCGTCGGCGCGAGGCTTTCTAGACCGGCGTGATCCGGTCGTCAGGGGTCACGCGGACATGATCGACACTGCGATCAGTGAGCCACGGGATAGCCGGGGCCTGCTCGCCGAAGGTGCGGCCGGTCAGCTGCCAGCACGCCACTGTCTGCGGCTCGCCGCGCTCCATGGCTGCCAGCTTCGCAACCGCCGCCTTGATCACTGGCGAGGCAGCGTTGGCGGCTGAGCGCTGCGCCGGATCGTCAATGAACATCGCTCGCGGATCGCCGCGCCGGATCTCGGCACGCTCGGAGTTCATCAGGTGCTCATACAAGCCGTCGATCCGCACAGCGCGTGCGGCGGCTGGATCGAGGTGACGTGCCACGGGTTATGCCTGCTCTTTCAGTGCTTCCCGGGCGCTGCGAGCTGCCCAGGACTTCTGGCCCGCGCGGATCTTCACCGGGTTCTTGGCACCAGCGCCCGGGTTCATCTGAATCCCGCCCAGGCAGCGAGTGAGAACCATTGTGGTGGAACGGATCTCAGCGAGCAGCGGGCTCGGCCGGACTATGCCGTCGCTGTCGGTGTACGTGAAACCTGTTGTAGCAACGACCTTCTCAAGCTCGGCAATCCTGTCGACGGCTGAGCGGGCGCGTTCCAGCAGAGCGGCCTCGCGAGCGTCGGGAGTCAGATGCTGCTCGGCGAGGTCGGCTGTGATCGCGTCGGCCATCGCCTGCCCGGGTGATACGGATGTCTTCCTCATGGTCCTCAGCCTACTCGCTGCGCCGAATTCCCTGATCTAATAGCCGCCAGGATTGTCTGTCCTGGCCGCGCGATCTTGATGGGGTGGTAGGCCTTCTCCCGCCCTGGGTTGGCCTGTGGCGCAGCATCTTTCGGCGGAACGTTTGGGGTGGTCGATGAGCGCTCTTTGGCTCTTACACACCGCTTGGTGGCTTGGCTCTTACACACCACTTGGTGGCTGGATGGTCTGTCGGGCTCGGAGGGTCGTGGCTGGATGGTCTGTCGGGCTCGGAGGGTCGATGGATGGTCGATTCCACCACACCTCCCGCTTCAACCACTCGAGCCTTGCTTCACCACTCGAGGATGACTTCACCACTCGAGCCTTGCTTCAACCACTCGAGCCTTGCTTCACCACTCGAGGATGAGAAAATGACTTCACCATCGGGGCATTTGCTTCACCACTCGGGATTGACTTCACCACTCGAGTTCACCAGTCGAGCCGCCGCCGCTGGTGAAGATAACCTTTGGCAGTGCAGCCGGTGTCGTCGTTGGCGCATTCTCGGCGGATGGTCGCGGCGATGGTGCATCATGCCCCCAGCGGGCGCGGTGGCCTTCCTGGCTGGATTTGCGCAAATGGCACGGGCGGCAGCTACTTACACAGGCGTCATCGGAATCATCCCCACCCTCAAAGAGAGGCGCGACGTGGTCAAGCTCGTTAGCCCGGCCGAGACATACCCCCTCGTAGCGCAATTGGCACTGGTAGCCGTCTCGTTTCAAGACGCGCAGGCGGCGGGCTTTATGCTCGGTTGTGCCGGAACGTCTGTCACCGCCGGAACCCTGCCAGGTGTGTTGCGGTGCGTGCTCGGGACAATATCTGGCTGAGCCTCGCACGAGTTGCACGCAGCCGCCGCGCTGGTCGCGGTGGTTGCAAATACGTGGTGCTCGCGGCGACATCGTTTTCCGACCAACTTCACCACGGGCGAGGCGATGTCATCGGTCACCGCCGACCCGTGCGACGTACGCACATTCGGGGGCGTGCGCGGAATGTGACCATTCGCAGCCAAGCTCGGGGTGGATGCCGACGTAAGTTGCACCGCCGCACTCGCAGTAGCCGACCAGCTTGTCGCCCTCGTTGGGCTGGTTCAGGTCCATTGCCGCCACCCTTCGTGGTTGTTCGTAGCTCAGGAACCACGGTCGTCGCCGCTGGCTGAATGTCATTGCGGTGCGCCCTGTTTCATTGGTTGCGCCCGGCCCGACTGATAAAGGAGTAAACCAGCCGGGCCGGGCGCAGTCGGCAGCGGGACGGGCGCGAGGTGAGGCCCATGCGTTTGGCCCTTTTGTTTTCCCGTCCGCGCCAACATCTCAGTGATCGCTTCGCTCAGGGTCGTAGCGACTCGGATCCACCAGCGGAACGTGTGGGCTGTGGCCCTTCCTGAACCCCTCCCGCAGTCGGCGCACGTTGTCGTTGGTGATGAGCTTCGCCTGCTTCGCCTTGACGAGGTGCTGTTGGGCGGCACCGTATTCGGGTACGACCCTGGCGAGCAGCGGATCGAGCCACGCGGAGCTTGCGCCGCGCGCGCTGGCATAACTGGGCAATTCCTGTAGCAGGGTTCCCAATTCGGCGCGGTCGGCGTTGCTGATCGCCTGTTGCGCAGCGGCTGCCAGCTTGCCCTGGTCGCTCTGGTTGTCGAGAACCGCTTTGGTGCGGTCCCAGTACCTGCCAGCCCGCAGCTCATCTGCCGTATTCCCTTGTGGCGACAGGCCTGTACGGATTCCATCGACACGCTGCTGCGCCTGCTCCACGAGCTGCGCAACCTCCTGCTCGGCGGTAGCCACACCCTTGGCCGCGTCGCTCTCGCGGAACCTTGCGACCTGGGCCGCCAGACCTTCGGGTGTGTAGTTCGCGTGCTCGGCCTCCACCTGATCAAGGTAGTCGGAGAATTGCTTGCCAGCGTTGACGAGTCGTGCATGGGCTCGCCCCACAACGGTGTCGCCGCTGGCCTGGCCGCTGGTCACGACGGGGCGTATCTCGTCACCCGGGGTGCGCTTCCAGCCGCCGGGCTGTTCATCATTCATTGTGTACGTCATTTAATCTCCCGTGACTGGTCGGTGTTTCGTTTTCGGTTGGACTGGCTCGAAAAGAGCTTCCACGTCCTGGACGCGGACACGTAAGCGCCGGGAACTCGCGACGTGGTAGGCACGCAGTCGGCCGTCCGCGATCCACTGCCTCAGAGTCGAATTGGGCACGTTGGTCATCTGCGTGACGGTTTTCAGGTCGACGTAGCGATTCAGGCCCGATTCTTTTGCAACGGTGGTCATGTCAGATCGCTTTCCCGAAGGCGTCGCCGGAATCTGCACCAGCGCTGCGGGTTACGAGCGGATCACTGCCAGCGATGGCCTTGCCCGCACCGGTTGATCCGGTATCACTGGACTCATCAGCATCGCCGCTGTCGGGACCGCTGCCGGTGTCGGTCTGCGCGGTGAACTGGTCAGAGTCGCCGAGGTCGCGCCCATAAGCGGAGGCATCATCGGGGATAGCGCCGGTCAGCCGGTCGTAGGTCTGCCGGTATGAGCTGATGTCGCCGTGCGCTGTGGGATCACCCATAGCGTTCGTGGCGTCCATGCGCGAGCTGGGCTGCGGGGCCTGGTAGGTGTCGTTGGTGTCGCCGGTATTGGGGTCCGACTGCGGTGGACTGTCGCTGCCATTCCCACTACTGCCAGCTAGCGCCGGGTCACCAAAAATGTTTCGGCGAACTATGGACACGGTTCACAACCCTTCGATCTCGGTGGGAACCGGCCATATCTGTGTGCTTCGGGACATCCTAGCGCGCCGCGCCACCTTGCGCCGACAAGCGCCGACAGGTCTGGGGGAACCTTGTGCGGAATCCGCCGAAGGTCGGGGCGAGACCTCCCGGCGAATCGCCTGAACGGAACCCTCCCCGGAATCCGGGGGAGGTCTGCCTGGTGCCGAATCGCCTGGGGGTCTGCTTCCCGCCGATTCGGCGGAAACTAGATCGCTCCCCACGAATCGAGTGAAGCAAGATCGCTTCCGCCGAATCGGCGGGGGCGAGCACACCTGGGGGCCGCTTGTGTGGAATCCGCAGAAGCGACAACCCTCGGGCGCTTGTCCGGAATCCGGCACTAGCGACCACCCTAGCCGGAATCCGGCGAAGGTCAGTGGAACGCTTCCCGAAGCAGCGCCGCGATGTAGACCCGCCGCTTGCAGCCTGGACGGCTCAACAGAACCGAGAGGTGGCCGCTCCGGTGGCGATAGGGTCGCAGGATCGTGGCGCGGCACCGGTAGCGATTGCCATTGCGCCGGACCACCACGCGCTCAAGACTTCGCACCTGGCCATCCCTGCTGATCTCGTAAGCGCCTTCCCACCCCGGGATCTCGACCCATCGCATCGGGGCTCAGATGGCCGCTGTGACGCCCGAATCCGCTACCCGGTACAACCTGGCCGCCACAACCCCGACGAGCGCCCCGGGGGCCTGCTGGCGAGCCCAGCGACCGCACTGCGAGAGAGCTGGACAACGGGAGCAGGTCTCGCGAGCCAGCCTGACGGACCTGGAATCCTCGGCATCGAACAGCACCGGGGCTGTGGGACACAGGGCACCTTCGAGCTTCGGGGTTCCGGCCAGGATCTGTTCAAGCAATTCGAACTCGCCTGCCGGGTGACGCGGGTGGCGTGTCGTGAACTTGGACGGCCAGTCCGTCTGATCAACCTTGACCCTCGGCACTGCGGTCCTTCCTAGTGGGGCACAGGGCCGCCCCCTGTGCGGAATCCGCCGAACGTTTATGCCCGCCGGTACAAAACTACCGAACGCCACAGCATCGAGCCCGTTTGTTTGCTGTGGCGACTTGCGGCGCGGCCCTTTTCGGGGGGTTGATCGAGGGGGATTGCACAGAAGAGACGCAGTCATGCCAACTTTCTGCAGTCGCGCCAACAGTCGCGCCGGACAAATATCATTGGCGCGACTGGCGCAACTGGCGATGACCTGCAGTTAGTTAGTAGTTATCAAAATTGAGTACACGTGCGCGAGGCTACAGTCGCGCCAGTCGCGCCAGGTTTGCTTGTCCGGCGCGACTGGTTGGCGCGACTGAGCGGGCAGCTCATTGCGCGTCGTCCCGTTCAGTTTTCGAACACGTCAGGTGAACACCTGTCTGGCCCAGCAGCATCGGTTTGCCGCATCGCATGCAGAGATCGGCCCCGTCCTCCAGTCCCGGGAGGTGCCAGTAGGTCACGCGGGGAAAGCCCTCCGAGGTGCTGACCACCTTCAGGTCGGAGGCGGCACGTTGGATCGTTCTCTCACTGAAATCGCCGTCGTTCTTGGCGGCTTTCTTGACCACCTTGGACGCGGTCCTGCCGCTGGCGGTGAGGTAGTCGGAGAGCCAGTCGGTGGCTTCCTTGTTGACCGTGTGCTTCTCCATGCCGTCACGCAGAAGGTCGCTCACGGTGCGCTCAGAGTTCCCCAGGATGACGAACTTGCCGACCTCGGCGCTCTTGTTCGTGTCGGTCGTGATCTCCTGCGACTCGATGGCGTAGGTGAGCGCGAGGTCTTCGCGGCCGGTGGAGTTCTTCTCCTGGCTCATGATCCGGTGGTCCTGCTCGGAGTTGGGATCTTTCGCGAACCCGAAGATGGCCCTGGCCACCTCACCGAACGCTGAGCTTCCGTTGATCGCGGCGACGATGTCACCACCGGGGGCCTTCACCAGATGCGCGATGCCGGTGACGATGCCGTCGATAGCGGTCGCGATCCTCGGCCAAACCTCGATGAAAGTCCGGACCTCGTTGTTGCGGTTGATGTCCACCTTGGACCCGATGGTGGCCATCACCGGGTCCACGACGACCACGCTGACATCGGCCGCCAGTAGTTGTTCGGTGAGTGCTTCTTCATCGATGAGCGAACGGAGTTGCACCACCTTGTCCTCGGCGTGGACGTGCGGGAAGCAGATTCGGGATATGTCGGCCCCGGCGGCGATCAGCCCCGGCTTGATCGTGTAGGTGAGGGATTCCTCAGACGGTGCGAGGTAGGCGACGTTCTGCGGCTGCCCGTGCCAGCAGCCCTCGATGATGCCCAGTGAGTACCCTGCTGCGAGCCACCTTGCGGCGGTCGACTTCCCGGCCCCCGGCCTACCGGCCCACAATGCGAACGATCCGCGCTGAATGCAGCCGATGCCGCCGTATTCCATTGCCCACACAGGCTTGTCGGAGACGATGCCGGTGGCAGACACAAGGGACACCTTGCGCCCGGGTGTTGGCTTGCCGCCGTCCGACGCCTTGTGGCCGTTGGCGCTGAAGTTGAACAGCGGTCCCGGCTTGTGGTCCTGGCGTGTGTCGGTGACCTTGAGCCAGCACACCAGTACGTCATCGTCGTGACGCTCACCCAGCCGTACGGTCAGGTCTGTGCGGGTGCCGACAACCCATCTCGTCTGCGCCAGCGTCAGGCCCGCATCGTGGCAGGCCCCGACGACGCGCATGGTGTCGTCGCTGCGGTTGGTCACCACACCCAGCGACGACACCACAGCCGGGTACAGCTCTAGGTCTACCGGTCCTACTGGCTCTGCCCCGTTCGTCGGCGTGTGGGGCTGCTGGGGGCCAGGAATCCCGGTCTCTGCCGTACTACCCACGCCCACGATGATGGCCAGCGTGTCGGGGTCGATCCTCGCGCCGCTCGGGCGGATCGAGAACGTGACTCGCGCCGACTCACCGCCGCGAGCGCGGCCCTTGTGGTTGAAGGTTCCCGGGATCCGGAACACGTCGTTGGTGGCCTTCTTGGTGTCCGCGCCCGGGGGCAGGACGCGGTGCAGTCCCTCGCACAGCTCGCGGTGCCTGATCGCCGGGACCGACTCGGCCAGCGGCACGTACACCTGGAGGTGCCCTTCTGTGCCACTCGCAACGGCGAATCCGCCGACTTCGGCAACCTTCTGCAGACAGAGACCCATGTCGGCCAACTCGCCGTCCCAGTCGACGTGAAGCAGTTTGCGTTCCACGGTGCCGCCCGGGGTGCGGTTGTGTCCGTACATCAGATAGGGGCACAGATACACGTCGGCTTCCTGTGCGGCGGCTAGCATCTCCTCGATGGCCGTCGTGTTTGCGACGGGCGGGTAGGGGAAGTGGTGCTCGCTCCAGTTACCCTTGCCGAACCTGTAGTTGGTGCCGACGAAGTGCCCATCTACGCCGATCGCCCAGTGCCCCCGGCCCGCTCCTGTGCCATAGACGGCTTCGAGGAACAGCATGGGGTCGGCCAGCGTGTCTGGCGCGGGAATTTCGGTGTCGTTCACAACCAGTCCTGATCAGTCGTCGGGTGCGACTGGTCAGATTCAGTTGCGCTCCCAAGAGACCAGTCGTGTGGTGCCTGGTCAGGAACGCTACTCACGGGAAGGGCCTGGAACCTGCTGCCGCTCAGCCGGTTGCGTGTAAGTTTGCACATCTCTAACCAAGGCATGCCTGGCGCGTTTTGTGAACTTCATCACGCAGACCGACCTGATATGCTGTGGGCGTCTTCCCAAGAGACCAACGTAAGCTGCCCCCTGGTGAATCCCTTCCGATTCGTCCCGGGGGCAGCTTTCTTTCTGAGGGGGGGCTGGTCAGTCCACCGGTCGCCCGCACCATGTCACGTTAAGCGGTGGCTGGTGCTTGCGAATAAGCACCCGTTCCATATTGTCCATCGTGGTTTCGTCGGGGCACCGAATAAGCTGTAGCCGTCGCGTCATGTCCCGTTTCTTTTCGTCCTTCATGTGGCTCCCTAAGCGCGACAATATGTTTCGCGACTGCCCCACATAGATTGGCGTGTCAGGGTCGTCGCCCCACAGCAGGTACACAAAGTATCCACGCGGATCGAATCCACACGGGTCGAATGCGGCTGACGTCAGCTCGAAATCTGCTGATGTCAGCTCGTGAACCAGCTCCATAATGGTGCTCTCATACCGCCACACAGCGCGGGTCTGAACATCGTTGGCCACGATTAGTTGTATGTTGAAATCATCAATCAAGTCAGCAGCCTTCGCGTCAGCGTCGGCCAACAGTTCGTCAAACAGTTGGTCGATACGGTCCTTGGCAGCCGCGATGTGAGTGCGTAAGTCTTGCCTGAGTGCGCGTTTCGCCTCAAGGACCATGTCACCGGCACGGTCGAGTTGGTTGTTAAGTCTGTCGTCGACGGCGGTCACTCCGCATCGCCGATCTGCTCTCCGCTCACGCGGTCTCCTGACTCTGCAGCCATTCGAGGACGACCGAGCGCTTCCACACGCGACGGCGGCCTAACCGGAAACTGGCCGGACCCTCGCCGATGCTCGCCCAGTACCGCCACGTGCTGGCCTTGGTGCCGGTCAACTGCTCCAGATCTTTCGAGTCGACATATTCAGACTCCACCAAACGCTCCTTCCTGATATGGGGGGGTTCCCTGTTGGGGGGAATGAGCACAGTCTGGTAGCGACAATTGCGCTGGTCAAGCTGGATAAGCTATATTACCTGATATGGGGAATACCGAGGTCGCGGAGACCGAATTCAGGAAGACGCTGCGGCGGGAACGTGAGAGCCGGAAATGGTCGCAGGCCTACCTGGCAAAGCTGCTGTCCGACAGGGGGATAACTGCTTATGCGACGACGATTGCCAAGGTCGAGGCGGGCGAGCGGGCTGCGCGCATCGACGAGCTGGTCACCATAGCTGACATCTTCGGGGTGAGCGTCGATGCCCTTCTCGGTCACTCAGTTGAGAGGTCCGACGACAAGCCGCTCGTGCTCAACGCGCTGATCGACACCGCCCAGCATGCACAGTGGCGTGTCAGGTCAATCGAGGCAGAGCTGCGCGCTGCGATAGCCGCCCTCGATGGGTTCGGGTTGCGGGCCTACGAGAAGGATCTGCGATCCGGTTGCGAGCAGGCATGCGACGCACTGGCGAACGCGGCTGAGGCAATCCGCAAAGTGGAAGGCCCGATGCACAAGATCGAGAATCAGCAACTCAGAGACTTAATTGGCAAGGGAGGCAACAGGAAATGACGCGAGGCAGGCGGGCCGGTGTGGAGGATCGCTGGCACAGAGCTGATGGTGAGCGCGCTGGTCGCTATGGCGTCGGGATGCGCTGGCGGGCAAGGTATGTCGACAACGATGGCCAGGAACGTGCAAAAGCGTTCGCGCGCAAACTCGATGCGCAGCGCTGGCTCGACAACGAGGTCACAGCCAAGCTGGCGACCGGCACATGGGTTGCGCCCGAGGCTGGCCGGGTCACGGTCGCGTCGGTGTATGAGTCATGGGCTGCGTCACAGGGTCACATCACGGCCAGGACCGCAGCGATGCGGCGCGGTGCGTGGACTAACCGTGTCGCTCCGGTGTGGGGTGACGTGGCCGTCCTCGATGTCAAGACAACGGCGGTCCGGTCATGGGTCGCCAGGATGGCCGCCGAGGAGCTGGGCGCTGCGACAGTCGAGAACGCTTACTGTGTGCTGCGTGCGGTGATGGGGGCGGCATTGGAGGACAGCAGGATTGCCCGCAACCCGTGCGACGGTGTGCAGTTGCCGAAACGCAAGCATGCCGACCGTGGTTACCTCACCCACACCCAGGTGGCCGCGCTCACCGACGCGGTGGAGCATCTGCCGGAAGTGGTGCGTTTCCTGGCCTACACCGGCCTGCGCTGGGGGGAGATGGCAGCACTTCGGGTCGGGGACTTCGACATGCTGCGCCGCCGGGTGAATGTGTCGCGCTCGGTGACCGAGTTCAACGGGCTGGTGTGGTCGACGCCCAAGAGCTGGGAGCGTCGTTCTGTGCCCTTCCCTGCGTCGCTGGCCGACGAACTGGCCGCGCTGATGGTAGGCAAGGGCCGGGAGGATCTGGTGTTCACCACTGCACGTGGTGGCGTGCTGCGGGCATCGAACTACCGCAAGCGGTTTTTCGTGTCGGCGGTGCAGAGGTGCCAGAAGTCTGACAAGACATTCCCGGCGATCACACCGCATGACCTGCGGCACACGGCGGCCAGCCTGGCTGTGTCGGCGGGGGCCAACGTGAAGGCGGTGCAGCGGATGCTCGGGCATGCGAAGGCGTCGATGACGCTGGATGTGTACGCGGACCTGTTCGATGACGATTTGGACGGCGTTGCGGACAGCCTGGACGCGGCGATCCGATCTGCTGCGGACCGGCTGCGGACCGAGGTGTCCCGCTGACGCTCTGATCTGCGTGAACGCCGCCTCAGAACCCGTTGACCGCTTGGATGCTGACGAACATTCCGTGGCCGGTGTCGTCGTTGGTGAAGCGAGTGCCGCTGCCGGAGGCCGCGATCGTCCAGCCCTGCGCGCGGTACGTCTGGTAGTCGAGCGTGACGGCCGGAATATCGCCGAGGTTGCCTACCAACCAGCGCAATTCACCGCCGGAGGTGACCTTGACGCCGTTGGCCGGCTCGCCGTCCCGCATCGGCGGGTTAACGAATGGGGCCTCGCAGCCGACTTCGTGTCGCGAGATCTGGCAGCGGGTCTTCCCCGATTTCGTCTGGATGAAGACAACGCCCTGTGAATCGGGGGCCAGCGCAACAGCGCCGTCCGGTGGCGCGGTGAGCGTCGGCGACGGCGGGGCGACGGTCATCGATGGCGGCGGGCTGGTGCTGGTGGGTGGTGAGACGTTCGGACGGGTGGTGGGGAAGCTGGGCTCGGCCTGCTTGCCGCAACCCGGGCACGACGGCCTGCCGGCGATGGGGGACCCGCACGCGGAGGTGAGCGCGACCGCGACCGCGAGCATCGTGGCGGCGAGCCTCGCCAAGGCCTGCTGAGAACCTCGCACGTTGTCCAACTATCGGGCGCGAGCAGACCCAAAATCCCCCGACACGCCGAGACTGGGGTGTTTCGTCATCGACCGCGGACTCCGCGCAGGTTGACGGTAAATCGCTCACGGCAGCGCGCCCACCCGCCAACCGCTGTCCGCGCCCCGTGTCGCGCTGCGAATTTCATGGCTTAGCGCGGGCAGGATGCTCAGTCCAAACTGTACAGTTACGACTGTCTAGCCTATAGTGGCGGAGTGGAGACGATCAGCGAGTCGGCGACCCTGGCGGCGCGTGATCTGCGGGTGATGTTCAGTCGGCTGCGGCGTCGGCTGAAGGATGTCGCGAGCGGTAACGACCTGACACCATCTCAGACCGCGGTTCTGATCAGGCTGTGGAAAGAGGGCGCCTCCTCAGCGAGCGCGCTGGCGGGAGCGGAGCGAGTCCGCCCGCAGTCGATGGCCACCATTTTGGCCGCTCTCGAAAGGCAGAGCCTGATTCAGCGCGAGCCTGACCCTGACGACGGCCGCCGCCAGGTGATCACCCTCACGAAGGACGGCCGCAACCGCGCCGAAAGCGATCGCCAGGCACGTGAGGAGTGGCTGGCCCGCACCCTGCAGGATCAGTTCTCAGAGCGGCAGCGTCAAACCATCCTCGAGGCGCTATCTCTTTTGCAACGCCTCACGGATTAATCGAAAGGACTAGGACAATGGAATTAGGCGTACATTTCATCGACTTTCTGCCCGGCAGCCCGCAGAGACTGGGCCCGACCCTGGCGGGGGCGGCCAAAGTGGCCGAAGACGCCGGCATGACCATGTTCACAGTGGCGGACCATTTTTTTCAGATGGAGGGGGTGGGGCGCGCCGAGGATCCCTTCCTCGAGGGCTACACGTCGCTGGGTTTCCTGGCTGGGCAGACCGAGACGATCACCCTGACCATGCTGGTCACCGGCGTGACGTACCGTTATCCCGGCGTGCTGGCCAAAATCGTCACGACACTTGACGTCCTCTCTCAGGGCCGGTCGATGTTCGGCATCGGCGCAGCCTGGTACGAGCGCGAGCACGTCGCCCTGGGCATCCCGTATCCGCCCGTGCGCGAGCGGTTCGAGATGTTGGAAGAGACGATCCAGATCTGCCTACAGATGTGGAGCGACAACAACGGCCCATACGAAGGCAAGCATTATCGGCTGGCGGAGACAATCTGCGAGCCGCAACCGATTCACCGCCCACCGGTCCTGATCGGCGGTGGCGGAGAGAAGAAGACGCTGCGGCTGGTCGCCCAGTACGCCGACGTGTGGAACAGCACCGCCTCCACAGTGGAGGAGCTCACCCACAAGATTGACGTCCTGAACCATCACTGCGAGACCGTCGGCCGGGACCCGGCCGAGATCCGCAAGACGGCGGGCCTGTTCCGGGATCCGTTCGAGGATCTCGACGACTATGTGAAAACAGTCGAACGTTACGCCGAACTGGGCATCGATTTGATCAATGTCGGTCCGTTGCCTGGCAATCCGGACCCCGTCGGGTTCGTCCGCCGCCTCGGTGACGAGCTGGTGGCCAAGGTGGCTCCGATCGGCTGAGCTCTAGCTTGTGGCCGCCCCGGCCGGTGTGCCGGCGTCGCCTCGGGTGAGCTCGGCGGCGCGATGCACGGCGTTGACGATGCTCTGGTAGCCGGTGCACCGGCAGAAGTTGCCCGACAATCCCTCGCGGATCTCGTCGTCAGTGGGGTCCGGGTTGTCGTGCAGCAAGGCGGTGATGGACATGACGAAACCCGGCGTGCAGAAACCACATTGCAGTCCGTGGCACTCGCGCAGAGCCGACTGCACGGCGGACAGCTCCCCGTCGGGCGACGCAATGCCTTCGACGGTGGTCACCTCGAGTCCGTCGGTCTGCACGGCGAAAATCAGGCAGGATCGGACGGCGGCGCCGTCGAGTAGCACCGTGCACGCACCGCACGCACCGTGTTCGCACCCGAGGTGAGTTCCGGTGAGCCGGCACCGTTCCCGAAGGAAGTCCGCAAGCGTCATGCGTGCTTCGACGCTGTCGTTCCTGACATGACCGTTGACTGACAGCACTACCGTCCGCTCATGCATTGGTTGCCTCCGTGCTGGCCGCTGTCCAGGCCCGCGCGACCATCGCGGCGCCTATCCGGCTGCGGTACGAGGCCGACCCCTGCAGGTCGGCCGGAATGTCATCGAGTTCGGTCATGGCGAGGTCGCCGATCTCCTCGGGTGTCAGCTCAGTGACCCGGTTCCCGACGACGGCGGCCTCGGTCGCCGGCGCCCGCCTCGGCGTGGAACCCAGGCCCAGCAAGCCGATCGCACAGCCGGAGACGCAGTCATCGTCGTCGAGTTCGACGGCCAGGACGGCACCTGCTATCGCGAAATCTCCATGACGGCGGGCGAATTCCTGCACCGCGAAACCGCACCGCCCTGCCCGGACCGGAAACCGGACGCCGACGAGCACTTCATCGGGTTCGAGCGCGGTTTCCCACAGTCCGGTGAAGAAATCAACAGCCCGAATGCTGCGTCGTCCGTGCGGCGACGCGGCATCCATTTCCGCGTCGAGCGCCAGCGCGACCGCCGGATACTCCGCGGCCGGGTCGGCGTGGGCGATGGATCCGCCGAGCGTGCCCCGGCTCCGGATCTGGAAATGCCCGATGAACGGGGTAACCCGCGTGAGCAGCGGCGCCGCGGCGCCGACCTGCGCATCGGTCCCGACGACTGCGTCGGTGGTGCCGGCACCGATCCACAGTTCGCCGTTGCGGCGTTCGATCCCCTGCAGTTCGGCCAATCGGGAGACATCGATCAGATGGTCGAAGAACGCCAGCCGCAGCGACAGCATGGGGACCAGGCTCTGACCTCCGCCGAGAACCTTTGCATCCTCGCCCAGGTCGGCGAGCATCTGCACGGCGCCCTCGACGCTGTCGGGCCGGTGGTATTCGAACGGTGCAGGTTTCACGAGCGGCCTTTCGATCTGCGCCCGATGAGCCACCCGACGACGACGCCGACTGCCAGTCCCGCCGCGACCGGCAGTACCCGCCTGGCCACCGGCGCCGCCAGAACTCCGAGCAGGTCGACGGAAGCCGTTTCAGCCGCTTGCCCGGTCGGTGACGCCGCCCGGCTGGCCACCGGCTCGGGCCGCTGGTCACCCGCCAGCACGTCGGCCTCCAGGCGTTCGGCGAACTGCCCGATCAGCTTGGTGGCCACATCTGACAGCACACCCCTGCCGAACTGCGCCGCCTTTCCTGAAATGGTCAGATCGGTGGTGAGGACGCAGGATGTCGTGTCGCCGTCGTCTTTGAGTTCTGCGGTGACCACCGCCGCGGCGTTGCCCTGACCGCGAGTCTCCTTGCCGTTGGCCTTGATCACGGCGCGACGGCCCGACGCATCCTTTTCCTGGAAGGCGGCTTTGCCCTTGTACTGCACGGTGATTGGTCCCACTTTGACCTTGACCGCGCCGGCGAACTCGTCGCCGTCGACGCTGAGCAACTGCGCCCCGGGAAGGCACGGGGCGATCCGCTCGACATCGGTCAGCACATCCCACGCCTGGGTGATCGGCACCGGTACGCGAAACTCGTTGACAAGCTGCACCGTTGATGCCCTCTACTTTCCGGCCTCTTCAAGCAACCCGACGATCGCCGACGGGGTCGCCGGCAGTGCGGTGATCGCGACACCGAGCGGGGCCAGCGCATCGTTGACCGCGTTGATCACCGCCGGCGTGGACCCGATTGCGCCACCTTCACCAACGCCCTTGTATCCGCCGGGCCCCGGACCCGGTATCTCGACGTGCCCGAATTCGATCGGCGGAACCTCGGTCGCGGTCGGCAGCAGATAGTCGACAAACGTTGACGAAAGCGGATTTCCGTCCTCGTCGTAGACGAGGTTCTCCATCAATGCGCCGCCGATGCCTTGTACCGTCCCGCCGGCGATCTGGCCTTCGACGACGGTCGGATTGATCATCGGACCGACGTCTTCGCTGACGATGTAGCGCAGCAGCGCGACCTTGCCCGTCGTCACATCGACCTCACATGTGCAGGCGTGTGTTGCGTTGGCCCACAGGATCGGGGCCTTCGCGGTGTAGCGCGCGCTTGCTTCCAGGCCCGCCGGCATCCCGGGCGGCAGCTGCTGGGGCTCGTAGTAGGCCAGGTATGCCAGTTCGCCGAAGCTCACGCTCCGGGATGAGTCGCTTCGCACGCCGGCCCGTGAATTCGCGAGTTCAACGTCGGATTCAGGCACCTTGAGCCGGTGCGCGGCGAACTCGACGATCCTCTTTCGCAGGATGGCCGCCGTTTCGGTGACCGCTCCCGCCGTCATCGGTCCGCTTCGACTGCCCTGGGTGCCGGGGCCGTACGGGGTCACGGCGGTGTCGCCCTGGATCGTGGCGACATCGTCCATGTCTGCGCCGAGCGCGTCGGCGGCCAGCTGAATGACGGTGGTCTCCAGGCTGTTTCCGGTCGAGCCGCCCGCCACGTAGACATTGACCTTGCCGGTCGGCTCGATGCGGATCGTCGCGCCCTCGGTGGCGAGGAAGCCCGTCGCCGCGGCGGTGGGTTCGATGTATGCGCACATGCCCAGACCGAGGTAACGGCCCTGCTGCAACGCATCTCGCTGTTCGCGGCGGAACCCCTCGTGGTCGAGGATCTTCACCGCCTGCTCGAAGGTCTCCACGGGAGCGACATGGTCGTAGGGCATCCCGTTGGGGTTGAAGTACGGCATCTCGTCGCCCCGGAGCAGATTGCGCCGCCGCAGCTCGACCGGGTCCATGGCCATCTTCCGCGCGGCGACGTCGAGCAGGATTTCGCGGGCCACGGATTCGTACTGCCACGGTCCGCGGTACGCCGCCAGGCCGCTGGTGTTGGAGAACACGGTCTTCATCGAGAAACTGGCCTTCGGAACCCGGTAGGGGCCCGGATAGAACACGCCGACCGCGGCCGCGGTCATCACCGGGTACGGGGTCGGATACGCCCCCACATCCTGCGTGTAGTCGATGTCAACGGCGAGGATGTGGCCGTCGGCGTCGAAGGCCATCTTGGCCGTGCCGTTCGTATGTCGGGCCTGCCCGGCCGACATCAGATTCTCGCGACGATCCTCGATCCACTTCAGCGCGGCGGGCACCTTGCGGGCAACGAGCATCATGCACATGTCTTCGCGCAGCGGGACGACCTTCTGGCCGAAGCCGCCGCCGGTGTCGCGCATGATGACCCGGATGCGCTGCTCCGGCAGGCCAAGCAGGCGCGCACAGAACGCGCGCAGCTCGTGCGGCGACTGTGTCGCCGCCCAGATGGTGAGTTCGCCCGATGCGGCGGCCCACTCGACCACCATGCCACGCGTCTCGATCGGCACCGGAGCGTAGCTGTGCTGATAGATGGTTTCGGAAACCACGTGGGCCGCGGACGCGTACGTCTGCTCGTCCGGCGGCGCTCCCGCCAGCCGGCCCGCGAGGTTGTCGGGATAGTTCTCGTGGACGAGCACATCCGACTGCTCGGCCATCGTGAAGTCGGCGATGGCGGGCAGCGGCTCGTAGTCGACGTCGACCAATTCGATGGCGTCCTCGGCGATGTAGCGGCCCTCGGCGACGACGAGTGCGACGGGATCGCCGACGAATCGCGCTTCGTCCGAGGCCAGTGGCGGCCGTGGCGTGTCGGCGATGTCCTTGCCCTGGGTGGCGTACCAGGCCTCCTTGACGTCGGGGTTGAGGTCGGCGGCCACGAACACCGCGTGGACACCCGGGAGCTGCAACGCCGCCGAGGTGTCGATGCCGTTGATGCGGGCCCTCGCGAACGGGCTGCGCACGAAGCAGGCGTGCAGCATCCCCGGCCGCGAGATGTCGTCGACGAACGTGCCGTGTCCGGTGAGCAGGCGGGTGTCCTCGACGCGCTGGACCCGAGTGCCTGCGTAGCGGGCGGCGACGGACTCCGTCATGGCAATGGGTCCCCTCCGTATAGCCGATTGCAGAGCGCGCTGAGCAGTCGCACAGCGTGAGCGTACTAGGGGTGGTGACGGGAGTCACGCGTGGCCGGGGGAGCCCGGGCCCGATTACCGCGCGAGGGGCTCAGACCGGTGAATCGCGGAGCCGTCCTCTGTCATTTCGTGGTGGATACGTCCGTCGACCTGTGCCAGTGGACGGCCGCCGCCACCCCACCGGCGCGCGATGATCTCCGCCGCAATCGACACCGCGGTCTCCTCCGGCGTCCGTGCGCCGAGATCCAGTCCGATCGGGCTGGCCAGTCGGCTCAACTCGACTTCTGTCATGCCCACCTGCCGCAACCGGTCGATGCGGTCGCTGTGCGTTTGGCGCGAGCCCATCGCCCCGACGTAGCTGACCTCCGGTAGGCGCAGCGCCACCTGCAGGATTCCCACATCGAATTTCGGGTCGTGGGTGAGCACGCAGATGACCGTGCGGGCGTCGATCGCGCCTTGCTCGGCTTGGCCCGCCAGGTATCGGTCCGGCCAGTTGACGACGACCTCGTCGGCGGTCGGGAATCGGGCCTGGGTCGCGAACACCGGCCGGGCGTCGCACACCGTGACGCGGTATCCCAAAAAAGCGCCCTGCTGCGCCAGCGCCGCGGCGAAGTCGATCGCGCCGAATATCAGCATCCGCGGGCGCGGTGCGTAACTGGATACGAGGACGTCCATCTCGACGCCTTGGCGTTGGCCGTCCGGCCCGTAGGTGAGCACGGCGGTGCGCCCTGCGGCCAGCAGGCCCCGGGCGTCGTCGCTGACCGCAGCGTCCGCGCGGGTAGATCCCAGTGACCCGTCGACGGCATCCGGCCTGACGACCAGCCTGCGGCCGAGCCACTCGGATTCGGGGTGCGCGATGACCGTGGCCACCGCGGTCGGCCGTTGCGCGGCGATGTCCTCGGCGACGCGGCGCAGTTGCGGGAAGGTGGCCTGCGATATCGACTCGGCGAACACGTCGATGATCCCGCCGCAGGTCAGACCTACCGCGAACGCATCTTCATTGCTGATCCCGTAGCGCGCCAGCGCGGGGCGCCCGGTACTGACCACCTCGCTGGCCAACTCGTACACCGCCGCCTCGACGCAACCACCCGACACCGACCCGGCAACGGTTCCGTCGGGCGCGACGACCATGGTGGCCCCCGGCGGCCGCGGCGCCGACCCGATCGTGCGAACAACGGTTGCCACACCGGCCGAGCCACCCGCCCGCCAGATCGACATCAACTCAGCCAGTACGTCGCGCACCGGTGCAAGTCTATGGCGGCGCGAGATCATTGAGGTTGATGAGCACAGAACCCATCTCCAGCGTCGTCGGAGTGCTGCTCGCCGCCGGCGCCGGACGCCGTTACGGCAAACCGAAAGTCCTTGTCGACGGCTGGCTGGCGACGGCGGTGAAGGCGCTCCGGGACGGCGGATGCGCACGGGTCATTCTGGTTCTCGGCGCTGCCGACGTCCCCGCTCCGGCCGGGGTGGTCGCTCTCACCGTCACGGATTGGCAGACGGGGCTGAGTGCGTCGGTTCGCGCCGGTCTGCTGCGCGCCGAGCGCATGCAGGCCGACTATGCCGTGCTGCATGTCGTCGATACCCCCGATGTGGGTGCCGCTGTGGTCGCGCGGGTTCTGAACCGCGCCCTTGCGTCGCGCAGCGGGCTGGCACGCGCGTGGTTCGGCGACCGGCCCGGACATCCCGTCGTGATCGCGCGCGGCCACTGGCCGGGAGTGCTTGCCGGGCTTTCCGGTGATCAGGGCGCGGGCGCGTACCTGCGCGCCGCCCGCGACGTCGAACGCGTCGACTGCACCGACCTCGCCGACGGACGTGACCACGACGAACCGGCGTGACATGCCGAACCTCTAGCCGGTGCCCCATCCCTCGCTACGCCAGCAGACCCAGTCGATCTCGACACGGGCGCCCACGGCTAGGCCGCTGGCTCCCACGCAGGTGCGGCTCGGAAGCCGGTCGGGAAACCATCGCGCGTACGTGGCGTTGAAGGTCGCGTAGTCGTCCCAGTCGACAAGGTAGGCCCTGACCTGCACGACGTCGGCCAGCCCGCCGCCGCAGAGTTCCGTGACCCGCGAGAGGTTTCGCAGCACTTGGGCGGTCTGGCCGGCCACGTCGTCGCCAACGAGGCCGCCGGTGACGTCGGTGGGCATCTGACCCGTGACGTAGAGGGTCGGTCCCGCCGCGGTGGCGTGCGCGAACGGGGCCACCGCCGGGGGAACGCCGTCCTGCGGGGTGAACGTGAACGTGCGGATCGCGCCCGGGCTCACGCGTGCACACCCGGCCACGCCGGGAAGCAGCGCTTGTCGATCCGACTGTGCACCCCCTGGCGCTGGTCGACTACCTGGGTGACCGTGAAGTCGACCGCGACGGACATGAACGAGTATGCATCGGCCCGCGACAACCCGAACTGGTCGCCCAGGATGGCCAGCGTGCGCAGTGCCGCCGCTTTCATGGCGTCGTCCAGTGTGCTGCCGAACCCGTGTACCAACAGCTCGGCGGCGGTCTCCAGAACCGGCACGGTGTAAGGGAGGTCACGCCGGATCGTCAATCGCAGCAATCCATTCAGCGAGGCCTCCAACGCAGTGCCGCTGATCTCGCCGTCTCCCTGCGAAACATGCGGATCCCCGACGGACAGCAGCGCGCCGGCAGCCTGAACCGGGTAGTACATGCGCCCACCTGTGCCGATGCGCCAGTTGTCGATGTTGCCGCCGTGGTCGCCGGGGGGTATCGACGAGACCCGTTCCGGCTCGGCGGGCGCCACCCCCATCGTTCCGAAATGGGGCCGCAGCGGCACGACGACATCGGCCAGCGCCGGCTCGCGCTTGTTCATGTCCGGCGCCACCACCGTGCCGGGCTGGTCGGCCAGGGGGGTCGCGGTCCAGTCGTAGGCGAACATGGCGCGGCCCAGCATGGCCTGCGGGTCGAACTCGTAGATCGTGACGCGCTCGACGGGTATCTCGCCGTACAGGTGGCCCCAGTGCGCGGCGAGGTTCGAACCGTAGGGAAGCCTGGGGTGCGCGTCGAGGATGTCTACCTGCAGGACGTCACCGGGTTGCGCCCCGGCGACAGCGATCGGCCCGGTGAGGATGTGGACACCCGGCCCGCGGTCGTGCACCCGCTCGAAGACGTCCCGGATGCCGGCGTCCATCAGCAGGTCGGGAGCATCGCCGGCGTGATGCGTCAATGCCTCGATCGCCACCAGGTCTCCGGACGCGACTGTCAGCGCCGGTTCCAGCCGCGGGTCGAAGAAGCCCCAATGCACTGTCTCCGGGGTGGCGGGGAGGCGATGAATGGCCGGAGTCACGCGCCGATCATCTCAGCAGCGGGCGACGGTGTCGTCCCGTCGGACCACTCAGTAGCCGGGTTCGTTGCCTGGCTTCCACTTGATGCCGCACCCCATCGCGGGAATTTGATCAGCCGGGACCGGCGTGCCGGCCAGCGCCGCGTCGACGGCGGCGCGGACGTCGGCCGCCGTCACCGGCAGGTCGTTGCCCGGCCGCGCTGCGTCGAGCTGACCGCGGTACACCAGCCGGCGCTGGCCGTCGAAGACGAACGTGTCCGGCGTGCACGCCGCGCTGTAGGCGAGTGCCACATCTTGGCTCTCGTCATAGAGATACGGGAACGTCCAGCCGTGCCGGGCAGCCTGCTGGGCCATCTCTTCCGGCCCGTCCTGCGGGTAGCGCGCCACGTCGTTGCTGGATACGCCTACCATCGCCACCCCACGCTCGGCGAGGTCGGTGCCCAGATGGGCGAGCCCGTCCGCCACCCGTTGCACATAGGGGCAGTGGTTGCACATGAACACCACGACCAGCGCAGGGGCGGCGTCGAAGTCGGCGAGCCGGACGAGCCCGCCGCCCGGGTCAGGGAGTTCGAAGGCCGGCGCCGGGGTGCCCAGCGCGATCATGGTTGACTCGACCGCCATGAAACGAGCCTAACTTGGCACCGAAATCAGCAACGCCAGCTGCATCTGAGCTCCTATCTCAAACGTCTTGGCGGGGGTTGCGGATCGCGCGCTCAGGGGCCGCGGCGAGCACCTGGGTCGAGCCGACGGCAATGTCGCCACTCACTCGTAGTGATCGGAGAATCCTCGTAGTGATCGGAGAATCTTTGTGAGTGGACTTGCGAAAATCGGGCGGCTCCCTAACGTGTCCCCAATGAACGTGCACTGGGGATCGTTTTTGTCATATTTCGGCCACGCTGAGCCGTCTTGATTGCCCGGCGCACCGGTGCGTGCGAATTCGAACCAGGCGTTCAGCATGGCGGTGGATATGTCGGTGTCGGTGTCGTCGTAGGCGTCGGCGGGGGCGAGGTTGCCGAACACGTATCT
Source organism: Mycobacterium sp. (assembly GCA_025965895.1). Taxonomy (GTDB): domain Bacteria; phylum Actinomycetota; class Actinomycetes; order Mycobacteriales; family Mycobacteriaceae; genus Mycobacterium. The sequence goes on from JAOPWC010000100.1 coordinate 55,392, forward strand.
GACCTCGGCGCAGTGTTTGGCCAGTTCTCCATTGCGGCGCCCACCAGGGGAAACCCGGGCGAAGTGGTAGTAGTACACCCGTCGGTCGAGGCGGGTGAACCGATCGAGGGTGGCCAGGACGGGCTCCAGGTAAATCGCGCTGGTGACCAGCTGATCCAGCGCCTCGTACCAGTTTTGACCGGAGTGTTTCTGCAGCGCCATGACGTCCGCAGCACACGGGCCGGCTAGCGCCTTAGCCATCCGCTCGAACCCGGCGCGCGTGTAGGTTCCTTCGCGCTTGATGAAGTGTCGTGCTTCGTTTTCCACGCAGCCCAGCAGCACCGGAACGTCCTGCGGCCAGCCCGCGAAGTCGGTCCCGGAGACCACAACGTCGTCGCGTACCGGCCGCGATGTCAGGTCGGCAGGGGTGTGGATGTGGCCAGGCGTCGGCGTGGTCCCAGACAACTCCAGGGACGCCCGGGCGAGATCGTCGGTGGGCGCTTGGCGCAGCACCTCGGGGTCGCGGCTGCCCAGCAGATCCAACAGGTGCTCCGCGACGCCGGTGGCTCGTTCATAGTTCGGCGACGGTGCGAATGCCAAGGGTTCAGATCCACCGCTTTGCATGATTGCGCGGTGGAACAGTCCGCGTGCCGGCGGCGACGACAGCAGGGTCCGCACTGCCAGCGCGCCCGCTGATTGACCGAATATCGTCACGTTATGAGGGTCGCCTCCGAATTCGGCGATGTTGGCCGCCACCCACTTCAGTGCCGCCAGATGGTCCTGCACCGCGAAATTGGCCCCGAAGCCGGGGTGGGCCAAGAACCCGAAGGCACCCAGTCGATAGTTGAAGGTGACGACCGTGGCGCCGCGCGCGGCGAGCCGGGCCCCGTCATAGAGGTTTTCTGACCCGGCGCCTGCGAGGTTTGCGCCGCCATGGATCCACACCATGACGGGTTGATCCGCGCCCCGCTCGAGCGTGCAGGTCCACACGTTGAGAAACAGGCAGTCCTCGCTGTGCTCGGCTACTCGCAAATCGCCAAGGGCGCCCCGCGGCTGCGGGCATGCGGCGCCGAACCCGGTGGCCGCCCGACGCCCCTGCCATGGGCCGGGCGGCGCCGGCGGGCGCCAGCGCAGATCCCCCACCGGCGCCTTCGCATAGGCAACGCCGAGAAATCGGTACAGCCCGCCGCGGTGGGTGCCCTCAAGGTCACCCTGTTCAGTGCGAACACGCGCAGGTTTGCCGGCCCCCCAGTTAGGCATCGGTGGTGAGCTCGGCCAGAACGTCGCGCGCGGCTGGTGCCCAGCCGAGGTCTCGGCGGGCTCGGTCGGCGCTGACGCGTTGGTCGAGCGCGAAAGCGTCAGCAAGCGGTCCGAACTCGCGTCGAGCCTGCTCCATCGCGATCGAACTCGCGGTATCCGGTTGGCCCGCGGCGATGCTCACCGCCTCGGCGATCTGGCGCATCGTCGGTGCCTGGGTGTCGTCGACCCCGGCGTAGACGCCGCCCGCCGGTGCCGCCAGTGCCGCCACATACAGGTCGGCGATGTCGTCAACGTGGACCACCGCCCAGCGGTTGTCGCCGGCGCCGATGTAGTGCGCGGTGCCGGCGCGGGCCGGCGCGCCGATGAATCGGCCAATGAGCCCGCCGCCGTGGCCGTAGACGACGCCGGGCATC
>JAOPWC010000117.1 GCA_025965895.1 Mycobacterium sp.
TCCTGAGCCAGGATCAAACTCTCCAAACAAAACCCAAAAGGCTCCAATCAGAGAAACCTGACAAGTCAGAAAAACTGACCAAAAAAACCACACCCCAACACGGGGACGCCAGAGCGCGGCAAAAAAACAACAAACAAAAACCACCAAACACACTATTGAGTTCTCAAACAACACACCCGTTCGAGGGCAACCCTGCCACTGTACTCCAGTCAGCACGGCCCGTCAAGCCGCGCGGGAAGTGGTGTAACCGCGCCGCACGGCCTGTTATCGCCCAGTCTACTCGCTGCTGACCCGCTCGATCTCGGCACCCAAGCTGATCAAGTTCTCGACGAAGAGCGGATATCCCCGGTCGATATGGAAGACGTCATGGACCTCGGTGTCGCCATCGGCCACCAGGCCGGCCAGGACCAGCCCGGCGCCGGCCCGGATGTCCGACGCCCACACCGGTGCGCTGGACAGCTGGGGGATACCGCGCACCACGGCATGGTGACCGTCGGTCCTGGCGTCGGCCCCAAGCCGGATCATCTCCTCGACGAACCGGAACCGAGCCTCGAACACGTTCTCGGTGACCATCGACGTGCCGTCGGCGATAGCCGCCAACCCGATCGCCATCGGCTGCAGGTCAGTCGGAAACCCGGGGAACGGCAGTGTCGCGACGTTCACCGCCTTCGGACGCTCGTACTGCACCACCCTGAAGCCGTGGTCGTGCTGGGTGACCGTGGCGCCGGCATCGTGCAGCTTGTGCAGCACCAGTTGAAGGTGCGCAGGATCGACGCCGTTGACCGAGATGTCGCCGCGTGTCATGGCCGCCGCGATTCCCCACGTCGCGGCGACGATGCGATCGCCGATCACGCGGTGTTGGGTCGGGTAGAGCCGATCCACGCCGGTGATGGTCATCGTCGACGAGCCGGCACCCTCGATCTCGGCACCCATTTGGCTGAGCATCGTGCACAGATCCACCACATCCGGCTCACGGGCGGCGTTATGAATCGTCGTCACACCTTCGGCGAGGACAGCGGCCATCAAAATGTTCTCGGTCGCGCCGACAGAAGGGAATTCGAGCTGAATCTCCGCGCCGCGCAGGTGGTCCGCCTCGGCCACCACGCATCCGTGTTCGATGTTGCACCTGGCCCCGAGCTGCCGCAGCCCCGCCTGATGCATGTCCAGGGGCCGCGAACCGATCGCATCGCCACCCGGCAGCGCCACCCGGGCGCGCCGGCAGCGTCCGACGAGGGGTCCGAGCACGCACACCGAGGCGCGGAACTGACGCACTGCGGCGAAGTCGGCGTCGTACTTGGGTTCGTCCGGCGACGTGACCCGTACCGTCCCGTCGTCGAGTTCCACGTTCGCCCCCAGGCCCCGCAGCACCTCGGCCATCAGCGGCACGTCGAGTATTTCGGGGCAGTTCGTGATGGTGCTTGTGCCTTCGGCGAGCAGGGCCGCTGCCATCAGCTTGAGCACGCTGTTTTTGGCGCCGCCAACAGCAACTTCCCCCGATAACCGGTTGCCGCCGGTCACCACAAAGCGCTCGCTCACGCCGGTTAGTGTAAACAGCGCGGCCTCCAATGTCAGTCTGCCCGGTACGGTTTGACCATGGCAGTACATCTGACCCGCATATACACCCGTACCGGCGACGACGGCACCACCGGATTGAGCGATTTCTCCCGAGTATCGAAGAACGATCCGCGGCTGGTGGCGTACGCGGACTGCGACGAGACCAACGCCGCGATCGGTGTCGCGATCGCACTGGGTCAACCGGACGCAACGATGATGACGGTCCTTCGTCAGATTCAGAACGATCTCTTCGACGCCGGTGCCGATCTTTCCACCCCTGTGGTGGAGAATCCGGAACATCCGCCACTGCGGATCACTCAGGACTATATCGACCGACTCGAAAAATGGTGCGACGCTTATAATGACGGTCTCTCGGCTCTTAATTCCTTTGTGTTGCCGGGAGGTTCGGCCTTGTCATCTCTGCTTCACGTCGCCCGAACCGTGGCACGACGCGCGGAGCGCTCGGCGTGGGCTGCGATTCAGGCGCATTCCGGCACTGTCAGCGCTCTGCCTGCCAAGTACCTCAACCGGTTGTCCGACTTGCTGTTCATCCTGTCCCGGGTCGCCAACCCGGATGGTGACGTCCTCTGGCAGCCGGGGGGCGTGCAGGCAGCAGAGGACTAGCCGCTCGCGCTGACCTAAACCATCCGCCGACGGGCACGCGGCGACGGCCGGGACTCGAGCCACGACAGGAACGCGGTCAACGCGCCGCGGTCGAGGGCCATTTCGTAGCCACGTCGGCGATCCAGCCCGGTGTCGCGCAGTTCGAGGACGACGATTTCGGCGGTCATGATGTCGAACTCGTCGCCCCGGGGCGCGCGGCGCGAGACGATCTCGAGCCCTCGACGGCTGAGCCGGCGGTCGGGCCACCATCGGAGGCTGGAGAGCCGATAGAACCTGGCCTCATCACCGCGATAACGGATCACCCCGTGACGCCAGCCGTGGCCGCCGACGGCGGGAATGTCGCGCAGGATGGCCGCCGTACCACCCTGGCGAAGCTTCCAGAGCCGGTAGGTAAGAGCGACGACCGCCAGCAGCAGGACGGCGACAAGCGCGACCATGATGCCCATCGGCGCGCTCATCAGCGGCGCGGTCCTAGTCGATCTCGCCCAACGCACGCAGCCTGGATCGGCCCCTGGCGGCGATACGCGGATCGTCGGACTCCGAATCGCGCCTGGCACGGTCGGCGTCGATTTCCGAGTCGAATTCGGCTGACTCCGCCAGGATGATCACGCCCTGTTCTGTCACCGACATGAACCCGCCGTCCACGGCGACCCGCAAGTCGTCCTCGCCGTCGCGCTCCACGCGCACCATCGCGTCGTCGACCAGCTGTGCCACGAGCGGAATGTGCCGCGGCAGAATGCCGATCTCTCCTGCCGTGGTGCGGGTGAACACGAAGGTTCCCTTGCCGGACCACATCTTGCGTTCGACGGCGACGATGTCGACGTCCATATCAGCCACGTCACAACACCTTTCGGCTCATTGGCGGCTAGCTTTCGTCGCCCGATTTGTCGCCGTCGCCGTCGCCGTTGCGGTCGCGCGCTTTGCCGTCATTTTTGCGGTCGCGGGCCTCGCCGTCGCTCGCCTCGCCGTCGCGGGATTCGTCGTCACCCTCGCGGTCGCGGGCCTCGCCGTCGCTCGCCTCGCCGTCGCGGGATTCGTCGTCACCCTCGCCGTCGCGGGATTCGTCGTCACCCTCGCCGTCTTCATCGCTCTCCGACGTTGGCGCGCCGTCATCCTTGGACTCGTCGATCTTGGCGCCAAGGCTTTTGGCCTTCCGCTCCAGGTCCTCGAGACCACCGATCAGGAAGAACGCCTGCTCCGGCAGGTGGTCGAATTCACCCTTGGTCAGCCGGTCGAACGCCTCGATGGTTTCCTTCAGCGGCACCGTCGAACCGGGCTGACCGGTGAACTGCTCGGCCGCCATCATGTTCTGCGACAGGAATCGCTCAATCCGGCGGGCGCGCTGGACCAGTTGCCTGTCTTCCTCAGACAACTCGTCGATGCCGAGGATGGCGATGATGTCCTGAAGGTCTTTGTAGCGCTGCAGGATCCGGATCACCTCTTGCGCCACCCGGTAGTGCTCCTCGCCCACAATGCTCGGGTCCAGGATCGTGGAGCTCGACGCAAGCGGATCCACCGCAGGGAAGATTCCCTTGGAGAACACATTTCGGCTGAGCTCGGTGGTCGCGTCGAGGTGGGCGAACGTCGTCGCCGGGGCGGGGTCGGTGTAATCGTCTGCGGGCACGTAGACGGCCTGCATTGACGTGATGGATCGCCCACGCGTCGAGGTGATGCGCTCCTGTAGCTGACCCATCTCGTCGGCCAGCGTCGGCTGGTAGCCCACGGCTGACGGCATCCGACCGAGCAGCGTCGACACCTCGGAACCGGCCTGGGTGAACCGGAAGATGTTGTCGATGAACAGCAGCACGTCCTGGCCTTCCTCATCGCGGAAGTACTCCGCCATGGTCAGGGCAGATAATCCGACTCGCATACGGGTGCCGGGTGGTTCGTCCATCTGCCCGAACACCAGCGCGGTGTCCTTGAGCACGTTGGCTTCACCGAGCTCGACCCAGAGGTCGTTGCCCTCGCGAGTGCGCTCGCCCACACCGGCGAACACCGATGTGCCGCCGAAGTTCCGGGCGATGCGGTTGATCATCTCCTGGATCAGCACGGTCTTGCCCACGCCCGCGCCGCCAAACAGCGCGATCTTGCCGCCGCGCACATACGGTGTCAGCAAGTCGATGACCTTCAGCCCGGTCTCCAGCATTTCGGTGCGGGGTTCCAGCTCGTCGAACGGCGGGGGCTTGCGGTGGATCGGCCAGCGATCCAGATCGGAGCCGTAGTTCTTCTCATCGAGGCAGTCTCCGATGGCATTCCAGACATGCCCCTTCACTCCGTCGCCGACCGGAACCGAAATTGGCTCACCCGTGTTGACGACTTCCACCCCACGCACCAGCCCGTCGGTCGGCTGGAGCGAAATGCAGCGCACCAGGCTGTCGCCCAGGTGTTGCTCGACCTCGAGGGTAAGAGTCTTGGCGAGCTCTTCGAAGGTGATTTCGGCACGCAGCGCGTTGAAGAGCTCCGGAAGGGCACCGCGTGGGAACTCGACGTCGACCACCGGGCCGGTGATGCGCACGACGCGACCGTTGATGTCCTTGTTTTTCTTCTTGCTTGTTTCGCGTTCAGCGGTAGCGGTCATGTCTTTCGCTTTCTCGGGGCTTAGTGCTTAGCTTCGGTCAACGCATTGGCGCCGCCGACGATTTCGCTGATTTCCTGGGTGATCTGGGACTGGCGTTCCCGGTTGGCCTGCAGAGTGAGGTCACGGATTAGGTCGTCGGCGTTGTCACTCGCCGACTTCATTGCGCGCCTGCGTGATGCCGATTCCGACGCTGCGGACTCGAGCAGCGCGGCGAAGATGCGAGTGGTCACGTAGCGCGGCAACAGCGCCTCAAACAGGGTCGTGGCATCCGGTTCGAACGAGAACAACGTGTGGAGTTGGCTGTCATCCTCGGTGTATTCCACGACCATGGGAGCGATGCGCCTGGCCATCGCGTTCTGCGACATCATCGTTTTGAACTCGGTGAAGACGATGTGCAGTTCATCCACGCCGGGAGTCCGGTCGGAGCCGGCCTCATCGTCTGAGGGCTGCGAGCCGGCCGTGAAGGCGTCGACCAGCGTCGAGCAGATCTCCTGAGCGTTTTCGTAAGCGGGCCTTTCGGAGAACCCGGTCCACGAATCGTTGATGTCCCAGTTTCGGAAGCTGTAGTAACTCAGGGCTTTACGGCCGACCACGTAGAGGATCGGGTCCTTACCCTCCTCGCGCAGCAGCGAGAACAGCTCCTCGGATCGCCGGAACACGTTGGCGTTGTATGCGCCGCACAGGCCACGATCCGATGCCACCACCAAAACGCCCGCGCGTTTGGGGTCATCGCGAGGGACCAGGAGCGGATGATCGAGTGCTGATTCGCTCGCGAGATTGGTCAACATGTTGGTGATCTCTTCGGCATACGGCCGAGCCGCTTCAACGCGCGCCTGCGCTTTGGCGATGCGGGAGGTCGCGATCATCTCCTGCGCCTTGGTGATCTTCTTGATCGACCCGGCCGATCGGATTCGTCCGCGCAGTTCGCGCAGCGTGGCTGGCATTGGTCCTCGCCCTAACTCTTCTTTTTCGGCGCCTGCTTGCGCACCCGGACGGATTCCTTCTGTTCGTCGGATTCGTCCATGGCTTCGGCGTGCTCGTCGGAAACCACCGAACTACCGTCTGACGCGGAGAAGCTCTTCTTGAACTGGTTGATCGCGTCGGTGAGCTTGTCGGCGATTTCGTCCGAGAGTTGCTTGGATTCCCGGATCTCTTTGAGAATCTCCTCGTGGGAGCCGCGCAGGTGCTCGAGGAATTCGCGCTCGAAGCGGCCGACGTCCGCTACCGGCACCGAATCCAAGTGTCCCCTGGTACCGAGGAAGATCGCGACGACCTGTTCCTCCACGGGCATCGGTTGATGCTGTGGCTGCTTGAGGAGTTCAACGAGCCGTTCGCCGCGTTGCAGTTGCGCCTTCGTATTGGGATCGAGGTCGGAGGCGAACGCCGCGAATGATTCCAGTTCGCGGTACTGCGACAGATCCAGCCGCAGCGAGCCGGCCACTTCCTTCATCGCTTTGATCTGCGCCGCCCCGCCGACCCGGGACACCGAGACACCAACGTTGATCGCCGGGCGGACACCTTGGTTGAACAGGTCGCTCTCCAGGAAGCACTGGCCGTCCGTGATCGAGATGACATTCGTGGGGATATATGCCGAAATGTCGTTGGCCTTGGTCTCGATGATCGGCAGCCCGGTCAATGAGCCGCCGCCGAGCTCGTCGGAGAGCTTTGCGCAGCGCTCCAGCAGGCGGGAATGAAGGTAAAACACGTCGCCGGGGTACGCCTCGCGGCCCGGCGGGCGCCGCAGCAGCAGGGAGATCGCACGATAGGCCTCGGCCTGCTTGCTGAGGTCGTCGAATACGATCAGCACGTGCTTGGCGTCGTACATCCAATGTTGGCCGATCGTCGAACCCGTGTAGGGCGCAAGCCATTTGAAGCCCGCTGAATCCGAAGCGGGTGCGGCGACGATGGTGGTGTAGTCCATCGCGCCGCCCTCTTCCAGCGCATTGTGCACGCTGGCGATCGTGGTGCCCTTCTGCCCGATGGCCACGTACACGCAGCGGACCTGCTGCTTCGGATCGCCGGATTCCCAGTTCTGGCGCTGGTTGAGGATGGTGTCGACGCAGATCGAGGTCTTGCCGGTCTTGCGGTCGCCGATGATCAGCTGGCGCTGGCCGCGCCCGATCGGGGTCATCGAGTCGATGGCCTTGATGCCCGTCTGGAGCGGCTCCTTGACGCCTTGGCGCTGGACCACAGAGGGCGCCTGCAGTTCCAGTGCCCGGCGCTCATCGGTTTCAATGTCGCCGCGGCCGTCTATGGGCTGGCCGAGGGGGTTGACGACGCGGCCCAGAAACGCGTCGCCCACCGGCACCGAGAGCACCTCACCGGTGCGCTTGACCTGCTGGCCTTCTTCGAGTTGCTCGAAGTCGCCGAGGATCACCGCGCCCACGTTGTGCTCTTCGAGGTTCAGCGCCACGCCCAGCACCCCGCCATGGAACTCCAGCAACTCTTGGGTCATCACAGAGGGAAGGCCCTGCACATGAGCAATGCCGTCGCCGGCGTCGATGACGGTGCCGACCTCCTCACGGGCGGTGTCACTCTCGAAGCTCGCGACATAGTCCTCGATAGCACCCTGGATGTCGTCAGCGGAGATTGTCAACTCTGCCATGGCTTTTCGTCTTCCTGCTTCCGATGTGCGTCTGTCTGATGAGGGTTGGTCTTAATCCGGTAGCCGAGTCTGTGCCGCGGCCAGCCGCGAGGCCAGCGTGCCGTCGACGACCTCGTCGCCGACTGAGATCGACAAGCCGCCCAACAACTCCGGATCGATCTGCAGCTGGACCGACACGGGGTGGTTATAGATGCGGGTTAACAGCTCGGTGAGGCGGCTCTGTTGCGAGTCAGTTAATTCCGCCGCAGCGTTGACGTGAGCAATCACCTCGCCGCGCCGGCTGACGACCAACTCGGCCAGCGCCTTGACCGCATCGTCGGCCCGTCCACCGCGCAGCAATTCTATGGTCTGCGTGAGCAGCGCAGCGGTAATTTCATTTACGCCCTCAGCGTGATTCAGCACGTCCTTGAGCAGCTTGACGCGGCCCTCGGCCGGAGTCGTGAAGTCGCTGAGCAGGGCGGCGAGCCGGGGCTCGGAATCCAAGATCCGCCCGAACCGGAACAGCTGTTCCTCGACTTCGTCGATTTGGTGTTCTCGGTCGGCGCCGACGAGGAGCGCCACCCGCGCGACATATTCGACACCATCGACAAGGTCCGAGTCTTCAGACCAACGTCCCGACGCCGCGCCCTTGAGCACCTCGAGCGTCGGAGTGTCCAGTTTGTCACCGAACAGCCTGTCCACCATTCGCAGCTTGGCTGACGGGTCATCGGCGGGGTCGGCGAGGTGCCTGGTCAGAATCGGTTCTCGGACAAAGAGCTTGACGACCGACGCCAGTTCATCGGCGAGCTTGGACAATGCATCTGGGTCCAGACCCGCGACGACTTCATCGAAGCGCTCAATCGTCGCCTTCAGCGAGTCTCGGCTCGCCGAGCGCATCTTCGCCGTAACCGGGTCCGTCAGCGCCACGTCCGCCGGCGACATCGCGTCCAACTCGTCGAGGAATCGATCCACCGTCGCGGAACGCGCGTCCGGATCGGACACATGTTCACGCACCAACTCGCCTGCCCTGCGGACGGATTCGGTCCCGAGGTCCTGGCGCAGTTGGCGGATCAGCTGGGCGCGCAGTAGCTGAACCTGCTGTGCTCCTTGAATTTTGACGCGTTCGACTTCGGCATCGGCCTGTGCTCGCATCTGTTCGATGATGTGTTCGGCATCAACGCGTGCCTCTTCGACAACCGTCTTCGCCTCGTTCCTGGCCCGCTCCAGCGCCTGACGGTGCGCCTTTTCGGCCTCGGCCAGTCGCTCCTTGGCCAGTGCGCTTTCCTCCAGTTGTTTGCGCACCGTCTCCTGCTGCGCGGCCATCAGCCGCCGGACCGGCGGCACCACATACCGCCAGACCAGCCACACGATGACGGCGAAGCCGACGAGTTGTCCGATGAAAGTTGCCATCTCTACCGCCCCGAGACCGTCGTGGCCTTGCCGGATGCCTTGGCGGTCATGTCCACCCCTAGCACGCGGCTGGCCAGCGCGGCCGCCAGCGATTCCACGGAGGACCGCAGGGCGGCCGCGATGGCGTCGGCCTGCTGTTTGAGTTCCTCCGCCACGCGCTGCAACGCCGACTCCGATTCCTCAGCGGCCCGCGCCCTCATCTGCTCGATGATCCGGCGTCCTTCCGCCCTGGCCTGTTCGCGAATGGCCGAGGCCTCCTTGCGGGCCCGGGCCATCGCCTTTTCGTAATCTGCTTCAGCGGCCGCGAACAGACCTGCCGCTTTGCGGTTGTTCTCCGCGGTCTCGCGGACCATGGCGTCGCGCTCCCGCAGCACTCTCATGATCGGCGGCACCACGAAGGCGCCGATCACGCCGAGAACGATCAAGAAGATGATCAAAACGACGAAGAAAGTGCCGTTGGGGACGAGGAAGTTGCTGGTACCGCCGCCTTCCCCGGCAGCCTGGCTCACCGCCAGGACCGTTGCGCTCGATTGACCCATGGCCGTCGACTACTTACTTGACCGGGGTGGCAAAAACGAACAGCGCCATGAAGGCCAGGTTGATGAAGTATGCCGCCTCGACCAGACCGACGGTGATGAAGAACGGAGTGAACAGTCGGCCCTGCGCCTCGGGCTGCCGGGCAATGCCGGCAATCAGCGCATTACCGGCGACACCGTCACCGATACCGGCGCCTATTGCGCCACCGGCCATGATCAGTCCACCGCCGATGAGTGCGCCGGCAGCGATAGTGGGATTCATTCCTAATTATCCTCCTTGATAACCGGTAGGGGTCCTACCAGGACGTGGGTCGAGAATGTCCGGGCATTCAGTCGTGGTGCTCCTCATCTAGCTCCATTGACTGACTGAAATACAAGATCGTCAGCAGAGCGAAGATGAACGCCTGGATCGCGCCGACGAACAAATCGAAGCTCTTCCAGATGGCGTTGGGTAACCACATGATGTACGGCGGAAACAGCGCGATCAACGCGACCAGGATGCCGCCGGCGAAGATGTTGCCGAAAAGTCGGAGCGACAACGAGATCGGCTTGGCGAGTTCTTCCACGATATTGATCGGGGCGAGGAATGCGACGTGTCCCCGCAGCAGCGCCAGCGGGTGCCCGAGCAGCCCGCGCCGCCAGATCCCCGCCGCGTGGTAACACACGAATACGAACAGTGCCAGCGCCAGCACGAAGTTGATGTCCGACGCCGGCGGCTTGAGCAGTTCGTGAGTGTGTCCCGAAGAGTCGGTGTATTGCACTGGAAGGACAGCCAGCCAGTTCGCGATCAGGATGAAGACGAACAGCGTCACGGCGAGCGGCAGCACGAACGGGGCGACCCGCAAGCCGATGGTGGTCTCGATCTGGTTGCGCATCTGAATGGTGATGGCTTCGAAAAAAAGCTGCACGCCGTTGGGCACGCCCGATGACGTGACCTTGGCGCGTAGGAAGAATGCCAGACCGATCACGATCACCGCGGTGATCGCCGTGGACAACACGGTGTCGACGTTGACGGTCATGCCGAACCACTTCGCAGTGTCGTGCTGGCCGACCTCGATGGCAGCCTCGGCGAGGATCTTCTCACTCATGGTCTGTCGCCGTCCCTCCGGTTCCCTCGCCCTCTGTACCCTCGCCAGGTGCCGTCCCGGCTCCGCTGCGCAACTTCTTCCACACTGGCAGCGCCGTCGTCAGCACGAGCAGGACCTGGAACAGCGCCAGGCCGAAGACCACACCCAAGCCGGCTGGGCGGAAAAGGAATGCGATGGTCAACCCGATCACGGTGATGATCAGAAGCCTGGTCGCGGAGTTCAGCGCCATCTTTCTCTTCAGCGGATGGTCGCGGGCCGTGATCGACTCGACGGAACGCTGGACGAGGACCGCGTTGAGCAAACCGAGGCCGAGTCCAACTCCGAAGAACACGCCGACCATCACGTGACCCACAACGGCCGCCGTGGCGACCGCCACGACGGTCAAGGCGACACAGATGACGAGCAGCCGAATCGGCCGGAACGCAACGGAGGGCAACACCAACGGCGCGTCCTGCGCTGGCGTCGTCACTTCGCTACCTCAATCCCGCGTTGCTGGGAGATGCCTGGTTGATCGCTGGCTGGCACGCCGAGCGTATCGGAGGGCGATCAGTGCGCCTGAATCACCCACGGAGCATCTCCTATGTCGGTCGAAAATCGTCCCGCCGAACGCGAATCCGACGAGCCGGGGGCCGGCAACCCGCGGTGCTTCTTTCGGGTTCTACCAGCACCGTACCACATGGTAGATGGCCCTAAACCGGTACCTACTACTTCTCGTCGTACAGCTCTTCGCGACGCCGCAACAGCGGGATCACGGTCACCACGACCGCCACCACGATGGCCCCCAACATGACCGCACCGGCGTAACGCGGGTCGATGAAGATGGTGCTCGCGGTGCCGAACGCGACGATCGCCACCCACATGTAGATCAGGAGTACTACGCGCCGGTGTGAGTGACCGATCTCCAGTAGTCGATGGTGCAGGTGCATCTTGTCCGGACTGAACGCGCTGCGCCCCGCCCGCGTGCGGCGCACGATGGCCAGCAGCAGGTCGAGCATCGGGACGAACATGACCGCGACGACGAGCAGGAAAGGCGACAGCAGAGCGAACACGTCCCGGGCACCGTACGCGTTCTGCGAGATGGGCCCGGCGGCCGTCGTGGACGCCGCGGCCAGCATCAGCCCGATCAGCATCGACCCGGAGTCGCCCATGAAGATGCGGGCGCGATGGAAGTTGTGCGGCAGAAACCCCAGGCATGCACCGGCCAGCACGACGGAGATGATCGCCGGCGGGTAGAAGAGCACATCGCCGCCATGGTCACGCAGCAAGCCGACCGAGAAGACGCAGATGGCGGACGCGGTAATCAGGCCAAGCCCGGCCGCCAGCCCGTCGAGTCCGTCGACGAAGTTCATCGCGTTGACAATCGCCACGGTCAGCGCCAGCGTCAGCAAGATGGATGACACTTGATCCAGCACGATCGTGCCGGCCCCGCCGATCGGGATGTAGAGCACACTCCATGCCACGCCCATAGTCACCAGCACGCTGGCCGCGGTGATCTGACCGGCGAATTTCGTCAGCGCATCCAGTCCCCAGCGGTCGTCGATCAGACCGATGCCCATGATCAGGCCGCCGGCGACCAATACCGCCGGCATGCCGGAGGAGTAGACGAAGCCGCGCGTCAGCGCGGGTAATTGCGACGCCAACAGCACCGCGGCCAGCACCCCGATGTAGATCGCCAGGCCGCCCATGCGGGGTGTGGGTTGGATGTGGACGTCGCGTTCGCGCGGGTAGGCGACGGCCCCCAACCGCATGGCCAGCACCCGGACCCAGCCGGTGCAGAAGTAGGTGATGATGGCCGCGGCCAGGCCGACCAACGCCAGTTCACGCAGCGGCACGCCGGCGCCGCGATCTGACAGCGCCAACACAGTGTGCGCCGGGAGCGCGGTTAGCGCGACATCAGGCCCCGCGGAAATCACCGGTGAACCGTACTGCACCAAACTGAGCTCAGGCCGCCCGAGCGCTTCGAGCGCGAGATCATGTCTTCAGCGTGGCCGGGTCGACGCCGAGAACGCCGGCAACATCGTCGGCGCTGACCGGCCCGGTTCGCAGGATCCGCGGCGCATCGCCGGTGAGGTCCACGATGGTCGACGCGGCCTGCCGCTCCGACGGACCCGCGTCGAGGTAGACCTCGACCAGGTCGCCGAGCTGCCGGTGGGCGTCGTCGGCGGTCGTGGCGGGAGGACTGGCGGAGATGTTGGCACTTGACACCGCCATCGGGCCCACCTCGCGCAGCACCTCGATCGCCACCGGATGCAATGGCATCCGCAACATCACGGTGCCGCGCGCATCGCCCAGGTCCCACTGCAGCGACGGCGCCTGCCGCACAACCAAGCTCAGTGCTCCCGGCCAGAACGCGCGCACCAACTCACGCGCGGTATGCGGCACTGTCAGCGCCAGCCCGTCGATGGTGTGCCACGAGCCGACCAGCACCGGTACCGGCATGTCGCGGCCGCGACCCTTGGCGGCGAGTAATGCGGCGACCGCCAACGCGTCGAACGCGTCGGCGCCGATCCCGTAGACGGTGTCGGTGGGCAACACCACCAGCCGGCCGTCCTTCACCGCGCCGATCGCCGAGGCGATGCCCGTCGCCCGTTGTTCTGGATCGGAACAGTCGAAAATCCGGGTCATGCGAAGGTCTTCCGCGTGGCGGTCACGAACCGTGCTCGACCGGCGAGGTCGCTGTGGCCGGTGATCTCGCCGAACCCGGCCCGCAGCAACGCCTTGGTGGCGTCCGCCGTCGTGTCGTCGTGCTCGATGGCGAGCAGGCCGCCCGGCTTCAGCCACCTTTCGGCCAGTGCGACGATGTGCGAGATCAGGGCCATGCCGTCGGGGCCGCCGAACAGCGCGGCCGGGGGATCGTGCTCGGCCACTTCAGGTTCTAAGTCGGTGCCGTCCGGCAGATACGGCGGATTGGCGACGACGAGGTCGACTTGCCCGTCGAGGTCGGCGAACAGCGTCGGGTCCGTCACGTCTCCGTCGCGAACGTCGACCGTGGTGCCGGCCGTGTTGCGGCGCGCATAACGCAAGGCGTCGACGGAGTTGTCGACGGCGATGACCCGCGCTCGGGGCATGTGGTCGGCCAACGCGACGGCCAGCGCGCCGCAACCCGTACAGAGATCGACGATGACGGCCTGCGCCCGCAGCTGCCGCCGCATCGCCCACTCAAGCAATGCCTCGGTTTCGGGACGGGGAACGAACACGCCGGGACCGACGTGAAGTGTCACCTGGCCGAAGGCGTCGGTTCCGATGAGGTGTTGCAACGGGATTCGGCGGGCTCGCGCGGCGACGAGCTCGGCGTAGCGGCCCGGGAAATCGTCGCCGAGCGCGTCGATCAGCGGGAGCCGCCCACGCGTGATTCCGGCCACGTGCGCGGCGAGCGCTTCGGCGTCGTTGCACGGTGACGCCACGCCGGCGTCGGCCAATGTGGCCGTCGCTTCATCGATGGCCCGCCGCAACACCGTCGCGGGTTGAACGGCGCTGTGCATCATGCTTTCTGCAGCCGGGACTGCTTGTCGAAAGCGGCCAGCGCATCGAACAGCGGATCGAGGTCACCGTCGAGCACCTGGTCCAAGTTGTGCGCTTTGAAGCCGATCCGATGGTCAGTGATCCTGTTCTCGGGGAAGTTGTAGGTGCGGATCCGCTCGCTACGGTCGACCGTGCGGATCTGGCTGGCACGATCGGCCGACGCCTCGGCGAGCGCCTGCTCCTCGGCCAACGACTGCAGCCGGGCCGCGAGCACTTGCATCGCGCGGATCTTGTTCTGCAGCTGGGAACGTTCGTTCTGGCACGTCACGACGATGCCGGTGGGCAGATGGGTGATGCGGACAGCGGAGTCAGTTGTGTTTACGCCCTGGCCGCCCTTGCCGGAGGAGCGGTACACGTCGACGCGCAGATCCGACTCGTCGATCGTGACCTGGCCCACCTCCTCGGGCTCGGGATAGACCAGCACGCCTGCCGCCGACGTATGCACTCGTCCCTGCGACTCGGTCACCGGGACCCGCTGCACACGGTGCACGCCGCCCTCGAATTTCAGGCGGGACCAGACGCCGTCACCTGAATCCCCCTTGCTCGCGATGGCCAGCGTGGCTTCCTTGTAGCCACCCCGGTCGGATGTGGTCTCGTCGAGAACCGTGACGTTCCAGCCGTGCCGCTCGGCGTAGCGGATGTACATCCTGGCAAGGTCTGCGGCGAACAACGCAGACTCTTCCCCACCTTCGCCGGACTTGACCTCGAGCAGGACGTCGTCCGGATCGTGGGCGTCACGAGGTGCCAGCATGTCGCTCAGCTGGGTTTCCAATTCCTCGACACGCTCCTGCAGGTCGGTCACTTCCTCGGCGAACGATTCGTCGTCAGCGGCCAGCTCATGGGCGGTGTCAAGGTCGCCTCGGGCGGCCTCGAGTTTGCGGTAGGTGGCCACGATCGGAGCCACCTGGGCGAACCGCCGACCCACCTTTCGGGCCTTTGCCGGATCGGAGTGCAGGTCCGGCTCTGCCAGCTGTCGTTCGAGGTCAGTGTGCTCACTCACCAGCGCGTCGATGGCGGACACGCCGGTGTCGGTGCTGATCCGCTGCGCCATGTGTGTCCTCTTACTCGTCTCGAGCTGCCGAACGCAAACCAACGCCCGGCCTGCGCTGGCGAGCACCTCGCGGATGAGAGATTGCCCCAGCGACAGATCGGGCGTCGGGAAAGCAGCTACTTGTCGGCCTCGGCCTTGTCCGCCGACGCAGCCTTGCGCTTGCCGTAGCGCTTCTCGAAGCGGGCGACGCGGCCGCCGCTGTCGAGGATCTTCTGCTTGCCGGTGTAGAAGGGATGGCACTGCGAGCAGACCTCAACGACGATCTGTCCGCTCTGCTTTGTGCTGCGCGTGGTGAACGTGTTGCCGCACCCGCAGTGCACGGTGGTCTCAACGTAAGCAGGGTGAATACCGGATTTCATGGTGTCCTCTTCGATCGTTGGCCGCCGGGTCGCCTGCCGAATGTCATGGGATCAGACGTGAACCGGAACCAGGTGTCTGGCGGGCCATTATGCCAGGTCAGCCGCCACTCTCCCAAACGTCGGGATGTCTGCAGGTATTCCGCCCCGACACATGGCAGCGGTCGACACCGTACACGTCGGGCGGGCCGCCCTCCGGTCCCGTTGGGCGGAATCGGCGAGCGATCACGCAGACGGCCGCGCTTCCGACGCGCGGCCGTCTGGTGTTCTGCCGTTCATGACGCGAAAACCGCAGCTGGACAGGCACATTACGTCCGTCCAGACCATTACCAGCGCGTACATAGCTGATTCATAGATAGGCTACCTAACGTCGGGCCGTCGGGGTAAATCGAAGTCAACATCTCCGGACAAGGAGTTGCACGATGAGCCTGAGGAAAGTCGCCGCGGGAGTCTCTCTCGCCGCCGGCTTGGGCCTGGCCTTGACGGGGCTGGCTTCAGGTGTGGCATACGCGGACCAGGGCGGCCAGGGCGGTGGTGGCGGTTGTCAGCCGGCATGCGGGGGACCCGCCGGCGGGCCTGGGGGTGGTAGACCTGCCCCACCACGTCAACAGGGTGACCCGGGGAGCGGTCGTCCGCAGCAGCTGGGAGATCCTCACCAGCCCGCGGGTCCACCGCAGGGCGGCCCTTCGCAGCGCGGTGGGCAGCCCGGCGACGGACGACCCGACCGACCGCAGGGCGGCGGACCGGGCGACTGGCAACGTGGCGGACCCGGTGACTGGCAACGTGGCGGACCCGGTGACTGGCGCGGTGGACCGCCGCCGCCTGACGCGTTCAGGGGTTTCCGCGGTGCGCCGTGGGGTGATGGACCCGCGCCGTGGGGCTGGGGGGCGCCCCCTCCGCCCGACTGGGGCGGGCCCTTCCCGTCGCTGGGCGGCCCGCCGCCGGGGCCGATCAACTATTGGGGCTACAACGAGCAACCGATATGGGATCCGGGCTTCAACCAGTGGGGCTTCTGGTTCTTCGGAATCTGGATTCCGCTGTAACGGCAAGCGACAAGGCGGCCGCCCGGCAGGGACGCTAGGCGGCCGTCCGTCCCCAATACCCGGTGCTGCAGGATGCAGCGGATTGACAGCGGCGGATTGACAGCGGGCGTGAAAAGCTCTCATATCTGACGCTCCTAGCGTCGGGCGTCGTCGGGGGCTTCCAAAACGGCTGTCGCAGAACAGCAGTGCATACGGCCCGGGCTGGCATGGGGCGGTCCCGGCCGATGACTGGCATGGCCGATGGCACCGTGGGGAGACGGTGCTCCGCCGTGGGGTTGGGGCACTCCGCAACCGGTGGCATGGAACGGACCACTGGCCCGGCCTGGGGGCCGCCGCCGCCCGATCACCTACTCGGGGTACAACGTTCAACCGGTACGGGATGCCTGGTACAACCAGTGGGGCTTCTACCTTGGCGGGGTCTGTATCCCGCTGTAACGGAGCAGCCAACAGAACGGCCGCCTTGCCAATTGGCAAGGCGGCCGTTGCCGTTCACGGATTATGCCCCGCGGATTATGCCTAGTCGTCGTCCATCGCTCCCGGCGCGGTCTTGGAAATCTGGACCAGGAACTCGTAGTTGGTCTTCGTCTTGCGCAGTTGCGACATGAGCAGGTCGATGGCCTGATGCGAGTCAAGGCCGGAGAGCACCCGGCGCAGCTTGTGCACGATCGCGAACTCGTCCGGTGAGAGCAGCAGCTCGTCTTTGCGCGTGCCCGAGGGATTCACGTCGACGGCCGGGAAGACCCGCCGTTCGGAGATCTTGCGATCGAGCTTGAGCTCGGCGTTGCCGGTGCCCTTGAACTCCTCGAAGATCACGGTGTCACCGGTCGACCCGGTCTCCACCATGGCGGTGGCGACGATGGTCAACGAGCCACCCTCTTCGATGTTGCGGGCCGCGCCGAGGAACCGCTTGGGCGGATACAGCGCAGTCGAGTCGACACCGCCTGACAGGATGCGGCCCGACGCCGGCGACGCGTTGTTGTACGCACGGCCGAGGCGGGTGATGGAGTCGAGCAGTACGACGACGTCCTTGCCCTGCTCGACGAGGCGCTTAGCCCGCTCGATCGCCAGCTCCGCGACCGTGGTGTGGTCGGACGGCGGACGGTCGAACGTCGAGGCGATGACCTCGCCCTTCACCGAGCGCTGCATGTCGGTGACTTCCTCGGGACGCTCGTCGACCAGCACCACCATCAGGTGGCAATCCGGGTCGTTGCGGGTGATCGCGTTCGCGATGTCCTGCAGGATTGTCGTCTTACCGGCCTTCGGCGGTGACACGATCAGCGCGCGCTGACCCTTGCCGATCGGCATGATCAAGTCGATGACGCGGGTGGTCAGGCGGTCCGGCGTGGTCTCCAGGCGTAGCCGCTCGTTCGGGTACAGCGGGGTCAACTTGTTGAAGTCCGGGCGCCTCCTTGCGTCGTCGAACGAGCCGCCGTTGACGGAGTCGAGACGCACCAGCGGGTTGAACTTCTGGCGCTGGTTGGGCTGTTCGCCGTCCTTCGGAATGCGAACCCCGCCGGTGATGGCGTCGCCACGGCGCAGGCCGTTCTTGCGCACCATATTCATTGAGACGTAGACGTCGTTAGGTCCGGGCAGATAGCCGGAAGTGCGGACGAACGCGTAGTTGTCCAGGACGTCGAGGATCCCCGCGACGGGCTGAATGACATCGTCCTCGCGCAATTCGGTTTCGGTGTTGCCTTCTCCGCCACCGCGTTCGCCGCGGCGCCTGCGGTCCCGGAAGCGACGCCCGCGCCGGCCCTGCCGACCGTCGTCGTCGTCGCGATTCTGCTGGCCACCCTGCTGGTCTCCGCCGCCGCCTTGCGCCTGCTCGCCGCCGGCGTCTTGGCCGGTGTCCTGTTCCGTCTTCGTGGCCGACCTGTCGTCGGCTTTGGGCCGGTCAGAACTGCCTTTATCGGACGAGCCGGGCTGGCGGGAAGCGACGCGGCGTTCACGCCGCTGTGGTTCGGCGCCGGTATCGGCGGGCGTTGAGCCGCCATCGGGCGGCGCAGCCGCGGTGTTGTCACCGTCCGCACCGTTGGTCGGGGCGGTGCTGCTTTCGCCGTTGTGGGCGTTGCCGTTTGGTGCGCGGCGTCGCTCGCGGATCGCGGCGATCAACTCGTTCTTACGCATCCCCGACGCACTTTTGACGCCCAGCTCGTTGGCCAGTGCCCGCAGTTCGGGCAACACCATGGTCGAAAGACCGCCGTCGGCGGTCGCCGCCGGCGCCTTCGATGCCGGCGCTGCCGACTCGGAGACTGGGATATCTGATGTCACGGTGGCGGGCAGATCCGGTTCTCCGGCGCCATTACCAGCCGTTATGAGGTCCGTATCGGTCACGGATGTCCTTTCTCTCCCTCGCTGATGTCATGCGAGGGGTTCGTTGCATTCAGCCAACGCTGGATGCCAAAGTCCCACCGTCGGCTTTGCAACGGTGATCGCAGAGGTTCGCGGTGGTATCACGAACCGTCATCCCCGAGAAGATTGGTGGTCGTCCTAGTGTCGGCGCAGATGCAGAAGCTGCGATTGCTGGACGGCACCGAGGATAGCCCCGTTCTGAGCCGGAAGCAAGAATCGCCGGTAGGGGTCGCGCGAGACACACCCGACTCAGCGCTGTGCCACGACCCCCGCGGTCCACCGGACACCAGGACCAACTTTCATCTCTTGAACGGCGAAGCCATTCGCGGCACCGAACTCGAGGGCTTCAGCGGGCAAGTCGGAGCTGGTGGTTATCGCGATCACCGCGGGCCCCGCCCCTGACAGTGCCGCCGCAATACTAGAACGTCGCAACAGGCGCAGGTATTCCGCTGATGCCGGCATCGCTTCCGCGCGCTGCGGCTGATGCAGCTTGTCCTCGGTGGCGGCCAACAGCAGATCCGGCCGCGCGGTCAAAGCAACGACGAGCAGGGCGGCCCGGCTGACGTTGAAGCGTGCGTCCTCGTGGCTGATGTGCCCGGGCAGAAGCACGCGAGTTACGGCCGTGAGCGACCGTTCCTCTGGAATCGCCGCAAACAGCCGGATGTCGGGATGTAGCCGCAGCGGCACCGCCGAGTACTTGGCGTGATCTTTGATGCCCTCCGTCCAGGACACCACCGCGCCCCCGAGCACTGCGGCTGACGCGTTGTCGGGATGCCCTTCGAATTCCGAGGACAGCTGAATAAGCTGCGCAGTGCTCAACGGCGCCGAATCTGCTTGCGTGAGTAAGCCATTGGCGGCCGCGAGGCCACCGACGACAGCGGCGGCCGACGATCCCAGGCCCCGAGAGTGCGGAATGTCGTTGCGACAGCGGACGACCAGACCGGTGGCCCGGGCGCCAGCAGCCGCCAGTCCTCCTTCGACCGCTCTGACCACCAGGTGTTCGGGGCCGAGCGGAACCTGTCCGGCGCCCTCCCCCTCGACCTCCACCTGGAGGCCTGATTCGACGGTGGTGGCGATGATCTCGTCGTAGAGGCTGAGCGCCAACCCCAGGCTGTCGAAGCCGGGGCCGAGATTCGCCGTCGACGCCGGGACCATCGCGCTGGCCGTCAACCCGGCAGGGAGAATCTGATTCACCGGCAATCCATATCGCGTCAGACCAGGCTCAGTTTGGCTACCACCGCAACAGGGTCGACCGGGACGGGCGACACCCTGGGCATGTCCTTGAGCGCTGTGTCCGGATCTTTCAATCCGTTGCCGGTCACCGTGCACACGACGGTGGAGCCACGTGACACCCACCCGTCCTCGACCGACTTGAGCAAGCCGGCGATGCTGGCTGCTGACGCCGGTTCGACGAACACGCCCTCGCTGCGGGCAACCAAATGGTAAGCACCGAGGATCTCCTCGTCGGTCGCGGCAAGGAACCGGCCGTTTGACTGCTGCTGGGCCTCGACGGCCGGACCCCATGACGCCGGCGAACCGATCCGGATGGCGGTGGCGATGGTCTCCGGATCTTTGACCGGTTCGCCGAACACCAGTGGCGCCGCACCGGCGGCCTGGGTGCCGAGCATTCGCGGCAGGCGATCCGACAGCCCGTCACGGTAGTATTCCGTGTAGCCCCTCCAGTAGGCGGTGATGTTGCCCGCGTTGCCCACCGGCAGCGCATGAACATCCGGGGCAGTGCCAAGCGCGTCGATGATCTCGAACGCCGCCGTCTTCTGGCCCTCGATGCGGACGGGATTGACGGAGTTCACCAGGGCGATGGTCGGAAAGTCGGCGGTGGTCTTGCGGGCGAGTTCGAGGCAGTCGTCGAAGTTGCCGTCGATCTGGATGATCTTCGCGCCGTGCATCACGGCCTGCGCGAGCTTGCCCATCGCGATCTTGCCCTGCGGCACCAGCACCGCACAGGTGATGCCGGCGCGCGCGGCGTATGCGGCCGCCGATGCCGAAGTGTTTCCGGTCGAGGCGCACAGCACGGCCTGCTGGCCGCGCGCCAGCGCATCGGTCACCGCCATCGTCATTCCGCGATCCTTGAAGGACCCGGTGGGGTTGAGGCCTTCGACCTTCAGATGCACCGCGCATGCGGTCAACTCGGAAAGCTTCGTGGCGCGAATCAGCGGCGTGCCGCCTTCAAGCAGGGTGACCGGAGTCCAGTCGTCGCCGATCGGCAACCGCTCGCGGTATGCCGCGATGACTCCGGGCCACGGCTGGTGCACTGTTCTGGTGGCGCTCATTCGCCGTTTCCTTCGAGTCGCAGCACACTGGCCACGTTCTCCACCACGTCGAGGTCGGCCAGCGCGGCGACCGTGTCCGACAACGCCGCGTCGGTGGCGTTGTGCGTCACGACGACGACCCTGGCACCGATCCGTTGACCACCGTCGTCGACGACGCCTTCCTGCCTGACCTCGGCGATGCTGACCTCGCGTTTGGCGAATTCAGCCGCGACGGTGGCCAATACACCGGGACGGTCGGCCACGTTCATGCTGACGTAGTACCGGGTCACAATGAAGCCGATCGGCGAGACCGGCAACTGGGCGTACTTCGATTCGCGGGGACCGCGACTGCCCTGTACCCGGTTGCGGGCGGCCATCACCACGTCACCCATCACGGCGGACGCCGTTGGTGCGCCACCGGCGCCCTGCCCGTAGAACATCAGGCGGCCCGCCGCCTCCGCCTCGACAACGACCGCGTTGAACGCGCCGTTCACGGCGGCCAGCGGGTGGTTCAGCGGCACCAGCGCCGGATAGACCCGCGCCGAAACCCGTTGTTGCCCACCGTCTATGGTGATGCGCTCACAGATCGAGAGCAGCTTGATCGTCCGCCCCAACGCACGGGCCGACGCGAAGTCAGCCGGCGTGACCTTCGAGATGCCCTCGCGGTAGACGTCGTCTGCCGTCACTCGAGTGTGGAACGCGATTGAGGCAAGGATCGCGGCCTTGGCCGCCGCGTCGTAGCCCTCGACGTCGGCGGTCGGATCGGCCTCCGCATACCCGAGCGCGCTCGCATCGGCCAGAGCGGACGCGTAGTCGGCGCCGGTCGCGTCCATCTCGGAAAGGATGTAATTGGTGGTGCCGTTCACGATGCCGGCGACGCGCACCACGCTGTCGCCGGCCAGCGACTGCGTCAGTGGTCGGATCACCGGGATCGCGCCCGCCACGGCGGCTTCGAAATACAGATCGACGTGCGCGCGCTCGGCGGCCTGCGCGAGCTCGCCGGTTGATTGCGCGAGCAGTGCCTTGTTCGCCGTCACCACCGACTTGCCCTTCTCCAGGGCGCTGAGAATGGCCTTGTGGGCAGGTTCAACCGGACCCATCAACTCGACGACGATGTCGACGTCGTCACGGGACACCAACACGTCGACGTCGTCGGTGAGCAGTTCGATCGGCACGCCACGATCATCGGCCACTCGGCGCACCCCGATGCCGCGCAGCTGCAGCGGCGCTCCGATGCGAGCGGCCAGGTCAGCGGCACTGTCTTCGATGATGCGCACGACCTGGCTTCCGACGTTGCCCAGCCCCAACACCGCTATGCCAACGGGCTTGTCGTCATCTGTCACGCGTCGTCACCTCCAAACTCAGCAGGTCGTCAACCGTCTCCCGGCGCAGAATCAGGCGGGCGTGCCCGTCGCGTACGGCTACCACGGCGGGGCGACCGATCAGGTTGTAACGGCTCGACATCGAATAGCAGTAGGCGCCTGTTGCGGCGACCGCGAGCAGGTCGCCGGGCTGGATGTCGTCGCTCACCCAGGCGTCGCGGACCACGATATCGCCGCTTTCGCAATGCTTTCCGACGACTCTCGCCAATGTGGGCGCGGCTTCGCTGGCTCGGGAAACAAGCCGCACATCGTATTCGGCGCCGTACAGCGAGGTGCGGATGTTGTCACTCATCCCGCCGTCGACGCTGACGTAGCGCCGGTGGGAGGTCGGCGTGACCGTCACGTCTTTCACCGTCCCGACCTCATAGAGGGTGACAGTGCCCGGACCGGCGATAGCGCGACCGGGCTCGACCATCAGGCGCAGCTCGGGCAGGCCGGCGAGTGCGGATTCGTTGCGGACGATCACCCTGAGTTTGGCTGCCAGATCCCGCACGGCAGGCGGATCATCGTGTGGCAGATAGGCGATGCCAAGGCCGCCGCCCAGGTCGACTGTGGCGATCTGGGCGGTCTTGTCCACCCCGAACTCCGCCACGATGTCGCGCAGCAGCCCGATGACGCGATGGGCGGCAAGCTCGAACCCGGCGACGTCGAAGATCTGCGAGCCGATGTGGCTGTGCAGACCGACCAGCCGCAGGTGATCGGTGTCGAACACCCGGCGCACCGCGGCCATGGCCTGGCCGTCGGCCAGCGACAACCCGAACTTCTGGTCCTCATGTGCAGTCGAGATGAATTCGTGGGTGTGGGCCTCCACGCCGACGGTGACCCGGATCAGGACGTCCTGCACAACCCCGAGTTCGCCGGCGATCTTGTCGAGCCGGTCGATCTCCGTGATCGAGTCCAGCACCACGTGCCCGATGCCGGCCTTGACCGCAGCGGTCAGCTCGTCGACGGACTTGTTGTTGCCGTGCAACGCGATCCGATCGGCCGGAAAACCGGCGTGCAGCGCGACGGCCAACTCTCCGCCCGAGCAGACGTCGAGCGACAACCCTTCTTCGGCAATCCAGCGCGCCACCTCCGAGCACAGGAACGCCTTTGCGGCATAGCGGACGTTCTCGCCGCCGAAGGCCGCGGCCATCTCCCGGCACCGTGACCGGAAATCGTCCTCATCGAGGACGAAGAGCGGAGTGCCGTAGTCCTTCGCAAGCGTACTCAACCGGACACCACCGACGCTCACCACGCCGTCGTCATAGCGACGCGCGTTGCGCGGCCAGACGTTCGGCGCCAGCCGCAGCACGTCGCGCTCGGTCGCAGGTCGCGGTGGCGCGGATGCGTGGTGAACTTCGTCGGCGTGCCGGGGGCCGGCCGGATGAGCGTTCACATCCGCTCCGGGGCGGTCACGCCGAGGATACCGAGACCGTTTTCGATGACCTGGCGGGTGGCCTGGCACAGCGCCAGGCGCGCGGTGTGCAGTTCGTTGGGTCGCTCGTCGCCCTGGGGCAGCACGCGGCATGAGTCGTAGAACCGGTGGTAGTCGCCGGCAAGGTCCTCGAGGTAGCGGGTGACCCGATGCGGCTCGCGAAGTGCAGCGGCAGCTTGCAGCACCCGTGGGAACTCACCGAGGTTGCGGATCAATGCACCTTCGCGTTCGTGGGTGAGCAACTCCAGGTGGCTCGTGTCCGGGATCAACCCGAGTTCGGCGGCGTTGCGGGCCAGCGCAGAGAGTCGTGCGTGCGCGTATTGCACATAGTAGACCGGGTTTTCATTCGACGCCGACGACCACAGCGCCAGTTCGATGTCGATCGGGGTGTCCACGGAGGAGCGGATCAGCGAGTAGCGCGCGGCGTCGACGCCGATCGCCTCAACGAGGTCGTCGAGGGTGATGACGTTGCCGGCGCGCTTGCTCATCCGAACGGGCTGGCCGTCGCGCACCAGGTTGACCATCTGGCCGATCAGCACCTCGACGGTGTCCGGGTCCTCGCCAAGCGCGACAGCGACGGCCTTCAGCCGGGCGACGTAGCCGTGGTGGTCGGCGCCGAACATGTAGATGCACAGGTCGAAACCGCGCCGGCGCTTGTCGAGATAGTAGGCAATGTCGGCGGCGATATACGCTGGCTGTCCGTCGCTCTTGATGACGACGCGATCCTTGTCGTCACCGAACGCGCTGGTCCGCAACCAGACTGCGCCGTCTTTCTCGTAGATGTTGCCGGTCTCGCGCAGCCTGGCGATGGCCTGGTTCACGCAGCCGCTGGAATGCATCGACTCTTCGTGGGTGTACACGTCGAAGTCGGTGCCGAAGTCGTGTAGCGACTTCTTGATGTGGTCGAACATCAACTCCACGCCGATCGACCGGAACGTCTCGCTGCCCTGGGGCTCCGGCTGGCTCAGCACGTCGGGCACTTTTTCCAGCACCCTGGCGGCAATGTCGGCGATGTAGCTGCCGGGGTAGCCGTCCTCCGGCGTGGGTTCGCCCTGTGCGGCGGCGATCAGCGAGCGGGTGAAGCGTTCGATCTGTGCGCCGTGATCGTTGAAGTAGTACTCGCGTACCACCCCTGCGCCCTGGGTAGTGAGGAGCCGGCCGAGCGCGTCGCCCACGGCCGCCCACCGGGTGCCGCCGATGTGGATGGGCCCCGTGGGGTTGGCCGAAACGAACTCGAGATTGATCTTCTCGCCGGCGAGCGCGGTGGAGTGGCCGTAATTCTGGCCGGCGTCGATGACGTTCTTGACGATGACGCCCTGGGCCGAGGCGGCCAGCCGCATGTTGACGAAGCCGGGGCCGGCGACGGTGGCTTCGGCGATGCCGCCGACGTCCTTCAGCGCGTCGGCCAGCCAGACGGCGAGCTCCCGGGGGTTGACGCCGACCTTCTTGCCCAGCTGCAGCGCCAGGTTGGAGGCGTAATCGCCGTGCTCGGGGTTGCGGGGCCGCTCGACGGTCACCGTCGCGGGCACCGCGTCGGTGTCGAGGCCGCGCTCGGCCAACACCGCGGCGGCGGTGTTCTTGAGCAACTCGGCCAGGTCGGCGGGGGTCACGAGGATCCATCCTATGGTCTGGCCCGGATCCAGCCCGAATCCGTTCCGGCCGGTCGCCGGCCACTGCGATGCGTTAGTCTGTCGGAGCCCCAACGGCGCAACGCGACCAGCATGCGCCCCCGTAGCTCAGGGGATAGAGCGTCTGCCTCCGGAGCAGAAGGCCGCAGGTTCGAATCCTGCCGGGGGCACCACCAAAAACATCGGCGGACCTGCACTTTCATGCACCGACTCGATATAACCCGCCACCTAAAGCGGCCTCGGTGTCACGACGATGTCACAACCGCGCCCAAACTCTGCCCGGCAGCACGCAGCGCTATCGTCTTGGCTGTGGGTATAGAGGCGCGCGGTGATCGAGGCATCGGCGTGGCCCAGCCACTTCGCGATGACGGCAAGGGGTACCCCTCGGAGGTGCAGCGCCGTGCCGCACGAGTGCCTGGCGTCGTGCAGCCGGATCGAGCACACACCGGCCGCCTCGGCCAACTTGTGCCACATCCGTGTGAGTGAGTCCGGCGTGTACGGCTCCCCCGCCTCGTTCACTGCGACGTAGCCGCTGTCTGCGTGTGCTGCACCGAGCGCCAACCTCTCCTCCGCATAGCGGGCCGAGGCGCGCTTGAGGACGCTGATCAAACCCTCATCGAGCGGCAGCGTGCGACACGACGAAAGCGTCTTGGGTGAGTTCTCGACCACGTTGCCCGCGCCCGCCTGAACCCGATTCCTCGCGACGGTGATGGTGCCGGCCGCGAAGTCGATGTCCGACCACTTCAATCCGGCGACCTCGCCGCGACGAAGGCCGCTGAGCGCCAGGTACCACAGGTGCCCGTTGCGGTCCTTATCGGCAGCGCGAAGGACGCGGCGGATCTCGTCGGGCGTATAGGTCGCCATTTCCTGGCGAAGACGCGGAGCCTTCTTCATCGACGCGGCGACATTGTGCGAAAGCTCCCGGCGCTCGACGCCGTACGCCAGCAGCGCGCGCCACGCGTCGACGGCTTTGTTGAGCGAGCGGGCCGACCATGCGCGACGGGCGCGGCCCTTGGCCGTCGTCGAGCCCCCTTCGCGAAGGTCGGTTAACAGACGGTCAAGGTCTGGCCGGGTGAGCTTCTGGACCGGAATGTCGCCATGCCGCTCACGAAGTGGCGCGAGGCTGAACCGGTAGGCATTGATCGTCGTCGCGCGGGCGTTGTGCAGCGACGCGAGCCAGTCGCTGCATAGGTCCTCCACCGTCACCGCCTTGCGCGGAACGAACCTCTCCGTTGACGCCTGCTGGGCGATCTCGGCCAAGGCATCACGGGCCTGCTTCTCGGTGGTGTAGCGGCGGCGGACCTGCTGACGGTTGCCGGTCTCCTGGTTGATCCCTGCGTCGATCGTCAATTGGTAGCGCCAAACCTTTTTGCCGGTCTTACGGTCGAGCACCTCGACCTTCTTGATCTGCGGCGGTAACTGCTGCCTACTCACTCGACTCACTCTCCTCGGTGCCCCAAAGCCGAGCCTTAGATCGGCCGATCTCTGCGTTGATCGCTGCTAACCGTGCCTCGCGCGCCGCGATCATTCGACGCGTCGACGCGTCCTGCTCCATGAGCCGCGCCTTAAAAAGCTCCGAATCCAATTCATGGCGATCCGCTACCGCCTGAACAAGATCGATGCCGTCGTTGTGTGATCCGACCATCCATGCCGTGCTACCGCACAACCATTGACGCGCCCCCACGGCATCCGCGATGTGGGTTGGCACCAGGTGCCCCGTTCCCTCGGGAAAGCTCGGAAAGAGCAACAGCACCGGCGGAATATCTAGCGCCACAGCAAGGACGAGCAGCTCGGCCACGTCGAACTTGCCGGCCCGATTGTTGGTCTCAATCTTCGAAATCGCAACGCGTGTAATGGGATAGCCAAGTTTCCGTGTCCGCTCGGCGAGCTGCTGGGCGGTCATCTTCAGCGCTTTGCGCCTGGCCTGCACGGCGGCACCAAGCCTCGCGGACAAATCCAGCTCCCAAGACTTCGCCCCTTGATCAATGTTCGGCATCGCGACACGTCCACGTGGATACGACGGCGTTCCGGCACATCCGTGTAAGCTCCATAACGAGCAGGGTAGCTCAAATCTGTGTCGCATACCAGAACATCGGAGGAACTGATGCAGGAACTTGTGCCGGAGCTAGCTGAGCGCGTAGCCCGGTTGCACGACATCGAGGGCGTGATGGAACGACTGAAACTCGGCCGGTCCACCGTCTTCGCCGAGTTGGCCAGCGGCCGACTGCGTTCGGTGAAAGTTGGCCGTCGCCGACTCGTCCCGGAGTCGGCCATCGCGGACTTTATCGCGGGGCTGGAAGCGGGCGCTCATGGATAGCTCCGCTGAAAACCCGATCCGGTGGAATTACGTCACCGACGACCAGCTCAGCCTGGAGGGGGTTGGACCGCCCCCCGGAAATGGCGAAGGCCGGCCTCCGCTACAAAGGCCGACCGACGCCGAACAGTTAGATCACACCACCAACCGCTCCCAGTGTAATCCGGACGCCGACGAACCCGAGCATGTACGTGGCTTTTATCGGAACTGGGTCGTCTGCTGGCCCGAGGTGCCGCAGGACATACCTTCCCAGCTTCGCCGCCGGCAGTGCGCGAAGCGCCGTCTGCCGGTGCTGGAGAACGGCAGTGACGGGGACATGGCATCGCCGAGGTGGTGGCGATGACCAACGAAGAATTGATCCAACACGGTAAGAACGTCACCCGCCAAGTTTCATATTCGCTTGCCGCGCAGCTGCTTGATGACATCAAGGCGTTCCTGCAGCGGTTCGTGGTGTACCCAAGTAATCACGAGCTCGTAGCTCATGTGTTGTGGATCGGACACACGTGGCTCATGGATCGCTGGGAGTCGACACCACGAATCGCGTTCCTGTCACCGGAGCCGGCGTCGGGGAAATCGCGGGCACTGGAAGTCTCTGAGGGGCTGGTGCCGAGGCCAGTGCACGCGGTGAACACATCGCCGGCATATCTGTTCCGGAAGGTGTCCGATCCGGATGGGCGCCCAACGATTCTCTACGACGAGATCGACACAGTATTCGGCCCGAAAGCCAAAGACAACGAAGACATCCGCGGCATGCTCAACGCGGGCCACCGAAAAGGCGCCACAGCGGGACGGTGCGTTCTGCGCGGCAAGAACGTGGAAACCGAAGAACTACCGGCGTACTGCGCTGTCGCACTGGCGGGACTCGACGACCTACCCGACACCATCATGACGCGCAGTGTGGTTGTCCGTATGCGGCGCCGGGCCGCGAATGAACCGATCGAGCCGTGGCGGCAGCGCATCAATGGTCCACAAGCCGCGAAGCTGCACAAGCGACTCTTCGAATGGTCATCCAAAGTGACACCGAGTTGGCCCGAGATCCCCGACGAAGTCACCGACCGGGACGCCGATGTCTGGGAAGCGCTGCTCGCTGTCGCCGACCTTGCTGGGGACCGCTGGGCAGAAGCCGCACGCAAGGCCGCTGTAACGCTTGTAACGGCTTCTCGCCAACGGACCCCCAGTACGGGGATTCTGCTTCTACGGGACATAAAGAAGGTGTTCGAGCGGGCTGGGGAGGTCAAGCTTCCGACAGAGGAAGTTCTAGCGGCGCTTAGCGCTATGGCCGAATCACCGTGGGCGGTCATTCGCCGAGGTGAACCGATCGACAACCGCGGGCTGTCGAATCGCCTGAAGAAATATGGCATTGGTCCAAAGCTGCACCGCGACGGCGACAAGGTATTTCGCGGTTACGCGCGCTCCCAGTTCGAGGATGCGTGGAAGCGGTACCTCGAAGGGCTGCCCGATGACGACGAAGACGACGAAGAAGACCCACACCCGTCAGGGGATCCACCCGTTACATCCGTTACACCCGTTGCGGAGCCTGTAACCGCTGTAACGGATGTAACGCATACGCAAGCTGACGAGCGGGCAGACAGATCCTGCGCCTGCGGCGCTCAACTAGCCAACGACAACGCCACCGGCATGTGCGCGGAGTGCGCCTTCATTAAGCGCGAGGGGGTGTACGGATGACGCATGATGAAGTCGACCGCGGACTATGTGACCTTGAACGGCACGCCAACGGGAGCACAGTCAAGACCGCCTGGGCGCGTGCTGAACACACCATGCGCGGACAAATCAGGGCGTTCGCACACGACACCGATCAACGCCTCGGCCGCGAACCTGGGCCGACTCTGCGTGCCATACAGGCGATCCTTGGATGCCGGCTGGAGCAGGCCGGGCTGGATGACTTGGAGAAAATCTTCCGGGCGCTCAGCGAATGGTATGAGGCGCGATGACCGGATGCCGACTTACAGACCATGGGCGTCCAGTTGAGGTATCAGTACCCCAACCGAGCAAGCTTCAGGCGGTGGCCGGATGACACTGACTCCCCGCCATTTACGCCAGGCTCTGTGGTGCGCCGGGGCGGTGCGGGAATCCCGCGCGACCGGGAAGCCGGTGCCGGGGCCGCTGCTGGCTTGGAACTCGGAAGTCGTCCGGGCGCTCGAGCTAGAAGTCGCGCTGTCGTCTACACGACAACCGCGACAACAAACCGATTGTGAGAGTGCAGAATTGAGGGATGCGGTGGCATGGGTTGGCGCGGCGCTGGCCGCGAGCATTCTCGGCTGGGACCTTCGAAAGGTTCAGCGACGAGCGAGCGACTTGTCCGGCCGGAAAGTGGCCGGCCGCTGGATCTTCCCGGAAACCATCGTCCGAGAGTATACGGCGGTGGTGACAGATGAGCGACGTTCCGCCTGAGGTGGAAAGAGCGTTGGCGAAAATGGATCCAGGCGCATGGGACGCATTCGTGGCGCGCGTCAGGGCACCGGATACCGCTGAGCAGTTCCGATCTATTGCGGCGAAGTCGGTTAAGGGTGACCGGCTGGAGTCGCTGTGCCGCGTCGCGAATGTGTCGGCCTTCGTAGGCGACGAGGGGCAGATCGATGAGGCGAAAGTGCAGAGCCATCTGTCGGCGTTATTCGGCCAGCCACAGCAGCCACAGGATTCCGGCCCGTACCGGGCGGGCACAGCGGTGATTCCGGGCGCTGCCGGCGCCGCTGAGGCGCGCCGCCGGTTTGAAGGGACAACGGGTTACGTCGCTGGCGGCCGGGAGGTCATACCTGGGGCGCCGGGCGCTGCAGGCAGCGTCGAGGCTAAGCGCCGCTTCGGGAAGAAGGAGCAGTAATGCCGTCTAACGTGTTGTCGATTATGGCCCGGGCGCGGGGGAACTCTTACTTGGCTCGGGCTATCGGGGAGATCACCGACTACGTTCAGGCAGTCGCATTGCGGGAGAAGGCACTTAAGCGCCAGCAGGCGTTGCCGGCAGTGCAGTGGCCCTCACAACCGGTCTCAGTTGAAGACGACGTGGATATGTTTCTGTCTGGGGTCGCGGCGGCCGTCGCCGACGAGCGCACCCGCGAAGCCCAAGCCCTGGCGCTGGCCAATGTGGTGCGGTCCTGCAACAGTGTCATCGAGCAGACGCTCACGGTGCACGCCGATCGCATCTTGAAGTCGTTGCACACTGATATGCGGCAGCTGTTTACGGATGTCGATGAGGTGGTGGGTCTGCTGCGCGGTGCCCGCAACGCCGAGCAAGCGATCACCGCCGGTACCGCGGACGCGTGGGCTCAGCTGCCCCCGCTGCGAAAGTCATACGACGAGATCAGACAGGCGCAAGCGGTGGTGATGGCGGAAACCGACTATCCAGCGTTGTCGCGGACACATTACTGCGATGAGCCGCTGGCGTCGGACCTCATGTTGCG
Organism: Mycobacterium sp.; assembly: GCA_025965895.1. Classification (GTDB taxonomy): domain Bacteria; phylum Actinomycetota; class Actinomycetes; order Mycobacteriales; family Mycobacteriaceae; genus Mycobacterium. The sequence continues at coordinate 31,126 of JAOPWC010000117.1, forward strand.
GAACCTCGACACAATATGGCCCGACTGGCGCCAACCACCTCCGAGCCTGATCATGTTGAGCGGTTCCCCGCCGGACCGGTGGCCGTGGCCTAATCAGCCTATTCCCCAATTGATTTGGCTATCAGTCAGCGACGCGGAGCCTTGGGTGCCGACCCAGCGGAAACTGGATTCCCTTTTCGCCGAGCGGCAGGCACGGCTAAACCCACCGCCGAAGAAGACGCCGACCGGCCCCGTCCCACGCCAAACGTCCGGCCCGGACGCCCATCACCGCGTCATCAAACGCGTCACAGCCATCTGAAGAACAAAGAACAGGAGCAACAAACATGGCGGACACCTTCGACAGCGACCCGAACACGTTGCCGCCCTTGACCAAAGCAATCCGTCAGTGCTGGCCGATGGCAACAGCAACCGGCGCGCAAATTCAGCCAGGCGAGATTTCGTTGCGGGCATTTCTCGACGCGGTTCACGGCATCGAAAACCGGCTCATCGCCGGGGGGCTGTGATCGCCTTTGCCAAGCATCCAACAGACCAGCGGCGGCGCACGGCGTCAACCGGCCCACTCCTGCCGGAAGGGTCGCCCACGACGGCACAAGTGCGAGCTCGGCCCGAGGCGGCATCTGCGCCACGCCGCCGCCCCATACCAGCCCGGCAGACCCCCAGGGAGGGAACCCCGGTGCCACCCCAAGCGGACACCGGATAACACTGATGCTCGGGTTGGCTACGAGTCTGGGACTTTTGCGACCGTACGGCCGGGTTGAGCGGCTGTCCGGGGGTTTGTGCTGGTGACGGGGCGTCGTTCAGGGGGGGTCTGCCGTTTGTGGCGTGCGGTTGGTGTGGTGCGGAGGTGCGCCAGACGCGTTCGGGGCGGATGCGGCGGTGGTGTTCGGAGTCATGCCGTTTGAAGTCCTATCGGGCGCATAGGCGCAATGCTCCGAGGCCACGCGCCGAGGTACGCGCCCATGCCTAACCAACCCGGGACGGTCACGCGTCACCAATGCGACGCCAGGCATCCCCACCGGATACGCAGACAAACTGGCCACGACGGTGGCCAATCAACCGAGACGGGGACGACAACCCGTCAAACCCCCCGCGCGACCCACAGCCCAATCAGGCGCGCGGGAAGGGGCACGCCAACACCCGCCACAGCTTGTCGTACACCCCGGGCAGCCTGTAGCCGCCGCCTCCGCCGTTCCCACTAACTCGCGCCGTTGCGGTCCCGATCCCAGTGACCCTGCGTCAAGTCGAGTCCGGCCGTGGCCGGCGGTGGTGTTCGGATGCGTGCCGGATGAAGTCCTATCGGGCGCATGGTCGGGAAAGTAAACGTCGAACTCCTAACGCCTGGATTCAATTGTCTGTAGCTGGGTAGGCACAAGCGCGGCCAGCCCGCGCTAGATCGGGATGCACGTCGAGCTCTGCTTCAGCGCAACTAACCTGACATCCGCCCGATCGCGGAATTCGCTCACGCCGCGAATATCTGTCACATACATTGTCGAGCAAGGGGGGCGGGGAGATCGGCTACGGGAGGAGCAATGATGATCGGTATCAGTTTATGGCAACTGGCTGTTCCACCCGATCTAGAACTATACGAGTCTTGTAAATCCTGGCAACTGCCGTGGAGCGTAATTACATCGTCCCAACCGAATTCCTCGCTCGCCGCAGTTCTCGCAGGCTTCATGATTACCGCCATTGCGTTCCTGCTGGGTAGAGATAAAGCGAATAACGGGACCGCCAACACTCGTGAGACCGGTAAGGCCGATAGATTAACGGTTCCAACACCGACGCTTGCGTTATTTGGGTCTGGCGTACTGGTGCTCGGTCTCGACTCTTACTTGTTCAGCACAGTTTATGCCATAGCCCCGGCCGTTGGTTCCGACCGCAAGGTTCCGCCAGCGGCGACACCTGCGTGTGCGATCGCTTGGACCCAGGTCATGCCGGCGAGCAGTATGCTGGCGGTCGGAGGGGCCGCTATGGTAGGTGGTCTCGGATGGATGTTATCTCAGCACTTGGTGACCCAGAACGTGCGAAGCAGATTAATCGCACTGCTTCCGGGCATGCTCACATTTATAGTCATAGTCACTACGTCACTGCTGCTCGTGCGCACGACGATCAACTACCTGGACGTCTTGAGCGCGAATTTTCAAAGGCCTTACCCCGATTGGGTGGAACCCGTTCTTTGGTGGTTTTACAAGGTCTATTTTGTAGCAATACTCGCGATGATCGCGTTCAGAAGCTTCGGGATCTGGACG
>JAOPWC010000135.1 GCA_025965895.1 Mycobacterium sp.
AGCCGATCGGCCAGCGCATGGGCCAGCGTGCCGCCCAGCTCGACCGGCCCGCACTGCGCCCCGGTCGCGTTGAGCAGATCATGCTGCAGCGCCGGCAGCCGCCGCGCCAGCACCTCCAGGTTCGCCAAAACCGTCAGGCAGTCCCGGCCCGTCAACACCCCCTGCGGGCGCAGCTTCACACACCGCGCCATCGCCTCGCCCAGCGCGTCCACCGCATCCAGGAACCCGTCCCGATCATTCGAACGCATGTGCTAAAGCTACCGCCACCCGTCGACAAGCCGCCCACGTTGTCCACAGAGAACTATTGATCCACAAGCGGATTCATTCATCTGGCGCCCGGCGCGCACGGAACAGTTTCGTTTCGCCCTTCACGCCTTTGAGATGGCGCGCACCGGCGAACGACCACGAAAACTCCCCTGCGTCACCGATCAGCTCGTGTGTCGACTCGGCGACCAGAACGGAACCCGGGCGCGCGACGCCTGTCACCCGGCTCGCCACGTTGACAGGGCTGCCGAACCAGTCCCCGGCGCGACTGACCGCCAAACCGGATGCCACTCCCACCCGCAATTGCGGTAGTCCCTCCTTGTCTGCAGCCGCCACCAGATCCAGCACCCCCTCCAACACCGGCGCGGGCTCCGGACACATCAGCATCACCGCATCGCCGATCGTCTTGATGAACCGCACCGGCGGGACGGTCACGTCGCGGGCCAGGTCGGCAAGATTGCTGGCGAGCCGTTCCAGGTCCTCCGGGGGCACCGCCTCACCGAGGCGCGTGAAGCCGACCATGTCGGCAAACGCGATCGTCACCTCGCGCGCACCAGGCAACGCACTGCCGGCGGCCCGCTCCGACGCATTGACGGCTTCGGTTTCCAGCGAATGACGCAGCTGGAGGAACAGCATGTCCTGGATCATCGGGCCCAGCTGCGGGGCCACGCGTTTCACCATCGCCTCCGATCCCTTGGCGATGTCCAATTCCGTTGCGCCCGGGTGCGAGACCGCGGCCAACGCCGTCCAGCGCATCGCCTCCGCGGCATGAGCCAGGCCATCGGCGAGCACCCGAACCACGGCGACCAATTGCTCGGGATCCATGCCGGCGTCGATGAACTCTTGAATCCGTGCGGCCGACTCGCCGTCGGCCCGCAGGTGCACCGGCGCGTCGGGGTCGTCGACACGAGACAGGCCGACGGCACGCTGTATCCGCTGCAGCAGATCGAGGTCTATTCCCTTGCTCTCGGTAATCTCTCGTGCCGACACATAGGTCCCGTCATCCCCCATCACACGACGCGCGGGCAGCAGCATTGGGGCGAACGCACCGCTGACCTGTTCTACGGAGAAACCGCGCTCGAGCAGCCATGCAATCAGTTCGGCACGTTGCGCACGCGCGTCGCCCTCGAGGCCGTCAAGCAGTCCCGATGCCTCGATATCCACATCAGCCACGGCGTCAACCTACCTCGACAATCGCTCGCCAAGCCTGCAGCTTCGCCGTGAACGGTACTGCGGCGTTCGCCGGGCTGGTCGACGGCAGCCGGCGAAACGCGACATGGGCGGGCGATGCGGCCACCAAGCGACGAAACACCTGCTCGGCCTTCGCGCCGTTGAACAGGACCTGGGAGACGCCCGGATGTGACGCGAACAGCCCTTCAAAGTCGTTGACTACCATTGCGTTTCGGGAAATCGCCGAATCGAGGCTGCCGTTCCGTTCGCAGCTGTGCAACACATCCCACAATCCGATGTGAGCGCTGCGCAAGGCGACGAGTCGATTCTCGTAACCGTCCCCAGGATCGAAACCGACGAGCTCACCGACGATGCGCCAGAATGCATTTCGCGGATGGGCATAGTACTGGGCTCGGCGCAGCGAAACCGCGCCCGGCATTGAGCCGAGAACGAGAACGCGGGTGCCGTCGTCGATAACGGGCGGAAAACTAGCCGGCACGTGTTCGGGCCCCGTACTCGCCGGGCGTGCATCCCAGCATCGTCCGAAAATCGCTGATGAAATGCGGCTGGTCGTACCAGCCGAGCCGCACCGCGAGGTCAGCGAAATCTACGCCGCGGTTGGTCTCGATCTCCAGTGCCGCATGCTGCAGCCGATATCGGCACAGCACCCACGTCACCGGCACCCCGACGTAGCGGCCGAAGACCCGCTGCGCTTTACGGGCGCTCCACGGCGAGAGCCGCATCACCTGCTCGACGCGTTGCAGCCGGTCGTGGTCCGTCATCCGGTTCACCAGCGGCCGGAGCTTTAGGTAGGTCTCGTCGACCGGTGCTTCAGGTGCTATGTCCGCCTCAAACGCGTGAACCGAGCCGTCGACGTCCAGCGGTGCATCCGGCATCAGGTTCTCCGCACGCACCACCCGGCCGGTAAGGGAGCCCGCGTCCGAACCGAACCGCGCGGTGAAGCCGACGGGATGGAATCGCGCGCCGACCACCGCGCCGGTGCCGTTGATCGTTCGGAACGCACGATCGACGACGCCGTGCGCCGGTACGGCGGGCAATGTGTGGCCATGCCGATGGGCGTTGGTGCCCCATTCGCGGGTCAGGTTTACGGCCGGGAAGGTGATGACGGTGGAGTCGAACGGCTCCTGGCCCCGCAAGTCCCCCCGCACGATCCAGTAGTGGTCCACATATCGGGCCGCTGCCGCGGAGGGTCCGCGCCGGTCCAGCGTGAATGCAGAGCCGCTCCGCGCGGCCCCTACCACGCCGCGCACCGGTGTCGCGTTGTTCTGTCGCATTTTTGCAAGCCGCCTCGGACCAACCCTACGAAACTTCGCAGGCAAGAGCGTCAGACCTATTCCGCAGGGCTACACCAGCCTGACCCCGTTCCCGTGCGTCGACGGCACGGCCGCACCGATCGGGTTCTACGTCGACGTATTCGGCGCGACCCTGGTGGACCGGATGGACGGACCCGAGGGCATCGTCGCGCATGCCGAGCTTGATTTCGGCAATGGGCGGCTTCAGCGGTCCGATCCGTGAGAGGCATACGAACTCGCCGCTCCCGACAAGGCCGCGTTTGCGACGCACTCGCTCGCGCTGTACTGGCCCGACGTCGACGACGTCGTCACGCGCGCTGAGCGGGCCGATGCCACGATCCGTGAGCGGGCGCAGACCTTCGTGACGGGCGACAGGTTCGCGTCGATTGTGGATCCGTTCGGACAGCGGTGGACGGTGATGACCCTGGTCGAAGACGTCAGCGCGCAGGAAGCGCGAGCGCCGCATGACCGAATGGGCCGCCCAGGACGTGGGCTGACCGGGCCGGCCACTACGGTTGCCACATGTCATGCGTGTTCTGCGACATCGTCGCCGATAAGGCGCCCGCGATACGGATCTTCGAGGACGACGGGTATCTCGCGATCCTCGACACCCGGCCGTTCACCCGCGGGCATACGCTGGTGCTGCCGAAACGGCACACCGTGGACATGACCAACACGCCGCCGGAAACACTGGCCGACATGGTGACGATAGGGCAGCGGATCGCCCGAGCGACGCGCGAGTCGGAACTTCATGCGGATGGCAACAACGTCGTCATCAACGACGGTCGCGCCGCGTTCCAGTCGGTGCTACACATTCACCTGCATGTCGTGCCGCGGCGCAGTGGCGACAAGCTCTCGTTCGCCAAAGGCATGGTGCTGCGACGCGACCCCGACCGGGAAACCACCGGCCGGATCCTGCGGGAGGCACTGGCCAAGATCGACGCCGCGGGGTGACACTGGCTTCCATGAGTTTTGTGGAGGACAAGGTGTTGCCGCAAGTTTTGAGGGCGCACGACGCGGTCTATCGGCACACCCACGGCTGGATCGGTCACCGGACGCTCGGAATTCCCAGCCTGCTGCTGCACACCATCGGCGCGAAGACCGGGAAGAACCGCACGACATCGCTGACCTACGCCCGCGACGGCGACAGCTATCTCGTCGTCGGCTCAAAGAGCGGCGCACCGCAGGCACCGGGCTGGTATCACAACCTGAAAGCCACCCCGAACGCCGAGATCAATGTCGGCCCACGACGCTTCGGCGTTACCGCACGCCCGGTGCTGCCCGGCGATCCGGACTACGACCGGCTGTGGCAGATCGTCAACGAAAACAACAGCAACCGCTACATCGAGTATCAGAAGAAAACGTCACGGCCCATCCCGGTCGTGGCGCTGACGCCTCGAACGTGATCTGGATTTAGAACAGCTCCTTGGCAAGCAGTTCCAGGGTCGCCTCACGCCCCGGGGCGGTATCCGGGTCGGTGCCGCGCCGCTCGGACGCAACGGGACTGACCATCACCTCGTCGACGTCGAAGCGCTCGGCCAGCGCCCGAACCTGATCGGCCCCTTCCGCCGGGGTCCCCACGACAGCGCGCCGCAGGCCCGCGTCTACGATCGCCTTTTCTTGCGGGCTGAGTTGAGCCGCCTCGGCGTCTTCGACGAGGTCCAGCGGGCCGAGCGGCTGCCCGGTACGTAGCCGCGCCATCATCTGAAGGTTGGGCAGCAGCAGCGCCTCGGCTTCGTCGTGGGTTGGCGCGACCGATGCGTTCACGGTCAGGAAGGTCACCGGCTCCGGCGCGAGTTCGCTCGGGACGAATTCGCGCCGGTAGGCTTCCAACGCTTCTTCGGTGCCCTGACCGGAGAAGTGGTGCGCGAAGACATATGGCAGGCCCTTGGCGGCGGCCAGGTGCGCCGAGTACATCGACGAGCCGAGCAGCCACAGCCGCGGCTCGCCGGTCGCGGCGGGAGTCGCCTTGAGGACGTAGCGCTCGCGGGGGATCGCCACGCGCACGCCACCGGCGCTCATCAGCGCGCGCACGTCGTCGAGGTACTCGGGGAAGTTCTCGATGTCGCGATCGTCGCGCCCGGCCGGACCGCGCAGCATCAAGGATGTGACCGGGTCAGAACCGGGGGCACGGCCGATGCCCAGGTCGATGCGCCCCGGATACGCCGCCTCGAGCAACGCGAACTGTTCTGCCACTGCCAGCGGCGCATGGTTGGGCAGCATCACGCCGCCCGAGCCCAACCGCAGCTGCGATGTGTGTGCGCCCAGGTAGGCGATCAGCACCGGCGGGCTGGTGGCCGCGACCGACGGCATGTTGTGGTGCTCTGCGACCCAGTAGCGGGTGTAGCCGAGGCGGTCGGCGGTCTGCGCCAGCCGCCGCGTGGCGGCCAGGGCATCCGACGTCGACTGATCCGTCCGCACCGGGACAAGATCAAGAACAGAAAGTCGCATGGCAGGGTCAACGTGTTCGGCCATCGGGATAGTCCTGAAGGGTCAGCGAGTTGACGATCTGCGCAAACCCGATCGGGGTCCGCGCGCCGGTGTCCTCGTCGAATACGAACGACTGGTTCGTGAGTACATAGTCGCGTATCTCCCTCGTCGTTTATGAAACCTCCGTCACCGAATACCCGCTTCTGTCTTGGCCTTGGCGAAGATGTCGTCCAGCATTGCCCGGGTCAGCTTGCCGGTGAAGGTGTTCTGCTGGCTCGGGTGATAGCACCCCAGCAGCACCACCGTTCCGTGTCGGGAGCGCAGTGTCGCCGCGGCACCGTGGCCGAACCTCGGCAGGGGGGAGCCGACTGAGCCGCCGCCGGCGCGCACCATCCGAAGCGCCGCCCGCCACGCGAACGCGCCGAGCGCGACGATCACTCGGACGTGCGGGCTGATCAGCCGCCATTCGGCGTCCAGCCATGGCGCACAGGTCTGCTGCTCGGCAGGCGTGGGCGCGTTGCCCGGCGGCGCACAGCGCACGGCAGCCGCCATCCGCGTGTCGAAAAGCTGCAACCCGTCGCCTGCGTCGACACTGTCCGGCGAACTCGCCAGACCGGCGCGGTATAGCGCCGCGTATAACACGTCACCGGAACGGTCGCCGGTGAAGACGCGCCCGGTCCGGTTGCCGCCGTGAGCCGCCGGCGCGAGGCCGACGATGAGCAGTCGCGGCCTGGCCGAGCCCCAGCCCGGGATCGGACGGCCCCAGTACGGTTGATCGGCGAACGACTTTCGCTTCGCCGCGGCAACCTCTTCCCGCCACTCGACTAGCCGCGGGCAGGCGCGGCACACCGATATCCGCGCGTCGAGTTGTGGAAGCGTCGTGGCGGTGGATGCTTCGGCCACCACCTGCGCGGGTGTCGACGCGACCGGGGTGTGCGGGGTCGCCGGGTCGCCGGGCCAGCCGGCACCGGCCGGCACGGGAGAGTCGAACGGCGTGCCGAGGCGTGGATGAGGCAGAAGCACCGGTCCACTGTGCACGCGGCCGAATTTCCGTCGCCGACCGGGCATCGCCGCTGCTAAATTCTCCCCGATTCCCATGTCCACACTGTCGCGCCGTCCCGCGTACCTCCTGCTGTTCGCGGCGCTGTCCGCGTCGGCCGGGAACGGCATCTCGATCGTGGCTTTTCCGTGGCTGGTGTTGCAGCGAAACGGCAGCGCACTCGAGGCGTCGATCGTTGCCGGCGCAGCGTCGCTTCCGCTGCTGTTTTCCACGCTGATAGCCGGCACTGCGGTGGATTTTCTTGGGCGCAAACGCATTTCGATACTGTCCGATGCACTGTCGGGGGCTACCGTCGCCACAGTCCCTTTGCTGGCTCTCACGCTTGGCGCGCACAGCGTGAACGTCGCGGTGCTCGCGACGCTCGCGGCGCTTGGCGCAGTGTTCGACCCGGCCGGGATCACCGCCCGCGAATCGATGCTGCCTGAAGCAGCAGCGCGGGCGGGGTGGACTCTCGACCGCACCAACGGGTTGTACGAGGCGGTCTTCAACGCGGCCTACATCGTCGGTCCAGGCGTGGCCGGGCTGCTCATCGCCACCATCGGCGGGATCAACACGATGTGGGTCACCGCCGGGTTCTTCGGGCTGTCGATCCTCGCGGTAATCGTCCTTCGATTGGAGGGCGCGGGGGCGCCCACCATCGAGCAGCGGCCCGAGGGAGTCTGGGCCGGGATGCTCGACGGCTTGCGGTTCGTCTGGAACCTCAAAGTGCTGCGCACACTGGCGCTGATCGACCTCGCGATGACCGGGTTGTACCTCCCGATGGAAAGCGTGCTCTTCCCGAAGTACTTCGCCCAACACAACCAGCCGGCGCAACTCGGCTGGGTGTTGATGGCGCTGAGCATCGGCGGCCTTGTCGGCGCGCTGGCGTACCCGCTGCTGGTGCGGCACCTGACTCGGCGTGCGATCGTTCTCATCGCGACGCTGACGCTGGGGACGTGTACCGCCCTGATCTCGTTACTGCCGCCGCTGGCCGTCATCCTGCTGCTGTGCGCGCTCGTCGGGCTCGTGTACGGGCCGATCGCCCCGATCTACAACTATGTGATGCAGGCGAAGTCGCCGCCGCAACTTCGTGGCCGCGTGGTGGGCGTCATGACGTCGCTGGCCTACGCTGCGGGCCCGCTGGGTTTCATGCTGGCCGGTCCACTGGCCGACGCGTTCGGGCTGCGTACCACGTTCCTCGCACTCGCTGTGCCGATGATCGCGATCGGGTCGGTGTCGCTGTTGCTGCCGGCGCTGTACGACCTGGACCGTTCATCCGAGGAGAATCCTGGTCGAGGTCGCGTGAGTCCGCCGAAATAGAATTCCGGGCTGCTGAAACGCCCTTCGTGACAGCCCCCACCTTTCTACCTCGGTGGCGGACCTGCTCGTAGCATCGAGTTGTGAGTGCGGATGTCCTGGCGAGCCTGATCGAAGAACTGCCCGAGGGAATGGTCGTTACCGATCCTGCGAAGACCGACAAGTACCGGCAAGACCGCGCGCTCGACCCGTCGGCGGGCAAGCCGATGGCGGTGGTACGGCCGCGACGCACCGAGGACGTGCAGACGGTGCTGCGCTGGGCGAGCCTGCACCGCATCTCGGTGGTGCCGCGCGGCGCAGGCAGCGGGCTCTCCGGTGGTGCGACCGCGCAGGACAACGGCATCGTGCTGTCAACCGAGCGGATGCGTGACATCTCCGTCGACCCGGTGACGCGCACCGCCGTGTGTCAACCCGGGCTGTTCAACGCCGAGGTCAAGAAGGCAGCCGCGGAGCACCACCTCTGGTACCCACCCGATCCGTCGTCGTTTGAGATCTGCAGCATCGGCGGCAACGTCGCTACCAACGCCGGCGGCCTGTGCTGCGTGAAGTACGGCGTCACCACAGACTACGTCCTGGGGTTGCAGGTGGTGCTGGCCGACGGGACCGCCGTTCGCGTGGGCGGCCCCCGGCTGAAGGACGTCGCGGGGCTGAGCCTGACCAAGTTGTTCGTCGGCAGCGAGGGCACGCTCGGAGTCGTCACCGAGATCACGCTGCGGCTGCTGCCGAAGCAGCACCGGTCCAGCACGGTGGTCGCGACGTTTGGATCGGTCCAGGCAGCCGTCAACGGTGTGCTCAGCGTGGCCAGCCAGATGCGCCCATCGATGCTGGAGTTCATGGACTCCGTCGCGGTGAACGCTGTCGAGGACAAGCTTCGGATGGGTTTGGACCGCGACGCCGCGGCGCTCGTGATCGCCGGGTCCGACGAGCGCGGCCGGTCCGCGTCCGAGGATGCCGAGGTGATCGCCGCCGCGTTCACGGCAAACGACGCGACGGAGGTCTTCTCCACCGACGACCCCGACGAGGGGGAGGCGTTCGTCGCCGCCCGCCGGTACGCGATTCCCGCAGTGGAGGCCAAAGGAACGCTGCTGCTCGAAGACGTCGGCGTGCCGCTTCCCCGACTGGGCGAACTCGTCACGGGAATCGCACGCATCGCCGCGGAGCGGGACGTGATGATCTCGGTCATCGCCCACGCCGGCGACGGCAACACGCACCCGCTGATCGTCTACGACCCGAGTGACCCGGCGATGAAAGAGCGCGCGGACGTCGCCTTCGGGCAGATCATGGACCTCGCGGTCGGACTCGGCGGCACGATCACCGGCGAGCACGGCGTCGGCAGGCTGAAGCGACCCTGGTTGGCGGGCCAGATCGGCCCTGACGCGATGACCCTCAACCGACGAATCAAGGAAGCGCTCGACCCCGCTGGCATCCTCAACCCCGGCGCAGCGATTTGATCTCGATTCCGCCGCGCTGTTGACATGTATACAGCACTTGTCGTACGCATAAGACATGACGACCACTTTGTCTCATCGATCGCCTGTCACGTTTGAGCTCGCCAACGCCGACACCTGGGCCGACCCGTGGCAGATGTACGCCGCTCTGCGCAATGACGATCCAGTGCACCACGTTGTTCCGTCCGACATTCCGGAGCACGATTATTGGGTGCTGTCCCGGCACGCAGACGTGTGGCAGGCCGCGAGGGACCACGAGACGTTTTCGTCGGCCCACGGCCTGACCGTCACCTATGGCGAGCTGAAAATCATCGGGCTGCAGGACAACCCGCCGATGGTGATGCAGGACCCACCTGTGCACACCGAATTTCGCAAGCTCGTGGCGCGGGGCTTCACGCCGCGCCAGGTTGAGGCGGTCGAGCCCGCTGTGCGGGCGTTCGTCGCCGAACGCCTTGAGCGCCTCCTGGCCGCCGGTGGCGGCGACATCGTCGCCGAGCTGTTCAAACCGCTGCCGTCGATGGTGGTGGCCCACTATCTGGGGGTGCCGCAGGAGGACCGGGCACAGTTCGACGGCTGGACCGAGGCCATCGTCGCGGCCAACAGCGGCAGCGGGGGAATCGTCAGCGCGATGGAGACGGTCGGCGACGCGGTGACGTCGATGATGGGCTACTTCACCGAGCTGATCGAGCGCCGGCGCCATGCGCCCGGCGACGACACGGTGTCGCATCTGGTGGCGGCGGGAGTGGGCGCGGACGGCGACATCGCAGGCACGCTGGCGGTGCTCGCGTTCACGTTCACGATGGTCACCGGTGGCAACGACACCACCACAGGCATGCTCGGGGGGTCCGTGCAGCTGTTGCATCGTCGGCCCGACCAGCGCAAGCTGCTGGCCGAGCAGCCAGAACTGATGCCGGCCGCGGTCGACGAGCTACTGCGGCTCACCTCACCGGTGCAGGGCCTGGCCCGCACCCTTACCCGCGATGTGACAATCGGCGACACCACTATCCCGCAGGGCCGGAAGGTCTTACTGCTGTACGGGTCGGCGAACCGCGACGAGCGCCAATTCGGCCGGGACGCCGCTGAACTGGACGTCACCCGTCGGCCGCGGAACATCCTGACGTTCAGCCACGGCGCCCACCACTGCCTCGGTGCCGCAGCCGCCAGGATGCAGTCGCGTGTCACTTTGACCGAGTTACTGGCCCGCTGTCCGGATTTCGAGGTGGAAGAATCGGGGATCGTCTGGGCCGGCGGCAGCTACGTCAGGCGTCCGCTGTCGGTGCCGTTCCGGGTGGCCGAATGATGACGAAGGACTGGCTGGCGGCACGGCGCAGCGAGGTGGCCGCGGACCGGATTCTCGACGCGGCGGGCGAGTTGTTCGCGCAGCGTGAGGTGGCCGGGGTCGGGATGCACGAGATCGCCAAAACGGCGGGATGTTCGCGTGCGACGCTGTATCGCTACTTTGAGAACCGGGAGGCGCTGCACACTGCATTTGTGCGCCGCGAGACCTATCGGCTGCACGACACGATCATCGAGGAGATCACCGGGGTGGAGGATCCCGGGGAACGGTTGGTCGAGGGTGTGGTGGTTGGGCTGCGGCTGGTGCGGAACAGCCCCGCCCTCTCATCGTGGTTCTCCCCCAGCCACCCACCGCTCGGCGTCGCGATAGCCGAGCAGGACGACGTGATCAAAGCCCTGACCGCGGCGTTTCTGACCTCGCTTGGACCTGATGAGCCCGCGGTGGTTGGGCGCCGCGCGAGATGGCTGGTGCGGGTGATGACCTCACTGCTGGTCTTCCCCGGCGAGGACGAGGCCGACGAACGGGCAATGGTCGAGGAATTCGTGCTACCGATCGTCGTGGCCGCCGGTCAGTCGGCCTCATCACCTGAGTTCGACCCGGTGCACTGATCAGCACTGATCAGATAGCCCGGTGGCCATCAAGGCCGAACGCGGGTGAACCGGTGCAGCAGCCAGGCCAGCGGGATCGTCATCGCGAGCGTCACCACGAACAGCAACGCCATCGAGCCGGTGTAGATCGGGAAGTGCAACACCTCTACCATCACGATCTCCATCACGATGAGATGGATCAGGAAAATCTCATAGGAGATCTCCCCGAGCCACACCATTGGGCTGCTGGCGAGCAGCCGTGTGTACCAGCCGCGGTTGCCCAGGGCCAGCGGCCCGACGACCACGGTCGCGATGACCGCGTAGAACACCGCCTTGGCCAGGGCTTCCCAAAGCCTGGCCGGCGACGTGGTCGGTTCTCCGGCGATCGGCGTGGACACGATGAAATAGCAGATCAGGGCCAGCGGCACGCAGGCGGCCGCGTACCACCGCACGCCGATCGCCTGCAGCACGGCCAGCATCATCCCGCCGATGAACCAGGCGAGGTACGTGGGCAGCCACAGCCGCGCGCCGTCGGGAAGCCAGTCGGTGACATACACCAGCGCCAGCCACGCCGGCGTCAGCGCGGCCAGCGCGGTGAGGCCGGCCAGCAGCAGCCTGGGTCGCCAACGCCGCCGGCACAACACGGCCAGGACCAGGTAGGCCAGTAGGGGTAATACCACGTAGAACGCCACTTCGACGGCAAGGCTCCACATCTGGGTGAGCCCCTGATGCAGATAGGCGAAGAGGTAATTGTCGGTGTAGATCTGCGTCAGCGTGAGGTTGCGGAACAACCCCGCCCAGGTGTGCCCGGGATTCGGCCCCGCCGTGCGGAAGTGGTACACGAGATACGCCGCCACCACGGTCACCGTGTAGGCAGGCACGATCCGCCGCACCCGGTGCCAGACATAGCGGGGCACCGACGGCGGCGGACCGTCGGCCGCGGCGGCTTTCACCCACGGCCGGAACAGCAGCAGACCCGACAGCACAAAGAAGATCGCCACGCCGATCTCCATGCGCGAGTACACCAGCCCCGCGTAGCCGTCGATGTACTTGCCCGTCGTGTACGCGGCGTGGGTCGCGACCACAAGGATCGCAGCCACCGCACGGATGCCGGTCAGCGAGGCCACCCGCTCGGCCGTGGACACCGACTCCAGACCGCCCTGCGCCTCCACGCCCTCGGACAGGGTCATGACGTCTTCCGCTTGCTCTTTCCCGGGGGTCGATCGGGTTGCAGATTGATCAGCTGGCCCGAAATGCGCGTCCGCTCCAGCGCTTTGAGTGTGCGGCGGGGCAGCTTCGCCGGCAGCTCGACAAGTGAGAAGTCCGGCCGGATCGTGATGTGCCCGAAGTCGCTGCGGTGCAGGCCACCCTCGTTCGCAATCGCGCCGACAATCGCGCCGGGGCCGACCTTGTGCCGTTTGCCGACCGAGATGCGATAAGTCGCCATGCCGTCGCTGGGACGGCGCTTCTGACCTTCCGGCCGGTCCTCTCGACGCGGGCGCTCGGACGACGGCGGCTCGGGTCCCATCAGAAATTCCTCGCCGTCGCGCGACTGCACCGCCAAAGCCGCCGCGATCTCGGCCATCGGGACGTTGTTCTCGCGCCCGTAATCCTCGACCAGGCCGCGGAACAGCTCGATGCCCGGGGCGTTCAGCGCATCAGTGATGGAGTCGCGGAACTTGACAACCCGCTGGGCGTTGACGTCCTCGACCGTAGGCAACTCGGCCTCGGTCAGCGTCTGACGGGTCGCCTTCTCGATCGCCCTCAAAAGATGGCGCTCCCGGGGAGACACGAACAGCAACGCGGACCCCGACCGGCCTGCCCGGCCGGTGCGGCCGATGCGGTGCACGTACGACTCCGTGTCGTGCGGGATGTCGTAGTTGAGCACATGCGAAATGCGTTCGACGTCAAGGCCGCGGGCCGCGACGTCCGTTGCCACCAGAATGTCGACGCCGCCGTCCCTCAGCGCGGCGATCGTCCGCTCCCGCTGCACCTGCGGGATGTCGCCATTGATGGCGGCCGCGGAAAAGCCACGCGCCCTGAGCCTTTCCGCTACCACCTCGGTGGCCTGCTTGGTGCGGACGAAAACGATCATCGCCTCGAACGGCTCTACCTCCAGCACGCGGGTGAGCGCATCCATCTTGCGGGGACCGGCCACCTCGATGTAGCGCTGCGAAATGTTTTCCGCCGTGGTGGTTCTCGCCTCGACGGTGATTTCAACCGGGTCGTGCAGATACTTCGACGTGATCGCTCGAATGGCCCGGGGCATCGTCGCCGAGAACAGGGCCACCTGCTTGTATTCCGGCGTGTCGGCCAAGATGCGTTCGACGTCCTCGGCGAAGCCCATCGCCAGCATCTCGTCGGCCTCGTCGAGCACCAGGTAGTCGATATGCGACAGGTCGAGCGTGCCGCGTTCTAGGTGGTCGATCACCCGCCCCGGCGTGCCGACGACCACCTGGGCGCCCCGGCGCAGACCGGCCAGCTGCACGGCGTAGGACTGGCCGCCGTAGATCGGCAGGACGTTGAGGTGGGGCAGGCGCCCGCCGTAGCGGCCAATCGCCTCGGCCACCTGCAGCGCCAGTTCCCGAGTGGGCGCCAACACCAGCGCCTGCGTGTCCGTGTTCTTGGTGTCGATCTTGGACAGAATCGGGATCGCGAATGCGGCGGTCTTTCCGGTGCCGGTTTGGGCGAGACCGACCACGTCGGATCCGGCCATGATCGCCGGGATGGTCGCCGCCTGAATCGCCGACGGCGACTCGTAGCCGACATCATGTATCGCCCGCAGCACCGAGGGGTGAATCTGCAGGTCGGCGAATGTCGTCGTCGGGGTGGACGCGCCCGGGTCCGGAGAGGTCATCGGATTGAAAGTCTAATGCGCGCCCGGCATCGGCCACGCCTGACCGGAAATGGCGACGACTGGCGGTACGGTGCGCTTTTGTGTGGGGCAGGATGATGATTCCGGCCGCCATTCCGGCGACCGCGGTGGCGTTGACGGCGGTTCTGGCAGGCTGCGGTTCCGGCGATTCGACCGTCGCGAAGACACCGCAGCCGACAAGCATCGTCGCGACCAGGACCACGGCGCCGCCGCCCCCTCCGCCCGTGACGAGCGCGCCGGCCCCATCCACCAGCACCGTTGCCCAGGCGACAGACCCATGTGCGGTGAATCTCGGCGCACTCGAGATCACGAGGGCCACTTCCGGCCTGCCGCCCGACCCCCGCAGCGGACAGGGCTGGAGCCCCGAGCCGCTGGCCGGCAACTACAACGAATGCGCGCAGCTTTCGGCGGTCATTGTCAAGGCGAACACCAACGCCCAGAACCCGAACACCACGGCCATCATGTTCCATCAGGGCAAGTTCATCCCGACCGGCGTGCCGGACACGTTCGGCTTCAACGGAATCGACACGTCGGCGAGCACCGGCGACACCATCGCGCTGAAGTACTCCAACGGCGTACCCGGACTGGACAGCATCGTGAAGTTCCGCTGGAACGGCGACGGCGTCGAGCTTGTCGCTAACGTCGGCTGAGGCCGGACGCGCCCCGCGCTGGAACGGCCCGGCGTGTCGGTGCCCTCCCCTACAGTGACACCGTGTTCGTCGAGGGCGACCAAGTCGTCTACAGCCCATCGGACCTTGCCGCCGCCTCACGGTGCGAGTACGCGCTGCTGCGGGCGTTTGATGCCAGGCTCGGCCGCGGCGACGCCGTCGAGGCCGACGACGAACTCCTGAGGCGCACCATCGAGCTGGGGCATGCGCACGAACAACGCACTCTCGAGAGCCTTGTTGAGCGCTACGGCGAGGGTGTGGTGCGCATCGGCCGACCGGCGTACACCCTGGCGGCGTTCCAGGCGGCGGCGCGCGCCACCGCAGACGCCTTCCGCAACGAGCCCGCGGTCGTCTATCACGCAGCGCTGTTCGACGGCCGGTTCGTCGGTTTCGCCGATTTCGTGGTCCGCTGCAACACCCAGGCCGGCCACGCATACCGCGTGTTCGACACCAAGCTTGCCCGGCGGGCCAAGATCGAGGCGCTGCTGCAGATCGCGGGATACGCGGAAGCGCTGCATGCGATGGGCGTACCGGTGGCACCTACCGCAGGGCTGATTCTTGGTGACGGGTCGGCGGTGGAGTATCCCATCGATGATCTGATCCCGGTCTACCGGCAGCAGCGGGCCGCGCTGGAGGAGCTGCTCGACCGGCACCTGGCCGGTGGTGGCCGGGCAAGCTGGGCCGACCCGCAGGTGAGCGCGTGCCTGCGTTGCCCCGCATGCGAGCCGCACGTCCGCGAGCACGACGACCTCGTGTTGGTAGCCAATATGCGGCTGAGCCAGCGTGCCACGCTGATCGAGGCAGGGATCAGCACCGTCGCCGCACTCGCAGCCCGGACGGAGCCCGTCGACGGAATGGTGCAGGGCACGTTGGCGACGCTGACGTCCCAGGCCCGGCTGCAGGTGGCAGAGCGCGAGTCCGGCGAGCCGCAATTCGAGGTCTTCGACCCGGAACCGCTCGGCGCACTGCCCCAGCCTGATGCCGGCGATGTGTTCTTCGACTTCGAGGGCGACCCGCTGTGGACCGACGACGGCGTCACCTGGGGCCTCGAGTACTTGTTCGGCGTGCTGGACGCGGCCGGGACATTCCGGTCGTTGTGGGCCCATGACCGGCGCAGCGAACGCAAGGCGCTGACGGACTTCCTGAGGCTGGTGCGCAACCGGCGCAAGCGCTACCCGAACATGCACATCTACCACTACGGCGCCTACGAGAAGACGGCCCTGCTGCACCTTGCCGCCCGGTACGGGGTTGGCGAGGACGAGGTGGACAACCTGCTTCGCGACGACGTGCTGGTCGACCTTCTGCCCGTGGTCCGCAAGAGCATCCGGGTCGGCGCCGAGTCGTACGGGCTCAAGGCACTCGAACGGCTCTACATGGGCAGCGATCGACGGTCCGGGGATGTCACCACGGCCGCAGATTCCATCACGCAATACGCGCGCTACACCGCGCTGCTCGAAGCCGGCCTCGTCGGCGAGGCGGCCGCGGTGATCAAGGAGATCGAGGACTACAACCACTACGACTGCAGGTCCACGCAACTGCTGCGTAATCGATTGCTCCTCACGGCCTTCGAGCATGGTGTCGTACACCTCGCCCGTGACGCGCCGCCCGGCGAGCCGGTGCCCGCAGACGACGATGTCGCCCGGAGTCTGACGAGATTCGCCGGCGACCCGGCGGTCCATCGCTCGCGTACGGCGGAGCAGACCGCTGCCGCACTTCTCAACGCCGCCCGCGGCTACCACGTTCGCGAGCGGAAGCCGCACTGGTGGGCCCACTTCGACCGCTTGATCAAGCCGATCGAGGAATGGGCCGACACCTCAGGGGTGTTCTGTGTCGATCAGGCGGAGGTCATCGCGGACTGGCATCTCCCGCCGGGAAAGCGAAAGCCCCGCCGATGCGTGCAGTTGAGCGGGGTCCTGCTCAGCGGGGCTCTGGTCCCGGGCAAGCAGGTGTGCGTGCTCTACGACCGGCCGGGGCCGCCCGGCTTGGACGCCGCCCATCCGGATCGCCGGGCCGCAGGCACCGCGACATTGTCCGAGATCACAGAGGAAGTGGCAGGCGTCCCGGTACAGGTCGTCGTAGCCGAGATGCAGCCCGAAACCGGGCCGTTCGATCACCTCCCGATGGCGGTCACTCCAGGCTTTCCCCTGATGACCGACAGCCAGGAGCGGGCCGTCGAATCGCTAGCGATAGAAGCGGCGTCCGCACTGCGCGAGAAGCCGCCACGGCTGCCCCGCTGCGCCGTGGTCGACATCCTGTGCCGCAGCCGGCCGCACACGTTCAGCGGCAACGGACTTCCGCGGGCTGGCAGCGACGTCGACTCGATCACCACCGCGCTGCTTGACCTCGACCGGTCCTACCTCGCCGTGCATGGTCCGCCGGGCACCGGCAAGACCTACACCGCGGCACGGGTCATCGCTCGATTGGTCAATGAAAGCCGTTGGCGCATAGGGGTCGTCGCGCAGTCACATGCCGTCGTGGAAAACGTTCTCAGAGAGGTGGTCGCGGCAGGCGTCGACCCGTCGCTGGTCGCAAAGAAGACGCCGCACGATGCCGCACCGACGTGGCAGGTGATCCCGGAGAACCAGTACGCAGCCTTCATCGACGCGAACGCCGGATGCGTTGTCGGGGGGACCGCATGGGACTTCTCCAACGACAACCGGGTGTCACCGGGCAGCCTGGACCTGATCGTCATCGACGAGGCCGGCCAATTCTCGCTCGCCAACACCATCGCCGTCACCCAAGCCGCCAGCAATCTGCTGTTGCTCGGCGATCCGCAACAACTCGCCGAAGTCAGCACGGGCACCCATCCAGAACCTGTGGACACCTCGGCGTTGGGCTGGCTGGTGGACGGCCGCGATGTGCTGCCCGACCAATTCGGCTACTTCCTCGCGCAGACCAGGCGCATGCATCCTGCCGTCTGCCAAGCGGTTTCGGCGTTGTCCTACGAAAACCGGCTGCACCCCCATCCTGTTACCGCAGGCAGACACCTCGAGGGACATGCGCCGGGTCTGCGCACGCTGTGCGTCGAGCACCTCGACAACGACACCGCCAGCATCGAGGAAGCGGAACGAATCGCCGACGAGATCCGCGAGTTGATCGGGACGCCATGGACCGACAACGGCGTCGCGCGACCGTTGACGGGCGCCGATGTGCTGGTTGTCGCCGCGTACAACGCACAGGTGCTGCAGGTGCGGCGGCATCTGCACGAGGCCGGTCTCGACGAGGTGCGGGTGGGCACCGTGGACAAGATCCAGGGCGCACAGGCTCCGGTGGTGTTCGTCTCCATGGCCGCCTCCACCATCGCCGACGTGCCGCGCGGGATCTCCTTTCTGCTGCAGCGCAATCGCCTCAACGTGGCGATCAGCCGCGCGATGTACCTCGCGGTCATCGTGCGGTCCCCGGCGCTGACCGACTACCTGCCGTCGACCCCGCAGGGCGTGGTTGACCTCGGCGCGTTCCTGTCGCTGTCGCGGTGTGATACACCGGCGCGATGAGCATCGCCGATCGGCTGGGCGACATTGTCGGTGCCGCGCACGTTGTCACCGACGCCGACGTGCTGGCCGGTCGCAGCGTCGACCTCACCGGACGCTACCGGGGACACGCAACTGCGCTCGTGCGACCGGGCACGGCAAAGGAGGTCGCCGCGGCGCTGGTCGCCTGCCGCGACGCGGGGGCGCACGTCACCGTTCAGGGCGGCCGCACCTCGCTGGTCGCGGGCACGGTGCCCGAGCGCGATGACGTGCTGTTGTCTACCGAGCGACTCACCGGTCTGGGGGAGGTCGACACCGCCGAGCGGCGCGTGGCCGCAGGCGCCGGGGTGACGCTAAGTGCGTTGCAGCGCGCCGCCGCGACAGCAGGGCTGCTGTTCGGCGTCGACCTGGCCGCCCGCGACACGGCGACCGTCGGTGGCATGGCCTCTACCAACGCCGGCGGGCTGCGCACCGTGTGCTACGGCAACATGGGCGAGCAGGTCCTCGGGCTGGAGGTCGCGCTGGCGGACGGGTCGCTGGTACGCCGGCACAGCCGTGTGCGCCGCGACAACACCGGCTACGACCTGGCCAAGCTTTTCGTCGGCGCCGAGGGCACGCTCGGGGTGATCACCGAAGTCGACCTACGGCTACATCCCATGCCGTCGCATCGAATCACCGCGCTGTGCGGTTTCGCCGACCTGCCCGCGCTGGTGGCCGCAGGCAAGTCGTTTCGCGACCTCGACGGCATCGCGGCGCTGGAGATGATCGATGCACGCAGTGCCGCGATCACCACCGAGCACCTCGGGGTCGCAGCGCCGGTCGACGGAAGCTGGCTGCTACTGGTGGAACTGGCCACAGGCGATGTGGGCGCACCTCCCGCTCGGGAAGAAGACCTGACCGAACGGCTCGACGACGCATTGGACACCATCGAGCTGTGCGGTGAACCGGCAGTCGGCGTCGACGCCACCGCTCAGCAGCGGCTGTGGCGGCTGCGCGAAGCCATCACTGAGATCCTCGGCGTGTACGGGCCACCATTGAAGTTCGATGTGTCGCTGCCGCTGCCTGCCATCGACGAGTTCGCCCAACGGTCCGCCGCGCTGGTCGCCGACCGCGCTCCCGACGCGATCCCGCTGTTGTTCGGTCACATCGGCGAAGGCAACCTACATCTCAACGTGCTGCGGTGCGCGCTCGACGCAGAGCGCGAACACCGGCTGTATGCGGAGATGATGGACCTGATCGCCGGCCTCGGCGGCAACGTCAGCTCCGAGCATGGCGTCGGCAGCCGCAAGCGTGCCTACATCGGCATGTCTCGCGAACCGGCCGACATCGCGGCGATGCGTGTAATCAAGGCCGCGTTCGACCCGACCGGCTACCTCAACGCCGCCGTGATGTTCGATTAGTCGCGTGACGGCATCGCGTGCCGCCCGTACGTTTCCGGATCGGAGTCGGACCGACGGTCGTCGGGCTCTCGCCGGTGACGGGCGCCGCCAGACTTCGGCTCGACCTCACCCGAGCGGACCCGCTCGTAGATGTCCTGGAAGCGGTTCTTGTGGTCCACGTGGAAACCGTTGTGCACGTAGCCAATTAGCTCAGGTGCCGGTCGATGCCAGCTCTCCAGCGGGTCGCGGTGCAGGGTTTCGACGCGCTGCCGGGGCCACAGGTCCACCGGTTCACCGCGCGTGGGGTTCGCGGCGGTGGCCATCGGCTCGGTGTCACCGTCGTCGGCGACAGCTCCCAGCGGCTCAGATTCGGGCCTCGAGATCATGAACTCCGCGTAGTCGTCGTCGTCCTCCAAGTACTCGCCGTAGTCGCCGTCGAAATCCATGTCTATCGCGGGGATCACGTCGGTGCGCTCAGGATCTTCCCCCTGCAGGTCGTCGGCCGCGACAGCCCCACCCCCTTCCGCGGCGCGCGAACGGCCGCCCACCAAAAAGAGCGCGGCGACAACCCCGAACAGCGACACGAACGCCGGCAGCAGTATCGACTGCGACATCGCGGCGGCGAACGGTTCGTGCAGGAACCCCGGCAGCTGCGTCACCGCGCTTTCCCCGGACGGCGCACCGGCTGACATCGCCGGGATTCCGGCGCTGATCCGGGCCGTCATGAACGCGGCCATGCTGGCGCTGCCCAGTACTGAGCCGACCTGGCGGATCGCGTTGTACACACCCGAACCCGCACCGGCCAGTTCGGGCGGCAGATCGCGGGTTGCGGTGGCAGCCAATGGCGACCAGATGAACGCCATCCCCACGCCCATCGCCGCCATCGGTAGGACCAACCGCCAGATCGGTGTGGTGGGCGTCATCTCGATCGACAGCCAGGTCAACGCGATCGACAAAGCCGCGAATCCGAACCCGACGATGGGCATCGGATGGGACCGGTCGACAATCTTGCCGACGACCGGGGCCAGCATGCCCGTCGCGACCGCCATCGGTGCAGTGATCAAGGCCGACCGGGTCGGCGACAAACCGCATACGGCCTGCAGATAGAACATCAGCGGCAGCACCATTCCGACTGCTACGAAGCCCATCACCGAGATTCCGAAATTCGACAGGCTGAAGTCGCGGTCGCGGAAGATCTGCAGCGGGATCAACGGTTCGTGCCTGTTGACCAGCTGCCAGTAGAGGAAGACCGACATGAATCCGACGCCGCCGAGGATCGTCGCCCATATCCACGGCGCCCAGTCGTGCGACTGACCCTCCTGCACGCCGAACACGATCAGGAACATGCCGAGACCAGACAGCAGCATGCCCAGCACGTCGAAGCGGTGCCGTTGGGTGGGCAGCGCGGGGACCAGCCATCCTGCCAGCGCCAAACCAAGGACACCGACCGGCACGTTCACGAAAAAGATCCACTGCCAGCCCAGCCGGTCGACCAGGACACCACCGGCCACCGGACCGACCAGCGTCGCGACCCCGGCGGTGGCGCCCCAGACACTCATCGCCACTCCACGCCGCTCGGGCGGGAAGATGCGGGTGATCGTGGACAGCGTCTGCGGGGTGAGCAGCCCGGCGCCCAGACCCTGAACAACCCGCGCGGCGATCAGCATGTCGATTGAGCCGGCCAAACCGCACCACAGCGACGACCCGGTGAAGATCGCCAGGCCCAGCAGGTAGAGGTTCTTCGGGCCGAACCGGTCGCCAAGGCGCCCCGCGAGCAGCAGCGGCACCGCATAGGCCAGCAGATAGGAGCTGGTCACCCAGATCACCGCGTTGTAGTCGGTATTGAGCTTCTCCATGATCCGCGGGTTGGCCACCGCGACGATCGTCGAGTCGACGAGGATCATGAAAAAGCCGACCATCATCGCCCACAGCGCCGACCACTGCTTAATGTCGCGCTCAACGCGCTCCGGAGGCTTAATGTCGCGCTCAACGCGCTCCGCAGGCTTAATGCCGCGCGGCTTTTCCTCCCGAGTCGTCCGACCGTGTCGAGACGGCGTGGTAGCCGGGCTCACGTCCCCGCCTCATCTGGACCCGATTGGGCGCGGCCCAGCGTCTCGACGAATAGACGTAACCAGTCGATCTGGGCGGTGGTGGTTGCGAGCAGGTAATCCAGCGCGACCAAATGCATCGGCTGGCCGGTGCCGACCGCGCCCAATGCCCTCATCTCGTCGGCACTGGTTTCCAGCAGCGAGATCCGGCGCCGCAACGCGTGCAATGCTGTTGTCGCGTCGAGCTGATGGATCTCTGCAAGCGCGACGACGAACTTGTCGAACTCGTTGACCGGGTTGGCCACCAGTTCGCCGACCCGTTCGGTCAGCACGTCCACGCCGGCGTCGGTCAGTTCATAGGTGGTGCGCTCGGGCCGGTTGCCGCTGCGGCCGGTGCCGGTCTGACGGATCAGTTTCTCGTCGGCGAGCCGGTACATCACGTGATAAAGCGAACCGGGCCGCACCTTCAGGATCCGGCCGCCGTGCCGGGCGGCCAGCCTCTGGAACATCTCGTAGCCGTGCATCGGACGCTCACGCAGTAAAGCCAGCACGGAGATGCCGAGCGACGTCACCTGGTAGGCCATCCAGCGAACCGTTCCGTATTCTGGCGTCGACTACTCCGGGCGGAGTAATTGGATGCGACGCTACAAACTGGCGCCGCGCGGGACAACTCGAAGTGTTGCTCAGCCCACTTTCGGCGTCGGTCCTTCGTCAAGATCGGGTTAGCCTTGAGGACACGCTCGTTGGCAGGAAGGTGCACCATGAACGCTGCACGCCGGGGCTCCAGCCCACCGCCACTGGAGGCCGGGGTCGAGGACCATCCCGGCCCGGCGGCCCGGACGTTGTCGCAGATCATCGAACGCGGCGCCCGGGTGCAGGCCCCCGCGGTCGAGGCATACGTGCAACGCCTCCGGCGCGCCCATCCCGACGCATCGCCGGCCGAGATCGTCACCAAGCTCGAGAAGCACTACCTGGCTGCGGTGATGGCCAGCGGAGCCGCGGTCGGCTCGGCGGCGGCATTTCCCGGTATCGGGACGCTCGCAGCATTGTCCGCGGTCGCCGGTGAAACCGTCGTCTTCCTGGAAGCCACCGCGGTGTTCGTTCTCGCTGTCGCCGAGGTGTACGGCATTCCCGCGGAACATCGCGAACAGCGCCGGGCGCTGGTGCTCGCCGTGCTGGTCGGCGACGACAGCAAGCGCGCGATCGCCGACTTGGTCGGGCCGGGCCGTACGCGCGGCGCCTGGCTGAGCGAATCCGCGGTCTCGCTTCCGCTGCCCGCGGTGTCACAACTGAACAACAGGCTCCTGAAGTACTTCGTCAGGCGGTACGCCTTGCGGCGCGGGACCCTCGCGCTGGGAAAGATGCTGCCCATGGGCATCGGCGCGCTGATCGGCGGCGGCGGTAACCGGGTGATGGGTAAGAGGATCATCGCCAATGCGCGCAAAGCCTTCGGCCCGCCGCCAACCCGGTGGCCGGTGTCTCTGCACGTGCTGCCGCCAGCGCGTTCGGTGGATTAAACGCACCGCCTGGCACGTTAACATAACGGACGTACTGTTAGAAATACCGGGGTCGGGAAACCCTGCAGGCATGGTCGCTGGACTGACCGACGCGTTAGCCTTTATGCGGCGGAAACAGCAAGGACCGTCCCCATGCGATCGACAAGGTTGGCGAGCGTCGCGACGACGCTTGCTGGACAGATGAATCGAGGCGAGCGACTGCTGTGAGCAGTTCACCTTCACCATTCGGTCAGAACGAGTGGCTGGTCGAGGAGATGTACCGGAAGTTCCGTGATGATCCCTCGTCGGTCGATCCGAGCTGGCATGAGTTTCTCGTTGACTACTCGCCCGAACCGGCGGGCAACGGGCAGCCGAGCGCACCTCCGGCGGCCGAAAAGAGTGCGGACCGGCCGGCTGAGGCGGCCCCATCGCCGTCAGGTGACGACGCGAGCAAGACCGCGGAGAAGCCGAAGACAGACGACAGGGAACCGGCGAAGGCTCCTGCCGACGCGCCTTCTCCGGCCGCTAAGCCCCCAACATCGGGCGCCGTTGCGACGCAACCCGACGACCAACTGCAGGTGCTGCGCGGCGCCGCAGCGGCCGTCGTAAAGAACATGTCGGCGTCGCTGGAGGTGCCCACCGCAACGAGCGTGCGCGCGATCCCCGCGAAGTTGATGATCGACAACCGCATCGTCATCAACAACCACCTCAAGCGCACCCGCGGCGGGAAGATCTCGTTCACTCACGTACTCGGGTACGCGATCGTGCAAGCGGTTGAGAAGTTCCCACACATGAACCGGCACTACGCCGATGTGGACGGCAAGCCCAACGTCATCACGCCCGCCCATACCAACCTGGGACTGGCGATCGACCTGCAGGGCAAGGACGGCAATCGCCAATTGGTCGTCGCCGCCATCAGGAACGCCGAGACAATGCGGTTCGGCCAGTTCATCGCCGCCTACGAGGACATCGTGCGGCGGGCCCGCGACGGAAAACTGACCGCCCAGGACTTCTCCGGTGTGAGCATCTCGCTGACCAATCCCGGCACGATCGGCACCGTTCACTCGGTGCCCCGGCTGATGCGCGGACAGGGTGCGATCATCGGCGTCGGCGCGATGGAATACCCTGCCGAGTTCCAGGGCGCGAGCGAACAACGGATCGCCGAGCTGGGTGTCGGCAAGCTGGTCACGCTGACCTCGACGTACGACCACCGCATCATCCAGGGGGCGGAGTCGGGCGACTTCCTGCGCACCGTGCACGGGTTGCTGCTCTCCGACGACTTCTGGGACGACATCTTCCACGAGCTCGGTATCCCCTACGAGCCGGTCCGCTGGCGCACCGACAACCCCGACCCGATCTCGGACAAGAACGCTCGCGTCGTCGAGCTGATCGCGGCCTACCGCAACCGCGGCCACCTGATGGCCGACATCGACCCGCTGCGGCTGGACAAGACCCGATTCCGCAGCCACCCAGACCTCGACGTGCTGACCCACGGGCTCACGCTGTGGGACCTGGACCGCGTGTTCAAGGTCGACGGCTTCGCTGGCGCTGAGTACAAGAAGCTGCGCGACGTGCTGGGCATGCTCCGCGACGCGTACTGCCGTCACATCGGTGTGGAATACACTCACATCCTCGAACCGGAGCAGCAGAAGTGGTTGCAGGACCGCATCGAGGTCAAGCATGACAAGCCGACGGTGGCGCAGCAGAAGTACATTCTGAGCAAGCTCAATGCGGCCGAAGCTTTCGAAACCTTCCTCCAAACCAAATATGTTGGGCAGAAGCGCTTTTCACTGGAAGGCGCCGAGACCGTGATTCCGATGATGGACGCGGTGATCGACCAGGGTGCGGAGCACAACCTCGACGAAGTCGTCATCGGCATGCCGCACCGCGGTCGGCTAAATGTGTTGGCCAACATCGTCGGCAAGCCGTACTCGCAGATCTTCAGTGAGTTCGAGGGCAACCTGAACCCGTCGCAGGCGCACGGCTCCGGTGACGTGAAGTATCACCTGGGTGCCACCGGCGACTACATCCAGATGTTCGGAGACAACGACATTCAGGTTTCGCTGACGGCCAACCCGTCGCACCTGGAGGCTGTCGATCCGGTACTGGAAGGACTGGTGCGCGCCAAGCAGGACATCCTGGACAAGGGCGACAGCGACGACGGTTTCACCGTGATGCCGCTGATGCTGCACGGTGATGCCTCGTTCGCCGGACAGGGCGTGGTGGCCGAGACGCTGAATCTGGCGCTGCTGCGCGGCTACCGCACCGGCGGCACCATCCACATCATCGTCAACAACCAGATCGGATTCACGACGTCGCCGGGAGACGCGAAGTCGTCGGAGTACTGTACCGACGTCGCGAAGATGATCGGTGCGCCGATCTTCCATGTCAACGGCGACGACCCGGAAGCCGCGGTGTGGGTGTCTCGGCTGGCGGTCGACTTCCGCCAGAAGTTCAAGAAGGACGTCGTCATCGACATGCTGTGCTACCGCCGTCGCGGTCACAACGAAGGCGACGACCCGTCGATGACCCAGCCCGCGATGTACGACGTCATCGACACCAAACGCGGGGTCCGCAAGACCTACACCGAGGCGCTGATCGGTCGCGGCGACATCTCGATCAAAGAGGCCGAGGACGCGCTGCGCGACTACCAGGGCCAGCTCGAACAGGTGTTCAACGAGGTCCGAGAGCTCGAGAAACACGAGGTCGAGCCGAGCGAGTCGGTCGAGGCCGACCAGATGATCCCGGCTCGGCTCTCGACGGCGGTCGAGAAAGCGATGCTGACCCGCATCGGCGATGCGTTCGTCGATCTGCCTGAAGGCTTCAACGTGCATCCGCGCGTAAAGCCGGTGCTGGAGAAACGCCGCGAGATGGCCTACCACGGCAAGGTCGACTGGGCGTTCGCCGAATTGCTGGCGCTCGGATCGCTTGTCGCAGACGGCAAGACCGTGCGGCTCTCCGGCCAGGACACTCGCCGCGGCACCTTCAGCCAGCGGCACTCGGTGGTCATCGACCGCAAGACGGGTGCGGAGTTCACGCCGCTGGAGCGGTTGACCATCAGCGAGGACGGTACGCCGACCGGGGGCAAGTTCATGGTCTACGACTCCCCGCTGTCGGAATTCGCGGCGGTCGGGTTCGAATACGGCTACTCCGTCGGTAACCCGGATGCGATCGTGTTGTGGGAAGCCCAGTTCGGCGACTTCATCGGCGGCGCCCAGTCGATCGTCGACGAGTTCATCTCCTCGGGCGAGGCGAAGTGGGGCCAGTTGTCCGACGTGGTGCTGCTGCTGCCGCACGGCCACGAGGGCCAGGGGCCCGACCACACTTCCGCCCGCATCGAGCGGTTCCTGCAGGTATGGGCGGAAGGGTCGATGACGATCGCGATGCCGTCGACCCCCGGCAACTATTTCCACCTGCTGCGCCGGCACGGCCTCGACGGCATCGCTCGGCCGCTGATCGTGTTCACACCGAAGTCGATGCTGCGCAACAAGGCCGCGGTGAGCGACATCGCCGATTTCACCGAGCGCAAGTTCCGTTCGGTGCTCGAGGAACCCACCTACGAAGACGGTGACGGCGACCGCAGCAAGGCCAGACGCATGTTGCTGACCAGCGGCAAGCTGTACTACGAGCTGGCCGCGCGCAAGGCCAAGGATAACCGGGAGGACGTCGCGATCGTACGGATGGAGCAGTTGGCCCCGCTGCCGAAGCGACGCTTGAAGGAAACGCTGGATCGTTACCCGAATCT
This sequence comes from Mycobacterium sp., assembly GCA_025965895.1. GTDB lineage: Bacteria > Actinomycetota > Actinomycetes > Mycobacteriales > Mycobacteriaceae > Mycobacterium. The sequence goes on from JAOPWC010000135.1 coordinate 26,547, forward strand.
CGAGGAGTACTTCTGGGTGCAGGAAGAGCCGGCGAACCAGGGAGCGTGGCCGTCGTTCGGCCTGGTCCTGCCCGAGGTGCTTCCGGATCCGCTGCGGAACATCAAGCGGATCTCGCGGCGGGCCATGTCCGCGCCGTCCTCGGGTTCGTCGAAGGTGCACGCCGTAGAGCAGCAGGAGATCCTCGACGAGGCGTTCGCCTGAGCGAAGCGAAGGCAACGCCGAGGAGAATCCGGCCAGCACCGAGGCGTTCGCCTGAGCGAAGCGAAGGCAACGCCAACGAGAATCCGGCCGCGCGAGCCTTCCCGTCGAACCTTTGCCGACGCGAACCTCTGCCTGATCGAAAGAGCCCCAGCGAACGAGCCTGATGGATGGCGGTATGCGCTGCGGGCCTGTACCGGCGATACCGGTAGCCTGGGGACGCTCGACATCGGGGTACGCGAGGAGGGTTCATGCAGGGCTTCGCCGGGAAAGTCGCTGTCGTCACCGGAGCAGGGTCGGGTATCGGCCAGGCGCTGGCCATCGAGCTGGCCCGATCAGGCGCCAAGCTGGCCATCAGCGACGTCGACACCGACGGATTGGCGAGCACCGAGCAGCGGCTGAACGCGATCGGCGCGTCGGTCAAGGCCGACCGGCTCGACGTCACCGAGCGGGAGGCCTTCCTCGCCTATGCCGACGCGGTGAATGAACACTTCGGCACGGTGAACCAGATCTACAACAACGCGGGCATCGCGTTCACCGGTGACGTCGAGGTCAGCCAGTTCAAAGACATCGAGCGGGTCATGGATGTGGACTACTGGGGTGTCGTCAACGGCACCAAGGCGTTCCTGCCCCATCTGATCGCGTCCGGCGACGGCCATGTCATCAACGTCTCCAGCGTTTTCGGGCTGTTCTCCGTCCCCGGGCAGGCCGCGTACAACTCGGCGAAGTTCGCCGTGCGAGGGTTCACCGAGGCGCTGCGCCAGGAGATGGTGCTGGCGGGTCACCCGGTGAAGGTGACCACTGTGCACCCCGGAGGGATCAAAACCGCGATCGCGCGCAACATGACGACTGTCGAAGGGGTCGACAAGGACGAGCTCGCACAGACTTTCGACAAGAGGCTCGCCACCACGTCCCCGCAAAAGGCCGCGCGTATCATCCTCGACGCGGTCCGCAAGAACAAGGCCCGGGTGCTGGTCGGCCCCGACGCAAAGATCCTCGACATCATCGTTCGGCTCACCGGTTCGGGATACCAGCGCCTGTTCGCGGAGGTGACGGCCAGGGCGATGCCCGCCAAGCGTTAGCGGCCGAGCGGGTGGGCCGCCAGCCACGCTTCGGCGACCTGCCGTGGACTGGCGCCGGCCGCCACCTGTCGCCGCATGTCGGCCAGGGCCGCGGTGTCGAACTCGCCGGCCACCTCGTTGAGCGCCAGCACTTCATGTTCGTTGAGCTCGTTGCGGCGATACAGCGGCACCACGTTTTCTGCGGGCACCAGCGGCGGGTGTTGATTGGCCAGCAATACCACGTCGGGCGGCACATCAGGATCGGCGGTGGTCGTCCACGCCGCGTTGATCCGCCCGGCGCGTAGCTCGTCGAAAAGTCGGGCGTCGCTGGGGAATTCGCGGGCTGTAGGTAGTGTGCAGCCGCCCACACGGGTCGGCACGTACGCCCCGGCCACCTTGCCGAGCGCCAGCTGCGGGCAATGGCGCACCAGAGCGGTCAGTTCGCGCCCACCCCAGGCGGTTGCGGTGGCCTCAGTCACAGCTGCGGTGGGCGCGTCCTGCGCGGAGCTGGTGTAGTCGCCGGCCGCGACGCCCTCGGGGAGCGCCGCCAGCAACGCGCGGTAGACCTGCTCGTCGGAGACCGCCGTGGCGCCGGGCTGGAAGACCCGCAACAGCCGCCCCGTGAGACCGGGTACAACGTGGAAGGCGCTGGTGTCCAGTCTGTTCAGCGGGTTGGGCGCGGATTCGACGCGAGCGGGTGCCCCGAAGGAACGCAGCGCGCCGGCGTACAGCTCGGCCAGTACCGCCGACTCGCCGTCCGGCGCCGCACCCACCACCAGTTCGCGGGTGCCCTGCCGCCCGCCGCAGGCGGCGACCACGACCGTCAGCGTCGCGGCGAGGGCGCAGGCCAGTGCGAGGGCCAGTCGACCCGGCCTCACCCCTCGGTCTGGGATGCGCCCGCCACCGCCGCCGCGACCGCAGGCGCCACGCGCGGGTCCAGCGGACTTGGCACGATCCGGTCCGGGGCAAGATCGTCTGCCACCACCGCGAAGATCGCCTCCGCAGCAGCAAGCTTCATCCCCTCGGTTATCCGACGGGCGCCGGCGTCAAGCGCGCCACGGAACACTCCCGGGAACGCGAGCACGTTGTTGATCTGGTTAGGGAAGTCGCTGCGTCCGGTCGCGACCACCGCCGCGTATTTGGCCGCCACATCCGGGTGTATCTCGGGCTCCGGATTCGACATCGCGAAGACAATAGGGCCCGGTGCCATCGACGCGATCGCCTCTTCGGTGACCACATCCGCCGACACACCGAGGAAGACATCGGCGCCGTCGAGTGCCTCGGCCATGCCCCCGGTGCGACCGGAGGGATTGGTGCGTTGTGCCAGTTCGGCCTTCACGCTGTTCATCGCGTCGCGGCTCCGATGCAGAATGCCGCGCGAGTCGAGCGCGGTGATGTCTGAAATCCCCATTCCGAGAAGGATATTCGCGCACGCTACGCCCGCTGCCCCGGCACCGGAGATCACGACCCGCAGCGAGGTCATGTCGCGGTTGAGCAGCTTGGTGGCGCCCAGCAGCGCCGCGAGCACGACGATCGCGGTGCCGTGCTGGTCGTCGTGCATCACCGGGCAGTCCAGCGCTTCGATGACGCGGCGTTCGATCTCGAAGCAACGCGGCGCGGCGATGTCCTCTAGGCTGACGGCGCCAAAAGTCGGCCGCAGCCGCACCAGGGTTTCGACGACCTCGTCGGGATCCTTGGTGTCGAGCACGATCGGTATCGAGTCCAAGCCGCCGAATGCCTTGAACAGCGCGCTCTTGCCCTCCATCACCGGCAGCGACGCGGCCGCGCCGATGTCACCGAGGCCGAGTACCGCGCTGCCGTCGCTGACTACGGCCACCAGCCGGTTCGCCCAGGTGTAGCGGGCGGCCAGGGTGTGATCGGCGGCGATCGCGCGACTGACCTGCGCCACGCCCGGGTTGTAGGCGATCGACAGGGCGCGCTGGGTGTCCAGCGGGGCCCTCAGCTCCACGGAAAGCTTCCCAGCTACATGGGCCTCGAAAATCTCCTCGGTTCCGACGACGATCTGGGGGCGTTTCGCCGGGGGGCTTTTCACCGCTTGGGGAACGATTTCGTACACGGCCTCAGGGTAAGACACGGCCTCAGGGTAACGCGTCCAATCCTGAATCCGCCGTGGGCGGGGTTGGACCGACGCAGCCGTCGATGATCTTGACTTTCGGCGTGTAGGCGAGGGCATCAGTCGGTCTGCCCAGCTTTCTGTGGTTCGGACCGCTACGACGCGATCGAGCACTGACCCCCCGAAGTGGACGTGCACCATCCCGATGGTGCCCGACGCCGAGGCCGAGACCTAGTACCGCTGCGGCGTCCGCATCCGAGACCAGCAGAGGACGCGGCCCGCTGGGCCGACCCCCTCATGGTCTGTGCCGAGACCGTGCTCAGATCAGCCCGAGCTCGATGACCGCGTTGCGCTCGTCGGCGAGCTCGGCGGTCGACGCGTCGATCCGGCCGCGGGAGAACTCGTCGATCTCCAGGCCCTGGACGATCGCCCAGTCGCCGTCCTGGGTGGTCACCGGGAACGAGGAGATCAGGCCCTCCGGCACGCCGTAAGAGCCGTCGGAGACGACCGCCATCGAGACCCAGTTGTCCTCTGGGGTGCCGACCAGCCAGTCGCGGGCGGCGTCGATGGTCGCCGACGCGGCCGAGGCTGCCGAGGAGGCGCCGCGCGCCTCGATGATCGCCGCGCCGCGCTTGGCGACGGTCGGGATGAAATAGTCCTCGACCCAAGCCTGGTCATTCACTACCTCTGCCGCGTTCTTGCCGCCGATCTCGGCGTGGAACAGGTCGGGGTACTGGGTGGCCGAGTGGTTGCCCCAGATCGTCATCTTCTTGATGTCGGTAACCGCGGCGCCGGTCTTTGTGGCCAGCTGCGCGATCGCCCGGTTGTGGTCGAGGCGGGTCAGCGCGGAGAACCGCGCGCGCGGGATGTCGGGCGCGTTGGTCATCGCGATCAGCGCGTTGGTGTTGGCCGGGTTGCCGGTCACGCCGACCCGGATGTCGTTCGCAGCGACCTCGTTGAGGGCCTGGCCCTGGGCGGTGAAGATCGCGCCGTTTGCCTCGAGTAGGTCGCCGCGCTCCATGCCCGGGCCGCGCGGACGGGCGCCGACGAGCAAGGCCAGGTTCACGCCGTCGAAGATCCTGGTCGGGTCCGCGCCCATCTCGACGCCGGCCAGCGTCGGGAACGCGCAGTCGTCGAGCTCCATCACGACACCCTCGAGCGCCTTCAGGGCGGCCTCGATCTCGAGCAGATGCAACTCGATCGGGCGGTGGGCGCCGAGCAGCGAGCCGCTCGCCAGGCGGAACAGCAGGCTGTAGCCTATCTGGCCGGCCGCGCCGGTTACGGCGACCTTGAGGGGAGTTGTGCTCACGTCAGGTGCTCCTTGAGGAGAGAAGGTTTGGGGTCGAAACTAGCGCACCCACGCCGACCCGAAATCTTCCGGTCCGAACTCAGGACCTAATCGCGTAGCATTGACCGACCCTCGATCGGACCTGGGCTGCGACCGGAGATTGACCCCGATGCCATCGTTTCGCGCGTTGCCTCCATCACTTCGACCGGTCGTGCGGGCCAAGGTTGCTGACCCGGACGCACAGTCCATTCACATCCCTGTTGCGCGGGCCATGGTCGACTGCGGCGTCTACGTCGAGGGCCAGCGGTTGCCCGCCAAGTACACTCACGCCGCCGCGCTGGCGAAGGTGCGCGAGCTAGGTCGCGGATTCGTCTGGATCGGCCTGCACGAGCCGGACCTCCACCAGATGCAGGCCGTCGCCGACGTGTTCGGCTTGCATCCGCTGACCGTTGAGGATGCCGTCCATGCCCATCAGCGTCCGAAGCTGGAGCGCTACGACGAAACATTGTTCCTCGTGCTCAAGACTGTCAACTACGTCGAGCACGAGTCGATGGCCAATGCCCGCGAGATCGTGGAAACCGGCGAAATCATGGTCTTCGTCGGCCGGGATTTCGTGGTGACCGTGCGCCACGGCGAGCACAGCGGGCTGGCCGGGGTGCGCAAACTGGTGGAAGCGTCGCCGGCAACACTGCGGCTGGGGCCCTACGCGGTCATGCACGCGATCGCCGACCACGTCGTCGACAGCTACCTCGACGTCACCGACTTGATCGAATCCGACATCGACGCGATGGAGGAGGACGTCTTCTCGCCGCGGATGCAGACCAACATCGAACCTATCTATTTGCTCAAACGAGAAGTCGTCGAACTACGGCGCGCGGTCAATCCGCTTACGCTTGCCTTGCAGCGCCTCGTCAGCGAGCACAACGACGTTATTTCGATCGAGGTGCGGCGTTACATGCGCGACGTCCTCGACCACAACATTCTGGCCTCTGACCGGATCACCAGCTACGACGAGTTGCTCAGCTCGTTGGTGCAGGCCGCGCTGGGCAAGGTGGGCATGCAGCAGAACGTCGACATGCGCAAGATTTCGGCGTGGGTCGCGATCGCCGCGGTGCCGACCGCGATCGCCGGCATCTACGGAATGAACTTCGACAACATGCCCGAGCTGCGCTGGGCGTGGGGCTATCCGGCGGTGCTGACCGCGATGCTGGTCGTCTGCCTGCTCCTGTACCGCACGTTCAGGCGAAACAACTGGCTCTAATTTGCCGAGCTGGCGGGCCGCCCGGGGTCAAGCACGTCGACGCCGTCCTGTGCCCAGGCGCTCCGCATTGCCTCAGCGCCTTTGAGCCGCACCCACGCCGCCTCCGTCGCGGTAATCGGTGTCGCCTGCAAAAACACCACCGGATCGCGCAGCGCCTCCGCGGGCAGATCGTCAATGTCGCTCTGGCTCAGCAGGAATGCGCTGAATGGTGCGCCGGCCCAGAGCCCCTGGCCGAGATCGACGAGCGCGTCGGGCGTGAGGATCAGCCCCTCGACGGCCGGCGCGCCGGCCAGCACAGCGACGCTGCGGGCCAGCCCTGTTGGGGTGGCTGCGGGCCGCAGGCTCACCACGACCTCGGCACGCGGGCCCCGCACCGGATCAGCGGCGATGTCGTTGGGGTCGCCCATGGGATGCCGCGACGCGCCGACTGACACATAGTGGACGATGCCGTGTTGGTCAGCTCCAAAGCGAAGCACCTCGATCGGTTCGAGCCCGAGAAACGTCACACTGGCCGAGTCCGGCTCGCCGATGATGCGCGCCGCGGCGAAGTGGTCGCGCAGGTGCGCACGCACCGCAGCCAGAACGTCGTTCACTCCGACGGTGGCGTCTCTTGTTCGTGCGAGTCACCGGTGTCTTCGCGCGAGTCGCTTCTCTGCTCTTCGCCCGAGCCGCTCATCGCCGTCGTCTGCTCTTCGCCCGAGCCGCTCATCGCCGTCGTCTGCTCTTCGCCCGAGCCGCTCATCGCTGTCGTCTGCTCTTCGCCCGGGCCGCTCATCGCTGTCGTCTGCTCTTCGCCCGAGCCGCTCATCGCTGCTGGCGGCTCTTCGCCCGAGCCGCTCATCGCTACCGGGATCGTGAGGTTCGCTCCGGTGTCCGCGTCGAAGATCGCTATCTTGGTAGTGTCGAACCCCAACTCCAGCGGCTGGCCTTCTGTAACCTTCGATTCAGCGGAAACCCTTGCCACGAACTCGTTTTCGTCGATGCCGGATTCCGCCGCCAGTTCGGAGAGCTGCTCGGAGTGCGCACCGCCCCCCGATGCGGTGAAGTGCACGTACTTTTCAGCCCCGAGCGACTCGACCATGTCGGCCTTCACCTCGAACGTCAGCCCACGCAACCGCTGATATCCGTCAAGCAAGGACGCGTCCTCCAGGTGCTCCGGGCGCACGCCGACGATGACGTTCGTCGGCGTCGGGTGCGAATTCAGCACGTCGTGAACCTGTTGCGTCAGCGTGATGTCGCCGAACGGCAGGCTGACCCCCACATCGGTGAGCGATGCCGGGAAGAAATTCATCGCCGGCGAACCTATGAATCCCGCGACGAACAGGTTGACCGGCTTGTCGTACACGTCCTGTGGCGTGCCGATCTGCTGTGCCACGCCGGCCCGCATCACGACCACCCGGTCGCCGAGCGTCATCGCCTCCGTTTGGTCGTGGGTGACGTAGACGGTGGTGGTGCCCAATCGTTGCTGCAGCCGGGCGATCTCGCTACGCATCTGAACCCGCAGCTTGGCGTCGAGGTTCGACAGTGGCTCATCCATCAGGAACGCCTTGGGATTGCGTACGATAGCGCGACCCATTGCCACCCTTTGCCGCTGACCGCCGGACAGCTGAGATGGCTTGCGGTCCAGAAGCTCTGTCAAATCAAGGATTTTGGCGGTCTCCTCGACCTTCTGCGCGATGTCGGCCTTCTTCATCTTGGGCTTCTTGGCCAAAGTCAACGGGAACGCGATGTTCTGCCGCACCGTCATGTGCGGGTAGAGCGCGTACGACTGGAACACCATAGCGATATCGCGGTGTTTGGGCGCCTTGTCGTTCATCCGTTCGCCGCCGATGCGCAGCTCGCCGGAGGTGATCTCCTCGAGACCGGCGATCATGTTCAGCGTTGTCGACTTCCCGCATCCGGACGGGCCCACCAAAATGATGAATTCGCCGTCGGCGATCGCGACGGAGAGGTCCTTCACGGCCGTCGCGCCGTCGGGGTAACTTTTCGTTACCCTGTCCAACACAATCTCGGCCATCGACTATCCCTTCACTGCGCCGGAGGTCAGACCGGCGACGATCCGTCGTTGGAAGATTAAAACAAAAACGATGATCGGCACCGTAATGACCATTGCGCCGGCCGCGATCGACCCGGTCGGTTCCTCGAACTGCGAACTGCCCGGGAAGTTGGCGATCGCCACCGGCGCGGTGATCGACCTCGTCGTTGCAGTTAGCGAGATGGCCAGCAGCAAGTCGTTCCACGCGAAGATGAACACCAGGATCGCAGCGGTGACGATGCCCGGCGCGGCCAACGGCACGATCACCTTGCGGAACCCCTGAAACGGCGTCGCGCCGTCCATTTTGGCGGCCTTCTCCAGGTCCCACGGGATCTCACGGAAGAACGCCGACAGCGTGTAGATGGCCAGCGGCAGCGCGAACGTGATGTACGGGATGATCAGTCCAGGCCAGGTGTCGAACAGCCCGAGCGCCCGCGAGATGTCGAACAACGGTGACACCAGGGATATCTGCGGGAACATCGCGATCAGCAACGCCATCCCGACCAGCAACCGCTTGCCCGGAAAGTTCAGTCGCGCAACGGCGTACGCGGCCATCCCGCCAATGATGACGGCGATTGCGGTCGTAATGACACCGATGCCGATCGAGTTACGCAGCGCCGGTCCGAAGAGTTCACCGCGGAAAATACCGCGGTAGTTCTCGAAGGTGATCGAGGACGGAATCAGCCTGCCGTCCTTGACGTTCGATGTCGGCTTCAGCGACAGGCTCAAGATCCACAACACCGGGAACAACGCGTAGATCAGCACCAGGATGTCGACGATCCCCCACCACGCCTTGCGGCCCGGGCTCACCCGTTCCGCCATCTCACGGACTCCCGTCATCTACACCGGGAGCCGACGTCGCGAACAGCTTGATGAAGATGAACGCGATCACCGCGACGCATAGAAAGATCAGCACGCTGATCGCCGATCCCAGACCGAGGTTGAAGCCCTTGAACAGGTTGTCGTACCCGAGGATCGACACCGAAGCGGTGTTGTTTGCGCCGCCGGTCAGCACGTAGATGTTGTCGAAGATCCGGAACGCGTCGAGCGTCCGGAACAGCAGCGCCACCAGGATGGCGGGTTTGATGAGCGGCAGCGTCACCCTGGTCAACCGCTTCCACGCGCCCGCCCCGTCGACCTGCGAGGCCCGCATCAGGTCCTCGGGTACCAGTGCCAGGCCGGCCAGCAGCAGCAGCGCCATAAACGGCGTGGTTTTCCACACCTCAGCCAGGATGATGATGCCCAGCGACGGAATCCGCTGAGTGAGCGGCGCCGAGCCCGCCGGCAGCAGGTTGGCGAGGTAGCCGGTGCCCGGGGTCCACACGTAGTACCAGCTGTACGACGCGGCCACGGTGACGATGCCGTACGGAATCAGCACCGCCGCGCGCACCACGCCCTTGCCGAAGATGGTCCGGTGCATCACCAGCGCCAGCGCGAGGCCAATCACCAGCTCGATCGCCACCGAGACCACCGTGATGACCAGGGTCACAGCGAAGGCCGTCCACCAGTACCTGTCGGTGAGTACGGTCTGGTAGTTGGCCACGCCGACAAACGAGGTGTCCCCCGGTGTGGCCAGGCTGACCTTCTGCAGGCTCAGCCAGACCGCATAGCCGATGGGGTAGGCCGTGACCGCCAGCATCAGCAGCACAGCCGGCGTGATCAGAAGGAATGCCAGCCGGCGTTGCGACCTTTGGTCAGCGGTGGCGCGGGGTTTAGGCGCGGGTGACGCTTGCGCGGCGGTCCGCTCGGTGGTGGTCGCGGTCACGGGATCAGCCCTTTTCCGTCGATCGCCTTCTGCACCTGATCGGCCAGCTTATCGGCCGTCTTCTCCGGGTCGATCGCGGTGACCGGCGACAGCGTGGTGGAGATCCTTATCGACACCGACTGGTACACGGGCGTCGCGGGACGCACGGCCGCGTTGGTGAGTTGTTGCCGGATGATGTCGTACATCGGGTACTTCAGCTGGAACTGAGGATCGTCGTACAGGGACGCCCGCACTGCCGGCAGGCCACCTTCGGTGGAGACGTATCGCTGACTGTCCCTGTCGCGCAGGCAGCGAATCGCCTCGAACGCCTCGGCCTCGTGCGCACTGGTCTTCGCGACCGCCAGGTTGAGACCGCCGATCGTCACCCTGGCCGGCTGGCCAGGAACTACGGCGGGGTAGGGCGCGAAGCCGAACACCGCCTTGCTGGCCTCGTATGCACTGGTGAACTGCGGGTCGGTGGGCGAGAACGTGCCGACGTTGTCGATCGCACTGGTCAGATCCGGCCGCCGGTTCAGCGCCAGGAAGCCGACCCCGCCCTTGGCCGCGTTCTCCAGCATCGACGGGAACACGAACGGCCAGTTCACCTCGAGCGCGGCCTTCCCCTGCTCCAGCGCCAGCCGGGCGGTGGCCTCATCGGTCTGGGTAATGGAAGGATCGGCGCCGGGCGCCGTGGCGACGTCCTTCATGATCTGCAGCGCCCTGACTGTGGCGCCTCGGTGCTGGGGGGTGTCGGTGAGCGTGACGTTCTTGCCGTCGTCGGAGAGCACCTGTCCGCCGGCACTGACCAGCAGCGTGTTGAACCACACCACCAGGCCCTCGTACTGCTTGGCCTGCACGGCAATCCAGCTCGGCTTGCCCTCGGCGTGCAGCCGCGTCGCCTCGGCGACCATTTCGTTCCAGTCATCAGGCGGGTTGGGAACCAAATCCGGCCGATACCAGAGCAGTTGGGTGTTGGTGGTGACCGGCGCCGCGTACAACTTGCCGTTCCACTTCGCGGTCGCCAGCGGGCCGGGCAACGTATCGGTGGTCGCGTCGGCTTCGGCCCGCCCCGACGGGTCGTCGGACAGCGGCAGCGTCCAACCGGCCTCGCCGAACTCGGCGGTCCACACCACGTCGATCGCCATCAGGTCGAGATTGCGGTCGTTTCCGGTCAGGCGACGGGCCAGTTGCAACCGCTGGTCGTCGGCGGCTTTCGGAAGGCTGTTCTGAGCGATCGTGTATCGGCCACCCGCCTCGGCGGTGCAACGCTTCGCCAACGCCGTGAACGTTGCAGACTCGCTGGCCGGCGTGTACAGGCTGATGACTGTCCCATCGGCGCGCGAGGTGCAGGCGGTTACCACGGACGCGGTCGTGAGGGCAGCCAACGCCGCCGCGCCCAGCCGCCGGACGCGTGAGCACTGAGCCACGACCGCCTCCCGTGTGCACTCACTACGGGAACCTCCCGCGGGCAAACCGTAGAGCCACACCCGCGTGGTTTGCAACAATTCCCGCGCGCGCGTACCCAATCGTGACCTGCGGTGAAGGGCGGCGATGACCACTGCGGCATGCCCGCGCAGCAGCTATAAGGTCAAGCGCGCCAGCAGATCCCGCGCCTTCTCGGCGTTCTGCGGGTCACAGAGCACGTCGTAGCGCCCGGCGACGAGTTGCATCGTCGAGCTGAAATCTCTTGTGCCACGCGCCATCGCATAGGGCACCGCGGAGCTGATCAGCCCGAAGATGACGCCCGCGATGAGGCCGGTGAGAAGCGCGGACCACGGGTTGGGTGCGAAGAAGCCCAGCACCAGCCCGATGAAGATGCCAAGCCATGCACCGGTGAGGATGCCGCCGCCCACGACCTTCGGCCAGGTGAGGCGGCCGGTCACCCGCTCGACCTGCATCAGATCCACGCCGACGATGGTCACCTGCTCGACCGGAAACTGTTGGTCGGACAAATAGTCCACCGCCCGCTGCGCCTCTGCGTATGTCGGATATGACCCGATCGGCCACCCCTTGGGAGGTGTGGGTAGGGACGGTCGGCGAGCACCGGGCGCGGGTGAGCCCGGTGAGCCGCCCGGATTCTGTCCTGACGGGAATGGGCTGGTCATCGATCCTCGCTCTCCTCACGTCGTGGGTCGACGTATGCGCCGCTCTACTCTCCTTTAACGCGCCGGTTTCGGCGATCGTGCCCTGTCCGGGCACGCCAAGATCCGCGCCACACTCCACTACCACATAGGCTAGGTTGATCAGCATGACAAATCCGGGCGACCACGGCGACAAACCAGAGTCCGAGCCCAGCGAGGCGTCCTCCTCCGGTGGCTACGAGCCTCCCCCGATCGAGCACTCGCAGGGGCAGCCGAGCCACGAGCCGCAACCCGGATCCACAGAACCCGGATCCACGCCGCCGGCGTCGGGTTATCCGCCGCCGAGCTATCCCCCGCCGGGCGGCTATCCCCCGCCGCAGGGCTATCCCCCGCCGCAGGGCTATCCTCCGGCGGGCGGACCGCCCTCGGGTTACGGGCCCCCTGGGTACCAGGATCCGTCGAGCTACGGGCAGCCGCCCTATTCTTCGCAGCCGCAGTATGGCGCGCCGCCGGGTGGCGGCTACTCCGCGCCTCCGCCCTACTCATCGGGCTACGGCGACTATTCCGGCGGCTACGGGCAGGCGCAGGCCGGCACAAACACAATGGCGATCGCGTCGCTTGTCGCGTCGCTGATCGGTGTGCTCTGCGGTATCGGATCCATCGTCGGGATCGTGCTCGGCATCATCGCGCTGAACCAGATCAAGCAGCGGCACGAGGGCGGCTATGGGCTGGCCGTGGCCGGCATCGTCGTCGGCGCCGCATCGTTGGTCATCAGCCTGATCTGGACGATATACGCGTTCAGTTGACCCGATGACCAGCGGGGCCCGAGCAACCGTTCGGCGCAACCGAATACCCGTCACTGGAGCAGCCGCGACCACTGGCGTATCCGTACGCTCCGGTCGACTACCCGGCGGCTTATCCGCCGTTTCCGCCACCCGTCTACCCATCCGGTCGACCCGTACGATCCGTACCGGCCGACAAAGCCGCCGGACACGAACGGAAAGGCGATCGGCTCGCTGGTCACATCGCTGGCGGGCCTGCCGCGCTGTGGGCTGCCGTCGATCGCGGGGATCATCCTGGGCATAATCGCGATGACGGAGACCAGGCGCATCGGCCAGGACGGTTACGGAATCGCGTTGGCGGGCACCATCATCGGCGCTCTCGTGGTGATGGTGATCGTCGTCTAAATCGTGGTCGCCGCGTTGATCGCGGCCGGCAATGTCGGTCTCCTGACCGTCAGCGCGGCGGCTCGAACTTCTCGCCCATTCGCTGCATTCCCGCGGCACGCCCCTTCGCAGCTGTCACCAGCGCCATCTTGCGACTGGCCTCGTCGATCATCTCGTCGCCGAGCATCACCGCGCCTCGCGAGCCGCCGGCCGCGGATGTGTACCACTGGTAGGCCTCCAGGATCACCTCCGCGTGGTCGTATTCATCCTGGCGGGGGCTGAATATCTCGTTGCCTGCCGCGATCTGGTCCGGGTGCAGCACCCACTTGCCGTCGTAGCCCAATGCCGCCGAACGGCGGGCCACCCGCCGGAACGCCTCGACGTCGCGCACCTTCAGATAGGGGCCGTCGATCGCCGCGATCCCGTGCGTGCGCGCGGCGACCAGGATCGTCATCAGCACGTGGTGGTACGCGTCGCCCACGTCGTACCCGTCGGGCTGTTCACCGACCACCAGAGTGCGCATGTTCAGGCTGGCCATCAGGTCGGCCGGCCCCAGCACCAGTGCCCGCACCCGTGGGCCGGCGGCGATCGCGTCGATGTTGCTCAATCCCTGAGCATTTTCGATCTGCGCCTCGATGCCGATCTGTCCCACAGGCAGACCGTGCACGGTCTCCAGCTGGGTCACAAGCAGATCGAGCGCGTGAATATGAGAGACGTCAGTCACCTTGGGCAGCACGATGATGTCGAGCTCGGATCCTGACGTCGACACCACCTCGATCACGTCGGCGTAGGTCCACGGCGTGGTCCAGTCGTTGACCCGGACGCCGCGCAATTGCGCGGACCATCCCGGCTCCGACAACGCGATCGCCACTTGGGTGCGGGCCTGCGCCTTGGCACCCGGCGCGACGGCGTCTTCGAGGTCGAAGAACACCTCATCGGCTGGTAGTCCCTTGGCTTTCTCGATCATCTTCTGGCTGCTGCCGGGCACAGATAGACAGGTTCGGCGGGGTCGATAGGCATTCTCCACGGCTACACTCCTACCCTTTCATGCATGGTGGCGGTCAATAGGGTCTATGCGGCACGGCTGGCGGGCATGCTCGTGCTGGGCCCCGACGGTGAATCGATCGGCCGCGTCCGCGACGTCGTGATCAGCATCAGCATCGTGCGTCAACAGCCCCGCGTGCTCGGCCTTGTCGTCGAATTGCTCACGCGCCGAAGGATTTTCGTGCCTATCACCCGCGTCACGGCGATCGAGCCGAACGCGGTGACGCTGAACACCGCCAACGTGTCGCTGCGGCGGTTCGCGCAGCGGCCGGGCGAAGTGCTGGTGCTGGGTCAGGTGATCGAGACCCACGTCCGCGTCGACGACCCCGAGCTGCCGCAACTGGCCGGAACCGATGTAGTGGTTGTCGATCTGGGCATCGAGCAGACCCGGACACGGGACTGGATGGTGACGAAAGTGGCGGTGCGCAGCCCGCGCCGTCTGCGCCGCAACAACCTCTACATCGTCGACTGGCAGCACGTGCAGGGGCTCACCCCGTCGGGGTTGGCTCTGCCGGGGCAGGGCGTGGCCCAGCTGCTCCACCAGTTCGAGGACCAGCGACCGATCGAGGTGGCCGAGGCGATCCGCGAACTACCGGTGAAGCGGCGCGACGAGGTGATCGGCGCGCTCGACGACGAACGCTTGGCTGACGTGCTGCAGGAGCTTCCCGAAGACGAGCAGGTCGAGATGCTGCAGCAGTTGGACACCGAGCGGGCCGCGGACGTGCTCGAGGCGATGGATCCCGACGACGCCGCCGACCTACTCGGCGCGCTGAACCCCGTCGACGCCGAGATGCTGCTGCGCCGGATGGATCCTGAGGATTCCGAACCGGTGCGCCGGCTGCTCAGCCACTCCCCCGACACCGCGGGTGGTCTGATGACGTCCGAGCCGGTGGTGCTGGCGCCCGACACCACGGTGGCGGAGGCGTTGGCGCGGGTGCGCGACCCCGACCTGACCCCTGCCTTGGCGTCGCTGGTGTTCGTGGCACGTCCGCCCACGGCCACGCCCACCGGTCGCTACCTGGGATGCGTGCACCTGCAGCGGCTGCTGCGCGAGCCGCCTGCGGCGCTGGTCAGCGGCATGGTCGACAGCGACCTGCCGAGCCTGACGCCGGAGTCGTCGCTAGCGGCGGTGACGCGCTACTTTGCTGCCTACAACCTGGTCTGCGGCCCGGTGGTCGACGAACAAAGCCACCTGCTGGGCGCGGTCACCGTTGACGACGTGCTTGACCACCTGCTGCCCGATGACTGGCGCGTACAGATCGACGAACCGGAGTTGTCCGGCGCGGAAGGGGTGACATGACCGAACCGTCGTCGCGCCAGCGTCTCGACACCCCCCGCACCTCACGGCGGTTGAGACCGACCCTGGACCCCGAGGCCGTCGCGCGCTTCAGTGAGTCGATCGCCCGGTTCCTCGGCACCGGCCGCTACCTGTTGTGGCAGACCATCCTCGTGGTGGTCTGGATCGCCCTGAACCTCGGTGCGTTCCACTGGCGGTGGGACCCGTACCCGTTCATCCTGCTGAACCTGGCGTTCTCCACGCAGGCCGCCTACGCCGCACCGCTGATCCTGCTTGCACAGAACCGCCAGGAGAATCGCGACCGCGTCGCGCTGGAAGAGGATCGCCGTCGAGCTGAGCAAACCAAGGCCGATACCGAGTACCTGGCCCGCGAACTCGCTGCTCTGCGCCTCGCGGTGGGCGAGGTCGCCACCCGCGATTATCTGCGCCGTGAGCTGGACGAATTGCGTCTGGTCATTGAGGAGCTGCGGCCGCCGAAAGAGGCATCGAAAACGGAGAATAACAAAACGGAGTTGACCGAGCGCAGGGCAAAGCGAGTTACCTGAGGTCTCACAGTGACGAATGTGGATATATTCCGTCGCTAACTATGTATGGTGTCTTAGTTCACGGTCGGCGACGACATCAGGACGGTGTGCGTGCAGATAGGGGGAGGGGCCCGTACCGCCCATGAGTGGGTGCGTTGCAGGCTTACCCGGGTCGCCCAAGCGCCGCGCCGGCTCGTCGAAGCCGGCCGATCGCCGCGCCGGCTGATCGAAGCCGGCCGAAACTCACGTCGGCTGATCGAAGCCGGCCGAAATTCACTCCGGCTGATCGAAGCCGGCCGAAATTCAAAGTCGGGCCTGATCGTCCTGGCACCGCTGGTACTCGCCGGCGCGGTTGCTGCCAGTCCCGCCCCGGCGACGCTGGGCTTTCCGACGGTTCAGCGCACCGGTGTCGTCCCGCTCGCCGCGGTGGCGCCGAAACCACCGGACCAGAACGGGCCCTCCGTCGTCTCCGTCGCCCGCCCCGCGACCAGTTTCCATATTGCCGAGGCCAGCATCATCGCGCCGCCGCCTCCGCTGGCGGTCGTCAACTCGGTGGGGTCGTTGCGAATCCCGGCGATCGCGCTGGCGGCGTACCGCAACGCCGAGCGGATGATGGTGCTGGCCGCGCCCGGGTGCGGTGTGAGCTGGAACCTCTTGGCCGGCATTGGACGGATCGAGTCCATGCACGCCAACGGCGGCGCCACGGACGCTCGCGGCACCGCGGTCTACCCGATCTACGGCCCGGCGCTTGACGGCTCGTTGCCAGGAAACGAAGTCATCGTCCAGGGTATGGCGCCCAACGGCCGGGCCACCTACGCCCGGGCGATGGGCCCGATGCAGTTCCTGCCGGGAACGTGGTCGCGATATGCATCCGACGGCGACGGGGACGGCAAGGCCGACCCGCAGAATATTTTCGACGCGGCGCTGGCGGCGGCTCGCTACCTGTGCACCGGGGGGCTCAACCTGCGCGACCAGTCGCAGGTGCTCACCGCGATCCTGCGCTACAACAACTCGATGCCGTACGCCCAGAACGTGCTCGGCTGGGCGGCGGCCTACGCCACCGGCGTCGTTCCGGTTGACCTGCCGCCGATCACGGGCCCAATTCCGCCGGTCGGCGATGAGCACATGACGGGCAATCCGGAAGGGCTTGGCCCGGGCATGCCGATGAACGTGCTTGGGCTGTCGCCGACGGACCCGCTGTCGCAGATGCCGCTGATCACCTTCGGCCCGACCGATGCGGCGAGCCAGCTGAACAATCCGACCCCGGTGCTCGACCCGGCGACGCTGGCGGCGCTGAACCCGGCACAGCCACCGACGTGCGTGCTGGTGTGCTTCGGGCAGAACCCGCTGCCCCCGCCGGCGCAGTTGCCGCCGGTCGGTGTGCCGCAGGGCAGCGGTCCCCTGCCCGGTCCGGCCCCGTCGTCATCCCCGACTGCTCAGATGCCGGGCGCGCTGCCGGCCGGCCCATCGGCCCAGGCGCCGCCGAATCCCATCGCCCCCCCGCCGAATCCGTTCGCGCCGCAACCCAACCCCCTTGCGCCGCCGTTGAATCCGTTCGCGCCGCCGCCCGGTCCGCTCGCCCCGCCGCCGGCCGCCCCGCCGGCTCCGGCCAGCCCTTCGCCGAGCCCCGCGCCTTCACCGGCGCTCCCGCCGACGCACGGGCCGCTGCCCGGCCCGGCCGGCTGACGCTGCACGCGGAGCTGTTCGGGCGGCCCGTAGACTCGAAGCGATGTCCGAACACCAAAACGAACTCGCGGCTGCCGTGCGCGCGGCGCTGGCAAAGGTGATCGACCCCGAACTGCGCAGGCCGATCACCGAGCTCGGCATGGTCAAAAGCGTCACCATCGAGCCCGACCAGAGCGTGCACGTCGAGATTTACCTGACCACCGCCGCCTGCCCCAAGAAGACCGAGATCGCCGACCTGGTCACCCGCGCCGTGGCCGACGTTCCCGGCACCGGCAGGCCCAGGGTCAGTCTCGACGTGATGAACGACGAACAGCGCACCGAGTTGCGCAAGATGCTGCGCGGCGACGCCCGCGAGCCCGTCATCCCGTTCGCGCAGCCCGGCTCGCTGACGCGGGTGTACGCGGTGGCCTCCGGCAAGGGCGGCGTCGGCAAGTCCAGCGTCACCGTGAACGTGGCCGCCGCGATGTCGGCGCGCGGGCTGTCGGTGGGTCTGCTCGACGCCGATATCTACGGCCATTCGGTCCCGCGGATGATGGGCACCAACGACCGGCCGACACAGGTCGAGTCGATGATCCTGCCGCCGATCGCCCATGACGTGAAGGTCATCTCGATCGCCCAGTTCACCCAGGGCAACACCCCTGTGGTCTGGCGCGGCCCGATGCTGCACCGGGCGCTGCAGCAGTTCCTCGCCGACGTCTATTGGGGCGACCTCGACGTGCTGCTGCTCGACCTTCCGCCGGGCACCGGCGACGTGGCAATCTCGGTGGCGCAGCTGGTCCCGAACGCCGAGATTCTCGTGGTCACCACACCCCAGCTGGCCGCCGCCGAGGTGGCCGAGCGGGCCGGCGCGATCGCGCTCCAGACTCGTCAGCGGCTGGTCGGCGTCGTCGAGAACATGTCCGGTCTGGTGATGCCCGACGGCTCGACAATGCAGGTGTTCGGCGAGGGCGGCGGCCGTCAAGTTGCTGAGCGGCTGTCGCGCGCGGTCGGCGCAGATGTGCCGCTGCTCGGTCAGGTGCCGCTGGATCCTGCGCTCGTCAGCGCCGGCGACTCCGGCGTTCCATTGGTGCTCAGCGCTCCCGATTCGGCGGCCGGCAAGGAGCTGCGCGGTATCGCCGACGCCTTGTCAGCACGTCGGCGCGGGCTGGCCGGCATGTCGTTGGGCCTGGACACCACACGCCGCTGACGTCGTCGCGCGCTACGTCGCGTCGGAGTCGAAAGGCGTTGCGCCGCTTGGTTGCTGGGGTTGCTGTGGCTGAGCCGGTCGGTCGGGTTGGGGCGCATCGGGCGTCGGCGTGGTCGACGGGGTGTCGGGCGGGAGATCCACCGGCCGGTCGAACGCCCGGAAAACCGAGTCGTCACCGTCGAGCAGATGTCTGGTCAGCGCCTGACGGGGTGTCATGCCCCGCAGCTTCTGCAACTCGCTGAGGGGTTCACGCAGATCATCGAATTCGGGCCCGAGCTCCTCGCGCAGGTTGGTGGTCGCGCCGCTGATGTAGTCGCGCGCCTGACGCAGCGCGTTCGACGTCCACCGGATTGCGCCGGGCAGGCGCTCCGGGCCGAGAACCACCAGCCCGATGACCACCAGCACCAGCATCTCGCCCCACCCGATGTTGGCGAACATCTAGCTGTCCGGTGCCGGGTTGACCGTCAATGTGACGTGCCGGCCGTCACGGACCACCTCGACCGGGCCGTCCTTGCCGATCGTCAGCTGGCGTACCGCGACAACGAATTCGTCGGCGTCGGCGACCGATCGGGTGCCGACCTTCACGACGACATCGTTCTCCAGCATGCCGCCTTTCTCCGCCGGGCCGCCGGCCTTCACGTTGGCGATCTGCGCTCCGGAGGCTAAAGAGTTACTGACCGAGCGGGCCGTGACACCAAGCGTCGGGTGGGCGATCTTGCCGTCCTTGATTAGGCCGTCGACGACGTTCTTGACCTCGTTGACGGGGATCGCGAAACCAAGGCCGCTGGCGCTGTCGGACAACGACTTTCCTGCGGTGTTGATGCCGATGATGTGCGAGTTTATATCGATCAGCGGCCCACCGGAGTTGCCGTGGTTGATCGACGCGTCGGTCTGCAGCGCGTCGATGACGGTGTCGGTGTCCGACCCCTCCCCTGACAGCGGCACCGGGCGGTGCACCGCGCTGACGATGCCGTGCGTGACGGTGCTGCGCAGACCCAGCGGCGCACCGGCGGCGATCACCTCGTCACCAACGCGCACCTTGTCGGAGTCACCGAACTGGGCGACCGTCAGGTTGTCGATGTTGTCGACCTTCAGCACGGCGAGGTCGGTCTTGGGGTCGCGGCCGACCAGATTGGCCGGCACCTCCTTGCCGTCATTGAAGACGACGGTGGTCTTGTACTGGCTCGGGTTGTTGGCCGCGTCAGAGATCACGTGGTTGTTCGTGACGATGTAGCCGCGGCCGTCGACCACCACGCCGGAGCCCTGCGAGCCCTGCTGGTCACTCTTGGCCTCGACTGTGACGACCGAGTCTTCGACCGACGCCGCCACTTGGGCGAAGCGACCGGCCGGCGGCTGGCTGTTGTTGGTCGACAGCGTTACCTTCGACGTGGTGAACGCCTCGACGACCTCTGCGGTCTTGCGGCCCACCCAGCCACCGGCCAAGCCAATCACCAGCGCGATGATCGCGAGCACCGCCAGCGCGACGTAGGACACCTTGCCGCCGAACAGCACGTCGCGCACACCGAGCTTGCCGGTGTCGGCGGCGGCCGCGACAGGTTCCGGCTGAGCCACCGCGGGCCCGCCAAGCGCTGCCGGCGCACCGGGGTCGCGCCACGGATCGTCCGCGCCGTTGTCGCCCTCGCCGTCCCGTTCGCCGTTGAGTGCGCCGGCGTCTGCGGGATGGCGCTGTAACGAGTCGCCACCCGGATGCGGGCGGCCGAACGCTTCTGCGAGCACAGGGTCGGGTGGGGCGTCGCGGGGGGTGAACTCGCCCTGGTCGCCAAGTTTCTCCGCGCCGAGGAACGATCCGTCGAAGCCCTCGGGACGGCCGAACGCCTGACGCGATGCCGGATCGACGGGCGGACGGGAAATCGGCCGCGGCGCCAGCCGCTGCGTACCCTCGGCGTTGTCCTGGTTGGAGCTCAAGTCATCCTCTTCCGGGCGTTCGGAACGCGCGGGCTATGGTCGTCGCTGCGTCCCCGATGGACGTTGCCATCACCCTACCGGCGCTTACGACGGGACCAGGTGATGCCGTCAGCTAACTCGTCCAAGTGGCTTCGTGACGTGCCGGCGTCGTCGGGTCCTGCGGCGGAATCATGGGGTATCTGCGACAGCATGCCCAGCAGTGAGCTGGGCACGTGAATCGGGCAGGAGTCGCGCAGCGCCGCGCGGGCCTGGCTCTGGGCATCCACCTCGGCGGCGCATTGCGAGCACAGCGACAGGTGATGCGCGGCACGCAGGTGCGCGGTCATGCGCAGCTCACCGTCGACGAAAGCCGCAATGGCCTCGCTCGACAGGTGCTCGGTGGAGCCGAATTCGCGGGGAGCGCCGACGGGCGCGTCGTTTTGCGAAGCGAAGGGTGAGGGCAACCAGGAAAACGCGCGGCGGAAGACATGCCCCCGATCCACCATGACCCAGCTCCCTCCTTCGCTGCACCGAATTCGTACGCCACCTCGAATGTAGCGCGCAAGGCTGTGGCTGACACCCGGGAGACGCCCCTGGTTGCGTTGCCGCCTCGGTCAGGCCGAGTGCGCGGTCAGGTCGGCGGCGCCGCCATGGGCGGCGAGATAGTCGCGCAGGGCCTGCCGGCCACGATGAATGCGGCTTCGCACGGTGCCCAGCTTCACGCCGAGCGTCGCGCCGATCTCCTCGTAGGACAACCCTTCGATGTCGCACAACACGACGGCGGCGCGGAACTCCGGCGGCAGCGAATCCAGGGCCGCCTGCAAGTCCGGGCCGAGCCGCGAGTCGTGGTAGATCTGCTCGGGGTTGGGCTCGTCGGCGGGGACGCGGTCGTAGTCCTCGGGCAGCGCTTCCATCCGGATCCGGCCGCGCCGGCGCACCATGTCGAGGAAGAGGTTCGTTGTGATGCGGTGCAGCCAGCCTTCGAACGTGCC
Organism: Mycobacterium sp.; assembly: GCA_025965895.1. Lineage (GTDB taxonomy): Bacteria > Actinomycetota > Actinomycetes > Mycobacteriales > Mycobacteriaceae > Mycobacterium. Next base: position 48,090 of record JAOPWC010000135.1, read on the forward strand.
GGGCTGGTAATTCTGCACCGAGCGGAAAACCCTGATGAACGTTTCCTGCGTCAGATCCTCGGCGTCGTGCTGATTGCCGGAGAGTCGGTAAGCCAGCCGGTACACCCGGTCGGCGTGCTGACGGACCAGCTCGTCCCACGACGGCATCGCGCTCTTGTCGCCCGTCGCGTCGAAAACCGCGGTGCCCTGCAGCTCGTCACCGTCTTCCATCCGCTCCGCGCCGGTGTAGTGCTCGAGCCTGGACACGCTGCTGGCCGCGGTCGCAAGGGTGCTGGGCGTGGGATCCTCCCGTTGATCGATCAGTGTCAATTCGCCATCGCGGCCAACATGAATTTCGTCATGGTTATTCCCGGACCGCCAGCCCACGCCGTATGCCATTGGCCTACCGTTCCCCACCTCGGTGTGGCCGCCATATGAGCAAACTGAGCTTTCCCTGAGAAAGCGGGCCGCGAAGCGCATATCCAGGATAGACGCCCTTCGAAACGATATTTCGCCCCCGGCGTGTCGCGGGACTGCGGGCCTGCCGGTCGGGTTCGGGCGCGCCTGCCCGATGCGGGTCGGATTTGGTTTTAAGCTGCAGGAATGGCGACCTCCTGCGAACCGCTCCTGTCCGCCGAGGCGATGGTCGCGCACGCCGAGGGCTCGATCTCTGAGGACCAGATCGTCGCGGGCGCCCGCGAGCGTGCGATCGACGCCGGCGCAGGTGCCGTCAGCCCGGCGGTCGGCGCGCTGCTGAGCCTGCTGGCCCGCCTGTCGGGGGGCAAGGCGGTCGCCGAGGTCGGCACCGGCGCGGGCGTGAGTGGGCTGTGGCTGCTGGCGGGCATGCGCGAGGACGGCGTACTCACCACGATCGACGTCGAACCCGAACATCAGCGGCTCGCCAAGCAGGCGTTCACCGAGGCCGGGATCGCGGCGTCGCGCACCCGCCTGATCGGCGGACGCGGCCAGGACGTGCTGCCCCGGCTGGCCGACGAATGCTACGACCTGGTCTTCCTCGACGCGGATCCGCTCGACCAGCCGGACTTCGTTGTCGAGGGCATCCGGCTGCTGCGCCCCGGCGGCGCGATCGTGGTACACCGCGCCGCGCTCGGCGGCCGGGCCGGGGATCCGGCCGCCCGCGACGTCGACGTGACAGCGGTTCGAGAAGCCGCCCGGCTGATCGCCGAGGACGAGAGGCTGACCCCAGTCCTGGTTCCGCTCGGCGACGGCATTCTCGCAGCGGCCAGGTACTGAGTCGGTCAGCAGAACTGCCTTGCGTCGCTGACAGCGCCGAAGACTTCGAAAAAGCTCCGTCAGACCCGTTGATCGCAAGGCCGACTCGACCGGCCCCGGCCCACCGGAGACCCCACCGGGCCCCAGGCTGAGGTCCGACTCGCCCGCCAGCGTGCAGGCAGCCGCCAGAGCGTCGACACCCTCGTCGTCGGTATCCGAGACCTCCGACAGGTCGACGATCAACGACGCGCACGCGCTCATCGGGGCCTCCGCGACGGTCCTGCGCATCACCGGGGCAGCCTCGCCGCGCAGATCGCCGACCACGCGGGTCACGAGCTCATCAAGCGGGAAGCGCTCGATGCTGACCAGGCGTGACGTCGGGGTCAGCCACTGGCTCATATGCGTCAGTCGTCGCGACGGCGACCGGGGATGGGTCCGTCAGAAAAGTCCGTCAGAAAAGTCCGTCAGAAAAGTTCGTCGGAAACGTCCGTCAGAAAGCCTTGACGGTGTCTTGATGCCGCCGCCTCTTGATTCGTGACCGAACACCCGTTTAGTCTATTGAACATGCGTTCAGCCGACCTGACTGCGGCGGCCCGGATCCGCGATGCCGCGATCGAGCTATTCGGGCAGCACGGATTCGGCACCGCGCTGCGACCCATCGCCGAGGCGGCAGGGGTGAGCGCCGCTCTGGTGATCCACCACTTCGGCTCCAAGGAGGGCCTGCGGAAGGCCTGCGACAACTACGTCACCGAACTCATCCGGGACAGCAAAACCGAGGCGCTGCAATCGATGTCTCCGGCGACGTGGTTCGCCCAGCTCGCCGAGATCGACTCGTATGCACCTGTGATGGCGTACCTGATGCGCAGCCTGCAGTCCGGCGGCGAACTGGCCAAAACCCTGATGCAGCGCATGATCGACAACGCCGAGGACTACATCGAGGAGGCAGTGCGCGCCGGGACCATCAAGCCCAGCCGCGACCCCAAGGCCCGCGCGAAGTTCCTCGCGATGGCGAGCGGTGGCGGCTTCCTGCTGTACCTGCAGACGCACGAGAACCCGACCGACCTCACCGCAGTCCTGCGTGACTACGGCGAAGACATGATCATGCCCGCGCTCGAGCTCTACACCTACGGACTGATGGCGGATACGTCGATGTACGACGCGTTCGTCGCCCAATACCACCCCCACCACAAAGGAGATTCGGATGACGACCACACGGCCGCGGGTTGAGGGTCCTGCCGTCGAAATACGTGCTCTGAGAAAGACTTTCGGCCGTACCGTAGCGCTCGACGGGCTCGACCTCACCGTGGCGCGCGGCGACGTCAGCGGCTTCCTCGGTCCCAACGGTGCAGGTAAGTCGACGACCATCCGGGTGCTGCTGGGCCTGCTGCGGGCCCAGGGCGGAACCGTCGAACTCCTCGGCGGCGACCCGTGGCGCGACGCGGTGGCGTTACACCGCCGGATCGCCTACGTACCGGGCGATGTGACGCTGTGGCCCAACCTCACCGGCGGCCAGGCGATCGACTTCCTGGCGCGGCTGCGTGGCGGCTTCGACCAACGCCGCCGCGACGAGCTGATCGAACGCTTCGAGCTCGACCCGCACAAGAAGGCCCGCACCTACTCCAAAGGCAATCGGCAGAAGGTCGCCATCGTCGCGGCGTTCAGCAGTGATGTCGACCTGTACATCCTCGACGAGCCAACCTCCGGCCTGGACCCGTTGATGGAGAAGGCATTTCAGCAGTGCGTCCGTGAAGTCGCCATCGGCGGCGCGGCGGTGCTGCTGTCGAGCCACATCCTCGCGGAGGTCGAGCAGCTGTGCGACACCGTGACGATCATCCGAGCAGGCCGCAGCGTGCGGTCGGGACGGCTGGAGGACCTGCGTCACCTGATGCGGACGACCGTCAAGGCACGTACCCGAGCCAGTGCCGATGCGCTGCGCTCCGCGCCGTTCGTGCACGACCTTGCCGAACAGGACGGCCTGATCACGTTTTCGGTGGATCGGGCAGATCTTGACCGCACCATGGCCCTGCTGACCGACCTGGGCATCGTCGAGCTATCGGTGTTCCCGGCGTCGCTGGAAGACCTGTTCCTGCGGGAATACCAGGGGGCGCTGCAATGACCGTCGTGGCACTCACCCACCACGCCAAGCGGTCGCAGTCGCCGCTGAGCGGGGTTGGCACGCTGGTCGCGCTTGCGGTGCGCCGGGACCGCGTCCGCCTGGGGGTGTGGATCTGGGTCCTGACACTGATGATGGTCTACGCCCCGAACGCGATGAAACTGGCGTATCCCGGTGAAGCCCAGCGGATCGCGCGCGTCAATCTGCTGAAGACCCCCGCCGGCATCATGCTGGGAGGTCCCTTTTTCGGGGGCAACGAGACCGATCTTGGCGCAATGGTGGCCAACGAGCTGATGCTGACGATGATCATCGCCACTTCGATCCTGTCCATTCTCACCGTGATCAGACATACCCGCGCCGAGGAAGAGAGCGGCGCCGCCGAATTGGTGATGTCCTCGGTGGTGGGACGCTACGCGCGGACGTTGGCCGCGCTGATCCTGGTCGGCTCCGTCAACGCGATCCTGGCCGTCATGATGACGGGGGCGCTGGCCGCCACGGGTTTCGATGTGCTCGATTGTGCAGGAATGTGTTTCGGCATAACGGGTGCGGCGATGGTCGTCGGTGCGGTCGCGGCCGTGACCGCCGAGCTGTGGCGACAACCACGCACCGCCACCGGCGCGGCGATGGCCGTGCTGGCGGCAGCCGCACTGGTCCGTGGGATAGGCGACATCATCAACCACTCCGGGAGCGCCCTGAGCTGGTTCTCCCCGATCGCATGGGCTCAGCAGACGCGAGCGTTCGTCGACCTGCGTTGGTGGCCGTTCGCGCTGCTGGTTGCGTTGACCGTGGCGCTGATGCTGTTGGCGACCGTGCTCGAGCGCCGGCGCGAGTACGACGACGCAATCCTGCCGTCGCGGGGTGAGCGCGTCAACGCACCACCGGTCCGCGGCGTGTTCGGGCTCGACCTCGTGCTGCAGCGCGGGCAGGTGATCGGATGGGGCGTTGGCCTGTTCCTGGCCGGCCTGGCGTTCGGTTCGATGACCAAGTCGCTGCAGGAGGCAGCCAAAACCAACGAACTGGTGGCCCGCGTGCTGGCCACCCAGGGGTACAACGGCATCTACACGACAATGACACAGTTCTTGTCGGCAGCCACAACAGGTTTCGTGGTAGCGGCTGTGGTGCGGCTGACCCACGACGAGCAGTCGGGAATCGCAGAAGAGGTGCTGGCGGGCGCGGTGTCACGATGGCGGTGGCTATTGTCTGCGGTCGCCGCGACGCTCCTCGGGTCGGCGGTGTTGATGGTGCTCGCGGGACTCGGCAACGGACTGGGCGCGGGTGTCACGATGGGCAATGCGGACCTGGTGCCCCGCCTGACCGGGGCCGGGCTTGCCCACCTGCCGGCGATGGCGGTGATGGCGGGGATTGCCGCGCTCGCAGTTGCACTGCGCCGGCCCTGGATCGGTTGGCTGGCGGTGACATTCGTGGTGCTCTCGCTGTACCTCGGCGCGCTGTTGCGGCTGCCGCGGTGGCTGATCGACGCGTCACCCGTCGGTCGCACCACAGTGCCGTCCAGCGTGCCTGTCGCGGCACTTGCGGTCATGGTGGTCGTCGCGGTGGCGCTCACCGCTACCGCGGGAGTGATCTACCGCAATCGCGACGCGGTGTAGAGGAACCCAGCGTGAAGGAGCAGGTATCGATGAGGACTGGTCTGCAAGCGACACAAAGATCACTTCTTGGCCTTGTCGCGTTCGGATTGCTGTTGTTCTTGCCGGCGGGCACGTTCGCCTACTGGCAGGCATGGGTTTTCATCGCCGTGTTCACGATCTTGACAACTGTCGCAAGCGTGTACTTGCTTCTGAACGACCCGGCAGCCCTCCGGCGCCGCATGCATGCGGGGCCGGTCGCCGAAACAAGAATGGTGCAGAAGATCGTCATCACAGGCGCACTGCTGACGTTGCCTGCGGTGATGGTGTTCAGCGCACTCGACCATCGCTTCGGGTGGTCGCCGGTGCCGGCAACGGTGTCTGTGATCGGTGATGTGCTGGTCGCGGTCGGACTCGGTATCGCTGTGTTCGTGGTCATACAGAACAGTTACGCCGCCGCCAACATCACGGTGGAGTCAGGCCAGAAGGTCGTGTCGACCGGTCTCTACGCAATCGTCCGGCACCCCATGTACGTCGGCACGCTGGTCATGATGGTGGGCCTTCCTCTTGCGCTCGGCTCCTGGTGGGGACTCGTCATCCTTGTCCCGTGCCTCATAGGCCTCGCCTTCCGCATTCTCGACGAAGAGAAGATGCTCGAGCAGGAGTTGGACGGATACCGTGAGTACACGCGGAGCGTGCACCATCGGCTGCTGCCGTATGTCTGGTAGCGGCGGGGTCCGTCGGAAATACGACTGGTGCGCCGTTGCGGCTACCGGACGTCCCTGGGCGTTCTAAGCTGCGGGCAGTATGGCCCCTACCTCGACGCCCGCCCTCGACAGGCCATGGCGGCGTCCCGGCGCGCTGCGCTACGCGCTCCGACGGCTGCGCGCATTCGTCGCACCGCCCGTCACGGTCACCGAACCGACCACGGACATCGTCAGCGTCGTCGACGCCGAGGTCCTCACCCGCGACGGAACGGTCCTGCGTGTCAACGTCTACCGGCCGCGCGGCAACGTGGCTCACCCGGTTGTCATGTGCGCCCACCCGTACGGCAAGGACCGGCTGCCGAGACGCCGCGGCCATCGGTGGAGCTACTCGCCCCAGTACCGCCTGCTGCGTCAGCCGCATCGGGTCAGCTTCTCGTCTCTGACCACCTGGGAGGCGCCCGATCCCGCGTGGTGGACGGCGCAGGGTTTCGTCGTGGTCAACGCCGACCTGCGTGGAGCCGGGCATTCCGACGGCACCGGCAAGCTGCTCTCGCAACAGGAGAGCGAGGACGTGTACGACATCGTGCAGTGGGCGGCCGACCAGCCGTGGAGCGACGGCCGGGTACTGATGCTGGGGGTGTCTTATCTGGCCATCAGCCAGTACGGCGTCGCCGCCCTGCATCCGCCTGCCCTTCGTGCCATCTGCCCGTGGGAAGGTTTCACCGATGTCTACCGGGACGCGGCCTTTCCCGGCGGCATCCGGGAAGGCGGATTCATCCGCGTATGGGCTCACGGGCTCCGTCGCAGCACACGCCAGAGCTACGACATCGCCGCGATGCAGGACGCCCACCCGGCGCGCGACGAGTTCTGGCGTTCCCTGGTGCCCGATCTCGCCGCGATCGAGGTGCCGATGTTGGTGTGCGGCAGCTTTTCCGACCACAACCTGCACAGCCGCGGCTCGGTACGCGCCTTCACCAGAACTGGCTCCTCGCACGCCAGGATGTACACGCATCGCGACGGCAAGTGGTCGGAGTTCTACTCCGCGCGGGCCCGAGCGGCACAGCTGGCGTTCTTTCGCGCCGTGCTTGACGGGGCCGCCGATACCGCGCGTCGGAGCGTCCGCCTCGAGGTGCGAGAGGATCGCGACACCGTCGCGGCGGTACGCGACGAGTCGGAGTGGCCGCTGGCCCGCACCGACTGGTGGCGGCTGTATCTGTCCGGCCCGGGCACCCTCTCCTCGGAGGCGCCACAACATACCGGCAGCATCAGCTTCCGAACTCATTCCCGCGCCGCGGCTTTCACGTGGACGGTACCCGCCGACCTCGAGTTGACCGGGCCGATGGCCGCCCGGCTGTGGCTCGAGGTACACGGCAGCAACGACGTGAATCTGTTTGTCGGCGTGGAGAAGTGGCGTGACGGACGGTTCGTCGCATTCGAAGGCTCGTATGGCTACGGTCGGGACCGGGTCACGACGGGCTGGCAGCGCGCCTCGACGCGGGCGCTGGACCCCGACCTGTCCGAACCGTGGGAGCCGGTGCCCGCCTGCACTGACCGGCAACCGCTGCGACCCGGCGAGATTGTCGCCGTCGACGTCGCGTTATCACCGTCGGCCACGATTTTCCGCGCCGGTGAGCAGCTCCGTCTGGTCGTGGCCGGCCGCTGGCTGGCTCCGCGCAACCCGCTGACCGGCCAGTTCCCCGCCGCCTACCCGCGACCCCCTCGCGGGCGCGTGACTCTGCACTGGGGGCCGGGGCGCGAGGCATACGCGCTGGTGCCTGCCGTACCCGGTCGTTGACCCCGGACCGGCCAGAAGCAACGGCTCTGACAGCGCCCGCTGCGCAACCGGCAGTGCGATTTCCGCCCGACTGGCACTAGACCCAGATTCCCTTGCCCACGGCCACGACGCCACCGCCGCTGACCGCGAAGCGCTCCCGGTCCTTCTCCAGGTCGACGCCGACCATCTCGCCGGGGCCGACGACCACGTTCTTGTCCAGGATCGCGTGGCGGACCACCGCGCCGCGGCCGACCCGCACGCCGGGCATCAGCACGCTGCCTTCGACGATCGCCCCGTCGTCGACGACCACATTCGACGACAGCACCGAGTTGCGCACCGACGCGGCGGACACGATGCTGCCCGCGCCGACGACGGATTCCTGTGCCGAGCCGCCGTTCACGAACTTGGCCGGCGGCAGGTTGTCTGACTCGCCACGGATCGGCCAGCGCTTGTTGTACAGGTTGAAGATGGGGTGCACCGACACCAGATCCATGTGCGCGTCGTAGAACGCGTCGAGCGTGCCGACATCACGCCAGTAGCCGCGGTCGCGGTCCGTGGCGCCGGGCACCTCGTTGTCGTTGAAGTCATACACCGCGGCGCGTCCGTCGACGACCAGCCGCGGGATGATGTCGCCGCCCATGTCGTGGTCGGAGTTGTCGTCGTCGGCGTCGGCGCGGATCGCGTCGATGAGCACCTTGGTGGTGAAGATGTAGTTGCCCATCGACACGAACGTCTGAGTGGGATCGCCCGGGATGCCCGGCGGGTCGGACGGCTTCTCGATGAAACTTCGAATGCGGCCGGACTCGTCGGAGTCGATGCAGCCGAACGCGGTCGCCTCGGCACGCGGCACCCGGATGCCGGCCACGGTGGCACCGGCGCCGCTTTCGATGTGGAACTTCAGCATCTGTTCGGGATCCATCCGGTACACGTGGTCGGCGCCGAACACGACGATGTAGTCCGGATCCTCGTCGTAGATCAGGTTCATCGACTGGTAGATAGCGTCGGCGCTGCCGGTGTACCAGCGCGGGCCCAGACGCTGTTGCGCGGGCACCGGCGTGATGTATTCGCCAGCCAGGCCGCTCAACCGCCAGTTCTGGGAAATGTGCCGGTCCAGCGAATGCGACTTGTACTGCGTCAGAACGCAGATCCGCAGGTAGCGAGCATTGACGAGATTGGACAGGACGAAGTCGATGAGCCGATACGCCCCCCCGAAGGGAACCGCCGGCTTTGCCCGGTCTGCCGTCAACGGGTACAGCCGCTTGCCTTCCCCGCCTGCGAGGACAATGCCCAGCACGTGTGGCGCTTCCCTCATGAACCAAACCTATCTTTCGGTTTTGGCTGGGGCTAGGAGTTACCCGATTACGTCGACTTGAAACGGCGACCGCACTACCGTCGGGGTCTATGCGGGTGGCAATGATGACGCGCGAGTACCCACCTGAGGTTTACGGGGGTGCCGGCGTCCACGTAACCGAACTGGTCGCGCAACTGCGTCATCTGTGCGAGGTTGATGTGCACTGCATGGGCGCGCCTCGGCACGGCGCGTTCGTCCACCAGCCCGATCCCCAGCTCAAAGGCGCCAATCCGGCACTGGCGACATTGTCGGCCGACCTGGTGATGGCCGACGCGGCATCCGAAGCCACCGTCGTACACTCTCACACCTGGTACACCGGGCTCGCCGGGCACCTGGCCGGGTTGTTGTACGGCATTCCGCACGTTCTCACCGCGCATTCGCTCGAGCCGCTGCGGCCGTGGAAGGCCGAGCAGCTCGGGGGTGGCTACCGGATCTCGTCGTGGGTGGAGCGCACCGCGATCGAGGCGGCGGGCGCGGTGATCGCGGTCAGCTCGGGCATGCGCGACGACGTGCTCAAGACCTACCCCGCGTTGGATCCCAACCAGGTGCATGTCGTCCGCAACGGCATCGACACCGATGTGTGGCACCCCGTCGAGCCCAAGCCTGATGAGTCAGTGCTGACCGAGCTGGGCGTGGACACGTCGCGGCCCATCGTCGCGTTCGTCGGCCGCATCACACGCCAGAAGGGCGTCGCTCATCTGGTCGCGGCGGCCCATCAATTCGCGCCTGACGTGCAGCTGGTGCTGTGTGCGGGCGCACCGGACACCCCGGAGATTGCCGCCGAAGTCACTGCGGCGGTGCAGCAGTTGTCGCGCGCCCGCACTGGCGTGTTCTGGGTGCGTGAGATGCTGCCGATCGGCAAGATTCGCGAAATACTTTCGGCGGCAACGGTCTTCGTGTGCCCTTCGGTGTACGAGCCGCTGGGAATCGTGAATCTCGAAGCGATGGCGTGTGCGACCGCGGTGGTGGCTTCCGATGTCGGCGGCATCCCAGAGGTGGTGGCCGACGGTGAAACCGGGCTTCTGGTGCATTACGACCCTGCCGATCCCGCCGGTTTCGAGGCTGGACTGTCCGCGACCGTCAACTCCTTGATCGCCGACCCGGAGAAGGCTGTGCGGTTCGGCCGTGCCGGCAGGCAGCGCTGCATCGACGAGTTCTCGTGGGCGCATATCGCCGAGCAGACGCTGCAGATCTACCGCAAAATGTCGTCGTAAAGCCCTTAGCTGGTGACGCTCTTGAGTTCGTCGCCGAGAGCGGATGCCTCTTCTGGGGTGAGTTCGACGACGAGGCGGCCACCGCCTTCCAGTGGTACCCGCATCACGATGCCCCGCCCCTCCTTGGTTGCTTCCAACGGGCCGTCGCCGGTCCGGGGCTTCATCGCCGCCATCCAGTGCTCCCTCCAGGTCTGAGCCGGGCCGCCGTCATGGAGGCCGTCGGCGCCGCGGGTGCCGGCCCGATGCCACACCCGACAAAGAACTGCAACTTCACGACACTATTGTTCCCTATCCGCGCGCCCGGGTGTGCCGAGACCCTGTTATGGCACGTATATCACCGGAACCCAACAAGACTGAAGATGGTCGTCGACCATGCCGGTGGCTTGCATCAGCGCATAGGCGGTGGTGGGGCCGACAAAGCGAAACCCGCGCCGCTTCAACTCCTTGGCCATTGCGACCGATTCGGGACTGCTCGACGGCACTCGTGACGGGTCGGTCGGCCGCGCTCGTCCGGAAGGAGGGGCGAATGACCAAAGCAGGTCGCTCAAGTCGACGTTGAGCGTGGCGGCCGCCTTCGCGTTGGCGATCGTCGCGTCGATCTTCAAGCGGTTGCGCACGATCCCGGTGTCGGCCATCAGCCGGACGACGTCGGTCTCGGTGTAGCCGGCGACCTTGTCGACGTCGAAATTGTCGAACGCCCGCCGGAAGTTGTCCCGCTTGCGCAGGATGATCAACCACGACAAGCCACTTTGAAAGGCCTCCAACGACATTCGCTCGAACAGCGAATCGCGCCCGTACAGCGGCCGGCCCCACTCCACGTCGTGGTAGTCGCGGTACAGCGGGCCGACCGCCCACGCGCATCGGATGCGGCCGTCGTCACCAAGGGTCACGCCTCGTCCCGGCCCGCGCTCTCGGCTTCCTCCGCATTGGATTGCCGCGCGCGCACCGCCGACAACTGCCCACGAAGCAACTCGATCTCCTGGCCAAGCCGGTCGAGCACCCAATCCACCTCGCTTGTCTTATATCCGCGCAGCGTCTGGGTGAACTTCACCGCATCGATGTCGGCCCTAGTGACTCCCGAGGCCGGCAGCACCGTGGCGGTGGTCGCGCGCGGCAGCGGCGGAAGCGGCTCGCCGCGTCCGAACAGCGCGCTGGCGACCACGAACAGCACAGCTGCGACCAAAACGAGCACCAGCAGATACAGCAGCACCATCGTCACCCGATAGATACTGCCTGACGGGTGTGACTGCGCGCCCAGCCGCTAGTGCGGGCGCACCGTGTCCATCGGGGGCCGGTCGGCCAGCGACACCGGCGACAACCGCGGGGTGTACCCGTCGCCGTCGGCGAAGAACTGGGTCAACGCGACGCCGGAGTCGGAGATGCCGCAGCGCGACAGCAGCGTGGCGATCACCTGGCGGCTCATCCCGCCCAGCTCGGTCAGCGGCCGGTTGCGATGGGCCCGCACCCCGAGGTTGACCTGGGCGATCGCGTCCAGGCCCAGCCGGTCGTAGGTGTCGACGAGCAGTCCGATCTCCACGCCGTAGCCCGGGGCGAACGGCACCGAGCTCAGCAGCTCGCGGGTGCCGGCGTATTCGCCGCCCAACGGCTGCAGGACGCAGCTCAGGCCGGGCCGAAGCGCCGCCAACAGCGGCCGCGCGACGAGCTGTGTGACCCGTCCGCCGCCGTTGGCGTCCTCACTGCCGCTGATCTTCAACGGGCGCCGGTAGAAGCCCTTGACCAGGTGGACGCCGTCGAGGGTCAAAACGGGGCCGACCAGCCGCGGCACGAACATCGGGTCCGGGTCGATGAGGTCGGAGTCGATGAACACGATGATGTCGCCGGCGGTGGCCGCCAGCGACCGCCACAGCACCTCGCCTTTTCCGGGCTGCGGTGGCAGCTCCGGCAGCGCCTGCTCCCGGCTGACGACGCGGGCGCCGGCAGCGATCGCTCGGATTTCCGTCTCGTCGGTGGACCCGGAGTCGAGCACGATCAGCTCGTCGACGAGGCCGCCGAGCATCGGCGAGATGCTGTCGATCACCGACCCGACGGTTTCCTGCTCGTTCAGCGCGGGAAGCACCACCGAGATCGTGCGCCCGGCCTTGGCGGCCTCGAGCTCGGCGACCGTCCAGGACGGCCCGCTGAAGCTGCGATCGGCCATCCATCTGCCGTCGCCCAGTTCCTCGGCGGTCAGCTCTGGTGCAGCGGTCATGCCAGCCCCCTCACCGTTCGCGTCGGTGGACGCACGCCCTGAATCGCCGCAACCATGTCCAGCACCCGGCGAGTGTGCCCGACCTCGTGAACCCGGAACATCCGCACCCCGGCTGCGGCCGCTAAAGCGGTCGCGGCGAGAGTGCCTTCCAGGCGCTCGGTCAAACCCACACCCAAAGTCTCCCCGACGAAGTCCTTGTTGCTCAGCGCCATCAGCACCGGCCATCCGGTGTTAACAAGATCTTTTACGTGGTGCAACAAAGCGAGCCCGTGGAAGGTGTTTTTGCCGAAGTCGTGTGTCGGGTCGATGAGGATCGCGTTGCGCGACACCCCGGCCGCGACCGCCCGGTCGGCCGCCGCGGTCACCTCGGCGATGACGTCGTCGACCACCCCGCGCACGCTGGTGCCGTAGCTGACCCGAAACGGACGGGTGCGCGGCGACGCACCGCCGGTGTGCGAGCACACCAGGCCCGCGCCGAACTCGGCGGCCACTTCCGGCAGCCCTGGATCGGCGCCGCCCCAGGTGTCGTTGATCAGGTCCGCACCCGCCGCGCAGGCCTGCTTGGCCACCGCCACCCGCCAGGTGTCCACGCTGATCACCTGGTCCGGGTAGGTGCCACGGATCCACTCGATGAACGGCACGACCCGAGCGATTTCCTCGTCGCTGTCGACGGCCTCGCCGGGGCCGGCCTTGACCCCACCGACGTCGACGACGTCCGCGCCCTCGGCCACCGCCCTGTTCACGGCGGCCTTCGCCGCGTCATCGCTGAACGTGGCGCCGCGGTCGTAGAACGAGTCCGGCGTGCGGTTGACGATCGCCATGATCAGCGCGCGATCGTCGGCCACCGCCCTCCCCCAGAATGTGGACTGCACGCCCTCCAGCGTGCCAGGTCTGCGGTCAGACGCCGGGCCTCAGCCCGTGGGGACCTTGCCCTCTTTCACCTCGTTGGGGTACTCGTCGTAGTACTCGACGTAGCCTTCGTCGCGTCCCTTGAGGACGTAGATCGGATCCTCGACGTCCGGCCCGTAGCCCTGATTGCGCAGATCGACCTTCTTGCTCTTGAACGTCGACGTGTGCTCCAGCTCTTTCATGATGCGGACGAACAGCGGCACCGCGTAGCTGGGGAGATTCTCGTACCCGGTCTTGCCGAGTGACTCGCCGTCGAACTCTGCGCCCTCCTTCAGCACCACGGCGGCCATCCCGGCCCGGCCGCCGGTGCCTTCGACCTCGACGCCGTAAACCGTGCATTCCTCGATGTTGGGGTCGTTGGACACGGCCGCCTCGACTTGGGTGGTCGCGACGTTCTCGCCCTTCCATCGGAAGGTGTCCCCCAGCCGGTCGGTGAAGGCGGCGTGGCCGAAACCCTGCGGTTGCATCAGGTCGCCGGTGTTGAACCAGACGTCACCCTTGCGGAACGCGTCGCGCACCAGCTTCTTTTCGGTGGCTTCCTTGTCCGTGTAGCCGTCGAACGGCTGGAAGGTGCTGACCTTGCTCAACAGCAGACCGGGCTGGCCGTCGCGGACTTTGCGCACGCGCCCGTTCTTGTCACGCACCGGGTCGCCGCTCTCGGGGTCGTACTCGACGAACGCCACCGGTGTCGGGCAGACGCCGGCGCTCTTGGGCACGTTCAACACGTTGACGAACGCGGTGTTGCCTTCGCTGGCCGCGTAGAACTCGCAGACGCGCTTGATGCCGAACCGCGTGGTGAACTCGTCCCAGATGGACGGCCGCAATCCGTTGCCGGCGATCACCCGGATGTTGTGCTTGCGATCGGTCGGCTTCTCGGGCTGGTTCAGCAGGTAGGCGCATACCTCGCCGATGTAGATGAACGCGGTGGCGTCGTGCTTGATCACCTCGTCCCAGAATCGGGACGCGGAGAACGACTTGCCCAGCGCCAACGTGGCGCCGGCGCTGACCACCGACGACACCGCGACCGTGAGCGCGTTGTTGTGGTACAGCGGCAGGGGGCAGTACAGCGTGTCGCTGCTCTTCAGTCGCATGCCCAGAGCGCCGAACCCGGCCAGCGCGCGAAGCCAGCGGTAGTGGGTCATCACGCTGGCCTTGGGCATGCCCGTCGTGCCCGAGGTGAAGATGTAGAACGCCTTGTCCTTGGCCAGCACCGACGACGTCACCGCCGGATTTTCGGTGGGGGCGTCGGCGGCCAGCCGCTCGAGCTCGTCGACGGGCAGCGTGTCGGCTACCTTGGCGCCGGCCTCCTCGACCTCCTTGAGCAGGTCTTCCTCACCGATCAGCACCTTGGCGTCGAGCAGGCCGATGCTGTGTTCGAGCACATTGCCATGCTGGTTGTAGTTCAGCATCCCCGCGATGGCGCCGAGCTTGACGACGGCGAGCATCAGCATCACCGCGCGCGGCGAGTTCTTCACCAAGATGCCGACGACATCGCCGCGTCCGACGCCGCGGATGGCCAGCGCCGCCGCGTACCGGTTGGCGGTCTCATTGGCGTCCCGGTAGCTGACGGTCTCGTCCTCGAACTTGATGAACGGGTGATCGCCGTACTGGGAGGCGCGTTCCTGGAAAACCTTGCCGATCGATGTCTTCGCCGACGGCAGGGCCAGAAATCCGGTGACCATGCCCCGCAGGATCGCGGGAGTGTCCATGAGTACACCCGGCAGTCGGCTCGCGATATCGGTCAGGCCGACGTGGACCTTCTTTGCTTCCGCCTGGTCATCGCCGGGTGCCTGTTCTTCGGCGGCCTGCTTCTCGTCCATCTTCTCAGCCATGCGATCGTGTTCCCCCTCACAGTCGGGCGCAAACTGGCGCACAGCCTAACGCTGATTGTGACCAGCTTTACTCGCTGGGGGCACAAGCGGCCAGAGCATCGTCGACCTGTTGGACCACGACGAGCCGCGCCAGCCCCAGCGGATGCACGTAGCCGGAGTCCACCAGCCCCTCCAACCAGCTCAGCAAACCGTCGTAGTGGCCGTCGGGGTCCAGCACGACCACCGGCTTCTCATGCATGCCGAGGTAGCCGGCGGTCCAGGTCTCGAAGAGCTCCTCGAGCGTGCCGATGCCGCCGGGCAGCGCGAGAAACGCATCGGCGCGCTCCTCCATCACCTGTTTGCGTTCGCGCATCGTGTCGGTCACGATCAGCTCGTCGGCGTCGACGTCGGCCATCTCCCGGTGGACGAGCGCCTTCGGGATCACGCCGACGGTGTGTCCGTTGTGGGCGCGGGCGCCGGTGGCCAACGCGCCCATCGCCGAGACGTTGCCGCCGCCGGAGACCAGCGTCCACCCGCGGTCGGCGATCGACTCGCCGACCGTCGCGGCCAGCCTGAGTAGTTCCGGGTGGGTGGGGCCGGACGCGCAGTACACGCAGACCGCCCATTCCGTTTGGGTACTAGATGCGGTCCCGGACACAGTCGCCAACGTAGCGCCCTATGATCCGGCGAGTGCCTGCCCATTGGCTGACCGCGCCCGACGAAGGGTCACTGGAGCAGCTCGTCGCCGGCCTGGCTGACGACGAGCGGGCCGGGGCTGTGCTGGTGGGACCCGTCGGCGTGGGCAAGACCCAGTTGGCTGACATCGCCGCGGAACGCTTCACCGATGCAAATCCCTCCGCCCAGATGGCGCGGGTCGTGGGCACGGCGTCGTCGCGCACCGTGCCATTCGGCGCGTTCGCGCATCTGATCGAGGTCGCCGGTGCCGGGAAGACGACCGAGCTGCTGCGGGCAGCGCGGGCATCGTTGCGGCGCGCCGATGGTGACGAGCTGCTCATCGTGGTCGACGACGCGCATTACCTGGACAAGCTTTCCGCCACGCTGGTCTACCAGCTCGCGGTGAGCCGTGCCGCCCGGCTGATCGTCACCGTGGATGCCGGACAGCCCGTGCCCGAGGCGGTCTCAGCGCTGTGGACCGATGAATTGGTGAGCAGAATCGACGTCGCGCCACTCGATCGCAGCCGGGCGGCGAGCGTGCTGGCGGCGGCGGCGGGACGCCGGCTGGAGAGTTCCGCCATCGACGGGATCTTCTCGGCCAGCCGGGGAAACCCGTTGTATCTGCGTCACGTCGTGGGCAATGAGCCGCCCGGTGACCTTCAGACCCTGGTCACGGGTTACGTCGCGGCGCTACCCGAGCAGGTGCAGGAGGTGCTGCAATATCTCGCCGTGCAGGATCCGCTGGCGCTCGGCGACCTCGTCGCGCTCACCGGCGAGGAGGCGGTCGAGCAGGCGGCCGCTGCCGGCGCGGTGCGAATGGAGCAGGCCGGCGACGACCGGATCGTCTACCCGGGTCACCCGCTCTACACGGACATCGTGCGGGCGGGCCTGCCTCAGTCCGACCGCACCCGGCTGCGGACGGCCCTGATCGGGCTGCCGTCCGCTCACCCGCCCGGCGATGTCATCGCACGCCTGCGACTGGCGGCACTCTCGCTCGGCAGCGACACGCCCCAGCCCGTCGCCGACGTCCTCGTCGCGGCGCTGGAAGCGCTGCGGCTGGGTGACATGGATCTCGGCGAGCGGTTGGCCGGCGCCGCGCTGGAGCGCTCCGGCGGCCTGCCCGCGCGGCTGGCCCTGGCCACCGCGCTCGCGTGGCAGGGACGCGGCCGCGAATCCGATGAAGTGCTCGGCCCGGTGGATCCGGCGCAGCTGTCCGAGAGCGAGCTGATGGCGTGGGCACTGCCGCGCGCCGCCAACCAGTTCTGGATGCTCGGAGAGCCGACGCAGGCCGCGGCATTTCTGCAGTCCACCCGAAACCGGGTCTCGGCGCCCACGGCCCGCGCCACACTCGACGCGCTGGCCGCGACGTTCGCGATGAACGCAGGCACCCCGCATCGGGCGTTGCGGATGACCGACGAGGTGCTCTCGTCACCGCACGCCGACGGGCAGGCGGTGGGCTGGGCGGCGTCGGCCGCTGCGCTGAGCAGTGCGCGAATCGGCCGGTTCGACGACGTCGACGCGTTGGCGGCCCGGGCGCTGGCCGCTGAACATCCGGGGCTTCTGCGTTTCACCAGCGGATTCGGCCGCACGAGCGCGCTGGTGATGGCGGGCCACCTGCAGGAGGCCCGGTTGCTGGCCCAGAAATACACCGACTTCGCCGAGTTGCAGCAGCCGGGCCGGGCGATCGGCGAGGTCCTGGTGGCACACGTGGCGATCGCCCAGGGCGACTTCGACGCGGCGGTGGCGCTGCTGCGCCGATCTGCGGACGCGCTGGCGCTCACCGGCTATTCGTGGGGCCCGCTGTCGCTGATGCTGCTGGCGGCGGCGCTCGGCCAGCAGGGCGACCGGATCGGGGCGGCCAAAGTGCTCAGCAACGCCGAGTCTCGCCACGGGCTGAAGTCGGCGCTGTTCGCGCCGGAGCTGGCATTGGCGAGAGCCTGGACGAGGGCAGCCCGCGACGACGCTGCGGGCGCGATCGACGCGGCCCGCCAGGCGGTCCAGGCAGCCGAGCGCGGTGGACAGTCGGCGGTCGCGTTGCGGGCGCTGCACGACGCGGTTCGCCTCGGCGACACGCGTGCCGTGTACCGGTTGGAGCGGTTGGCCGGTGAGGTGGACTGCGTGCTCGGCCGGTTGGCGCTGGCGCACGCCCGCGCGCTGACCGAGGGTGACAGCGGGGCGCTCACCGCGGTGGCGGCGGATTTGGCGGCGGTAGGGCTGCATCCCGCGGCCGCCGACGCCGCGGCTCAGGCGGAGCGCGTGAGGTAACCGCCCAGCATGTCGACCGCGGCGGTGATCTGACCGATCGGAACCCGCTCGTCGGCGCGGTGCGCCAAGTTCGGGTCGCCAGGGCCGTAGTTGACTGCCGGGATGCCGCGGGCAGCGAACCGCGACACGTCGGTCCAGCCGTACTTCGCGCGCACCTGTCCCCCGGCGGCCTCGACCAGTGCGGCGGCCGCGGGCTCGGCGAGGCCGGGCAGTGCGCCCTCGGCCGCGTCGGTCATCTCGATGTGCACGTCGAGGCCCTCGAGCACCTCGCGCACATGCTGCAGCGCCCCCGCGGCGCTGCGGTCGGGCGCGAAGCGGAAGTTCAGCGTCACCGAAGCGGTGTCGGGGATCACGTTGCCGGCGACGCCGCCGTCGATCCATACCGCCGATAGGCCCTCCCGGTACGCGCAACCGTCGATGTCGACTGTGCGGGCCTGATAGCGGGACAACCGGTCGAGGACCGCGCTGAGTTTGTGGATTGCGTTGTCGCCCATCCAGGATCGGGCCGAATGGGCGCGGGTGCCCGTCGTACTGACGACGACGCGGATGGTGCCCTGGCAGCCTGCCTCGACGTAGCCCCCCGACGGTTCGCCCAGTATCGCGACGTCGGCCCGCAGCCAATCGGGCAGCTCCCGCTCGATGCGGCCCAAACCGTTTGCGGCAGCTTCAATTTCCTCGCAGTCGTACAGCACCAGCGTCAGGTCGTGCACAGGCTCGGTGACGATGGCAGCCAGATGCATGAACACTGCCACGCCCGACTTCATGTCGACGCTGCCGCAGCCGCGAAGTTCGTCGCCGTCGCGGCGGCTGGGCAGGTTGCCGGCAACCGGCACCGTATCCAGGTGCCCCGCCAGCACCACCCGCGACGGCCGGCCGAATTGCGTACGGGCCAGCACGGCGTTGCCGTTCCGGACGATCTCGAAGCCGTCGGTCTGACAGCGCAGCGCGGCCTCGACCTCTTGGGCGATCAGGTGCTCGTGGCCGGACTCGCTCCGGATGTCGACGAGCGCAGCGGTCAGCGCGATCGGGTCACCGTGCAGGTCCAGCATGGTCGCCAACGTTAGTCCACTAGCGTGTAAGACCATGACTTCCGCAGCGGGCATCGGGTTGGCGACGGTCGCCGCCGATGGAACTGTGCTCGACACCTGGTTCCCCGAACCAGAGCTCGTCGGCGACGAACCATCGGGCACCGTGCGGCTTTCTGTCGCCGAGGTGCCCGAGGAACTCGCTGTGCTGGAGGGTCGCGATGAGGACCGTGGTGTCGAGACGGTACTGGTCCGGACGGTGATCGCGTCGCTGGACGAGAAGCCCGCCGACGGTTATGACGCGTACTTGCGGCTGCACCTGCTCTCGCACCGGCTGGTCCAGCCGCATGGGGCCAACCTGGACGGATTGTTCGGCGTGCTCGCGAACGTGGTGTGGACCAATCACGGGCCGTGCCAGGTCGACGGGTTCGAGGTGGTGCGTGCGCGGCTGCGCCGCCGCCGGCCCGTGGCGGTCTACGGAGTCGACAAGTTTCCGCGGATGGTCGACTACGTGATGCCCACCGGTGTGCGGATCGCCGATGCCGACCGGGTGCGTCTGGGTGCGCATCTGGCGGCCGGCACGACCGTCATGCACGAGGGCTTCGTCAACTTCAACGCCGGGACGTTGGGCACGTCGATGATCGAGGGGCGCATTTCCTCGGGGGTGGTTGTCGGTGATGGCTCCGACATCGGCGGCGGTGCGTCGACGATGGGAACGCTGTCCGGCGGTGGCAGCCAGGTGATCTCAATCGGCAAACGGTGCCTGCTCGGCGCCAACTCGGGGCTCGGCATCTCGCTCGGCGACGACTGCGTGATCGAGGCCGGGTTGTACGTCACCGCGGGCACGAAAGTGCAGACGCCGGACGGCGTGACGGTCAAGGCGCGAGAGTTGTCCGGCGCCGGCAACATGCTGTTCCGCCGCAACTCGTTGACGGGTGGCGTCGAGGTGGTCGCCCGCGATGGTCAGGGCATCGCGCTCAACGCGATACTGCACGCGAATTGACCGGCGCCTTCTGCGCGTCTGTGCGGTTTCGTAGGCGACACGCCGATGCCGACATCCGCACAGTCGAGCTCAGTCAGCAGCCAGCACGCAGAACTCGTTGCCTTCCGGGTCGGCGAGCACCACCCAACTTTGTTCGTCTTGCCCGATGTCGACGTGCCGCGCGCCGAGCCGCAGCAACCGCTCCACCTCGGCGTGCTGGTCGTCCGGTACGAAGTCGAAGGGGACGCGGTTTTTGACGATTCGCCTATCGCCGACGCCAAGAAACAGCCAGTCGGGTCCGGCGCCGGTCGGCGGCGTCGATGCAGATCTCGTCGAACCTCATCCCCGTGCCGTGAGCTCCTTTTTCAGCACCTTTCCCATCGCGTTTCGTGGCAGCGCCTCGACGATCCGGACCTCGCGCGGCCGTTTGTGCACTGAAAGCTCTTGCGCCACATACTCGATGAGCGTCTCAGGCGACACGTCGCCGACTACGAACGCCACGATCCGCTGGCCCAGATCGTCGTCGGGCAAGCCGACGACGGCCGCTTCCGACACTCCGGGGTGGCCGAGCAGCGCGGTCTCCACTTCACCGGCGCCGACGCGGTACCCGCCCGACTTGATCAAGTCGGTGGACTCGCGCCCCACGATCTGGTGCATGCCGGAGGCGTCGACCGCGGCCACATCGCCGGTCCGGTACCAGCCGTCGTCGGTGAACGCCGCCGCGGTCGCGTCGGGCCGGCCCAGGTATCCGTCGAACAGCATCGGCCCCCGGACCTCGAGGCGTGCAACGGTTTCGCCGTCGTGTGGTGCAGCCAGGCCCTCCTCGTTGACGAGGCGGGTCGTCACACCGGCCAACGGCACCCCCACCCGGCCCGCTCGGCGCTCGCCGTCCGCGCGGGTGCTCAGCGTGATCAGCGACTCCGTGCTGCCGTAGCGCTCCACCGGCCGGTGCCCGGTCAGCTCGGCGAGCCGCGAGAACACCGGCACCGGCAGCGGCGCGCTGCCGGAGACCAGCAGACGCGCCGGCCGCAGCGCCTCGGCCGCGTCAGGGTCGGCGACAATCCGGGACCACACCGTCGGCACCCCGAAATAGAGGGTGCCGTGCGCCGCCGCATAGCCGGCAGGCGTCGGTCGGCCCGTGTGCACGAAGCGGTTGCCGATCCGCAGCGAGCCGAGCAGGCCGACCACCAGACCATGCACGTGAAACAGCGGCAGGCCGTGAACCAGCGTGTCGTCCGCGGTCCATTGCCATGCTTCGGCGAGCGCGTCGAGGTCGGCGGCGATCGCGCGCCGGCTCAACAGCACACCTTTGGGCGGGCCCGTGGTACCGGAGGTGTATATCACCAACGCGGTCGCGTCCGGCGACGGCTCCGGGTAGCGGTGCCACGAACGGGCGTGCAGCCGCACCGGAATGTGCGGCAGGCCCTCCGCCGAGTCCGGCGTCTCGCCGAGCCAGGCCTCAGCACCCGAGTCAGCGATGATGTGGCGACGTTCAGCCTGCCCGACGTCGGCGGGCACCGGGACGACGGGCACACCGGCGAGCAGGCAGCCGGTGATCGCGAGCACGGTCACGGCGCTCGGGGCCGCCAGCACCGCGACCCGCCGCGCACCGCCCACCCGCTCGGCCACCGACGTGGCAGCGCCGACAAGGTCGCCGCGGCTCAGGGCGGTCTCGCCGATCCGCACGGCATCGGCGAGGTCGGCGCCCCCCGCGACGGCGACGGGGTTCAGCGAAGCCAGCAACACGCCTGCGAGGCTACCCAACCCGAGGGGGCAATACTTGAGCCTCGTGAAGATCGAACGCATCGCCAGCCGGGAGGTCTATCGCAATCCGTGGATGAGCGTGCGCGAGGACGACATCCGCAGGCCCGACGGCACCCACGGCATCTACAGCGTCATCGACAAGCCCACATATGCGTTGGTCATCGCCTGCGACGACGACAGGTTCCGGCTGGTCGAGCAGTTCCGCTATCCGCTGGGCCAGCGGCGCTGGGAATTCCCGCAGGGCACCGCGCCGGATCTTGCCCACATGGAACCGGAGGAGCTGGCGGCCCGCGAACTGCGCGAGGAAACCGGCCTACGCGCCGGATCGTTCGTGCGGCTTGGTCAGCTCGACGTCGCGCCCGGGATGAGCAGTCAGCGCGGCTGGGTGTTCCTCGCCACAAACATCACCGAAGGCGAGCCGGACCGCGAGCACGAGGAGCAGGACATGCGCAGCGCGTGGTTCTCCCGTGAGCAGGTCGAGGCGATGATCCGCAGCGGCGAGATCACCGACGCACAGTCGATCGCGGCCTTCGCGCAGTTCCTGCTCACCGAGTGGTGAATTCGACGGCTGCGCGCGCCAACAACACGACGGCGAACACCGCGCCGACCACCCCCGAGATCAGCAGCGGCAGCCGCCCGTCGGTGCCCCACAACAGCCCGGCCCATAGTCCCGCGAACAGCACGGCAAATCCGCTCAAGCCTTGGAAGACGCCCTGGGCGCTGGACTGAAGCTCTCCGCTTGCCAGCGTTGAAATCCATGCCTTCCCGACGCCCTCATAGCAGGCGGTGAACAAGCCGTACACCATGATCAGCAGCCATGCTTCCGTGGCGTTCGTCGTGAGACCCAGGCCGAGGTAACCGACCGCGAAGAAGACCAGCCCGAACCCGTACACCACTGGCCGGCCGAAGCGGTCGGCGAGCAGCCCGGCCGGGAAGCTTGCAACCGCGTACACCAGGTTGTAGCCGACATAGGCCAAGATGACGCCGACGACCGAGAAGCCGATTTCATTGAGCCGCAACAGAAGCAGCGCGTCGGGGAAGTTCGCGACGCTGAACGCGACGAGAAACCCGACCACCCGCCAGTATCGGGCCGGCAGCCCGCGCGCCCCGGCGAGGATCGACGGCCGGGCCCCGCCGGGCGTCACCCGTGGCCGCTCGCGAACCAAGGCGATCAGCAGCACGCTCAGCACCGCGGGGATGAGCGCGAGGTACAGCACCGGCGCGATCCGGTGGTCGAACAGCTCGTAGCCGGCCAGCCCGAGCAGTGGGCCGATGACGGCGCCGAGCGTGTCCATCATGCGGTGGAATCCGAACACCCGGCCGCGCTCGGCAGGCTCGATCCCGTCGACCAGCAGTGCGTCCCGTGGCGCCCCGCGCAGGCCCTTCCCGAGCCGGTCCACCACCCGCCCGACCACTACACCGGGCCACGCGCCCGCGGCCGCGACGATCAGCTTGCCCAAGGCCGCCATCCCGTACCCGGTCGCGATCAGCGGGCGCCGGGCGAACCGGTCGCCCAACCGACCGGACGCGAGCTTGGTCAGCGACGCAGCGCCCTCGGCGGCGCCCTCCACGGCGCCGACGACCGCCGGCGGCGCACCGAGGACGCTCGTCAGGTAGATCGGCAGCAGCGGGTACAACAGCTCGCTCGCGGCGTCCTGCAGCAGCGAAACCACCGAGAGAACCCGGACGTTGCGGGTGAGCCAGGTGCGCCGATTACGAACCGTCATCGGCTCATCGTCGCAGTCGTCCCGCGTCACCTCACAAAAGCTGCCGGGCCATCGGCACGTGGCGCGGGCGCTCGTACAACACCTTGCTGTGAAAGGCCATGTCCTGCAACGACCGTCGTTGCCGGTCGACGGTAGCGGACACCAGTCCCAGCGGAAGAATCAGGCACGCGACCGCGCGCAGGATGGCCTCCGCCGGTCGCAACGGAAGACCGTCACGCCCCACCACCCGCAGCCCGAGCGCTGCCGCACCGGCCGTGCGTCCGGACCTCGACCAGGATTCCGCCGAGTACGCCACCGCGACGATGAGGCTGATCGCACCCTCGCGCGCGGTCTCGGCGAGACCGTGATCCAGCGAACTCGGCCAAGACCCGGCCATGCTCAGTGCGACTGCCGCCTGCAGCGTATAGAGCGTCCCAACGACGACAAGAAGATCGATGACCGCGGCGAGCACCCGGCGCCCCATTCCGGCGGGGGTGGCGCGCATTGATGTGGTGCTGGTCACTGGTGTCCTCAGGTGTTTCGGTTCGGGTGCTGTCATAGATACGACGAACGGAACGCCGGGGGTTCGACACAGCTGGAGAAATTGTCTTCGCCTGCCACGGCTGCCCAACCGGGATAGGCCGGATCTGAGGCACCTGCCGGTGACGTTGATCGGCCCCTCTTGAACAACGTCAACCGAGAACCGCGAGATTCGATTTCGGGCGTGTCGGGTCAGTGACCCCGTTCCGCCAATGCCCGCAGGAAAAACGTCAGGTTCGCGGGCCGCTCGGCCAGCCTCCGCACGAAGTACCCGTACCACTGCGTGCCGAATGGGACGTACACGCGCATCGCGTTGCCCGCGTCCGCGAGGCGGCGCTGCTCGGGGTCGCGAATGCCGTACAGCATCTGATACTCGAACTCGTTGGCTTCGCGGGACGTTTCACGCGCCAGTTCGCCCGCCGCCGTGATCAGGACAGGGTCGTGTGACGCCGCCATCGGATAGCCGGTACCGGCCATCAGCACCTTCAGGCAGCGCAGGTAGCTGTCGGTGACGTCGTCCCGGTCGCGGTAGGCCACCGTCGCCGGTTCGTCGTATGCGCCCTTGCACAACCGGATTCGCGCGCCGGCCGCCGCGAAATCCTCGCAGTCGCCGGGTGTGCGCCGCAGATGGGCCTGCAGCACGGTGCCCAGCCAGTCGAAGTCGCCGCGCAGCTCGCGCACGATACCCAGCGTCGAGTCGGTCGTGGTGTGGTCCTCCGCATCGACAGTCACCCACACACCGGCCCGCTGCGCAGCGGCGCAGATCGTGTGTGCGTTCTCCAGCGCAATCTTCTGTCCGTCGCGCGGCAACGCCTGCCCCAGCGCCGAAAGCTTCAGCGACACCTCCAGCGGCCGCACCCCTACCCACGCGGCATCGGATCGTCGTCCCAGCGCATCCAGCAACCCGAGGTACGCGTTTACGGTGGCAGTCGCGGCGTCGACATCCGTGACGTCCTCACCGAGGTAATCGATGGATACCATTCGGCGTGACTCCCTCAGTGCTGCAGCGCTGTTCAGAGCATCTTGGACCGTCTCACCCGGCACGAACCGGTGCACTACGTGACGGGTGACGGGCAAGCGTTCCGCGGTACGGCGCAAACAGTAGGACCGGCCGGCCGCCAGGATCGCCGGGCGTGCGACCCTCCTGAAAATCTGCGCCATCATTCGGCCTCCATGTGTGGGTAGCGATAGTCGGTGGGCGGCAGGAACGTCTCCTTGATCGAACGGGCCGATGTCCAGCGCAACAGGTTCAGCGGCGAACCGGCCTTGTCGTTGGTGCCCGACGACCGCGACCCGCCGAACGGCTGCTGGCCCACGACCGCGCCGGTCGGTTTGTCGTTGACATAGAAGTTGCCGGCCGCGAAGCGAAGCCGGTTCTCCGCGGCCATCACCGCGGCGCGATCGTCCGCGATCACCGCGCCGGTCAGTGCGTAGGTCGCGCCGCCGTCGACCACGTCGAGAATCTCGTCGTAGTCGTCGTCGGGGTAGACATGCACCGTCAGGATCGGCCCGAAGTACTCCTTGGAGAACGCCTGGTCCGTCGGGTCGTCCGACAGCAGGACGGTCGGGCGAACGAAATACCCGACGCTGTCGTCGTATTCGCCGCCCACTGCGATCGTCACACCGGGCGTTCTCTTCGCCCGCTCGATCGCGGCGACGTTTTTCGCGAACGCGCGGGCGTCGATCAGCGCGCCGCCGAAATTCCTCAGATCCGTGACGTCGCCATAGGACAAGTGCGCGGTGGCATCCAGGAAGTCCTCACCCATCCGCTGCCACACCGATCGCGCGATGAACGCCCGCGACGCCGCCGAGCACTTCTGACCCTGGTAGTCGAATGCGCCCCGGATCAGGGCCGTGCGCAGCACGTCGGGTTGTGCCGACGCGTGCGCGAGCACGAAGTCCTTGCCGCCGGTCTCCCCCACCAGCCGCGGGTAGCTGTCGTAGCGCTCGACGTTCGCTCCCACCTCGCGCCACAGATGCTGGAATGTTGTCGTCGAGCCGGTGAAGTGGATGCCGGCCAGCCGGGGGTCCTTCAACAGCACCTCGGAGACCGCAACTCCGTCGCCGGCTACGAGGTTGATCACGCCGGGCGGAAGGCCGGCCTCCTCCAGCAGCTGCATGGTCAGGTACGCCGAGAACGTCTGGGTGGGCGACGGCTTCCACACCACGGGGTTGCCCATCAACGCGGGCGCGGTGGGCAGGTTGCCGGCTATCGCGGTGAAGTTGAACGGGGTGATCGCATAGACGAACCCCTCCAGCGGCCGGTAGTCCATGCGGTTCCAGATACCGCGGGTGCTGACCGGCTGCTGAGCCAGAATTTGGCGGGCGAACGCGACGTTGAAACGCCAGAAGTCGACCAGCTCGCACGGCGCGTCGATCTCGGCCTGGTAGGCGGTCTTGGACTGGCCGAGCATGGTGGCGGCGGCGAGTTTCTCCCGCCTGGGCCCGGACAGCAGGTCGGCGGCCCGCAGGAACACGGCGGCCCGCTCGTCGAACGGCGTCGCCGCCCACCCGGCCCTGGCGGTCAGCGCCGCCTCCATCGCGGCGAGCGCGTCGGCCCGCACCGCATTCGTGAGCGTTCCCAATCGGGCCGAATGGCGATGCGGCTGAACGACGTCGATGCGTTCGCCGTCGCCCATCCGGTGCTTCCCCCCGATGACGTGGGGAAGGTCGATGGGCTCGGCGGCCAGCGAATTGAGCGCGACGACGAGCCGCCTGCGTTCCGGGCTGGCCGGTGCGTAGTCGTGGACCGGCTCGTTGGCCGGCGTCGGTACGTCGGTGATCGCGTCCATGGGGTAAGAATCGCCGACAGAGGCCGCCGATATGTTGGCTGATCGGACAGTGCTTTCCGAGGCGACCAGTACAATCCGACAACATGGAGGCTGCCCGCGTCGGGCTGGGCCAGCTGCTATTGGCGCTGGACCGCACGATGGTCACCCTTGTCGAGGCGCCACGGGGTCTGGACATGCCGGTCGGGTCCGTGGCCCTGGTCGACGCCGATGATGTGCGGCTGGGCCTGGCGATGGCGGCAGGCAATGCGGACGTGTTCTTCCTTCTCGGCGTGCCTGACGATGACGCCGTTCGCTGGATCGACCGGCAGGTCGCCGCTCGGGTTCCGGCCGCGATCTTCGTCAAGGAGCCAACGGGGGCCCTGATCAACAGGGCGGTGTCCGCCGGCGCCGCGGTGGTGGCGGTCGAGCCCCGTGCCCGCTGGGAGCGGCTCTATCGGTTGGTGAACCACGTATTCGAGCACCACAGCGATCGCCGCGATCCGCACTTCGACATGGGCACAGACCTTTTCGGCCTCGCCCAGTCAACCGCGGAGCGCACCCACGGGATGATCAGCATCGAGGACGCTGAGTCACATGTACTGGCGTATTCGGCGTCCAACGACGAGGCCGACGAGCTGCGGAGGCTGTCGATTCTGGGCCGGGCCGGACCGCCGGAGCATCTGGAGTGGATCGGCCAGTGGGGAATCTTCGACGCACTGCGAGCCGGCACCGACGTGGTGCGGGTCGCCGAGCGGCCCGAGCTCGGCTTACGGCCGCGGCTGGCCGTCGGCATTCACCGCCCGGGCGACGATCAGCGCCGCAGCACCTTTATCGGCACGATCTGGCTGCAGCAGGGCTCACGTCCGCTGGCCGATGACGTCGAAGAGGTGTTGCGCGGCGCCGCAGTGCTGGCCGCCCGCATCATGTCCCGCCTGGCCGCGACACCGTCGACGCACGCGTTGCGGATTCAGGAGCTGCTCGGCTTGAGCGGTGACGATGTGGACGTCACGGTGCTCGCCCGTGAACTCGGCGTCGTCGCTGACGGCAGAGTCGCACTCGTCGGTTTCCGTTGCGCCGACGGTCCTGTCCCGGCCGATGCCATCGCGTTGAGCGCCAGTGCGTTTCGGCCCGACGCTCAAGTGACGTCCCGCACCGAGCGGGTATACGTCCTGTTCCCGCAGACCGGCGCGCCGTCGTCCGTGGCGTCATGGGTCCGCGGCACCGTCGCCGCCCTGCGCCGCGAGCTGGGGACGGCGCTGCACGCCGTGATCGCCGCGCCGGTCGCCGGGCTCGCCGCCGTCGCGCCTGCCCGCGCCGAGGTGGACCGGGTGTTCGAAAGCGCCGACCGCCATCCGGGCGCGATCCGTCAGGTCACCTCGTTCGACGAGGCCCGCACCGTCGTGCTGCTCGACGAGATCGTGGCGCTGGTGGCCGGGCAGGACGGCCTCATCGACCCGCGGGTGCTTGCGCTGCGCGACTACGACGCCGGCCACGACGGCTCGCTGGTGGCTTCGCTGCGCGCCTACCTCGACTGCTTCGGCGACATCGCCGCCGCCGGGCAGTGGCTGCACGTGCACCCGAACACCGTGCGCTACCGGGTGCGGCGGATCGAAAAGCTGCTCGGCACGTCGCTGGTCGACCCTGACGACCGGCTGGTGCTCGCGGTGGGGCTGAGGGCTATGCCGTTAACCGCGACGCCGCGGCCCCGATCCGTTCGTCGGTCGCGGTGAGCGCGATCCGGACATGACGTTCGCCGCGCGGCCCGTAGAACTCGCCGGGCGCAACCAGGATGCCGCGCTGTGCGAACCACGCCACCGTGTCCCGGCACGGTTCACGGCGGGTTGCCCACAGGTACAGGCCCGCTTCGGAATGGTCGAGGGTCAACCCGGCCTCGAGCAGCGCCGGTAGCAACACGTCGCGGCGGCGCGCATATCGGTCGCGCTGCTCGCGCTCGTGGACGTCGTCAGAGAGCGCTGCGACCATCGCCGCCTGCACTGGGGTGGGCACCATCATTCCCGCGTGCCTGCGCACTGCCAGCAGTTCGGCAACGACGTTCGGATCACCGGCGACGAAGCCTGCGCGATAACCGGCCAGCGACGAACTCTTCGACAGCGAGTGGATCCCGAGCAGGCCGGTGTGGTCGCCGTCGCACACCGACGGGTCGAGCACCGACACCGGCTGGGCGTCCCAGCCCAGACCGAGGTAGCACTCGTCGGAGGCCACCAGCGCGCCGCGCTCGCGAGCCCAGCCCACGACCTTCCGCAGATGGTCGGCGCCCAGCACCCTCCCTGTCGGGTTGCTCGGCGAGTTCAGGTAGATCAGCGCGGGCCGTCCGGGGCCGAGCTGGGTTAGTGAGTCGGCGCGCAGGACCCGCGCGTTCGCCAGCCGGGCACCGACCTCATAGGTGGGGTACGCCAGCTCAGGAACCACGACTACGTCGTCGGGGCAAAGCCCGAGCAGCGTCGGCAGCCATGCGATGAGTTCTTTCGTGCCGATCACCGGCAATACGGCGTCGGGCCACACGCCCGTCACGCCGTAACGGCGGGCCAGCGCCACCACCGCCGCCTCCCGCAGCGCCGGAGTGCCGGCGGTGGTCGGGTAGCCCGAGGACGCACTCGCCGCGGCCAGTGCTTGGCGGATCAGCGGGGCCACCGGATCGACCGGGGTGCCGACGGACAGGTCGACGATGCCGGCGGGATGGGCGCGGGCCACCGCCGACGCATCGGCCAGGGTGTCCCACGGGAACACGGGCAGCGTCGCCGACACCGCTCCGCAGGCGGTAGGTGCCCGCAGCCGGCGCTTCAGTGCGGTGCCGTCAGCCGGCTCAGGCGGTTTCACCCTGGGGCGGCAGGTTCTTCACAGGGGGTGGGTCGTTCGGGGTCATACCGACCTTCGAGGCGCCGCCCGGCGAGCCCAGTTCCTCGAAGAAGTCGGCGTTGATCTGGGTG
The DNA here is from genome assembly GCA_025965895.1 of Mycobacterium sp. Classification (GTDB taxonomy): domain Bacteria; phylum Actinomycetota; class Actinomycetes; order Mycobacteriales; family Mycobacteriaceae; genus Mycobacterium. The sequence continues at coordinate 77,649 of JAOPWC010000135.1, forward strand.
TACTGGCTCCACTGCTCGGGGACGTCGTCTTCGTAGTAGATGGCCTCGACCGGGCAGACCGGCTCGCAGGCGCCGCAGTCGACGCACTCGTCGGGGTGGATGTACAACATGCGTTCGCCCTCGTAGATGCAGTCGACGGGGCACTCCTCGATGCATGCCTTGTCCTTCACGTCGACGCAGGGTTCGGCGATCGTGTACGTCACGAAGGTCTCCTCGATCTCCTGTTCGCAGGTGCTGTTACGTTATGGCGCTGGGAAGTTGCTGACAGTATCCGACGCCGTCGCCCGCACTCGCCAGTGTGCCCTAAGTCGCCTACTCTTAATAACTGATACTAGCCGTTGCACATACCGCGCGTTCAAGGGGTCAACCCGGCACCGCGCGCCCCCCTTTGCCGCTTGTCGACAGCTCCACTCGAGTGGCGTCGCAAGAAGCCGCATACTCGGGTGCCGGCGACGCCAAGAAGTCCACGGGCATGAACCGTCGGGCGAACAACGACTCCATCGCCATGCAGTCGATGGGCCGAGACAACAGGTAGCCCTGCGCACGATAGCAACCCAGGTCAAGCAATGTCCTGGCCGCGGCCACGGTCTCAACGCCTTCAGCGACGACTTGCAGGTCGAAAGCGTCAGCCAAGGCCATGATGGCTCGCACGATCGCCAGATCACCTGCGTTCGTGCCGAGTTCGCGAACGAACCCTTTGTCGATCTTGACCGTGTCGACCGGCAGGGATTTCAAATGCGTCAGCACGCTGTAGCCGGTGCCGAAGTCGTCGATGGCGACCTGAACACCGATTTGTTTCAACCCGGCGAGTGTGTTGCGGGTGGCCTCGATGTCTTGAACCACGACGCTCTCAGTGATCTCCAGACATACCGCACTGCTGTCGAGTTTGAATTCGTCGAGGGTGCCGGCGACCGTGTCGACGAAGCCGTCCGCAACCAATTGCACCGGTGAGACGTTGATGCGCAGTACGGCATGGTGGCCGACGCCGCGGGAGCGCCATCGGCTGAATTCCGCGCATGCGGTCCGCATCACCTGCCGGCCCAGCTTGCCGGCCAGATTGATCGATTCGGCCACGCCGATGAACGAGCCGGGCAGCAGCAGCCCCCGGGTCGGGTGTTGCCAGCGGACGAGCGCCTCGGTGGCCAGGACCTCACCGGTGCGCATGTCGACCTCGGGCAGGTAGCGCAGCACCAAAGCGCCGTCATCGTTGTCGATGACCCCCTCGAGATGCAGCTCGATGTCATTGCGGATCTCGAATTTCGACGACATCTCCTGGGTGAAAACCGCGACCTTGCTGCCGCCGGCGCTCTTGGCGGACAGGGCGGCCTGGTCGGCGCGACGCAGGAGATCAGAAGTGCTGTCACGTCCGGGAAGCCCGACAGCGATGCCGATGCTGACGGTGCGAACGAGCATCTCGCCGTCGATCACGACCCGCTGCTGAAGTCGGGCCTGCAACTTCTCGGCGAAGGACACTGCCGCGTCGACGTCCATCGGTGCGGCCGGCACGACGACGAACTCGTCGCCGCCGACGCGGGCGATGAGGGTCGGAGCGTCCGTTCCCTCGTGCAGGCGCTGGGCGAAGACCTTGATGAACCAGTCGCCCGCGTTGTGACCGAGGTAGTCGTTGACTGCTTTGAGGCGGTCCAGATCCAGGAACAGCACGGAGACGGGGCCCGGCTGACCATCAGTCAGCCGTTCGTCGAGTTGGCCGACGAGCGCCCGCCGGTTGAGCAGGCCGCTGAGGTCGTCGTGTTCTGCCAGATAATGCAGTTGCTCTTCGGCGACAATGCGGGCCTGCAGCTGGGCGAACAGCGTGGCGATCGCCTGCAGGGCGTTCAGCTCGTCTACTGCCCACTCCCGGTCGCCGTACTTGATGAAGCCCAGGATGCCGGTAGTGAGGTCCCCAGACAGCAACGGCACGCACGCCAGGGAAATGGCCGGGACCGCGGTGCCCTCTTCGATCCGACGCTGAAAGTCCTCGTTTTCCGGCTCGGGACGAACCACGGTGGGTTCTTTGAGTTGCTCGGACCGGGCGAAGATCGGGTCGGCGTCGGCGAAGTACACCAGGCCGATGGGATCGGGATCGGGGACGAAGTCGCGCCGCGGCCACTGGGCTATCAGTGTGGTCGCGTGGATGGTGTGGTCGTGGTGACGCAGAAAGCTGACATTCACGCCGAAGTGGGCGACCAGGTCGGCGAGCACCCGCTCACTGAGGGTCACCGCATTTTCTGCGGTCGCCGCCATCAATTCGGCCGCTACAGCCGTGACGACTTGGTCCAGCGTCCGGGTCATTCCCTTACGGTAGCCTGTGTTTTTGCGACAGCAACCGAACGCGGTCAAGGCTGCGACGGCTGCGCACGGATCCCGGCGGTCCGGCAGCAAACCGCAGCACCAGCACGAGGGATTCTCCGGGCCGCGGACGGGTCAGCTGCCGGAATTCCTTGTGCATCTGCTCCAACTCGTCGGCGAAGGTCGTCGACAACTCCTCGAAATCGTCGGGGTCGCGCGCATAGAGGAAGACCGGCGAGACCGGCTGGACCGCCAGCCCGTGCTGTTGGGCGGTGACCCAGACCGCTTCGACAGCCGATCCGCCGCGCGCGTAGTCGGTCAAAGTGTGCCCCGGCACGGTCACCACGCCCAGCGCGGAACTGGCCAGCACCCGGTCCTGGGTGTCGTCGCCGAGCGCGCTCCCCGCGCTCCACTGCGCGAGGTGGGCCATCACCTCGGGGCGGCGCAAGATGTCGAGCACAGCGAGGTCGCCGTCGTCCAGTTCGAGGCTGCGCACATCGATACCGGTGTCCGGAGCGGGGTCTCCGGTCCAGCGCAACTCCGAGATCATCTCAGCGTGCAGGCGCGGCGTCAGGTACCGGGTGCGGTCGGCTGCGGCGAGAATGGTTGCCGCCCTGGCGATGTCATCTCGCGCGATGAGCAGGTGCAGCCGCCCTCCCTCGCGTTCGGCGGCGGCGTCGAGCCGTCCGAGCGTCTCGGCGGCGAGTGGGCTCCGGTCCCCGTAGCGGCGGTTGGTTTCGCGCGAAAGCATCGGTTCATACAGGGCCGCGAGTTCGGGTTCTTTGTCGTCGCCCAGGTGCAGGGTGGCCTGCAGCGGCGAGCCCTCCGTGTTTTCCGTGAGGGTGATCGGTCCAAACACCGAGTGCGCGGCGGCGGCGCATTTGGCATTGAAAACAGCCGCGCCCAGCGCGACGGCGCTGGCACGAAACCCGACGTCCATGGTCGAGGTGTGTTCGGGGGCAAGGCTGATGGTGATGACTTCAGGCCCTGCCTCGATGTACCAGGGCTGCACATTGCCGCCGGACGGTGCGCGGATCGCTGCCGCGGCGATAACGCCCGGAATCCCGGGCAGTCCAAGCTCGCCGACGTCCGTCGGTGGTGGGGGACGATCCCGATCCCTCGCCATCTCCGGCTCGTCGAGCTGATCCAGTGCCCAGCCGACGTCGATGCGGACCCGGCCCGAGCGCAGATCCTCGCCGAGCCCGATTCTGCGCACCGCCTCGGCCAGCGCAGCGGCCCCCAGGGCGACGTCACCCGCCAGCTGCGGCCAGGTCGACAGCGACCGGTCGATTTCCACCAGCGACGCCGCGGTGCGCGGGGACAACCGTTCCGCTTCGAGGTGGCGGAGGACGTGTGGAACCTTCTCCCGGCTGCTCATGCCGGGGAGTAATCCGATGTCCAGCTCGCCGAGCAGCCCGTGCAGGATCGGCCGGCGCGGCTCGCGGTCGAAACGCTCCACGTCGACCATTCCGCGATCGCTGGTGGCCATCAGCACCGGAATCCGGCGGTCGCGGGCGCCCTCACGCAGGACGGCTTTCATCTCCAGTGAGTCGCACTCCTCGACAACGATGTCCAGCCCGTCCAGGAACAACTCGACCGTGTCGAACGTGAGCCCGTCGTCAAGAACCCGAACCGGCAGGTACGGGTCAAGCTCGGCGATCCTGCGGGCTGCGACCTGCGCCTTGTTGAGCCCGAGGTCGAACACGGTGGCGGGCACCCTGTTGAGATTGGACAGCTCGAGGCGATCGAAGTCGGCGAGGCGAAGCTCTCCGCACAGGCCCTGCGCCGCCAGGGTGTGAGCGATGACGTGACCGATGCTCAGGCCGGCGACCCCGATGCGAAGCCCGCGGAGCCGTGTCTGCTCCGCCGCGGTGATGACGTTCCTGTTGCGGTCCAGTCGGACCGCGGGAAATCCCCGTGGACCCAGCATCGCGACGACCGTTCGCCGCCACGGATAGTAAGCCCACCGAACGGGTTCGGCCATCAGCTCCGGATCGGGCGACGGCCGAAGGCGGCGCAGATCCTCGAGCTGTCGTTCGCTGTGGTCGATGAACTCGATGCCCGGGTCCGCCCGCAGGCGCTGCAGCAACACTCGGTCCGCGGGCTCGTGCGAGTCGAGAACAGTTGCGTTGCAGGCATATTCAGCCTCCATCTCCATTCTCATCCTCGCGCTTGCGGGCGACGCCGGTTGATGCGGGCCCAGATCGGGCCGTCGGCGACCATCGTGAATGGCACCGCCACTGGGAAATCATGGCCCAGGGCATGCACCTCGACTCGACGGATGAACGTGGCCAGGCCGAGCGTGGCCTCCAGCATCGCGAAATGGTCGCCGATGCATGACCGTGGACCTGCACCGAACGGGACGTACTGCCAACGGTCGCGGCGCTTCATGTTCTCGGGACTGAACCGGTCGGGGTCGAACGTCAACGGCCTTTCCCACAACGCCGGATCCCGCTGCACCGCGAGGCGCCCGAAGACGAGCATCGTCCCGGCTTGCACCCGGTAGCCGGCGATCTCGACATCGCGCGTCGCCATCCGTGACCCGGTGGGACCGGGAGGACACAGCCTCAGCGCCTCCCGCAGCACCTGCACCGTATACGGCAGATACGCAACATCACCGGGGGTAAGTTCCCGCTCGGGGAGCCCGGCCACCTCGGCGGCGACACGGTCCTGAATTGCCAGGTGATGTCCCAGCTGCCACATGGCGTACGTCAATGTCGTCGCGGTGGTGTCGTGGCCGGCGAACAGAAAGACGATCAGCTCCTCGGCGATCTCCTTGTCGGACAGCGGTTTCCCGGTGGCCGGATCAGTGGCGGCGATCAGCGCCTGCACCAGAGGAGCGTCTTTGGTGGGGTCGGCGCGGCAGGCCTGCAGAATCTCGCTGCTGAGCCGGTGAAGTGTCGCACTCGCGGCACGGGCGTGCCGACGCGCGGGTGTGGGCAACCAGGCGGGAGCCCGCACCGGCCGCAGAGCCCGATCCGCGACATACGTCAGCGCGATACGCAGCGGCTCTGCGACAGCGTCGACGTGGTCGGTCAGGTCGAGTCCGAGCACCGATCGACCGAGCGCACGTAGCGTCAGGGTGCGGCACTCGGTGTCCAGGTCAAGCGTCGCGCCGTCTTGCCAGGCAGACGACACCGATTCGGCGGCCTCTGCCATGTGCCCACCGAACTGCTGGACCTGCTGCTTGGTGAACACCGGCTGCACCGTGCGGCGGCGTGCCAACCACGGCTCGCGCGGCAGGTTGAACAAGTTTCCGCCGATCATGCGGCGGAACTCGGAAAACACACGCGTGGTTTTGTCGACCGAGCCGTCTTTGTTACTGAGAATGTCGCGGATGCCCTCAGGCGACGTCGCGACCACAATAGGCGGCATCATCCATCTCGGCCCCACACTGAAACGGGACACCGGTCCGCCGGCGTCGCGCAGTTCGTCCATCCCGGTGTGAAACGACCTCAGTGCGCGGACGCGCTGCAGATAGGGCAGGGGGTTCCTGGGCGCCAACGGCAGCGACGCAACATGCGTCCCAGACGTCTCGACCACACTCACCTTCTCACGCCCTTTGTGTCCTGCTCCTTCCCCCGGCAAACACTATGCCAGTCGCCGCTGAGGCCCGAACGTGAGCTGGGGCAGCGGCTCGCCGAGACCGCTACACGGGCGTCACGCTCAGCGGTTTGCACCGAGGCGGCGTCAGGCCGCCAACGGGATGTACGTGGTCGTGCGCTGACGGGCCGGCCGGCCGATGCCCGCGGCGATCTCGATCAGTTCGGCCACGGTCTTGGCCGAGCCGTATTCCGAGCCCGCCATCCGCGAGATGGTTTCCTCCATCAACGTGCCGCCGAGGTCGTTGGCACCGCCGTTGAGCATGACCCGCGTCCGCTCGACGCCGAGCTTCACCCAGCTGGTCTGGATGTGGGAGATCCTGCCGTGCAGCATGATCCGGGCCAGTGCGTGCACAGCGCGGTTGTCGCGGTGAGTCGGCCCGGGCCGCGCGGCACCGGCCAGATACAGCGGTGAGCTCTGATGAACGAACGGCAACGGCACGAACTCGGTGAAGCCGCCCGTCTGGTCCTGGATCTGCCGCAGAATCCGCAGGTGTCCGATCCAGTGCTTGGGCTGATCGACATGGCCGTACATCATCGTCGAACTTGACCGCAGGCCAACCTGATGCGCGGTGCTGACGACCTCGATCCAGGCCGACGTCGGGAGCTTGCCCTTGGTCAGCACCCACCGGACTTCGTCGTCGAGGATCTCGGCGGCCGTACCGGGGATGGTGTCCAGCCCGGCCTCCCGCAGCCCGATCAACCAATCCCGAATGCTTTCACCGCTTTTCGCCGCTCCATTGACGATTTCCATCGGAGAGAACGCGTGCACGTGCATGGACGGCACCCGACTTTTGACCGCCCGCACCAGGTCGGCGTAACCGGTGACCGGCAGCTCGGGGTCGATGCCGCCCTGCATGCAGACCTCGGTGGCGCCCTCGACGTAGGCCTCCCAGGCGCGGTCGGCGACCTCCTCGTAGGACAGTGTGTACGCGTCGGCGTCGCCTTTGCGTTGCGCAAAAGCACAGAATCGGCAGCCGGTGTAGCAGATGTTGGTGAAGTTGATGTTGCGGTTGATGACGAATGTCACGTCGTCACCGACGGTGTCGCGGCGTATCGAATTGGCCAGCGCAGTAACGGCATCCAGTGCCGGACCATCGGCGGTCGCCAACGCGAGGTACTCGGCGTCGGTGCACCCGGCCGGGTCACGCTCGGCCGAACGCAGGGCAGCCAGCACGTCGGCGTCGACGCGTTCGGGCGCGTGGTCGGCCAGCTCCTGCACTTTTTCGCGCACCGATTCCCAGTCACCGAACGCACTGCCGAGATCGCTGCGGGTCGCGGCCAGTCTGCCTTCGGTGTCGATCGCGGAATTCAGGTCAACCCGGCCTGACGATTCCCATGCCTCGTCGGGTTCCTGCCAGGGGCGCCCGACGGGATTGACGTCTCGGGCCAGCCCGCTCACCGGGTCGGCCAGCGCCCCGACGTGGCCGCGCACGCGAGGGTCGATCCAGGCCGCACCAGCCAGGACATAGGGCGGTTGCGCGGTCAGTCGCTGCACCAGGTCGTAGCCCGCGTCGGAAGTGACGGCTGCCAGTTCGTCGAGTGCAGGCCACGGCCGTTCGGGGTTGACGTGGTCGGGTGTGAGCGGCGACACGCCACCCCAGTCGTCCACACCGGCGCCGACGAGGGCCAGGCACTCTTCCCGCGACACAAGGTTCGGGGGCGCCTGGATGCGCATCTTCGGCCCGAGAACAAGCCTGGCGACCGCGATCGTCGCGACGAAATCGTCGACGTCGGCGTCGGGGGCGGCCTGCATCGCGGTGTGGTCCTTGGCCCGGAAATTCTGCACGATCACTTCCTGAACGTGCCCGAATTCCTTGTGCACCTTGCGGATTGCGTGAAGCGTCTCGGCGCGCTCGGTCAGCGTCTCGCCGATGCCGACGAGCAGTCCGGTCGTGAACGGGATCGACAGACGCCCGGCGTCGGTGAGTGCGCGCAGCCGCACGGCCGGATCCTTGTCGGGGCTGCCGTAGTGGGCCATGCCCTTGGTCTCGAACAACCGCCGCGAGGTGGTTTCCAGCATCATCCCCATGGACGGCGCGACGGGCTTGAGCCGCGACATCTCCGACCAACTCATCACGCCGGGATTGAGGTGCGGGAGCAGCCCGGTCTCCTCGAGCACGCGGATGGCCATCGCCCGCACGTAGTCGAGGGTGGAGTTGTAGCCGCGTTCGTCGAGCCACTGCCGCGCCTCGGGCCAGCGGGCTTCGGGCCGGTCGCCGAGCGTGAACAGGGCTTCCTTGCACCCGAGTTCCGCGCCGCGGCGGGCAACGTCGACGATCTCGTCGGGCTCCATGTACATACCGAGACCCCGGGCGCGAAGCCTGCCGGGGACCGCGACGAACGTGCAGTAATGGCACTGGTCGCGGCAAAGATGGGTGACCGGGATGAAGACTTTGCGTGAGTAGCTGATCGGCAGTCGACCCGTCGCGCCGCGGCGGCCCGACGATTCGAGCCCCGCGTCGCGGATGCGTGCGGCGCTGGCGCACAGATCGCCGAGATCGTCGCCCCGCGCGGTCAGCGCGACAGCGGCTTCGTCGACGTTCAGAGCGACCCCGTCGCGGGCGCGCCGCAGCACTCGCCGCAGCGCTGAGGCGGTTGGCTTCGGAGCGACCACGGGCGGGGGCAGGACGGTCAGATCGTCACCGGGGGTCAAGCGCACCTGGGTGTAACCCCACTCCAATCGAGGATCTTCCGGGGCGTCTCACTATGTGAAACCTCCGTGCTCGGCATGTCTGCCACATTAGACCCCGGGCGGTCCTCGGTGCGCGTCGCGTCGCGCGTCGCACAACGCTCGGTCAGCGGCGCCCGGTGACCTGCAGCGCGATCCGCCGGTTCGGTATCGCCGCGATTCCCCGGGGCACGGACCGCGGCGGGCGACGACGACGTTCCTGTGGGCTCATCTGGAGGTCGACGTGGGACAGGATCGTGGCCATGACGACGGCCAACTCGACGTTGGCGAACGTCGACCCGACACAGCGCCGATGACCGTAGCCGTATGGCGAAAACACGGCGGGCCCGAACCTGTGGTCGAGGAACCGCGAAGGGGAGAACCGGCCTGGATCGGGCCACACCGCCGGGTCGGCATGCACAGCGGGAAGCGCCACCCCCACGACGTCACCCCGTGCGCGGCGCCTCTTCCACATCGTCACAGGGCATGTGAGTTGCCGCACCGCGATCGACACCGGGGGATGCATCCGCAATGTCTCGCTGATCACCGCGTTGAGGTACGGCAGCTTCACGATCTCCTCCCGGGTTGGGCACGTTGCCAAGTCGGCGAGCAAGCGACGGCGCACGTGGTCCTCGCGGTGTACGTGGTAGAGCGCCCACGTCAACGTTGTCGCGCTGGTTTCGTGGCCCGCAATCAGCAGCGTGCGCAACTGCTGCCGCACCACCTCGTCGCCGCGATCGTCGCCACGCAGTAGCGCGCTCAGCACGTTGTTACATCCGCCCGGGCCGATCGCCCGCCACCGCGAAATATCTTCCGACAGAAGCGCATCCAACTCGGCACGCCGGCGCACGAAGCGCCCCCACGGCCCGAGGCCCGCCGGAGCCCGCCGAAGGGCCGGGACGAACATCAGCGCCGAGATGTACGAGCGCATCATTGACTTGATCACGCGGACGTAGTGGTCGGAGCGCTGCTGATCCTCGACTCCGAAGACGGCCCGGATGATGATCCGCAATGTGATGGTCTGCGCGATGTCCCGGACGTCGATCTCGTCACCGGGGCGCCATTGGGCAATCTCGTCCCGCGCTGCCTGAGCCATTCCTGCGGCATACCCGCGAACCCGTTCGGCGCTCAACGCGGACAACAGCCGTGCCCGTTCGCGCCGATGGGCTTCGGCCGAAAGCAGAATGATCGATCCTTCGCCCACCACCGGACCGATCGGGTTGGGCGTCGGCGGCGCTGTGGCTGTCGAGGAGAGGGTGAGGAATTCGCGGACGGCGTCGGCGCGACCGGCCAAATGCACTTCCGCGAGCCCAGGGATGAACATCGCGAACGGGTTCTCGCGCCGAGCACGGTAGCGGAAGTACGCGTCGGGGTTTCGCAGCGCCGCGAGCGCATGGAGCAGCGGGAATCGCGGCTCGACCCGTGGTGCAGACATTGGTGCCCTCTCCGCGCGCCCAGGGGGGCGTTGACAAGTTACGCACCTAGGGACGATGCGGAGGGGGACGGAGTTCTGATGCGCGGGCGGTATGTCGCCAACATCACGCGTTGCGCCGCCGCCACACCACCACCGCAGGCGGCGAAACGCCGACGACGAGCAGCACCAGCGGGCTGATGCCATCGACGCCGGGGCCGCCGAAGATGACGTCGCCGCCGGGGCCGCCGATGGCCAGAACCGCGACGGTGATCAGCCACATCCACAACGGAAGCGCCGCTACGCGCGGTGTCGACGCAACGCCCGACCCGGCCCAGACCAGGGCGGCATTAGCGAGTCCGCTGAGCAATGCGCTGATCGGAAAGGGTATTGCCCCGAGTCGGCTCTGCAGAAAGACGGCGCCGAGCAGCGCCGAGATGACGCCGTCAACGGCGAGCAGCGTCAGGACGACAACGCGAAACGCGTGAGTGGTTGCGCGACCCCGGCTTTGGAGGCTTTCGGACCGTCCGCTCAGGTCGGGATGCTGTCGAGGACGCCGGCCAGCGACCCGATCACCCACTGGAAGCTGTCGCCTCGGTCTTGCCAGTACTGAAGTGTCGGATCCATGTCGGTGTTTTCCATGGCAGTCCCCTTCGTCCGGCGCCGGCTTTCCGGAGCTTACGCGTCGGGGGTAGCTCAGCCAAGGTTCACTCCGGCGAGCAGGTCCGTTTCCCAGCCGCGCGCGTCACGGGCCCCCGGATTTCCGGCCGCAAGGATGTAGTGCTCCTGGGCCAGGATCGGCAGTGCCATGTTGTTGGACAACGCGCAGGAGCGCCGGTTGGGTGCGACGACGACCTGGGTGGCATGGGCGCACAACGCGTCGACTTTTGCGCCGACGTGGTCGGCGATTTCGATGACGGCGTCGATCTCGTCGTCGGCATATCCGAACGGGATCTCGTCGGGATCAGGCCTTTGCCAGCCGTCGGGCACGTCAGTGAGCGCGCGGAGGCCGGCGCGCATGGCGGTGGTCGACAGCACGCTCCAGTAGAGCTTGGGCACGTTCCAGCGGCTGGCGGCGACGCCGGCGGTGGCCACGTTGTGGGCGTGGATGTGGTCGGGATGTCCGTAGCCGCCGTCGGGGTCGTAGGTGATGACAACGTGCGGCCGAATTCCGTCGATGAGGGCTGCCATCTCGTCGATGGCGTCGTCGCCCGCGTCGATGAATCTGATGTGGTGCCCGGGTGGCGTGCCCTCCATGCCGGAGTCGCGCCAGCGCCCGGGGCCGCCGAGGAAGATCGGCTCGTTGAGCCCGAGGGCGTTGAGGGCTTGGGTGAGTTCGTGGATTCGGTAGCCGCCGAGCTGGTCGGCGTAGTCGACAGCGAGGAGTTTGTAGCGCTCACCGATGACCTCACCTTCTTCCCCCAGGGTGCAGGTGACGACGTGGACCTCGGCGCCCTGCGCGGCGTAGCGCGCGATCGTGCCGCCGGTGGTGAGGCATTCATCATCGGGATGGGCATGCACGAACACCAGGCGCGGCGTCTCTGGGACCGACATCGGCGGCCAGACTACCGGCGGCTGGGTCGCGGTCTCACGACTATTGCTGCGTCTTCACCCACCTGGCGGCGTCGCCGACGATGCCGACCGGCACCGCGCCGGTAAGCGTGACGTTCTGCACACTGGGCCCCACCGCGACGATCGTCGTGTCTTGCAGGATCGGCAGCACCGTGGCCATGTCCCACAGCTTGGGTTCCACCGCATTGATCACGTCGGAGATGTCGACGGAGCCGTCCAACCCCGCGTCGATCCGCGGTTGAATGCTCCGATCGCAGATGCCGGTGATGTTGCTGGGCGCCTGCACCAAGGCCCCCGCCGCAGGGGCAGGTGGGCTGGTCGCCGTCGCGGTCGTCGACGCAGCGCCGGGCGGCACGCTGCTGGGCGATGGCCGGACACTCGATGACGCCGCCGTCGGACTCGTCGACACCGCTGTCGCCTCCAATGCCGGGCAGCCATACCTCGACGCCAGCTCTGTCGCGAGGTCACCGCCTGCGCGATGCCAGCCCACCACGGCGTCCACCCGGTTGTTCGCCAGCGCGTCGCCGTACAACACCGGCGGATCCAACGCCGACACCGTCGCCTCGATCCCTACACTGCGCAATTGATCCGCCGCCGTGTTCGCCACCGCCACCGCGGTGGGATCGTTCGCCGCCACCCCGAGCGCCAGCGTGAGCGTCGTCCCGTCCTTACTGATCCGGCCGCGCGTCATCTCCGGCGGCGGAGTCGGTGCCTCTGAGGTCCGCGACCCAGCCATCGGCGGCGCGGCCGTCGGCGAGGTCGCCGTGTCGCTCTCGATCTGGTATCCCGACTGCGACAACAGCGCCAGCGCCGCGTCTTTCGTCATCGCCGGCAGCGCCGTCGGCACATAGCCGGGATCCGACGGTGAGCGTACCTGCGCCTGCGCCAGCGTTACCGTATTGTCGCTGCCCGCCCCGACCGCAGCCAGCAGATCCACGTCCAGCAGCCCCAAGATCGCCTTGCGCACCCGCACGTCGGAAAGCTTCGGCTCCTGGGCCCGCAACGTCACCTGCATCGTCCGCGGTGTCACGATCCTCGCTGTCCGCACATCCGGAATCGCGCTCAGCTGCGCAAACGCGGCCGCCCCGCCGTGCACCTGGGCAACCTGAGTGTCCCCGTTGCGGATCGAATCAGCCAGCGCCGCGGGCGCGCCTGCCCGCCGGAACAGGATCTGGTCGGGCTGCGCCGGGGGCCCCCAGAATCGGTCGTTGCGTGCCAGCAGGATCTCGTCGCGCTGCGGGTCGATGCTCTCCACCCTGAACTGTCCACCGGTCACCGGCAGCGCCCGCACCAAGCCGGCGGCGAACCCGCCCGGCACATCCTTGACGATGTGCGCAGGCAGGATATCGGTGAACAGCTCCCGCCACGCCGGATACGGCTGCGAGAACGTCACGACCGCCTGCTTGCCGCCGTCGATCGACTGCACCCCGGTGATCAGGTCATAGCCCGCGGGATCCACGACACCGGGCTGGCTGACCAGCTGCCGCCACAGGTACCAGAAGTCGTCGGCGGCTATCGGCGCGTTGTCCGTCCACGACGCCTCGGGCCGGATCTTGTACGTGACCGTGAACGGGCTCTGGCTGGTCACCTCCGCCGATGTCAACAACGTCGGGTCCATCTCCCACCGTGAGCCGGTCGGTGACGCTGGGTCCGGCGCCGGCCGGAAAGCGCTCGGCAACACCAGCGCGCTGATGGCCGCGTTGACCGGTGACTGGTCCGACAACAGATGCGGGTTGAACCCCGCACCGATCGAGTCGATGCCCATGATGATCTGCGTCGCCCGCGGCGGCGGCGGGGTCGAGCTCTCCGTGGTCGACGGGCTCTGCGGTGCCGGTGGGGGGCTTACCGTGCAGCCCGAGCCGACCATCGCGAGCGCGCCGAGGGCGGCAACGGCGCGTACAGATCGACCTGGCACGCCCATCAGGGTATCGGTGACGCGACGTTGCGCCTGCTAAGCACGATTTGCGGCTTTGGCGCGCGCCCGGCTGCGAGCCCTGGTGACGGCGTCGAGTTCCCCTTTGCGGATCCGCACGATTTCAGGTGTCACCTCGACGCACTCGTCGGTCGCACAGAATTCCATCGCCTGCTCCAAGTCGAGTTCGAGCGGCTTGGCCAGGGTCTCGAACACATCGGCCGTGGACGACCGCATGTTCGTCAGCTTCTTCTCCCGCGTGACGTTGACGTCGATGTCCTCGGCCCGCGGATTGACCCCGACGACCATCCCCCCGTACGTGTCCTGGCCCGGCTCCACGAAGAACGTGCCGCGGTCGGCGAGCTGAAGCAAGGCGTACGCCGTGATCGTGCCGGCGCGGTCAGACACCAGCGAACCGCTGTGCCGCGAGCGGATCTCCCCGGCCCACGGCTTGTACCCATCGAACACCGCGTTGGCGATGCCTGTTCCGCGGGTTTCGGTCAGAAATTCCGTTCGCCAACCAATCAGCCCTCGGCTGGGTATGACGAAGTCCATCCGCACCCAGCCTGCGGCATGGTTGGCCATTTCGGTCATACGGCCCTTGCGTGCGGCCATCAATTGCGTGATCGCGCCGACGAACTCCTCTGGAGCATCGATAGTCAACACCTCGTACGGCTCGTGCAGCGTGCCGTCGATCGTCTTCGTCACCACCTGCGGCTTGCCGACGGTGAGTTCGAAACCCTCTCGGCGCATCTGTTCCACGAGCACCGCCAGGGCCAACTCGCCGCGGCCCTGCACCTCCCACGCGTCGGGCCGGCCGATGTCGACCACCCGGATCGACACGTTGCCCACCAGTTCCTGATCGAGCCGCGCCCGCACCAACCGCGCGGTCAGCTTGTGCCCGGGCACGCGGCCGGCCAGTGGCGAGGTATTGGTGCCGATGGTCACCGAGATCGCCGGCTCGTCGACTGTGATCCGAGGCAACGGAACGGGATTCGACGGATCGGCCAGCGTATCGCCAATCATGATGTCTGGTAGTCCGGCGACCGCAATGATGTCGCCGGCTTCCGCATCGTCCGTGGGGGTGCGTTCGACGCCCTCGGTGGCCAGCAGTTCGGTGATCCTGGCCGAGGTGACGACGGGCTCGCCGTTCACCTCACGCAGCCACGCGACCGTCTGGCCCTTGCGCAGCCTTCCGTTGTAGATCCGCACCAAAGCGAGCCGGCCGAGGAACGCCGACGCGTCGAGGTTGGTCACCAGCGCCTGCAGCGGCGCGTTGGGATCACCGCTGGGCGGCGGCACGTTTTCGAGCAGCACGTCGAACAGCGGATCGAGGTTGTCGCCCTCGGGCACCTGACCGTCGGCCGGCTGAACCGTGCCGGCCACACCGGCACGTCCCGACGCGTACAGCGTTGGCAGGCTCAGCGAGCGCTCGGCGGCCAGCGCTGCCTCGTCGTCCAGATCGGCCGCGACGTCGAGCAGCAGGTCGTGGCTGGCCTCGACGACCTCGGCGATCCGCGCGTCGGGCCTGTCGGTCTTGTTGACCACAAGAATCACCGGCAGGTGCGCGGCGAGCGCTTTGCGCAGTACGAAGCGAGTCTGCGGCAGCGGGCCTTCCGACGCATCGACCAGCAGCAGCACGCCGTCGACCATCGAAAGCCCACGCTCGACCTCGCCGCCGAAGTCGGCGTGTCCCGGCGTGTCGATCACGTTGATCACCGTCACGCTGCCGTCCGGGTGGTGACGGTGCACGGCGGTGTTCTTGGCCAGGATCGTGATGCCCTTCTCCCGCTCCAGGTCGCCGGTGTCCATGACGCGCTCGACCGCCTCGCCGCGTTCGTGCAGCGCGCCGGATTGCCGCAGCATCGCATCGACCAGCGTGGTCTTGCCGTGGTCGACATGGGCGACGATCGCCACGTTACGGAAATCCACGTCCGCGATTGTGGCAGCGCTGCGGGCCGAATGCGAAAACACCACAGACATAAATATCGTGTTGCGAGGTATTATTCGGCTATGGCGGTCTACGAAGTACTCACTGTGATCCTCATCGCGGTGCTGGCGCTCGGCGCCACTCTTGCCATCTACGTCGGGGTGATCGGCATGCTGGGCGGGTTCTACTTCGTCCGCTGCGCCGACTGTGGCCACCTGAGCCTGTCGGCCACAAAATGGCCCCGGAATGCATGTGCCCACTGCAGGCATCCGGTACTCATGCACCCGTTGCACGCCGTTCACCACCCCAGGCAGGTGCGCGACATCCGCCGGGTGCATTACCGGCAAAGCATTCCTTAGGATTCCCGCAGCTGGGCCGAAAGCCGTTCCAGCTCTTGGAGATGGATGTCCGTCAGCGAATCCAGGCGCGCCCACCCGGCGTCGCTGAGCTGTAACCGGGTGACGCGCCGGTCCTCGGCGTCGCGTACCCGCCGCACCAGTCCCGCGGCGTCGGCCCGATGCACCAATTCGCCTGCGCTGTGGTGCTTCAGCAACAAGTAGTCGGCGACTTCTCCGATCGTCGGGCCGCGATGGTCGGCGTGCCCGCGGATCGCGAGCAGCAACTGATGTTGCATCGGCGTCAGTCCCGCGGACTGAGCCTGCTCATCGCTCCAGCGCTCGACGCGACGTAAGTTGGTCCGCAGCATCAACAGTCGTGCGTAGACGTCGTCGGGCAGACCCACGCCTGTCACGATAGGCCCCCAGGTGACGATCCCTTCAGCTAACAGCCGGACGCGAAGAGCGGGACCCATTTGACGGAGAACCAGAATCCCCACCTCCGCCCGCGTGCCGAGCGCGAAAAGACTACTGATTCAACGGGACCCACAGATGTTTTTCAGGACCGTGTCGATCCGGTTTGGCCAGCGCTCAAATTGGGTAGTTGCCTCATCCACTTCGATGTTCGGAGACCAATGTGATCGATATCCCTGCCCAGACCGACGGCCAAGCGCCCGTCCGGCAGGTCGAGGCTATGTTAACCCGCTCGGGAATCCTGCAGGGCGTCCAGCCCGCGGCCGCGTCGGCACTGATCCGTCAATTGCGACTGGTCGAGTTTCCTCGCGGGCACGTGATCTACACCGAAGGCGAGGCCGGAGATCGCCTCTACATCATCGTCACGGGCAAGGTGAAGATCGGTCGCCGCTCCCCCGACGGTCGCGAGAAGCTGCTGGCCATCATGGGGCCGCCGGACATCTTCGGCGCTCTCGGGATGTTCGACCCCGGGCCACGCACGGCCAGCGTGACTGCCATCACCACGGTGTGCGTGGCCGCGATGGACCGCGATGCGCTGCGGGCCTGGATCAAGGATCGGCCCGAGATCGTTGAGCAGCTGCTGCGGGTACTCGCGCGGCGGCTCCGACGCACCAACGACCAACTCAGCTCGCTGATCTTCACCGACGTGCCCGGCCGGGTCGCCAAGGCGCTCCTGCAACTTGCTCAGCAGTTCGGCACCCAGGACCGCGGCGCGATACGGGTGACCCACGACCTGACCCAAGAAGAAATCGCCCAGCTCGTGGGGGCATCGCGGGAGACCGTCAACAAGGCACTGTCCGACTTCGCCCACCGTGGTTGGATCCGGGTGGAGGGCAAAAGCGTGCTGATCCTCGAACCCGAGCGGCTCGCACGCCGGGCTCGGTAGCGGGCTGGCTCACCAGGGCGGCACTGCTGAGAGGAAGAACACCGCATTGCACCAATACGACGCCGATCGGGTTGGCCGCGGTTCGTCGCGGTTACCTGCCGAGCACGTCCGCCGAGCTGGAGCCGGGTGGCAAGTGTTGTCGATTCATATCCATCTGCCGTTCACCGCTCGAACCGTCCTGAGCCGGGTCGTTCGCTCGTCACTGCCCCGACCCACCGAGGCGGCCAACGCCGCCGAGGAACTGCACCAGGGCCTGTGGGCCGCGGTCGCCGCCGAGATCAAGTGGGCCTTCACGCCGCCGCGCGCATGGCTTTCCGGGGTCGCGGTGAACCTGGTGCTCTCGCTGGTGTGGCTGTTGGTGCAACCGGTGCGGGTCGAGGCCCACCGCGATTGGGTGATTCTGGTGGGCACCTATTTCTCGTCGTTCATCCTTGCCGACGTCACGACAACGAACGTGCTCGGCGTGGACAACGTGCGCATCGAACAGGCACTGCGTGATGGCGCACCGCTCTGGCGAATCCTGCTGGCCAAGAACATCGCGCTGCTGGTCATCGTCGGGCTGCCTACGCTGATCGTCGCCCTCGTGCTGACGGTGTGCACCGAGCCCGCCGGCAGGGTCCTGGTCACCGTTCCCGATGTCACGCTGCCGATCCTGACGTGGCTCGGGGTGGGAAACCTAGTGTCCGTTTTGTTTCCGGTCGGCTACGAGCCCCTCGTACGGCGCTGGCGCCAGCGCCGTGACCTGCAGAGAACGCTGCGCTGGCTCGCCCATTTGGCGTTGCCGTACATCTTGTTCTATCTCGCCGACCCCATCTACGGTGCTCCACGCGCGTTCATCTGGCACGACCTGCCCGCGATGCTCGGACCGGGATTGGGTCCGGTGGGGCGCAGTCTGATCCACGTTGCGGCCGGGTTGATCGCATGGCTGGCCGGCATCGCCGCCGCCGGGGTCTATGTGCGCCTGAAAGGACTGCACATCGAGTGATACGCGAGATGTCCCGGTGGCGCTGCCCGGCTAAGTTCTGGTGGCGGTGACGTAGGTGAATTCCGCGAATATCTCGGCGGCGTCCTCGTCCCGCGCCTCAACCGACAGCCCGTTGGCGACGTACAGATCCGCCACGCTGGTCGCAACCGCTTCCCAGCCGTGGCTCGTGAGGTACTCCGCCACATCGTTACGGTCGCCCTCGTACCACAAGTCCGTCATCTCGACGTCGAAGCCGTGCTGACGCCAGCGGTCGATCGCCTTCTCCATGCGGTTCCGCATGGAGGTGACGGCCCCGCTGGTGCCCGACATGTTCTCAGATGCGAACCAGCTCCCCGGCGCGCTGAGGTCCGTGATGGCATCGAGCAGTCGATCCTGCGCATCCGGCGGCAGAAACGCGAGCAGGCCTTCGGCGCTCCACGCCGTCGGTTGACTCGCGTCGAAGCCGGCGTCCCGCAGCGCTGCCGGCCAGTCGTGGCGGAGATCTACCGCGACGGCACGGCGATCAGCGGTCGGGGCCGCGCCCAGGTCCGTCAGGGTTCGCGTCTTGAACTCGATGACGTCCGGCTGATCGATCTCGTACACCGTCGTCCCCGCCGGCCAGGGCAACCGGTAGGCACGGGCATCCAGCCCTGAGGCCAGGATCACCGCCTGGCGGATGCCGGCTTTGGTTGCATCGATGAAGAACTCGTCGAAGAAGGCGGTGCGCGCTGCCATCATGTCGGTCATCCGTTGCATGCCGAACTCAACGTCGCCGTCGACCCGGGACGGATCCAATTCGCCGGTCGCCATTCGCGTGAAGAAGTCGACCCCTACCGCACGGACAAGCGGTTCGGCGAAGGGGTCATTGATCAAGGGATTCGGGCCGCGGCTTGCCAAAGCCCGCCCCACCGCCACGCCCGTTGCGGTGGCCCCCACGCTCGTAGCGAGGTCCCAGGTGTCGTTGTCTGTCCTTGCCATATCGCCCTTCCAACGAGACCGCCAGCCCAAGTGGCTGAGCCGATTTGGACTGTACGCCCCGAAACTGACGGACTCCCCGACGGGAATTTCGGTGCCGCGCGGACTGTAGGCGAATCGCCAGCCCACCGAGCGAATTCGTGCACGATGAGTGTCGCGAGGTGAGCGGGCTCACCCTGACTTCTCAGGCACGTCACATGTTCCCTGGATACGCTCGGCAGCGTGCCACCACGAGTAGATCTCTTCACTAACCGTCTGCGCGCCAACTCGTTTGGTGAGGTGGCACGCCGCTACGACGCACACCGGCCTCGCTACCCCGACCAACTGATGGACGACCTCCTGTCGCGTGGTGTTGCTCACCGGGTCCTTGATGTGGGGGCCGGTACCGGGATCGCTTCGCAGCAACTTTCCCAGCGCGGCGCCGACGTGCTTGCGGTCGAGCCCGATCCCCGCATGGCGGCGGTTGCACGACGAAAGGGAATCCCAACCGAGATCGGCGCGTTCGAGACCTGGGATCCAGCGGGACGCACGTTCGACCTCGTCGTGTTTGCGCAGTCATTTCATTGGGTCGATCCGGCTGTGGCGCTGCCCAAGGTGCACCAAGTCCTGCGTGACGGCGGCGAGCTGGCACTGCTGTGGAACCGGCTGAAACCGGTGAAGCCTTCGCGCGATGAATTCGACGTCATCTACAGCGACTACATGGATGCCGACACCCGGCCGATGGACGGCGACCCCGACGACGTTGTCGCCATACTCACCGCAGGTGGTTTCGCCGTCACGCAACGCAACTATCCGCGCAGCATCCACTATTCCCGACAGCAGTGGCTCGACCTGGTATTCACATACTCCAACCACCTGACGCTCGAGCCAGAGCAGGCCGCAGAGCTGTACAGGAGGCTGGCCGACCGAATCGGCTCGGACGGCGTGTCGGTCGGTGGGGAAGCACTCGCGATCGTCGCGTCGAGAGCCCGGGCAGCTACCACGTCTGCTCGGCGGCCCGCACCAGTATTTCGTTGACCGCCACCCTGCGGTTACGCGTGACCATGTAGGTCACCGCATCCGCGATGTCCTCCGGCAGCAGGACTTCGATGTCGGCGGATTGCCGGTCGAGTGCGTCGCGGAACTGTTGAGGCAGTTGGAGGTTGATCTCGGTGTCCACCCTGCCCGGCTCGACGACGCCCACCCGGACTCGCTTGTCGATCAACTCTTGGCGAATGGCTTCACTGAACGCGTTGACCCCGAACTTGCTCAACGCGTAGACCGCGGTGCCGGGCCGGGCGACCCGGCCCCCGGTGGAGCTGATCGTGACGAGGTCGGCTACTTTCCGCGGGGAGTCAGCGGCCGCGACGATGAGGTGCGGGAGCGCGGCACGCGTCACATACAAGACGCCAAGCACGTTGACCGACACCATCTGATCCCAGTCGTCGATCGATGCTTCGGCGGCCGCGCCCATTCGCATCAGACCCGCGTTGTTGATCACAATATCGAGCCGGCCCAGCTCGGCGACGACGTGCTCGACCGCCTCGCGTGCCTGCGCGGCGTCGGCAACGTCCGCCTGTACTACCAGCGCCGTTGCGCCCGCCGCGACGATGCTGTCTTTCAGTTGTTGGAGCCGGTCGCGGCGGCGGGCGAGCACGGCCACCGCCGCGCCCCGCGCGGCAAGCGCCGTTGCGGTCGCTGCGCCGATACCACTGCTGGCCCCCGTCACCAGGGCCACCGTGTCGGTAAGCGGTTCCGTCATTGTTCCCCCGCGTGTCGCCGCTGCTGCCCGCCGGCTTTGGCTCGTCCGCGGGCTACGCGGGCCGGACGCCGGGCGCCCGAACGACCATCGGCACAGCCGGAAAGTATCCCGCCATCTCCGAGCGTGACTTTCGCAGCGCGGCGGTGCCGTAGCCCCGCTGGCGATAGTCGGGATGGATCCAGATTCTCACGTTGACCTCACCGTTGACGAGCTCCCCGAAGACCATTCCGACCTTCTGCGTTCCCTCAACGGCGACGAACCACGCTGCATCTTCGGCGTCGAGGCGAGCCAGCGCCGCACGGATCTCGTCGTCCAGGCTGCCGGCGGGTCCACCTGAGCCGTCGCCGGCTGCCCCCATGTCGTCGGTGCGCGCAGCGAAGATGTCGCGGTCCGTCGCGCCGCAGAAGGGGCGCAGCACCAGGCTCTCTCCGGAGCTCGCCGGGCGCTCCCGGAGGGCGAAGCTCAACTGATTGTTGAGGTCATCGAGCTCGACCGCGATCTTTCGGCGCGCATCTTTGGTCAATTTGTCGAACGACATCACCATGACGGCTTCACCGCCGAGCCGGGAAGTCCCCAGCAACGCCGCGATCGCTTCGACCGCGGCGTTCCTGTCGTCGGCATCCACGATCACATCAAGTACTTCGTGCCTGCGTTCGAGCGCGGTAACGAGGGCATCTGTTATCTCTCGACGCGCTGCCGCGCGGTCGTGGTCGGTCATGGCCGCCAGCCTAGATCAGCGCAGTCCCCGAGTGTGGCCTCCGTGCCGACGCCGCTCGAATTCATCGGGTCGGTCCAGAAACTCACTCGACGTCATTTTCTGAAAGACGTTGACTGCCAAAGCGTTCGACAGTGGAACGTAGATTTGCTACCGCGCCAGGGCCCGTGTGAGCTCCGACAGCCACGCCCGGTCAGCGGGCACCCAGTCGAGCCGGTCCAGCTCGTCGGCTGACACCCAGCGCAGGGCTCGGTGATCGTGCGCGAAGAGGGTGCCGTTGTCGGTTTTTGCGACGAGATATGCGCGCAGCGTCGTCGTATCACCGAGCGCGACGTCGCCGCCGAGGCGCTCGCCAACCCTTACGGCGACTCCGAGTTCCTCGGCGAGTTCGCGGACCAGCGCGTCGCGCTCGTTTTCGCCGGCCGCGACCTTGCCGCCTGGGAGTTCCCAGCGACCTGCCAGCTCCGGAGGCCGCGCGCGCTGTGCCACCAGGAGCGCGCCGTCGGCGATCAACGCACCGGCGACGACGATCTGGTTCGGCATGGTGTGTGACGGTATACGGTCATCGTATGGCTGTGCTCTCCGATGAACAGGTCGACGCCGCGCTGCCGGATCTGGCGGGCTGGGACCGCGTCGACAATGAACTGCGTCGTTCGGTGAAGTTTCCTGGATTTCTCGACGGGATCGACGCGGTGCGGCGCGTCGCCGACCGCGCTGAAGCGGCCGATCACCATCCCGACATCGATATTCGTTGGCGCACTGTGACTTTTACGCTGTCGACGCATTCCGAAGGCGGGATCACACAGCGAGATCTCGATCTGGCACGCGAGATCGACTCCATCGTCGGTCAGTAGCCGCGATCCACCCCAGCGTCACCAGCGTCGCGACGATGTAGACCAGGCCCCCCCACGCCAGGTACCACGCGCGGCTGATCTCCCAAATTGTCGGCTGAGCGAAACTCAACAGCCACGGCGGCCCGATCAGCGTCAACGTCAGCCAGCCCCAGCCGAGGATCCGTGCGCCCGGCCTTTCGTGCAGTGGGCCACGGAGCAGCCAGATCATCAACGGCAGCAGCCATACCCAGTGATGCGTCCACGAGATCGGCGATAACAGCAGCCCGAACAATTGGACGACGACGAGGCCGCCGAGCCGGTCCTCGGCGCCCACCGCGCGCCAGGCCAACAGCGCGAGCACGGCGGTAGCCGCGATGGCGGCCAACACCAGCGGGCCGTAACCGGCGTCGTGTCCGAGAATCCTTGAGATGCCGCCTCGCCATGACTGGTTGAACGACGTCCCGATCGGGCCGACGCGGCCCGCATCGCCGATCAGGTGCGTGAAGTAGTAGCGGGCCTGATCGCCGACCACGAGCACCGACACCGCGACCGTTGCGACGAACACCACCGCCGAGAACGCGGCAGCACCCCACCGCCGTACGCCGATGAAGTACAACCCGGTGATCGCGGGGGTGAGCTTTATGCCCGCCGCCAGGCCGACGAGCAGGCCCGACAACCACCACCGGCTGCTGTAGACGGCGCACAGCACAGCCAGCACGAGGATCACGTTGATCTGACCGTAGTCGAATGTGCTGCGCAACGGCTCGATCCAGATGCCGACGGCAGTCCACAGCATTGCTTCGCGCGGGGTGCCGCGCCCCAGCAGCAGCTGGCTCATCCGCACTACGCCGTACAGCGCGGCGATGATGCCGAGCTGCCACGCGAACGCCACCACCGCGAACGGCAGCAGATGCAGCGGATAGAACACCACCGCGGCGAAGGGCGGATACGTGAAAGGCAGCGGAAAGTCGGGCGTCTTTTCGGCGTACACGTAGTCATACAGTGCGTCCGGGGTGCCGATGGTCGCCGCGCCGCCGACGTATACGTGCAGGTCGACGAAGTTGGCGCCGTTGGGCACCAGATAGGTCCAGACCAGCCGGGCGGCGATGCTGAGCGCCAGCAGCAGCGGCGCGGTAACCGCGAGCCGGCTGCGTGAGGTGGTATCTACGGGCTCGACTCTAGCGATCGCGACGTCGAGTTCGCCGCGCCGCGATCACCGAAGACCGACGTATGCATAACGGTTGGATAAATGCCCCACGTGTCACTTGAGTCACTTCAGTAACACGATACGTTCGGGCGCGTGGGTAGATCAGAGGGTAGGGAGCACATCGTGTCACGGACCAGAAAGCTGTTCGCAGGAGTGGCCGCGGTGGCGATGACGTCATCGGGCGCGCTCGCCGCGGCTGGGGTGGCATGGGCGGACCCGCCTGCGCCGCCACAACCCATCGATGCAATCCAAGCGCCCGCGATGGCCGCGATGCAGCAGCTCGGGCCGGCGGTTCAGAAAGCCGCCGCTGATCCCTCAAGCGCGGCATCGTTGCTGATGGCCGCTGCGTCCGCGTTCGCCGGAAACTCCACCGCACCGGACGCATCGAAGCAGGTGGCATCGTCGGTCACCCAATTCGTCCAGCAGCCCGCCGGTGCCTCGCCGTCAGCCCAGGTCAACCTCCCCGGCGCGGTGCCGGGCGTCATGCCACTTCCCAGCCAGGTCTCGGTGCCGGCCGATTTGACCCAACTGCTTCCCGCGGGAATCAGTCTGCCGGGGCCCGGCAGTCCCGCGCCGCAGGCCCACGTGCCCGCCCCCGGCGCTGTGCCGGGGACCGAGGCGCACCTGCCAACCGGGATTGATCCCGCCCATGCCGTCGGGCCGGCGCCTGAGGCGGCCCCCCCTGCCGTTGCGACGCCGGCTCCTGTGGCCGCACCCGCACCGGCGCCTGGTGCCGCGCCCGACTCAACTCCAGCGGCCGCACCCGCGGCGGCGCCCGGCCCAG
>JAOPWC010000153.1 GCA_025965895.1 Mycobacterium sp.
GAGCTGACCGACAGATCAACGGCAGGGCCCCGAGCCTCATGGGCGCTGCTCGATACCCCTCAGGGCAGGAGACGAGCCACAGTGACAGCTGTTGCCCCCAAGCCGATCACATCGCGCCCCTACCCGGCGCGACAGTCGGCCAAGGGATCCATGCTGCTGAAGATGCTGCATACGACGGATCCCAAGGACATTGCGATCCTGTACCTGGTGACGTCGTTCGGGTTCTTCCTGGTCGGCGGGGCCATGGCGCTGCTCATGCGCGCCGAGCTCGCCCGACCGGGACTGCAGTTCCTGTCCAACGAGCAGTACAACCAGCTGTTCACCATGCACGGCACGATCATGCTGCTGCTCTATGCCACCCCGATCGTGTTCGGGTTCGCCAACATCGTGCTGCCGCTGCAGATCGGCGCCCCAGACGTCGCGTTCCCGCGGCTGAATGCGTTCTCGTTCTGGCTGTTTGTGTTCGGCGCGCTCATCGTGCTCGGGGGTTTCATCACTCCCGGGGGTGCGGCCGACTTCGGCTGGACCGCCTACACCCCGCTCAGTGATGCCATCCACAGCCCGGGTGCCGGCGGTGATATGTGGATCATGGGCCTGATCGTGGCCGGTTTGGGTACCATCCTCGGCGGCGTCAACATGATCACCACGGTGGTCTGCATGCGCGCGCCGGGCATGACGATGTTCCGGATGCCGATCTTCACCTGGAACATCCTGGTCACCAGCATCCTGGTGTTGTTGGCGTTCCCGCTGCTGACCGCCGCGCTGTTCGGCCTGGCCGCTGACCGGCACCTCGGCGCCCACATCTACGACCCGGCCAACGGCGGGGTGATTTTGTGGCAGCACCTGTTCTGGTTCTTCGGTCACCCCGAGGTGTACATCATCGCCCTGCCGTTCTTCGGCATCGTCACCGAGATCTTCCCGGTGTTTGCCCGCAAGCCGCTGTTCGGCTACTCCACCCTGGTCTACGCCACCATCAGCATCGGCGCGCTGTCGATCGCGGTGTGGGCACACCACATGTACGCGACGGGTGCGGTGCTGCTGCCGTTCTTCTCCTTCATGACGTTCTTGATCGCCGTGCCTACGGGGATCAAGTTCTTCAACTGGATCGGCACCATGTGGAAAGGCCAGTTGACGTTCGAGACGCCGATGCTGTTCTCGGTGGGCTTTTTGATCACCTTCCTGCTGGGCGGCCTGTCCGGGGTGCTGCTGGCCAGCCCGCCCATCGACTTCCATGTCAGCGACACCTATTTCGTGGTGGCCCATTTCCACTATGTGTTGTTCGGCACGATCGTGTTCGCCACCTTCGCAGGCATCTATTTCTGGTTCCCGAAGATGACCGGGCGCATGCTCGACGAGCGGCTGGGCAAGCTGCATTTCTGGTTGACGTTCATCGGCTTTCACACCACGTTTTTGGTGCAGCACTGGCTGGGCAACATGGGCATGCCGCGCCGCTACGCCGATTACCTGCCCACCGACGGGTTCGAGTCGCTGAACATCGTCTCCACGATCGGGGCGTTCATCCTCGGCGCGTCGATGCTCCCGTTCGTCTGGAACGTGTTCAAGAGCTGGCGCTATGGCGAGCCCGTGATGGTGGACGATCCCTGGGGCTACGGCAACTCACTGGAGTGGGCGACCAGTTGCCCGCCGCCGCGGCACAACTTCACCGAGCTGCCCCGAATCCGTTCGGAGCGCCCTGCGTTCGAGCTGCACTACCCGCATATGATCGAACGAATGCGGGCCGAATCGCATATCGGACGGCATCCAGAGGTGACCTCGAGCTGATGCGCGACGGGGGGTGAGCGCTCCCACGGGAGACCCGAAGGTCTCCATCCTGATCACGGTGACCGGCGTCGATCGGCCCGGCGTGACGTCGGCCCTGTTCGAGGTGTTGTCCCGCCATCAGGTGGACCTGCTCAACGTCGAGCAGGTGGTGATCCGGGGCCGGCTCACACTGGGTGTGCTGGTGGCCTGCACGGCGCAGCTGGCCGACCGCGCGTCGTTGCGCGCCGGGGTGGAGCACGCCATCCACAGCCTCGGGTTGAACGTATCGATCGAACGCAGCGGCGACCTGCCGGTCATCCGGCAGCCATCCACGCACACCATCGTCATGCTGGGCAGGCCCGTCACGGCCCACGCGTTCAGTGCGCTGGCACGCGAGCTCGCATCCCTCGGCGTCAACATCGACTTCATCCGGGGCATCTCGGACTACCCGGTGACCGGGCTGGAGTTGCGCGTCTCGGTGCCGCCGGACGCCGCTCGCCGGTTGCAGACGGCGCTGGCCCGGGTCGCCGCCGACGAACGCGTCGACGTGGCATTGGAGGACACCAGCCTGGAGCGGCGGGCCAAACGGTTGATCGTGTTCGACGTCGACTCGACGCTGATCCAGCAGGAAGTCATCGAGATGCTGGCCGAACGGGTCGGGGCGCGCGAATCGGTCGCCGCGATCACTGAAGCCGCGATGCGCGGCGAGATGGACTTCGCCGAGTCGCTGCGCCAACGCGTCGCAACGCTGAAGGGCCTTCCGATCACAGTGCTCGACGAGGTCGCCGACGAGCTGGAGCTGACGCCCGGCGCGCGCACCACCCTGCGCACGTTGCGGCGGCTGGGTTTTCACTGCGGCGTCGTCTCCGGTGGTTTCCGTCAGGTGATCGACCCGTTGGCGCACGAGCTGATGCTGGATTTCGTCGCCGCCAACGAACTGGAGGTCGTCGACGGGGTGCTGACGGGCCGGCTTGTCGGCCCGATCATCGACCGCCCCGGAAAAGCCAAGGCGCTGAGGGACTTTGCGACGCAGGCGGGTGTCCCGCTGGAGCAGACTGTCGCCGTCGGCGACGGGGCCAACGACATCGACATGCTCGCGACCGCGGGGCTCGGCGTGGCGTTCAACGCCAAACCCGCGCTGCGGGAGGTCGCCGACGCGTCGCTGAGCCATCCGTACCTGGACACGGTGCTGTTCATCCTCGGCGTGACGCGGGGTGAAATCGAGGCGGCCGACGCCATCGACGGGGTCTTGCGCCGGGTGGATATCCCGCCGACATGACGCGCCCCATCCCGGGCTGCGCGGCGCCGATACGGCACGATGGGCTGGTGGCTGAACCCGGCACTGATCCCGATCTGTTGATCGACTTTCGGAAGGTGTCGTTACGACGCGGGGGTCGGGTCTTGGTCGGACCCGTGACGTGGTCGGTCGAACTCGACGAGCGCTGGGTGATCATCGGGCCCAACGGCGCAGGCAAGACGTCGCTGCTGAGGATCGCCGCCGCGATGGAGCATCCGTCGTCGGGCGCGGCCTATGTGCTGGGCGAGCGTCTCGGCAGGGTGGACGTGTCCGAGCTGCGCTCCCGCGTCGGGCTGAGCAGCTCGGCCCTGTCGCAGCGGGTGCCCGACGGTGAACTGGTGCGTGACCTGGTGGTGTCGGCCGGGTACGCCGTGCTGGGCCGCTGGCGGGAAGGGTACGACGACCTCGACTACGCGCAGGCCGTCGACATGCTCGAAAGCGTCGGCGCCGAGCACCTCGCCGACCGCACTTACGAAACCCTGTCCGAGGGCGAACGCAAGCGGGTGCTGATCGCGCGCTCGTTGATGACCGACCCTGAGCTGCTACTGCTCGACGAGCCCGCGGCCGGCCTGGACCTCGGCGGCCGCGAGGAGCTGGTGGCGCGATTATCCGACCTTGCCGCGGATCCCGACGCGCCGGCGATGGTGCTGGTGACCCACCACGTCGAAGAGATCCCGCAAGGCTTCAGCCATTGCCTGGTGCTCTCGGAGGGTGAGGTGGTCGCCGCAGGGCTGCTGCGCGACGTGCTGACGTCCGAGAATCTGTCCATGGCGTTCGGGCAGTCCATCGCGCTGGAGTACATCGACGGCCGCTACTTCGCCCGGCGCATCCGCGCCCGCGCGGCCCACCGGGCGGCCCACCGATGACGAGTCCGCAGTCGCCGACGACACCGCGTCCGGCGGCCACCGTGATGCTGCTGCGTGACACCGACGACGAGCTGGCCGTGTTTCTGCTGCAACGACATCAGAACATGGAGTTCGCGCCGAACACCACGGTGTTTCCCGGTGGCGGCGTCGACGACCGCGACCGCAGCGCCGACATCGACTGGACGGGCCCGGAGCCGGCCTGGTGGGCGCAGCGGTTCGGTGTCAGCAGGGATCTCGCGCTGGCGCTGGTGTGCACCGCCGCGCGGGAAACGTTCGAGGAGTGCGGAGTTCTGCTTGCCGGTCCCGACGAACACAGCATCGTCAGTGACGCCACGGTGTATCACGACGCGCGTGAGCAGCTCGCCAGCAGAGAGCTGGCGTTCGGCGAATTCCTGCGGCGGGAGAATCTGGTCCTGCGGGCCGACCTGCTGCGCCCGTGGGCGAACTGGGTGACGCCGTCCAGTGGGCACCGCCGCCGGTATGACACCTACTTCTTCGTCGCCGCGCTGCCGGAGGGCCAGCACGCCGACGGCCAGACCAGCGAGGCGGTGGATGCCCGATGGGCCACGCCCGCCGAGGCGATCGAGGACTTCGGGGCCGGTCGCCGGTTCCTGCTGCCCCCGACGTGGACGCAGCTCGACGGGCTGGCGAACTCGACCGGCACAGTCGCGGAGATCCTGGCCGCCGAACGCGAGATCGTTCCGGTGCGTACCGAAGTGATCGGCAGCGAGGGCAACTGGAGCGTCGAGTTCTTCGACCGCGAGCGCTACGAGCAGGCGCGCGGCGGGCGGCCCTGGTGAACGAGTTCGTCAGCATCTACGTCGGCGACGAGCGCCCGGGCGTTGGAACGATCGTGCTGTCACGGCCGCCGGGAAACACCCTGACCCGGCAGGCATGCCGCGAGATCGCCGCGGCCTCCGCCGCCGTGGCGGAGCGCGACGACATCGCGGCGGTGGTCGTGTTCGGTGGCCACGAGGTCTTCTGCGCCGGCGACGACCTCGACGAACTGCGGACTCTGACACCGGCCGAAGCCGACGCGGCGGCGAGGCTGCGTCAGGACGCGATCAACGGCGTCGCCGCGATCCCCAAGCCCACCGTCGCGGCGATCACCGGCTATGCCCTCGGTAGCGGATTGGGACTCGCGATGGCTGCGGACTGGCGCGTCAGCGGTGACAACGCAAAGGTGGGCTGCACCGAGATCCTCGGCGGGCTGATACCCGGCGGCGGTGCCAGCGTGCGGCTGCCGCGGCTCGTCGGCGTGAGCAGGGCCAAGGAGCTGGCGTTCAGCGGGCGCTTCGTCGACGCCCGGGAAGCGCTGGCCATCGGGCTGCTCGACGAAATGGTCGCGCCCGACGCCGTCTACGACGCCGCGGCGGACTGGGCGAGCCGTTTCGTCGCGATGCCGGCGGCCGCACTGGCCGCGGCCAAGGCCGCGATCGACGGCGGCGACACCGGCGATGCGCTGGAGCGGGAACGGCGCCTGTATGTCGAGGCGTTCACCCGCGCCACCCGGCGGTTCGTCGCCGATGTGCCGGGCCGTTAGGCTTGCCGGTCATGACGACGACAGGTCACGACGCCAAATCTCGGCCCGATGTCGCCGTCGCGGCTCCGAATCCGCACGCCACAGCGGAGCAGGTCGAGGCGGCGCGGCACGACAGCAAGCTCGCGCAGGTGCTCTACCACGACTGGGAGGCCGAGACCTACGACGACAAGTGGTCGATCTCCTACGACCAACGCTGCATCGACTACGCCCGCGGCCGCTTCGACGCGATCGTGCCCAGCGACGAACTGCACAACCTGCCCTATGACCGTGCACTGGAGTTGGGCTGCGGCACGGGGTTCTTCCTGCTGAACCTGATCCAGTCCGGGGTCGCCCGTCGCGGCTCGGTGACCGACCTGTCGCCGGGCATGGTCCGGGTCGCCGCCCGAAACGGGGAGTCGCTGGGCCTCGAGATCGACGGCCGGGTCGCCGATGCCGAAGGCATCCCGTACGACGACGGCACCTTCGACCTGGTCGTTGGTCATGCCGTGCTGCACCACATTCCCGACGTCGAGCAGTCGTTGCGCGAGGTCGTGCGGGTGCTCAAGCCCGGGGGCCGGTTTGTGTTCGCCGGCGAGCCCAGCTCCGTCGGCAATGAATATGCGCGCGCGCTGTCGACGCTGACCTGGCGGATCGCCACTAATGCCGCGCGGCTGCCCGGGCTGCGCAGCTGGCGGCGGCCGCAGGCCGAACTCGACGAATCGTCGCGCGCCGCCGCGCTCGAGGCGGTCGTCGACCTGCACACCTTCGCCCCGGCCGACCTCGAGCGGATGGCAGGCAACGCCGGCGCGGTCGACGTGCGCACCGCCACCGAAGAGTTCACCGCCGCGATGCTGGGCTGGCCGATCCGCACATTGGAGGCTGCGGTGCCGCCCGGGCGGCTGGGCTGGAACTGGGCGAAGTTCGCGTTCGGCAGCTGGCTCACGCTGAGCTGGCTAGACGTCAACGTGCTGCGTCACTTGGTGCCGAAGGCGTGGTACTACAACGTGATGGTCACCGGGGTCAAACCGTCCTGAAGTTTTCGCTCGACGACGTCGCCTACCTGCGGTCGGCACCGGGCGTCGACGCGCTGAGGGTGATCGGCGGCTATCCACTGACCGACACCACGCAGATATCCGACATCGCATCCGCGCGAAAAGTTTTCGGGGACCGGACTGCCTTGCTGGTGGAGACGGTGCTGCTGCGCCGGCGGGCGGCGGTCAAACTCGCCGACACCGACGGCTGGCTGCTCACTGACGAGGCGCTCCAGCAGGCCAGCGCGGCGCCGGTGGCCGCGCACCGGGCCGCGCGACTGGCGGGCCGCACGGTCCACGACGTCACCTGCTCGATCGGCACCGAACTGGCGGCGCTGCGGCCGGTGGCCGAGGTGCTCGGCAGCGACATCGACCCGATCCGGCTGGCGATGGCCGGCCACAACGTTCCCGGCGTGCCGCTGCTCCGCGCCGACGCACTGCGCCCTGTCAGCCGGGACACCGCGGTGTTCGCCGACCCCGGGCGGCGCGCAGGCGGCCGGCGCCGCTTCCACCCCCGCGACTACCTGCCACCCCTGGACAACCTGCTGGACACCTACTCAAGCCGGGAACTCGTCGTGAAGTGTTCTCCGGGAGTCGAATTCGAATGGCTCAGGAGGGCGGGCTTCGGTGGCGAGATCGAGGTGACCTCACTGAGCGGTGCCGTACGCGAAGCCTGCCTTTGGTCTGTCGGCCTCGCCGCCGCAGGTGTGTCGAGGCGCGCCAGCATCCTTGACCCGGACGGGCTCGTCGAGCAGATGACCGACGCCGAACCCGACGACTGCCCCGTCGCACCCGCCGGGCGGTGGATCATCGATCCCGACGGCGCCGTCGTGCGGGCCGGCCTGGTGCGTCACTACGCCGCCCGCCACGGCTTGTGGCAACTCGACCCCAACATCGCGTATCTGTCCGGCGACGACCTGCCGCCCGCGGTGCGCGGATTCGCGGTGCTCGAGCAACTTCCGTTCGGCGAACGGCGCCTGCGAGAGGCGCTCGCCGCGCTGGATTGCGGGGCGGCCGAAATCCTGGTCCGGGGTATCGACGTGGACCCGCAGGTGCTGCGGCCGCGTCTGCGGCTACGCGGCAGCCGGCAGCTATCGGTGGTGATCACCCGTATCGGCGCGGGGGCGGCGGGCCGGGCGATGGCCTTCATTTGCCGTCCGTCGCGATAGCGTCGCGGGTACGCTGGCCGCCAACACGTTTCGAGGACTATGGATGACGCGATCGCTGAAGATGGCAGCGGTTCTGGCCGCCGCGATCCTGGCGGGGTGGCCGGGTGGTGCGGTCGCTGATGCCCAATCGCCGTGCACCGACATGGGCGGCGCCGTCGACAACACCACCTGCCACATTCACGCGACGACGGACACCTACACGTTCGACGCCACCTTCCCGGTCGACTACGCCGAAATGCAGCCGATGATCGACTACCTGACCCAGACGCGTGACGGCTTCATCAACGTCTCGCAGATGCCCGGCTCACGTAACCTCCCCTACGAGCTCGACGTCAGCGGCACCGAGTACCGCTCGGGAACAGCGCCGCACGGCACGCAGAGCGCGGTGTTCAAGATCTTCCAGGACGTCGGCGGCGCACATCCGGTGACCTGGTACAAAGCGTTCGACTACAACCTGGACAGCGCCCAGCCGATCACGTTCGACACCCTGTTCAAACCCGCCAGCAAGCCACTCACCGTGATCTTCCCGATCGTGCAGAGCCAACTGGCGCGCCAGACCGGTCAGCCGAGCCTCATCTCGCAGGGCGAGGGCATGGACAGCTCGCACTACCAGAACTTCGCGATCACCGACAACGAACTGATCTTCTTCTTCAGCCAGGGCGAACTGCTGCCCTCGGTCGCGGGCGCCAACGTCGTACATGTGCCGCGCAGCGCGGTCGCGGGAGTGCTGGCGTAAATCCCGGCGTCAGGCAGCCGCGAATCCGTACACCTGTCCGTCACTCGTCGCGGTGACCACCCGCCGGTCACGGGCGACCGAGACGCCGACCGGCCACCCGCTCGCCTGGGGGAGCGGATAGCGGTTGACGGTGTGTCCGTCGGCAGGGTCGAACACCAGCACCGCGAGACCGTTGTCGCCGTCACGGGTCACGGTGTAAGCGACGTCGTGGCCGGCCTGGCTCGAGGCGCTCAGGGGCGTGACGTCATCGCGTCGCCACAGCACGTCGCCGTGGTCACCCCGGTCTCGTACAGCCACCAGCTTCGCACCCGGGCCGCCGCCGGCGACGATCAAACCGTCAGGCGCCACCGACGGCGGAGTCTGCGATGTAAAGCCCAGCGGCACAGACCATTTCGGCCTGCCGCTGTCAGGATTGAGTGCCCACAGTCTGCCGTCGCGGCTGTTGACATAGACGGTCGACCCGTTGGCGGAGAACACCGGGCTGGCCGATACCCCGCCGGCGACCGCGTCGCTGGTCCACTCCTGGGTGAGCACCGGCGTCTGGCCGGGGTGGTACTGCAGCGCGGTCAGGATCGGGACCTTCGCGCCGGGTTGCCACAACCCCACGACGATCATCCCGCTCGACGGCGCGAACGCGGGCGCGGCCGCCACCGGGCACAGCGGCCGTGCCTGCTGGCAATCGGTCAGCCCGCGTTCGGAGTCGGTGGGGTCGACGCCGAGCAGGAGGTCCACCGGTGAACCGATCATTTCGCCGCGGTGCGCGTCGATGACCTGCACCTGGCCCAGATGCGTGACAATCAGCAACTGGCCGTTGCCGACGAACCGTGGGGTCGTCGGCATCCCGATCACCGGGTGCCGCCAGCGCACCCACTGCGTCGTCGGGTACGACAGCATCGTGCCGGGCTGGCCGATGTATACGTTGTCGAATTTGTCGAAGAGCGGGCTGGCGAACCCGCCTCCGAGGACCAGGCGGGTGCACCAGCGCTGCCGCCCGTTGTCGTCGATCTCCCACACCATCAGCGAGCATCCGCCTGCGGTCTGTCCGTTGAGGGCGGCATAGTCGCTGGCGCCCAGCGCGGCTGACGCGAAGAGGCTGCCCTTGACCGAGCGGCTCCACTGCAGCTGCAGTGCCTGCGCACCCGCCGTGGCCGTGTAGCTGCTGTTCGCCGCGTCGGCGTACTGCCCGGGCCAACCCTGCGCCGGCGCGGCCTCGACCCAACTGTCGGTGTTGCCGCAGCCCGCCGTCCCCACGGTGAGAACCAGCGCCGTCGACGCGAATGCCACGAATCGTCGGAGCACGGGTCGGGCGAACATACGTCCTTTCCGTCGGCCTGTGCATTCTGCGCTCGCTCGGCCGCTCATCGCGGCGGCGCCCAACGAGGGTAACCCGGACCGTCGTGCCGCCCGGCGTTAGGCTTTGCGGCCATGACGACGATGTGGGGTGCACCGATGCGCAAGCGTTGGCGCGGTTCTCGGCTCCGTGACCCGCGACAGGCCAAGTTCTTGACCTTCGCCTCGCTGAAGTGGGTAGTGGCCAACCGGGCGTACACCCCGTGGTATCTGGTCCGGTATTGGCGGCTGCTGAAGTTCAAGCTCGCCAACCCGCACATCATCACCCGCGGCATGGTGTTCCTGGGTAGGCGCGTCGAGATTCACGCGACCCCCGAGCTGGCGCAGATGGAGATCGGCCGCTGGGTGCACATCGGTGACGGCAACTCCCTGCGGGCCCACGAGGGCTCGCTGCGCTTGGGCGACAAGGTGGTGCTCGGCAAGGACAACGTGATCAACACCTACCTCGACATCGAGGTCGGCGACTCGGTGCTGATGGCGGACTGGTGCTACGTCGTCGACTTCGACCACCGGATGGACGACATCAATGTGCCGATCAAGGATCAGGGCATCGTCAAAAGCCCGGTCCGTATCGGACCCGACACCTGGATCGCGGCCAAGGTCAGCGTGCTGCGCGGCACGACGGTCGGCCGGGGCTGCGTGCTCGGCTCCCACGCCGTCGTCAAGGGCGACATCCCGGACTACTCGATCGCGGTCGGCGCACCGGCCAAGGTCGTCAAGAACCGGAAGCTGGCGTGGGAGACCTCGGCGGCGCAGCGCGCCCAGCTCGCCGCCGCGCTGGCCGACATCGAGCGCAAGAAGGCATCGCGCTGAGTCAGCGCTAAGTCAGCAGGCTGCGGGGGTCGTCGGGAATCCGCGCCTTAGCGCTGTCGGCGCGTTCGGCTGGTTGCGGGGTGGCCTTCTCGAGGAAGCGGAGCAGCTCCACCGGGAAGGGCAGCACCAGCGTGGAGTTCTTCTCGGCGGCCACCTCCACGACCGTCTCCAGCAGCCGCAGCTGAAGCGCCGCTGGGTGTGGTCCCATCACCTCGGCTGCCTGAGAGAGCTTCTGGGACGCCTGCAGTTCGCCGTCGGCGGTGATGATCCGGGCCCGCCGCTCACGCTCCGCCTCCGCTTGGCGCGCAATCGACCGCTTCATCGAATCGGGCAGGATCACGTCCTTGATCTCGACGCGGTCGATGTGGATGCCCCAGCCCACGGCGGGGCTGTCGAGCATCAGCTCCAGCCCCTGGTTGAGTCCCTCCCGGTTGGACAGCAGGTCGTCGAGGTCGCTCTTGCCGATGATCGAGCGCAGCGATGTCTGCGCGACCTGACCGATGGCGGACACGTAGTCCTGTACGTCGACAGCGACGCGGACGGGGTCGGCGACCCTGAAATAGATGACCGCGTCCACGCGCACCGTGACGTTGTCGCGGGTGATGCCGTCCTGGGCCGGCACGGGCATCGTGATGATCTGCATGTTCACCTTTTGCATGCGATCGGCGATCGGGATCAGCACGGCGAGTCCCGGTCCCCGAACCCCCGTCTGCAGGCGGCCGAATCGAAAGACCACACCCCGCTCGAATTGCTTGACGACGCGGACGTTCGTTGAAAGCCAGACCGCCGCGGCACCGAATGCCGCGGCAAGCGCGTAGAAGATTGTCATCGTGATCCTGTCACCACCTGAGTATCCAGAGGCGGCGGCGCGGGCATCACCGTCGCGGCCCCTGAGTCCGCGAAACTGAACGCAACCGATCTTCGGCCCACCGGGCCTGAGTTCATAGCTTCGATTGTCTCACCGGCGCCGGTGCGTCTCAACGCGATCGGGCCAGTCGATGCCGAACCAGTCACCCAGCGCGGTGCTGCCTTCCGCGGTGACCTTCACCGCCCGGCCGCGGGGCACGCGGCTGATCCACCGTGCGGCCAGGAAGCTCTCCAGCATTGCCCGGCCCAGTGCGCCGCCGAGGTGGTGTCGCTGCTCGCTCCAGTCGACACAGTACCGCACCAAAGGCCTTTTGCCGAAGGGGATTTCGACACCCAGCTCGCTCAGATAGGAACGGCCGTGATCGGTCAGCTCGTAGCGGACGTCGTGGCCCGGATTGCTCAGCGCGTCGCCGGTGTCTCTCGCCGGGTCGTATCGCCCGTCGCCGCCGGTCAGCACACCGCGGTCGAGCAGGGCGGCCATGATCTCGACGCCCAAGCGCCCGGCAAGGTGGTCGTAGCAGGTGCGGGCCGCGCGCAGCCGCGCCGCACGGGTGCCCTCGCGCAACGAGCGGATCGGCCGTGGCGGCGCCAGCGCCACCAGCTGCTCCAGCAGCACACCGACCTCTGGGCCGGCCAACCGGTAGTAGCGGTGACGGCCGTGGGTCTCGACGCGCAGGAGCCCGGCCGCCGTCGGCTTGGTGAGGTGGCTGCTGGCCGTCGACCGGCTCACACCGGCCTCGTCGGCGAGCACGCTTGCCGGCAGCGCGCGGCCGTCGTCGAGGGCGAGCAGCACCGCGCACCGGGCCGGGTCGGCGAACAGCGACCCGAGCACCGCGATGTCGGCGTCACCGCCGGACGGGATCTCCGCGACGTCACGCATGACAGACCTCCTCGGCCTTCGCGGGCGGGGCGGCCACCCACTGGGGTCGCGCCCACCGCGCGGTCACCGCCGCTGCCACCAATTCGACCACGCCGCCGAAGAGCAGCGCGGCGCGGGCGTCGACGACGGCCAGAAGCGTGCCGAGCACCGCGACACCGACCGTGATGCCGACCAGCCGTGCCAGGTTGACCACACCGGACGCCAGGCCCGCCCGCCCGACGGGCATCGCGGCCATCGCGAGACCCACCGCCGGGCCGGTGTTGCCGGCCAGCCCGGCGCCCACCAGCGCGAAGGCGATCTCCAGGAGCCACAATTCCGCTCGGGGACCGACCCCGGCGTAGAGCAGCATTCCCGCGGCCATCAGCCCGAGGCCGACCGCCATCGGCAGGCGGGGACCGACACGCTGCGTGAGCGCGTTCACCGGCGGAATCAGAACGAGATACGCCAGCGGCATCGGCAGGAACGCGATCGCTGTCGCCAACGCCGACGCGCCGCGCTGCTGCTGGAAGGCCAGGCTGTTGACGATCAGCAGCCCGTAGGTGCCGAAGGTCATCGCGAACGTCGCCGCCAGCGCGACGACCAGCAGCCGGCCCCGCAAGAGCCGCAGCGGGAGCATCGGCTGGGCCACGTTGCGCTGCACCCAGACGAATCCGGCACCGCACGCAGCGACGAGCACGGCCAGGGCCGTGGTCCACGGCCATGCCAGGGTCCGGCCCTCGACAAGCGCGACCGTCAGCGCGCCCAACGTGGCGATGGTCAGCAGCTGCCCGGCGACGTCGACGCGTCCGGCCGCCGGGTCGGCCGACTCGGGAAGGAACCGATACGACATGGCCAGCGCCGCGATGCCGACCGGAATGTTCAGCCAGAAGATGAAGCGCCAGCCAAGCGTGTCGGTCAGCACACCGCCGAGCATCGGGCCGAGCGCGACACTCGACGCGGCCGCGATCGCCCAGGCGGCGGTCGCGCGTGCCCGGTTCGCGGCCTGCGGCGATGCGGCGACCGCGATCGCCAGGCCCTGCGGCAACATGACGCCTGCGGCGACGCCCTGACCGGCTCGCGCAGCCAGCAGCACCCACAGCGCCGGGGCGAGAGCGCACAGCAGCGACATCGCCACGAATGTGGCCACGCCCATCCGCAGCAGCCGGCGCCGCCCGAATCGGTCGCCGAGCGAGCCGGCGGTCAGCAGCATCGCCGCGAAGGTCACGTTGTAGGCGTCGACGGTCCACTGCGCCCCGCTCAACCCGCGGCCGAGCTCGGATCTGATGGCCGGCAGCGCGAGGTTGACCGCATTGCTGTCGATCAGGCCGACGAAAAGGCCCAGATAGGCGGCGACCAGTGTGAGAAATGTGCTCCTGGTGATGCCCATACCCGCACCCTAGGTGCGGAACGGTTCGACGCCGATCGAATCGTCAGCGGTTGGGTAGCGCGTGGTCGACGATCACCGGGCGCGCCAGCGGTTCGCGTTCTCGACGCTT
Source organism: Mycobacterium sp. (assembly GCA_025965895.1). GTDB lineage: Bacteria > Actinomycetota > Actinomycetes > Mycobacteriales > Mycobacteriaceae > Mycobacterium. Next base: position 13,768 of record JAOPWC010000153.1, read on the forward strand.
GGCGGCGAGGTAGAGCTGTGCGGTTTCGCCTGCGACGGTGGCCCAGTCGAAGTCCGAGGTCAGCCGCTCGCGGGCAGCGACAGCGCGGCGCTGAGCCGCCGCCGGGTCGTCGAGCACGGCGCGCACCGCGGCGGCGATGCCTGCCACATCGCGCGGCGGACAGGACACCCCGGTGTGCCCGTCGATCACCGCTTCACCGAGACCCCCGGCGGTCGACGTCACCAGCGGGGTGCCCGACGCCGCCGCCTCCAGCGCGACGATGCCGAACGGCTCGTAGTGGCTGGGCAACACGATGGCGTCGGCATGATGAAGCGCGGTGAGCAGCTGTGCGTGATCCAGGCCGCCGAGAAACGTTGTCGCCTTGAGCACCCGGTGCCTGCGGGCCTGCGCTATGAGCCAATCCCGTTGGGTCCCCTCGCCGGCGATCGTCAGCGTGGTTCCCGGATGCGTGCGCCTGATGCGGGGCAGCGCCGCGATGAGGTCGTGAATGCCCTTCTCGTACTCGAGCCGTCCGACGTACAGCAACTGCGCGGGACCCGCCCGCGGCCTGCGCGGCGCGAATGGCCATCCCGCGAGATCGATTCCGTTGCGAATCACCCGGATGTCCGGCAGCTGGGGGCCGAACAGCTCTGTGATCTCGTCACGCATGGACGCCGAACATGTGATCAAAGAATCGGATTCGCGCACCAGCCAGGACTCCAGCGCGTGCACCTGCCTGCTGATCACGCCGTTGATCCAACCCGAATGACGACCCGCCTCCGTGGCATGCACAGTGGAAATCATTGGCACATCGTAGAATTCGCTCAGTGCAATGGCCGGGTGCGCCACCAGCCAATCATGGGCGTGCACGACATCGGGGTTGGCGCCGAGCGACAGCCCGGCGCGGATCATCGAATGGCCCATCGCCAGGGTCCAGGCCATCAAATCGCGGCCGAAGTCGAATTCGTGCGGGTCCTGTGCGACGGCGACGACACGAACGCCATCGCTGACCTCGTCTGTGGACGGGTGGGTGCTCGGGTCGGTGCCGAACGGGCGGCGGCTCAGCACCACGACTTCGTGACCCGCAGCGGCGATTGCCGTCGCGAGCTGATAGACGTGACGACCCAGCCCGCCGACCACGACCGGTGGGTACTCCCACGACAGCATCAGCAGCCTCACGGGCGCGCTATCGTCTGCTCTTCGCGCAAGCGCTCATCGCTATCGTCTGCTCTTCGCGCAAGCGCTCATCGCTATCTTCTGCTCTTCGCGCAAGCGCTCATCGGGGCAACCTCCTGGCGTCCAACCCCCCGAACAGCCCGTCGGCCCGGTTCCACCCCTCCGCCAGCCGCTGGGCCGCCTCCCGGCGCCCCGAGGCCAGCGAGCCGGCGATCTCCCGCGTGGCATGGGCGTGCAGGTGCGCGCGGTAGCGCGCGTAGTCGGCTGCCGAATCCTTGCTCACCATGAATGGCCAGTCACTGGAGACGGTGAGCAGGGTTTCGCGCAGTATCTGGTCGGCGACCCCGTCGCGGGCGGTCGGTGCGTCGGTCTCGGCGAGCGCTTTGTCGACGGTGGTCAGCGCGGTGTCCACGACCTCGGCGTTGAGCTGCATCAGGTCGGCGACCTGCGGGCCGGCCCACACCTGCCAGTCCTTGCCCGAACCCCACGAGCTCGGCGGCAACTCGACGGGCGACCCGACGAACCCGCCGGCGGCGGCATCGACCAGTGTGCCGACGCGCACCCCCGCCGCGGGCAGCGCGCGCAGTACCCGCTCGAGCCAGCCCGGCCCCTCGTACCACCAGTGGCCGAACAATTCGGTGTCGAAAGCGGCGATGACGTGCGCCGGCCGGCCCAACCGCTCCGACTCCGCCAGAAGACGCGCACGGACGACGTCGACGAAATCGGCGACATGGACCTGCACCGCCTGATCAGCCCGCCGCGGGTCGTAGGGCGCCTTCTCCTCCGACGGGACGTTGCGGCCGGTGACCCGGGCCGGCTTCAGCCCGGTGTGGTGGTCGTAGGTGTGAAAATCGCGGTAGGCGGCGTGGCCCGGATAACCGGACTTCGGCGACCAGACCCGGTAACTGACCTGCAGGTCACGGCCGAACGCCACGACGTCTGAGCCGCCGACGGGCCGACCCAGCGCGGTGTCACCGTGAAGCGACGGGCCGTCGACCATGAAGTGGCGCACGCCCGCCGCGGCGTAGTCCCGCTCCATCCCGGGCGCGTACGCGCATTCCGGCGCCCAGATGCCGGGTGGGGTGTGCGCGAACCTCTGCCGCGCGTCGCCCAGACCTTCACGCAGCGCGAACTCGCGCAGGCGTGGATGCAGCAGCGGCTGGAACGGGTGCGCCAGCGGACCGCCGAGCAGCTCGATGGTGCCGGCGTCGATCAGCTCGCGCAGCAGCGGGCTCGCACCATGACGCCACAGCGTCGAGAAGTCGTCGAGCGCCCGGCCTGCCTCGGCGTATTCACGGACCCCGAAGCGTCGCAAGGCTTCCGGGTTGGATCCCGTCGTCGCGGCCTCGAGCGCCCGCAGCTGCCAATTGGCCAGCCAATGGTGCATGCTGTCCAGGCAGTACGGGTCGTCGAGCTGGGCGGCCACCACCGGAGTGATGCCCAGCGTGACCAGACCCCGTCGCTCCTCGGCCGCGAGCGTGCGCAGCACCCGCAGCAGCGGCAGATACGCCGCCGACCACGACTGATAAAGCCACTCCTCGCCGACCGGCCAGCGGCCGTGGTGGGCCAGCCACGGCAGGTGCGTGTGCAGGACGAGGGTGAACAGCCCCGGCACCCGGACGGAATCGGTCACGGGCGTTCGGCAATCGCCAGAAGGTCGAGGCTGTCGTCGATGTTTCGCTGGCCGGCGGCCACGATCTCGAAGTCGTCGACCGTGACCGACGCGACGTCTTCCAGCAGATCTGGCGGCCACGGTGCGTCTGCCACTGCCCGCGCTATCTGTGCGTCGATGATCGACCCGCCGTGCTTGACGTCCAGCGCCGTCAGCCGTGGACTGTGGTATACCCCGCTCATCGAGACGACCCGGAAACCGCCGCTGACCAGCAACTCTGCTAGCTCCTCGGCGTTGAGCTCTCGCGTGTGGAAAGGGTTGATCGGGGTGTCGCGGCCGGGAGAGAACGTGATCCGGTTCGGGGTGGACATCATCAGCAGACCCGACGGTCGCAACACCCGCAGGCATTCGGCAACGAACTGCGGCTGGTCCCACAGGTGCTCGATCACCTGAAAGTTGACCACCACGTCCACGGACGCGTCCGGCAGGGGCAACCGCGCCAGATTACCTTGGCGCACATCTACTTTTGGATACCGGGCCCGGGCGTGGGCGACGGCCGGCTCGTCGTAATCCAGCCCGACGACGCGGCGCGCCACCCCGGCGATCAAGTCGGCGCCGTACCCCTCACCGCAGCCGGCCTCGAGCACGTCCCGGCGCGCGCACTGGCCGGCCAGTCGCTGATACACGACCTCATGGCGCCGGAACCAGTAGTTTTCGACGTCCAGCCCGGGAACCGTGCGCTCGCCGGTGAGGGCCAGCGCCTGTGGCCTCCCTGATGGACCGTCGCTCACGAATGCGCTCATTGCAAGGCAGGCTAACGCGGATCGGCTGCTCGGCGAACGGTTGTGGGCAACGGGCCAGCAGAAGCCCACGACCCACCGGCTATGGTGTACGGGCGAACCACGCCAAGTTACTCGCTAGTAACATGGCGTGTGGATGAATCGTGATATTGCCGGCGGGGGCCGCCGGCCATCTGGAGGAGGACAAACCAGACCCATGACGAACATCGTGGTCCTGATCAAACAGGTCCCAGATACGTGGTCGGAGCGCAAGCTCAAGGACGACGACTACACGCTCGACCGCGACGCCGCCGACGCCGTGCTCGACGAGATCAACGAGCGCGCCGTCGAAGAGGCGCTGCTGATCAAAGAGAAACAGGCCGCCGACGGCACCGAAAGTACTGTGACGGTGCTCACTGCCGGCCCGCAGCGGGCCACCGAGGCCATCCGCAAGGCGCTGTCGATGGGCGCCGACAAGGCCGTGCACGTGCTCGACAACGGCATGCACGGCAGCTGCGCGGTGCAGACCGGGTGGGCGCTGGCCCGCGCCCTTGGCACGATCGAGGGCACCGAGCTCGTCATCGCCGGCAACGAGGCCACGGATGGGGCGACCGGGTCGGTCCCGGCGATCATCGCCGAGTACCTCGGCTTGCCGCAGCTGACCCACGTGCGCAAGCTGTCGGTCGAGGACGGCAAGGTCACCGGCGAGCGTGAGACCGACGACGGCCTGTTCACCCTGGAGGCGTCACTGCCCACCGTGGTCAGCGTGACCGAGAAGATCAACGAACCGCGCTTCCCGTCGTTCAAGGGCATCATGGCCGCGAAGAAGAAGGAAGTGACGACGCTGACACTCGGGGAGATCGGCGTCGAATCCGACGAGGTGGGCCTCGGCAACGCGGGCTCCAAGGTGCTGTCGTCGACCCCGAAGCCGGCCAAGACCGCCGGTGAGAAGGTCCAGGACGACGGCGAGGGTGGCAAGAAGATCTCCCAGTACCTGGTTTCGCAGAAGATCATCTAGAGAAGGCAACACATAGCCATGGCTGAAGTACTTGTACTCGTCGAGTACGCCGAGGGCGCACCGAAGAAGGTCACCGCCGAATTGCTCACCGCCGCAAGGGCGTTGGGCGAGCCGTCCGCGGTTGTGGTGGGAACACCCGGCACGGCCGAGCCGCTGGTCGACGATCTGAAGGCGGCGGGCGCGGACAAGATCTACGTCGCGGAGGCCGATTTCGTCGACGACTACCTGCTTGTCCCGCAGATCGACGCGCTGGCGTCGCTGGTCGAGTCGGCCGGCCCCGCCGGGGTGCTGCTCGCCGCCAGCGCCGACGGCAAGGAGATCGCCGGCCGGCTCGCTGCGCGGGTTGGCGGCGGCCTGCTGTCCGACGTCGTCGACGTGCAGGAGGGCGGCAAGGCCGTTCACTCGATCTTCGGCGGCGCCTACACGGTCGAGTCGCAGATCAACGGCGACGTCGCGGTGATCACCGTGCGGCCGGGCGCGATCGAGGCCGAGCCGGCCGAGGGCGCGGGCGAGGTCGTCAACGTCGAGGTGCCGCAGCCGCCGGAGAACGCGACGAAGATCACGTCGCGTCAGCCCGCGGTGGGCGGCGATCGCCCGGAGCTGACCGAGGCGACGATCGTCGTGGCCGGCGGCCGCGGCGTGGGAAGCGCCGAAAACTTCCACGTCGTCGAGGAGCTGGCGGATTCGCTGGGTGCGGCCGTCGGTGCCTCCCGCGCCGCGGTGGACTCCGGCTACTACCCGGGCCAGTTCCAGGTCGGCCAGACCGGCAAGACGGTGTCACCGCAGCTCTACATAGCATTGGGCATCTCCGGGGCGATCCAGCACCGGGCGGGCATGCAGACCAGCAAGACCATCGTTGCGGTCAACAAGGACGAAGAGGCGCCGATCTTCGAGATCGCCGACTACGGCGTGGTCGGTGACCTATTCAAGGTTGCTCCGCAGCTGACCGACGCCGTCAAGGCCCGTAAAGGCTGAGTCACATGCGCGATTGGCCGCGCCCGGACGCGGTAGGCGCGCCTGGGCGCGGCCAATTCGTCATTTAGCGCTAACGGACACGTCACGCCCCCGATGCCGTCCCGCTGAACGGTTGGGCGACGGTGGCGCCATGAACACCGCATCTGTCCTGCTTGCCGCCGATCAACCGAAGGCCACCGCGCCCAGATACACGCTGCTGCTGTCCACCGATCCCGGCCTTGTCGAGCAGGCGCAGCGACTGCGTTACGAGGTGTTCACCTCCGAACCCGGCTATGCGCTGACTGCCACCTCCGACCGCGCTGACGGCCTGGACGTGGACCGCTTCGACCAGTACTGCGACCACCTGCTCGTACGCGAGGACATCTGCGGGGAATTGGTCGGCTGCTACCGGATGTTGGCGCCGCCCGGCGCCCTCGCGGCCGGTGGGCTCTACACCGCCACCGAATTCGACATCAGTGAACTGGATGCCCTGCGCCCGTCGCTGGTCGAGATGGGCCGGGCCGTCGTCCGTGAAGACCACCGCAACGGCGCGGTCGTGCTGCTCATGTGGGCCGGGATCCTCGCCTACCTGGACCGCTGCGGGTACGACTACGTCACCGGATGCGTTTCGGTGCCCATCCAGGGATCACCGCAGGACGCTCCGGGCTGCCAGGTCCGCGGCGTCCGCGACTTCGTGATGCGCCGGCATGCGGCGCCCTACACCGTGCGGCCGTACCGGCCGGTGGTGCTCGACGGCACTCCGCTCGACGCGATATCGGCGCCGCGGCGCGTCAACGTGCCACCGCTGATGCGGGGTTACCTACGGCTGGGCACGCAGGTGTGCGGCGAGCCCGCCCACGACCCCGACTTCGGCGTCGCGGACTTCTTGGTGCTGCTGGACAAGCGCCGGGCCGACACCCGCTATCTGAATCGGCTGCGCTCGGTGGCGGCGGCCGGCGAGATGGCCGGGAGGATCACGCCGTGACCACCGCACACGCCTGGTTGCCGCGGGCCTCGTGCGATTTCAGCTGCGTGTATGTCGAACCCGGCGGCGGTCTACGGCGACTTCTCCTGGCTTGGCGCACCACCTACCGCAGCCTGTTTGCCTTGATGGTGCTGCCGCTCATGCCGATTTTGGTTGTACCGTTGCCCGGCCAATCATGTGTCCAGCGCACGTATTGCCGCTTCATGCTGCGCTGCCTCGGCGTGCGAATCACCAAGTCGGGCGGCCCGATTCGCAATCTTCCCGGCGTTCTGGTGGTGAGCTCGCACATGTCGTGGGTCGACGTGCTGGTCATCGGTGCCCTGCTGCCCGGCACGTTCGTCGCCAAGGCCGAACTGGTCAACTGGCTGGGGCTCGGGCACGTCGCGCGCTTGCTGAAGGTCATCCCCATCGAGCGCACCAGTTTGCGCCGGTTGCCAGACGTCGTGAACATGGTGGCGGAGCGGCTGCGCTCCGGGAAGACCGTGGTGGCGTTCCCCGAGGGCACCACCTGGTGCGGGTTGGCCCACGGCCCGTTCCGACCCGCACTGTTCCAGGCCGCCATCGATGCAGGGCGCCCGGTGCAGCCGGTGCGATTGACCTACCACCACCGCGACGGCAGGCCGTCGACGATGCCCGCCTACGTCGGTGACGACACGCTAGGAAAGTCGTTTCACCGGCTCGTCACTGCCAGGGTGACCGTGGCGCACGTCCGCGTCGAGGCGCTGCAGTTGCCGGGCGAGAACCGGCGGGAATTTTCTCGCCGCTGTGAGACGGCTGTGCGCGGATGCTCGGCGGCACCGCACGGTTCCCACGAGCACGCCCTGGTGGCCTGAGCGGGCGAGGGGGCGCGGTCCCACAGGGGCAGGAGCGAAGCGACCCCGGGGATGAGATCGGGCGGCAGCTATCCTGGACACGCCATGAGTGCTCCCCGTTCGGTGTATCTCGACCATGCAGCCACCACCCCGATGCATCCCGATGCCGTCGAGGCGATGACGTCTGCGCTGGCAACGGCCGGCAACGCGTCGTCGCTGCACACGTCGGGCCGCGCCGCCCGCCGCACAATCGAGGAGTCACGCGAGACGCTGGCCGAAAAGCTCGGTGCGAGACCGTCGGAGGTCATCTTCACCGCGGGCGGCACCGAGAGCGACAACCTCGCCGTGAAGGGGATCTTCTGGGCCCGCCGCGACAGCAATCCGCGTCGCCGACGGATCGTGACGAGCGCCGTCGAGCATCACGCGGTGCTCGACGCGGTCGAATGGCTTGCCGAGCACGAAGGTGCCGAGGTGACGTGGCTGCCCACCGACAGCGACGGCTCGGTGTCGCCTGCCGCGCTGCGGGATGCGTTGCAGCAGCCCGACGACGTCGCGCTGGTCTCGGTGATGTGGGCCAACAACGAAGTCGGCACGATCATGCCGGTCAGCGAACTAGCCTCCATCGCAGCAGAATTCGACGTGCCAATGCACAGCGACGCGGTGCAGGCGATCGGGCAGCTGCCGGTGTCGTTCTTTGAAAGCGGATTGTCGGCGATGAGCGTGGCCGCGCACAAGTACGGGGGGCCGACGGGCGCAGGCGCCCTGCTGCTGCGGCGCGACACCGCGTGCGTGCCGCTGCTGCACGGCGGCGGTCAAGAACGCGACGTGCGCTCCGGCACGCCCGATGTCGCCGCCGCGGTGGGCATGGCGGTGGCAACCCGCCTCGCGGTGGAAGGGCTGGACGCCCACAGCGCGAAACTGCGCGAATTGCGTGACCGCCTGATCGATGGAGTCTTGTCAAGCATCGACGACACGCACCTCAACGGGCCGCGCGACGGTCGGCTTCCGGGCAACGCTCACTTCACGTTCACCGGTTGTGAAGGTGACTCGCTGTTGATGTTATTGGACGCCAATGGGATTGAGTGCTCAACGGGTTCGGCCTGCACCGCCGGGGTCGCGCGGCCGTCGCATGTGCTGCTAGCGATGGGGGCTCGGCCTGCTGACGCGCGGGGTTCCCTGCGGCTGTCACTGGGCCGCACGAGCGTGGCCGCCGACGTCGACGCCGTACTCGACGTGCTGCCTGCCGCTGTCGCGCGGGCACGGGAAGCTGCGCTGGCGAGCGCCGGGGTGGCGCGCTCGTGAAGGTGCTCGCCGCGATGAGCGGGGGAGTGGACTCGTCGGTGGCCGCCGCCCGCATGGTCGACGCCGGCCACGACGTCGTGGGGGTGCACCTCGCGCTGTCGTCGGCACCTGGCACGCTGCGCACCGGGTCCCGGGGGTGCTGCTCCAAGGAGGACGCCGGCGATGCCCGACGTGTCGCCGACGTGCTGGGAATCCCTTTCTATGTCTGGGATTTCGCCGACAAGTTCACCGAGGACGTGATCGACGACTTCGTCTCGGCCTATGCCCGCGGGCACACGCCCAACCCGTGTGTGCGCTGCAACGAGCGAATCAAGTTTTCCGCCTTGGCGGCCCGGGCATTGGCACTCGGTTTCGACGCGGTGGCCACCGGCCACTACGCGCGGTTGGCCGCCGGCCGGCTGCGCCGTGCGGTCGACCGGGACAAGGACCAGTCGTACGTGTTGGCCGTGCTGACCAGCGAACAGCTGCGGCACGCACTGTTCCCGGTGGGCGACACCCCGAAGCCGCACATCCGCGAAGAGGCCGCCGCGCGGGGCCTGGCGGTCGCCGCCAAGCCCGACAGCCACGACATCTGCTTCATCCCGTCCGGTGACACCCAGGCGTTTCTGGGTGCCCGCATCGGAGTGCGCCGCGGGAAAGTCGTCGAGGCCGGCGGGGCGCTGTTGGCCGAGCACGACGGGGTGCACAACTTCACGATCGGGCAGCGCAAGGGCCTGGGCCTCGCGGGACCCGGACCCGACGGCCGGCCGAAGTACGTCACCGCGATCGACGCCGCGACCGGCACGGTGACCGTGGGTGACGCCGGCGATCTCGAAGTGTGGTCGCTGACCGGCGAGCGCCCGGTGTTCACGTCCGGCGCACCCCCTCGAGGCCCGGTTGAGTGCGCGGTTCAGGTGCGTGCGCATGGCGGCGAGGCCGACGGTGTTGCCCGGTACGCCGGCGGGAACCTGAAGGTCAGGCTCACGACAGCGCTGCGTGGAGTGGCGCCTGGCCAGACGATGGCACTGTACCGTCGGGATCCGCTCGGCGACGAGGTGATCGGCAGCGCGACGATCGCGTCGTCGGCGGCGTAGTCGTCACACCTCATTGCCATCCTCGAAGTATGTCGGCGGCGGCCCGCTCACCCCCCGCATCGCGACGCGCCTTCACCCGGTGGGTCACAGTAGTCCGGGCAAATCGAATACTGTTGGCCCAGTGAGCGCTTTCGCCGCCGCCACCGGCATCGGGTCATGGCCCGGTACTGCGCCGCGGCCCGCCGCCGAGGTGGTCGTCGGCGAGCTGCACGACCTGCCGCACCTCGTCGAGTTGCCCGCGCGCGGGGTGGGCGCCGACATCATCGGCCGCGCCGCAGCGCTGCTGGTCGACATCGCGCTCGATGTCGTCCCACGCGGGTACCGCATCGCGGCCCGGCCCGGAGCGGTGACCCGCCGAGCGGCCGCTCTGCTCGACGAGGACATCGATGCGCTGGAGGAAGCCTGGGAGCGCGCCGGCCTGCGCGGCGGCGACCGCACGGTCAAAGTGCAGGCGCCGGGTCCGATCACGTTGGCCGCCCAGGTCGAACTGCCCACCGGTCACCGCGCGATCACCGATCAAGGTGCGGTCCGTGATCTGGCCGCGTCACTGGCCGAAGGCGTCGCAACCCACCGGGCCCACGTGAGCAGGCGGCTCGACAGCCCGGTGGTGGTGCAATTCGACGAGCCGTCGCTGGCCGCGGCGCTGGCCGGGCGGCTGACGGGTGTGACGGCCCTGACGCCGGTGCACGCCGTCGACGAATCCGTCGCCCTCGGGCTGATCGACGACTGCGTCGCCACCGCGGGCGCCGAGGTGGCACTGCACAGCTGCGAACCCGACATCCCGTGGAACATGTTGCTGCGCAGCGCTGTTCACGCGGTATCTTTCGACGCCTCGTCGCGTGACCGGCTCGATCTCGATGGCCTCGGTGAATTCCTCGACGCCGGCCGGACCGTGCTCTTGGGCCTGATCCCGGCGACCGCACCGGCTCGCCCGCCGTCGGCGCGGGAGATCGCCCGTACCGCCGCGTCGCTGACCGATCGGCTGGGTTTTTCACGCACGGTGCTGGCCGAGCGGATCGGAGTCACGCCGACGTGCGGGCTCGCCGGTGCTACCCGGGAATGGGCGCGCACGGCGATCGAGGTTGCGCAGAAGGTGGCCGACACATTCGCCGACGATCCCGAGGCGATCTAACTACGGTCAGCGTCGAGCTGCTTGATCAGCCTTCGCGGTGCCACCAGCCGGTAGGACGCGTCGACGAGCTCACGGACCTCATCCCAGTCAACCGAACCAGCCGTGAAGTCGAGGCCCAACCAGCCATGCGGGCCCATGTACGCGGGATAGAAGAAGCGGCTGTCCTGCTCGAGCGCGTCGCGATCCGCTTCCTCGACCTTGACCAGCATCGAATAGGGGAACGCTGCCATCTCACCGGGCGTATCGGTCCTGGCGTTGCCGCCGTACATCGCGAAGATCTTCGGCGCGCAGAACACCGGCCGGCCCCACGAGACCTTCTCGAACGCGGCTGGGAATCCGAGCGCGATGCGGCGCAGCTCGGCCAGGCCGAAGTCGTCGTCGCGGAACATGATCGGATGCGGCACCTCTTGAGACTAACGAGGGCCGGTCGCCGGTCGGCACGCCGCGATAGCCTGCGAGGGTGGCGAATGCGGCAATCCCGGAGACCGATCCGGTCGACCCCGGCGTGCGGCGTCGCTGGCTGGAGCTCGCCGGCGAGGTCCGCGATCACCAGTTCCGGTACTACGTCAAAGACGCGCCGATCATCTCCGACGCCGAGTTCGACACGTTGTTCAACGAACTGGTCGCGCTGGAGGACCGCCACCCCGAGCTGCGGGTCCCCGACTCGCCCACTCAGCTCGTCGGCGGTGCCGGCTTCGCCACCGATTTCGCCGAGGCGCAGCATCGGGAGCGGATGCTCAGCCTCGACGACGTGTTCGCCCCGGAGGAGTTGGCGGTTTGGGCAAAGCGGGTCGAAGGCGAGATCGGGGGCGACCCGCACTACCTGTGCGAGCTGAAGGTCGACGGGGTGGCGGTGTCGTTGGTGTACCGCGACGGTCGGCTGCAGCGCGCCGCCACCCGTGGCGACGGCCGCGTCGGCGAGGACGTCACGCTGAACGCCCGCACCATCGACGATATCCCCGAAACACTCACGGTGACAGGCGATTTCCCGGTACCGAAGGTGCTCGAAGTACGTGGTGAAGTGTTTTTCCGGCTCTCCGATTTCGAAAACCTCAACGCCAGCCTCGTGGAGGAGGGCAAGGCGCCGTTCGCGAATCCGCGCAACAGCGCCGCCGGCTCGCTGCGCCAGAAGAACCCGGCCGTCACCGCGCGGCGCAAGCTGCGGATGATCTGCCACGGGTTGGGCTACACCGAGGGCTTCAACCCGCCGACACTGCACGACGCCTACACCGCGCTGACGGCGTGGGGGCTGCCGGTGTCCGAGCACACCACTCGTGTCCGGGGCCTGCACGCCGTCGAGGAGCGCATCGCCTACTGGGGTGAGCACCGCCACGAGCTCGAACACGAGATTGACGGCGTGGTGGTCAAAGTCGACGATCTGGCGCTGCAACGACGCCTGGGCGCCACGTCGCGGGCACCACGGTGGGCGGTGGCCTACAAGTACCCGCCGGAGGAGGCGCAGACCGAGCTGCTCGACATCCGGGTGAACGTCGGCCGCACCGGGCGGGTGACCCCGTTCGCCTACATGACCCCGGTGCGGATCGCTGGGTCGACCGTCGGGCTGGCCACGCTGCACAACGCGTCGGAGGTCAAACGCAAGGGTGTGCTGATCGGCGACACGGTGATGATCCGCAAGGCCGGCGACGTGATCCCCGAGGTGCTCGGGCCCGTCGTCGACCTCCGCGACGGCACCGAACGCGAATTCGTCATGCCAACCCACTGTCCGGAGTGCGGCACGCCGCTGGCCCCCGCGAAGGAGGGCGACGCGGACATCCGGTGCCCGAACGGCCGCTCGTGCCCCGCGCAGTTGCGTGAGCGTGTCTTTCACGTGGCCGGGCGCGGCGCGTTCGACATCGAGGGGCTCGGCTACGAGGCCGCCGTCGCGCTGCTGAAGGCGGGCGTGATCACCGACGAGGGCGACCTGTTCACGCTGACCCGCGACGACCTTCTGCGCACGGAGCTGTTCCGCACCAAAGACGGCAACTTGTCTGCCAACGGCGCGCGGCTGCTGGAGAATTTGCACCGCGCCACGTCGCGCCCCCTGTGGCGCGTCCTGGTCGCGCTGTCGATTCGGCACGTCGGGCCGACGGCGGCGCGGGCACTGGCCACCGAGTTCGGCAGCGTCGAGGCGATCATGGCCGCGTCACAAGAGCAATTGGCGGCGGTGGAGGGGGTCGGCCCGACCATTGCGGCGGCCCTGATCGAGTGGTTCAGCGTTGATTGGCACCGGTCGATCGTCGACAAGTGGCGTGCGGCAGGCGTCCGGATGGCCGACGAACGCGACACCAGCGTCCAACGCACGCTGGCAGGGTTGTCGATCGTGGTGACCGGGTCCCTTCCCGGGTTCTCGCGTGACGAGGCCAAGGAGGCGATCGTCGCACGCGGCGGCAAGGCCGCCGGTTCGGTGTCGAAGAAGACCGCCTATGTCGTGGCGGGCGACTCGCCGGGGTCGAAGTACGACAAGGCCGTCGAACTCGGTGTGCGGATCCTTGACGAGGACGGCTTCCGTGCGCTGCTCGAAAACGGTCCGCCGGCGGTGCCGCAGCAAGCGGCCTCTCAGTGACGACCGTGCGGCGCCGGTGCAGCCGACGGGGTTGTTGACGGCGGCTCTGACGAGGGGGGTGGCGCCTCGGTTGTCGACGGTGCTTGTGTGGTGGTGGGTGGCGACTGGTGCGTCGTCGTGGGCGGCTGGGTGGGTGGCGGCTGGTAGGTCGTGGTCGGTGGCGCGGCCGTCGGGGTGGTCGGCGGGGGCGTCGTCGTCACGACGGCCGGCGCGCTCGGCGGCGGCTCCGGGGGCGCAAGCGGCGCGGGTGCAGGCTGCGCGATCGGCGCCGCGACGACCACCGGTACCGCCGGATTCGCCGCGAGTGCAGGTGCGGGAGCCGGGGGCTGCTGGTCCGCCTGCTGCTCTATCGGGCGGCTTTGCGCCACCGGCACAGGCGCTTGCGCGGCGGGCTGCGGTTGCCCCGGCTGGGCCGGGTTGCCGGCTGCGGGCGCAGCGGCTGACGGCGCCACCGCCCCCCGCACCCCCGGACCCGGCGTGGCCGTCGTGGTCGTCGTGGCCGCGAGCGGGGTGCTGTCCCGGTGAAGGACGATGACCCCGGCCGTCAGTGAGATGGCGGCGGCCAGACCGGCAACCGCGAGCAGCGGACGTCGGTACCAGGGGTCCCTGTCCTCGACGCTTCCGGCGGGCGTTTCGTCGGGCTGGAACTGCAACTGAGGTCGGGCGGTACTCAGGTCTAACGGCGGAACGGGCGAGTCTTCCCGGGGGTCTTCTTGTGACCACGCGAGCGGCGGGAATGAGTCAGAGGCGTGCTCGCCCGCGGGCGCCGCGACCCGAACAACAACAGCCGTCGCGCTGTCCTCGCCGGCCCCTCGTCCCGCCGAAAGCGCAGCGCCGGTGGCCGCCGTCAGTTCCGGGCGCGGCGTGGTGATCACCGGCAGCCGCAGGTGTTCGGACAAAGTGGTGGTGACCAGCGGGATGTGCGCCCCACCGCCGACCGACGCGGCCGCGGCAAGGTCCGATAGTCCTACGCCGCTACGGGCCAACGTCTCGTGGAGGACATCCATGAACTCCGTCAACGGGCGGCGAATCTCGTCCTCGAGCTCCGCCCGGGTGATGCGGATCGTTCCGCCGAACCCGGGCGCGTCGGGGATGATCGTGGTGGCCATCGTGGTGACCGCAGTTGCCGACAGGCGCTCCTTCGCGGCGCGGCACGCCGCGCGAAGCCGCGTCAGTGAGCTGAGGACAGTCGTGCCCGAGAGATCCACGCCGGCGGGAAGGTCGGCGAGGACGTGCTTGAGCAACGCGTGGTCGATCAGATCGCCGGAGAGATCGGTGTGCCGCACCGTCGGGCCCAGCTGGCGCAACCCGTCCGCAGCGTCCGCCAGCGTGATGCTCGTACCCGTGGCCCCGAAGTCGCACAACGCGATCACGCCCCGTGACGGCAGACCCGGCTCGTGCTGCAACGCGGTCAGCGCCGCTTCCGCGTCCGAAATGACTGGCACGAGGTCAGTGGCAACCGACCATTCGGGCAACACGGCCAACGCCCGGCGCAACGCGCGCACGGCGCCGGGGCTCCAGTGCGCGGGGTACGCGACGGTTGCCGGCTGTGCCGGCGGCAGGCCTTCGCAGATCGTGTATGTGAGCGCGCACAACGCGTCAGCCACCAGCTTGTCGCCGCGGTGGACCGAACCGTCGGCGGCCACGATGCCGACGGGATCGCCCACCCGCTCGACGAAGTCGGTGATCACCTGCCCACGCTGGTTGATGTTCGGGTTCTCCGAGGGCAGGCCCAGCTCCGGCGGCCGATGCGGGTACAGCGTCAAGACCGAACGCCGCGTCGCGGTCGCGTGCCGCGGCACCACGGCCCCCATGGTGATGGCCCCGATCGATAGGCCCACAGCCTGTGTTGACATCTCACGTGTTCTATCGGTCCGGAGGCGCCGGCTATTACGTCCCGACCGCTATCGCTGCTGGGAAATGTGGGCAAAGATGCTGGGAAAGCACTGAATTCGACGCAAAGCCCGCGGCCGCGGAGTTTTACCGCAAAATCGTCGCGACGATGCCGGCCAGATAGCCCAGCCGCGCGACCTCCGACGGGCGGAAGTACGGGCCACCGGGGCGGCCCAGCATCACCGCGCAACTCGGATCGCCCAGCGGCGCGGCGGCCAGCGTCGTGTCCATGTCGCGCCACACCCGCGGCACCCAGCCGGCGGTGCCGTCGAGAGCGGCGGCGCCCTGCAGCGGCAACCACGGTGCCGATTCGGCGACCGTCTCCGGAGCGCCGGCGCTGCCCACGACCCGCTCGAACCCGCCTTCCGTCAGCTGGACCACCGTGCACCAACCCACGCGCAGCACCCGGGGCGACTCGTCGGCAAGCACCTGCAGTTTTCCCAGCCAATTGCTGCCGGCGGCGATGTGGTCGATCAGTTCGAGCTCGCGGTGCGCCTCCAGCAGGCCCGTGTGCGGCCGGATGCTGTCCACGCGGACACCGTCGAGCGCCTCCGCCGCGGTGATCAGCATGTCGGGCATCGCGCCGGGCGGCAGGTCGACCACCAGGTCGTCGATCGCGGCCCCTGACATCCGCTCAACGACGTCCAGCGACAGGATGTCCGCGCCTACCGACCCCAGAGCCAGCGCCAACGAGCCCAGGCTGCCCGGTCGATCGACGAGCTGGACCCGCAGCAGATATGAAGGCACGCGCACACTGTCGCACAGCGCGGTCCGCTCAGCATTCCGGCGAACGAAGGCCGATAGGCTTGACGCTCGTGTCCCAGATCTCCCGCGATGAGGTGGCCCACCTGGCCCGGTTGGCGCGCCTGGCGCTGAGCGATGCCGAGCTGGACAGCTTCGCCGGACAGCTCGACGCCATCCTGGGCTATGTCAGCCAGATTCAGTCCGTCGACGTCTCCGGAGTCGAACCGACCGACAACCCGCTCAAGGCCGTCAACGTCATGCGGCCCGACGTCGTCGAACCGTCCCTGCCGCGCGAGCTGGTGCTCGCCGAGGCACCCGCGACCGTGGACGGCCGGTTCGCGGTCCCGCGAATCCTCGGAGAGCCGCAATGAGCGACATCATCCGGCTGGACGCTGCGACACTGGCCGACAAGATCTCCCGTCGAGAAGTGTCGTCGACCGAATTGACGCAGGCCTGCCTGGACCAGATCGAGGCCACCGACAGCCAGTACCGTGCGTTCCTGCATGTCGCCGGCGATCAGGCGTTGGCCGACGCCGCCCGCGTCGATGAAGCGGTCGCCGCCGGTGAGAAGAGCGCGTCGCCGCTGGCCGGTGTTCCACTGGCGCTCAAGGACGTGTTCACCACCACCGACATGCCGACCACCTGCGGCTCCAGGATCCTCGAGGGCTGGCGGTCGCCGTACGACGCGACCGTCACGCTGCGGCTGCGGGCGGCCGGCATCCCGATCCTCGGCAAGACCAACATGGACGAGTTCGCGATGGGCTCCTCGACCGAGAACTCTGCCTTCGGCCCGACCCGCAACCCGTGGGACGTCGAGCGGGTGCCGGGCGGGTCCGGTGGCGGGAGTGCCGCGGCGCTGGCCGCGTTCCAGGCGCCGCTGGCGATCGGCTCGGACACCGGCGGCTCGATCCGTCAGCCCGCCGCGCTGACCGCCACCGTCGGGGTCAAGCCCACCTACGGCACCGTGTCGCGCTACGGGCTGGTGGCGTGTGCGTCGTCGCTGGACCAGGGCGGGCCGTGCGCACGCACCGTGCTCGACACCGCGCTGCTGCACGCGGTCATCGCCGGGCACGACAGCAAGGACTCCACCTCCCTTGAGGCCGAGGTGCCCGACGTCGTCGGCGCGGCCCGTGACGGCGCCAGGGGAGACCTGCGGGGGGTGCGCGTCGGGGTGGTCAGCCAGCTGCGCGGCGACGGCTACCAGGCCGGTGTGCTGGAGTCGTTCAACGCCGCGGTCGAGCAGCTCAAGTCGCTCGGTGCCGAGGTCAGTGAGGTGTCCTGCCCGCATTTCGACAACGCGCTGGCGGCCTATTACCTGATCCTGCCCTCGGAGGTGTCGTCGAACCTGGCCCGCTTCGACGGAATGCGGTACGGGCTGCGTGTCGGCGACGACGGCACCCACAGCGCCGAAGAGGTGATGGCCCTCACGCGTGCGGCCGGGTTCGGCCCGGAGGTCAAGCGCCGCATCATGATCGGCACCTACGCGCTGTCGGCCGGCTACTACGACGCCTACTACAACCAGGCGCAGAAGGTCCGCACGCTGATCGCGCGCGACCTCGACGAGGCGTACCAACGCGTCGACGTGCTGGTATCGCCGGCCACCCCGACCACCGCGTTCCGGCTCGGTGAGAAGGTCGACGATCCGCTCGCGATGTACCTGTTCGACCTCTGCACGTTGCCGCTCAACCTGGCCGGGCACTGCGGGATGTCCGTCCCCGCCGGCCTTTCGCCCGACGACTCGCTGCCCGTGGGGCTGCAGATCATGGCTCCTGCGCTGGCCGACGACCGGCTCTACCGCGTCGGCTCGGCCTACGAAGCCGCGCGCGGGCCGTTGCCGGCTGCCATCTGACCATCGGGCTGCCCACGCCATGGGCAGGGGGGAAGATGGCAGCATGCGGATCGGAATTCTCACCGGTGGAGGGGACTGTCCCGGGCTGAACGCGGTGATCCGAGCGGTGGTGCGCACGTGTGGTGCCCGGTACGGGTCGTCGGTCGTCGGGTTTCAGGACGGCTGGCGCGGGCTGCTGGAGGACAGGCGCATCCAGCTGCGCAACGACGAGCGCAACGACCGTCTGCTCGCCAAGGGCGGCACGATGCTGGGGACGGCCCGCGTCCACCCCGACAAGCTGCGAGCCGGGCTGGATCAGATCAAACAGACGCTCGACGACAACGGCATCGACGTACTGATCCCGATCGGCGGCGAAGGCACCCTGACCGCCGCGCACTGGCTGTCTGATGAGAACGTGCCGGTGGTCGGTGTGCCCAAGACCATCGACAACGACATTGACTGCACCGATGTGACTTTCGGTCACGACACCGCGTTGACGATCGCCACCGAGGCGATCGACCGTCTGCACAGCACGGCTGAGTCGCATCAGCGCGTGATGCTGGTCGAGGTGATGGGCCGCCACGCCGGATGGATCGCACTGAATGCGGGACTTGCCTCCGGTGCGCACATGACGCTGATCCCGGAAGTGCCGTTCGACGTCGAGGAGGTGTGCCGCCTGGTGAAGGGCCGCTTCCAGCGGGGGGAGTCCCACTTCATTTGTGTGGTGGCAGAAGGCGCCAAACCGGCGGCGGGGTCGATGAAGCTTCGCGAGGGCGGCGTCGACGACTTCGGGCACGAACGGTTCACCGGGGTGGCGGCGCAACTGGCCGTCGAAATCGAGAAGCGCATCAAGAAGGAGGTCCGCACCACGGTGCTGGGCCACGTCCAGCGCGGCGGAACGCCGACGGCGTATGACCGCGTGCTCGCCACCCGCTTCGGCGTCAACGCCGCCGACGCCGCGCACGCGGGCGAATACGGGATGATGGTGTCGCTGCGCGGCCAGGACATCGGCAGGGTGCCGCTGGCCGACGCGACCCGCCAGCTCAAACTCGTGCCGCAGAGCCGCTATGACGACGCGGCGGCGTTCTTCGGCTGATCGCCGCGCGCGCTGCGATACGACGGCGGCACTAAAATCGAGGCTATGACCATCGCTCCCGCGGCCGAACTGCTCGAATACGACGATGTGCTGAGCCGTTACGAGCCGGTGCTCGGCCTCGAGGTACATGTCGAGCTGTCCACCGCGACCAAGATGTTCTGCGGGTGCGTCAACGTGTTCGGCGGCGAACCCAACAGCCATGTGTGCCCGGTCTGCCTCGGGTTGCCCGGCTCGCTGCCTGTGCTGAATGCCGCGGCGGTGGAATCGGCGATCCGGATCGGCTTGGCGCTCAACTGCGAGATCGTGCCGTGGTGTCGGTTCGCCCGCAAGAACTACTTCTATCCCGACATGCCGAAGAACTACCAGATCTCGCAGTACGACGAGCCGATCGCGATCAACGGTTACCTCGACGTGCCGCTCGACGACGGCAGCACGTTCCGGGTGGAGATCGAGCGGGCGCACATGGAAGAGGACACCGGCAAGCTGACCCATCTGGGCAGCGAGACGGGTCGCATCGAGGGTGCCACGATGTCGCTGATCGACTACAACCGGGCCGGCGTGCCGCTCATCGAGATCGTGACCAAGCCGATCGAGGGCACCGGGGCGCGGGCGCCCGAAACGGCCCGGGCGTATGTGACCGCGTTGCGGGGCTTGTTGCGTGCGTTGGACGTTTCGGATGTGCGGATGGACCAGGGGTCGATGCGGTGCGATGCGAACCTGTCGCTGATGCCGGTGGGCGCAGACGAATTCGGCATCCGAACCGAGACCAAGAACGTCAACTCCCTGAAGAGCGTCGAGGTGGCCGTTCGCTACGAGATGCGCCGTCAGGCCGCGGTTCTGGCCAACGGTCACCGGGTGACCCAGGAAACCCGCCACTTCCACGAGAACGGCCACACCTCGCCGGGGCGCAGCAAGGAGTCCGCGGAGGACTACCGCTACTTCCCGGAGCCGGATCTGGAGCCGGTCGCGCCCGGCGCCGAGCTCGTGGAGCGGTTACGGCAGACGCTTCCAGAACTGCCGTGGTTGCGGCGCAAGCGAACTCAGCAGGAATGGGGAGTGTCCGACGAAGTGATGCGCGACCTCGTCAACGCGGGGGCCGTCGATCTCGTTGCGGCCACCGTGGAACGCGGCGCCTCGAGTGATGCGGCCCGCGCGTGGTGGGGGAACTTCCTGGTGCAGAAGGCCAACGAGGCAGGTGGAGAACTGGACGAGTTGCCGATCACTCCCGACCAGGTGGCCACGGTGATCGCCTTGGTGGACGACGGCAAGCTGTCGAACAAGCTGGCCCGCCAGGTCGTGGAGGGCGTGCTGGCCGGGGAGGGCGAGCCCGAGCAGGTGATGGCCGGCCGCGGGTTGGAACTTGTTCGCGACGACTCGCTGATCCGGTCCGCCGTGGCGGAGGCGCTCGCCGCGAACCCGGACGTGGCGGAGAAGATCCGCGGCGGCAAAGTCCAGGCGGCGGGCGCGATCGTCGGTGCGGTGATGAAGGCGACCCGGGGTCAGGCCGACGCGGCGCGGGTACGCGAATTGGTGCTGGCGGCTTGCAGCTGAATCAGGCGCCACCGTAGCGCTCGGTCTTGATCCGCAGTGGATCATGGCCCAGCTCCACGAGCAGTGAGGCCACTGCTTCGACGAATCCCGTTGCGCCGCAGACATAGACGGTAGGGCGCTCACCCGGCGCGATAATGAGCTCCTCAACGATCTCCCTGTCGATGCGCCCAGGCGGACGTGGCCAGCCGTTCGGGGTGCGACCCGTGTACACCCAGTCCAGCCGGAACCGCTCACCCACCCGCGTCGCGAGTTCGCCCGCGTAGTAGGCGTGCTCGGGGCTGCGCACGGAATACAACATGCGGAACGGGGCGGCGCTTTCCGAGTCGTCGTGCGCTCGGATCATCGCCATGAGCGGCACCACGCCCGAACCTCCGGCCACCAGCTGCACAGGCTCCGATTGCATTGTGCGCCAAACGAAATAGCGCCCGATCGGGCCCTTGACCTCAAACTGATCGCCGGGCATCAGCTCTTCGACGAGATACGGTGAGACCTCGCCGTCGGGGAGCCGGTCCACGGCCAACTGGACGTGTCCGGCAGGCCCGTACGAGGCCATCGAGTAGGAGCGCACCGCCTGGTAGCCGTCTTCGGCGGTGAGCCGCAGATCCAGGTGCTGCCCGGGCAGGCTGCCGTCCCAGCCCGGCACGTCGAGGGTGAGGAGCCGCCCGTCGGGAATCGCCATCTCGGCGGCCACCACGGTCGCTGTCAGCCACGCGCTCATCGCCACAGTCTGTTCTTCGCGCGAGCGCTCATCGCCACAGTCTGTTCTTCGCGCGAGCGCTCATCACCACAGTCTGTTCTTCGCGCGAGCGCTCATCACGAATCCCCGTAGCGCTGCTCTTTCCACGGGTCGCCGTAGGTGTGGTAGCCGTTCTGCTCCCAGAACCCGGGATCGTCGTCGCTGTGCATCACGATCCCGCGCACCCACTTGGCGCTCTTCCAGAAGTACAGATGCGGCAGCAGGAGGCGGGCCGGGCCGCCGTGCTCCGGAACCAACGGTTCACCGTCGAATTCGAACGCGATCCACGCCTGGCCGTCGAGCAGGTCGGCCAGCGGGACATTGGTCGTGTAGCCACCGTACGAGTGGATCATCGCGTAGTCGTAGCTGGTCTCAACCTCGGCGAACAGCGTGTCCAGGGCCACGCCGCGCCACGTCGTGCCCAGCTTCGACCACCGGGTGACGCAGTGGATGTCGGTGTGAACGTCCTCAACGGGCAGCGCCATCATCGCGTCCCAACTCCACTCGTGGCGGGTGCCCGTCTCGTCGCGGATCACGAACTGCCACTCGACCCGGTCGATCTCGGGGGTGGGGCCGGCTGAGAGCACCGGGAAATCAGTGGTCAGGTACTGACCGGGCGGCAGGTCGGGGTTCGAGCCGCGCCGCCGGGAACCGAATCCGCGCGAAATGACAGCCATCACCGCTAATCATGCGTCGAGATCGCCGGGACCGCAGGCGAGACGATCTAGACGACGTCGTCGCTGCTGCGCGGGAAGCCGCCGCCCTGCGGGAACAGCGGGAACACCACATCGTCGAGCTTCTCGGCGTCGCCGAAGGTCTTGTTCACGGTGGCGCCCCACACGTTGCCGTCCGGCGCTACCTCCAGCGCCCACGCGTGACCGTGCTGATCTTGGCGGACCACCTCCGGCTGCCCCGTGACCGCCCCTGTGCCGGGTGCCATCCGCACCGCGACGGTCTGCTTGGTGTTGACCAGGTTGACCAGCACTGTCCCGTCCAGCGCTGCGCAGCCCGCCACGCCCGGCCGGTCCGGCCATGTCCACACCGTCGACTGTTTGGAGTCGGGCGCGATGCGCTGCAGCCGGTCCGCGGTCGGCGTGCGGTCGGTGATGTACAGCGAGCCGTCGGCGGGGTCGGTGCACAACCCGCCGGCGGAGCCCATGCCGCTCATGGCGGTGGTCACGGGTGCCTGGTTGACGGTCGTGGGCTGCTCGATGCGGATCAGCTTGCCGGCCAGGGATGCGGGGTCCGCCGCCAGCGCCGGGTTGCCGGCGTCGCCGGTGAGCACATCCAGCGTGGTAGGGCTGGTGAACATCAGTGCGCCGGTGTTGCCGGTGGCGCCCTTGGGAATGCCGGTCAGGATGTCTTTGGGAATGTCGCCGTCGGCGATGCGGATCACCCGGTTGTCGGTGGGCGTGCTGAGGTAGGCATACATCAGTCGGTCCTGCGAGTACGTCGGCGACAAGACGATGTCCATCAGCCCGCCGCCGCCGGACGGGTCGACCGGGATCACCATCTTGACCTTGGGTTCGGCGCTGACCGACACCTGCTGGACTGCGCCGGTGGTGCGCTCGGCGACCAGCGCCGACTTACTGTCGGGGCCCATGATCAGGCCGCTGGTGGCCTCCAGGCAACCCTGCATGACGCCGGGGGCGGGGCACTGCTTCGGGAACGGTTTGGGAGGCAGCGGCGGCGGTGGCGGCGGCGTCGACGACGGGGCCTGCTTGAGGTGTGGCGCCGTGGTAAACGGGGCCGACTGTGCGTCGTTGAACCGGGCGCATCCGGTGACCAGCAACCCCATGGCGGCCAGCGCCACAAGAGCACCCCTGACCGGCCCGCGCACCCGCATGCCCGCCAGGTTACGGATAGTTCCTCGGCGCCCGCCACGTCGCCTCTCCGGCGAGCCTGCTACCGGGCGGATACCGAGCAGGTAAAGGTGAGGTGACGGCCCGGCTTAAATCCGTGATTCGGGTCTAGGTTGCACTTACGCTGGCACGGTGACCAGTCATCCCCATGACCCCAGCGCCTGGCAACGGCCCAGTTCGGCAAGCCTGGTCGACCCCGAAGACGACATGCCCTCGGCGACCTACGGTGGCGATTTCGAGACGACGACGATCCCACATTACAACTCCGGCACGCCGGCACCGGGCGGGCGCGGGCTGGGGTTGTTGAGCGGCCCTGAGCCGCTGCCGTATGTCCAGCCGGGATCCGCGGAGCACGGTGCACACGCACCGGCCGACCTCATCGGTGACGAGTTCGTCGACGACCGGGTGCGGGCGGCCGGTCGCCGCGGCACCCAGCACCTGGGTCTGCTGCTGCTCCGCGTCGGCGTCGGCACGATCCTTGTCGCGCACGGCCTGCAGAAGGCGTTCGGCTGGTGGGGCGGGCAGGGGCTGGCCGGGTTCAGGAATTCGCTGTCGGACATGGGCTACCAGCACGCCGACGTGCTGACCTACCTGGCCGCCGGCACGCAGATCGCTGCCGGGCTGCTGCTGGTGCTGGGGCTGTTCACTCCGGTCGCCGCCGCCGCGGCGCTGGCCTACCTGCTGAACGGGGTGCTGGCCAACCTGGCGGCCCAACATCAGGCGGGCTACTTCGCGTTCTTTGTGCCCGACGGCAACCAGTTCCAGGTGTTGATGATCACGGCACTGGCCGCGATCATCCTGGTCGGACCCGGCCGGTACGGCTTCGACGCCGGCCGGGGCTGGGCTCGTCGGCCGTTCATCGGCTCGTTCGCGGCGCTGCTGCTGGGCATCGGCGGCGGCATCGCGATCTGGGTGCTGTTGAACGGCCATAACCCGCTCGGCTGAAATTCACGTCAGCGCAGGTAGGGGTTGGGCACGCGGCCGCCGCTGACCTCGGCCAGTTGCGGCAACGTCGCGAACGTGACTGCGGGCAACCGCAACTCGTCGCCGCCTTTCAGCTGCGCCCTGGCCCACGAGCCCTTCGAAAACCGCAGCCCCTCGATATCGCCCCAGTCGACGGCGCGACTGCTCAGCAGCGTGCGGACGGTCACCATGTGCGGGTCGGCCACCGTCCGCAGCCGTACGATCAACGCGGCCAGCAGCACCGGGATCGCCAACAGCGGCGCGGTCACCGGCCAGGTGAGCACCGGCACAAGCAGCCCCAGCGTGAAAAAGCCGACTGCAAAGTGCGCCATCGGTGAAATCTTGATCACTACCGGGGCCGGCGCGGTCTTGGGGTCGGTGGCCATACGAGCATCATTCCACCGTCACGAATTTGACCTTTGACCAGTGCGGGGACTACCGTCGGGTGCTGTGCAGGCAAGCGGATTGCTCGTAGTAATTGGTCGGCGCGTTGATGTGTAGTCCGGCCTAGCCAGCAACCATCGACGCGCAACCCTCGTGCAGCAGCAGAAGCTGCCGGGGGTTTTTTGTTGTCACAAGTACCACGAACGAATCACGACGACCACCACGAGACAAAGAGGACACCGTGAGCGCACCCGCAACGCGACCACAGGACTGGGCCGCCCCCGCACCGCCCCCCAAGGGGTCGGACCAGGAGAAAAGAGTTGCGCCGCAACAAATTACCGGCGCTCAGGCCGTGATCAGGTCACTCGAGGAGCTCGACGTCGAGGTGATCTTCGGCATCCCCGGCGGCGCGGTGCTTCCGGTTTACGATCCGCTGTTCGACTCGCAGAAGCTGCGTCACGTGCTGGTCCGCCACGAGCAGGGCGCCGGCCACGCCGCCAGCGGGTACGCCCACGCGACCGGGCGCGTCGGCGTGTGCATGGCCACCTCCGGGCCCGGCGCGACCAACCTGGTGACGCCGCTCGCCGACGCGCAGATGGACTCGGTTCCGGTGGTCGCCATCACCGGTCAGGTCGGCCGGTCGCTGATCGGCACCGATGCGTTCCAGGAAGCCGACATCTCCGGCATCACGATGCCGATCACCAAGCACAACTTCTTGGTGCGGCGCGGCGACGACATCGCGCAGGTGATCGCCGAGGCATTCCACATCGCCTCGTCGGGCCGCCCCGGCGCGGTGCTGGTGGACATCCCCAAGGATGTGCTGCAGGGCACCTGCACGTTCAGCTGGCCGCCGCGCCTCGAGCTGGCCGGCTACAAGCCGACCACGAAGCCGCACGCCAAGCAGATTCGGGCGGCGGCCAAGCTGATCTCCGATGCCCGCAAGCCGGTGCTGTATGTCGGCGGCGGTGTGATCCGGGGCGACGCGAGCGCGCAGCTGCTGGATCTGGCCGAGCTGACCGGCATCCCCGTCGTCACCACGCTGATGGCGCGCGGCGCGTTCCCCGACAGCCACCCGCAGAACCTCGGGATGCCCGGCATGCACGGCACGGTCTCGGCGGTGGCCGCGCTGCAGCGCAGCGACCTGCTCATCGCGCTGGGCGCACGCTTCGACGACCGGGTGACCGGCAGGCTGGATTCCTTCGCCCCCGAGGCCAAGGTGATCCACGCCGACATCGATCCCGCCGAGATCGGCAAGAACCGCAACGCCGACGTCCCGATCGTGGGCGACGTGAAAGCCGTCATCGACGATCTGATCGAGGCGCTGCGCAAGACCGGCAACGCCGGCGCCGACCTCGCCGCCTGGTGGCAGTACCTGCGCAGCGTGCAGAACACCTATCCGCTGAGCTACGGCCCGCAAAGCGACGGCAGCCTGTCCCCGGAGTACGTGATCGAGACGATAGGCAAGATCGCCGGACCCGACGCGGTGTACGTCGCCGGTGTCGGTCAGCACCAGATGTGGGCGGCTCAGTTCGTCTCGTACGAGAACCCGCGCACCTGGATCAATTCCGGTGGCCTGGGCACGATGGGCTTCGCGATCCCCGCTGCGATGGGCGCGAAGCTGGCCCGACCGGATGCCGAGGTGTGGGCCATCGACGGCGACGGCTGTTTCCAGATGACCAACCAGGAGTTGGCCACCTGCGCGATCGAGGGCGTGCCGATCAAGGTCGCCATCATCAACAACGGAAACCTCGGCATGGTCAGGCAGTGGCAGACGCTGTTCTACCAGTCGCGGTACTCGCAGACCGACCTGGCCACCCATTCGCACCGTATCCCCGATTTCGTGAAGCTGGCCGAGGCGCTGGGTTGCGTCGGATTACGTTGCGAGCGTGAGGAAGACGTTGTGGATGTGATCAACCGGGCACGGGCGATCAACGACCGACCGGTGGTCATCGACTTCATCGTCGGCGCCGACGCGCAGGTGTGGCCGATGGTCGCGGCGGGCACCGGCAACGACGAGATCCAGGCCGCCCGCGGCATCCGTCCGCTCTTCGACGACGAGGATCTGGTCTAGTGACCATTTCCACGCATACGCTTTCGGTGCTCGTCGAGGACAAACCCGGCGTGCTGGCCCGGGTCGCGTCACTGTTCTCGCGACGCGGCTTCAATATTCAGTCGCTCGCGGTCGGTGCCACGGAGCAGAAGAACATGTCGAGGATGACGATCGTCGTCACCGTCGAGGACCTGCCGCTCGAGCAGGTGAGCAAGCAGCTTCACAAGCTGATCAACGTCATCAAGGTCGTCGAGCAGGACGAGGACAACTCGGTGGCCCGGGAGCTGGTGCTGATCAAGGTGCGCGCCGACGCCGGCACCCGCGGCCAGGTGATCGAGGCGGCGAACCTCTTCCGGGCCAAGGTGATCGATGTGTCCACCGAATCACTGATCATCGAGACCACCGGCACGCCGGCGAAGATCGAGGCGCTGCTGCGCGTGCTCGAGCCCTATGGCGTCCGTGAAATCGTGCAATCCGGCCTGGTGTCGATGTCGCGCGGTCCGCGCGGGATCACCGGCAAGTAAATCACCGAAAGATATTCTGGAAGACGAGGAAAATAGCTGTGGCAGTTGAGATGTTCTACGACGACGACGCCGACCTGTCGATCATCCAGGGACGCAAGGTTGGCGTCATCGGGTACGGCAGTCAGGGGCACGCTCACTCGCTGAGCCTGCGGGACTCCGGCGTCGAGGTCAGAGTCGGCCTGCGCGAGGGCTCGAGGTCCCGCGATAAGGTCGCCGAGCAGGGCCTCGAGGTCGACACACCGACGGAGGTCGCCAAGTGGGCCGACGTGATAATGCTGTTGGCGCCCGACACCGCGCAGGCGGACATCTTCAAGAACGAGATCGAGCCGCACCTCGAAGCGGGCAACGCGCTGTTCTTCGGCCATGGCCTCAACATCCACTTCGGGCTGATCAAGCCGCCGGCCAACGTCACTGTCGGGATGGTGGCGCCCAAGGGGCCCGGGCACCTGGTGCGCCGCCAGTTCGTCGACGGCAAGGGCGTTCCGTGCCTGGTTGCGGTGGAACAGGACCCGGACGGTGCGGGCATGGCGCTGGCGCTGTCCTACGCCAGGGGCATCGGCGGCACCCGCGCCGGCGTCATCAAAACCACGTTCAAGGACGAGACCGAGACCGACCTGTTCGGTGAGCAGGCCGTGTTGTGCGGCGGCACAGAGGAATTGGTGAAGACCGGCTTCGACGTGATGGTCGAGGCCGGATATGCGCCGGAGCTGGCGTACTTCGAGGTGCTGCACGAGCTCAAGCTCATCGTCGACCTGATGTACGAGGGCGGCATCGCCCGGATGAACTACTCGGTCTCCGACACCGCGGAATTCGGCGGCTACCTGTCCGGGCCGCGCATCATCGACGCCGCCACCAAGGAGCGGATGAACCAGATCCTCGGCGAGATCCAGGACGGCACGTTCGTCAAGAAGCTGGTGGCCAACGTCGAGGGTGGCAACAAGGAACTCGAAGAGCTGCGCAAGCGCAACGCCGAGCATCCGATCGAGGTCACCGGCAAGAAGCTGCGCGCCCTGATGAGCTGGGTGGACCGCCCGATCACCGAAACCGCCTGAGCCGCACCAGTCGGTAAGGCGCGGCGGGCGTCAGGGACCCAGACTCGGCAACCGGTCCAGGCCGAACTCGCGGCGCAACAGCGTTCGCGCTGCGTAGTAACCGGCCATGCCGTGCACGCCGGCGCCGGGCGGCGTGGCCGACGAGCACAGGTAGACGCCGCGAAGTGGTGTGGCCCAAGGGTTGAGTCGTGGTGTGGGGCCGGTGAGCGCACGCCACGCATCGGCGCCCCCGACCGCGATGTCACCGCCGACGTAGTTCGCGTTGTGCTCCGCCATCTGCGCCGCCGGCACGCCGCGGGTCGCCACGACGATGTCGCGAAAGCCCGGGGCGAACCGTTCCACCGTCGCGGTCACCGCCTCGGCCTGATCGATCGGGGAACCGGACGGTACGTGCGCATAGCTCCACATCGGCCGCAGGCCGGCGCGGTCCACCCGGCCCGGGTCAGCGACATGCGGGAGCGCCGCCAGCACCATCGGCCGTTCGGCGTGCCGCCCGGCCGCCACGGCCGCCTCCGCGGCGGCCATCTCGGCGCGGGTGCCGCCCAGGTGAAACGTCACCGCGTCGGCCAAGCGCGAGTCCTTCCACGGCACGTCGGCGGACAGCACGAAGTCAACTTTCGCCACGCCCGGACCGAATCGATAGTGCCGTAACCGGTTTGCGTAACCCGTCGGCAATGCCTCGCCGTAGATGGACAGCAGCGCAGTCGGCGCGGTGTCGAACAATACGACGCCGTCAACGGGGTCGACGACGTCCACGCCGCTGTGCAGTTCGCCACCATGCGCGCGCAGGTCGGCGATCAGCGCGTCGGCGATCACCTGGCTGCCGCCGACCGGTATCGGCCAGCCCACCGTGTGCGCCAAGGTCGCCAGCAGCATTCCCGCACCCGCCGACGTCAGCGACGGCAGACGCGAAATTGTATGCGCGGCAACGCCGGTGAACAGCGCCTCGGCGTCGTCCCCGGTGAGCGACACGTTCCACGCCGACGTGCCCTGCCCGACCATCCGCAGGCCCAGCCGCACCAGCGTCAGCAGATCGGTGGGCAGCGAGCGCTTGTCGCCGAGCAGGAAGCCGATGACGGTGTTGTCGTGGGAGACCAGTGGGCCCAGCAGCCGCCGCCAGGACGTGCCGTCCTCGAGGCCCTCACATGTGCGGTCCAGATCCCGGTACGCGATCGCCGCCGGACGACCGTCCAAAGGGTTGGCGTAGGAGATGTGCGGCACCACCAACTCCACACCGCGGGCCGCCAGATCGAACTCCGCGAACAACGGTGACGCCAGCGCCAGCGGATGAACGGCCGAACACACGTCGTGCCTGACGCCGGGGTGGCCGGGGTCCGCGGTGGTGCGTGATCCGCCTCCGAAGGTCGGTTCCGCCTCGAAGACCCGCACCGACAGGCCTGCCCTGGCGCACACCATGGCGGCCGCCAGCCCGTTGGGACCGCTGCCGACCACGGTGACGTCCACCCGCTCAGTCAACCGCATTAGGCTGGCCGGGTGAGCCTGCCCGTTGTGTTGATCGCAGATAAACTCGCCGAATCCACCGTCCAAGCCCTTGGCGACCAGGTTGAGGTCCGGTGGGTGGACGGTCCGAACCGGGAAAAGCTTCTGGCCGCGGTGCCCGAGGCCGACGCGCTGCTGGTTCGCTCGGCTACCTCCGTCGACGCCGAGGTGCTCGCCGCCGCACCCAGGCTCAAGATCGTCGCGCGCGCCGGGGTCGGCCTGGACAACGTCGACGTCGATGCCGCCACGGCCCGCGGGGTGCTGGTTGTCAACGCGCCGACATCGAACATCCACAGCGCGGCCGAGCACGCCGTCGCGCTGTTGTTGTCGGCCGCGAGGGAGATTCCGGCAGCCGACGCGTCGCTGCGCGAGCACACCTGGAAACGGTCGTCGTTCAGCGGCACCGAGATCTTCGGCAAGACCGTGGGTGTGGTCGGCCTCGGTCGCATCGGCCAGCTGGTGGCCGCGCGCCTCGCCTCGTTCGGCACCCGCGTCGTCGCCTACGACCCGTATGTCGCGCCGGCCCGCGCCGCCCAGCTCGGCATCGAGTTGCTCGCCCTCGACGAGCTGCTGACCCGGTCGGATTTCATCTCGGTGCACCTGCCGAAGACCCCGGAGACCGCGGGCCTGATCGGCAAGGAGGCGCTGGCCAAGGCCAAGCCCGGCGTGATCATCGTCAACGCCGCCCGCGGCGGCCTGGTCGACGAGGACGCGCTGGCCGAGGCCGTGCGCAGCGGCCACGTGCGCGCCGCGGGCATCGATGTGTTCGCCAAGGAGCCGGCCACCGACAGCTCGCTGTTCGACCTGCCCCAGGTCGTCGTCACCCCGCACCTCGGCGCGTCGACGGCCGAGGCGCAGGACCGTGCGGGCACCGACGTCGCAGCCAGCGTGAAACTGGCTCTCGCCGGCGAGTTCGTGCCCGATGCGGTCAACGTCGGCGGCGGGGTGGTCGGCGAAGAGGTCGCGCCGTGGCTGGATCTGGTGCGCAAGCTCGGTGTGCTGGTGGGTGCGCTGTCCGCCGAGCTGCCGACATCGCTGTCAGTGCAGGTTCGCGGTGAGCTGGCGTCCGAAGACGTTGGTGTGTTGCGGCTTTCAGCGTTGCGCGGGCTGTTCTCAGCGGTGATCGAGGACCAGGTGACGTTCGTCAACGCCCCGGCGCTGGCCGCCGAGCGCGGCGTCGAGGCGAGCATCAGCACCGCTCCGGAGAGTCCGAATCACCGCAGCGTCGTCGATGTACGGGCGGTCGGCTCCGACGGCTCGGTGCTCAATGTGGCAGGCACGCTTTCCGGCCCACAGCTGGTGCAGAAAATCGTCCAGATCAACGGGCGCAACTTCGACCTGCGCGCCGAGGGCATCAACCTGATCATCAACTACGTCGACCAGCCGGGGGCGCTGGGCAAGATCGGCACGGTGCTGGGCGCCGCGGACGTGAACATCCACGCCGCGCAGCTCAGCGAGGATGCGGAGGGCCCGGGCGCGACGATCCTGCTGCGGCTGGACCGGCGGCCGGCGGACGCCCTGCTGGCCGAGATCGGCCCGGCAGTCGGCGCGGCGCTGCTCGAAGTCGTGGACCTGACGTGAGACTGGCGATCATCGCCGGCGACGGTATCGGCCCGGAGGTCGTCAACGAGGCGGTGAAGGTGCTCGACGCCGTGCTGCCCAATGTCAACAAGACCAGCTACGACCTGGGTGCACGTCGGTACAACGCCACCGGCGAGGTTCTGCCCGACTCGGTGCTCGAGGAACTACGCGAGCACGACGCGATCCTTCTCGGCGCGATCGGCGACCCATCGGTGCCCAGCGGCGTGCTGGAGCGGGGTCTGCTGCTCAAGGCGCGGTTCGCGCTGGACCACCACATCAACCTAAGGCCGTCCCGGCTGTTTCCGGGTGTGGCCAGCCCGCTGGCCGACGCCGGCGACATCGACTTCGTCGTCGTCCGTGAGGGCACCGAAGGCCCGTACACCGGCACCGGCGGCGCGATCCGCGTCGGCACTC
Organism: Mycobacterium sp.; assembly: GCA_025965895.1. Lineage (GTDB taxonomy): Bacteria > Actinomycetota > Actinomycetes > Mycobacteriales > Mycobacteriaceae > Mycobacterium. The sequence goes on from JAOPWC010000153.1 coordinate 45,331, forward strand.
CGCACGAGATCGCGACCGAGGTCAGCGTCAACACCGCCTACGGGGTGCGGCGGGTGGTGCAGGACGCGTTCCAGCGGGCGCTGCAGCGACGCAGGCACCTGACGCTCGTGCACAAGAACAACGTGTTGACGTATGCCGGGGGGCTCTGGTGGCGGACGGTGCAGGAGGTCGGGCACGAGTACCCCGAGGTCGAGGTCGCCTACCAGCACGTCGACGCGGCCACCATCCACATGGTGACCGACCCGGGCCGGTTCGACGTCATTGTCACCGACAACCTGTTCGGCGACATCATCACCGACCTGGCGGCCGCGGTGTGCGGCGGTATCGGGCTGGCCGCCAGCGGCAACATCGACGCCACCCGGGTGAACCCGTCGATGTTCGAGCCGGTGCACGGCAGCGCGCCCGACATCGCGGGCAAGGGCATCGCCGACCCGACCGCCGCGATCATGTCGGTGGCGCTGCTGCTGTCGCACCTGGGGGAGGAGGACGCCGCCGCACGGGTGGACAAGGCTGTCGAGGCTCATCTGGCCACCCGCGCAGACGCGCAGTTCTCGACGAGCGAGGTCGGCGACCGGATCGCGTCGCGCGTCTAAAGCGTGTCGAACAACCCGGGTTGAGTGTGCGGCACCGCCCTTCTCGGGTGTCGTCGGTTCAGGCCGCGGGTGCGGTGTGAACGTCGGTTCCCGCTTCGGATTCCGGGTCCGGCCGCGCCGGTGGGTCGTCGAACGCACCAACGGCTGGATCAACCACTGCCGACGCGTCCACGGTGTGCACCGACTCCACGGTGTACAGGTGGGGATCGTAACTCGTCGCCAATGCCGCGGCCTTGTCCATATGCTCGCGCGTGCCCGGGTGATTCGCCATCGCGTGGAACGCCTCGGCGCTGTCCCACTGGGCATAGTTCACGACTCGGGTGCCGTCGCTGCTGAGGTGAATGTTGGCCGATATGAAGCCGGGAACGTGCCGCATCACGTGTTCCGTGGCGTCGGCGAGCAGCTCTGCCAATTCTTCGGCGCGCGCCGGCTCGACGGTGAACACATTGATCAACGTGGCGCAGCCGCTGTGCTGCTCGATCGTGGTCATCTTGGCCTCCTTATGTCAGGTTCCTTACAACATGCGAGCATAGCACTGATGTAAGGTTCCTGTCATGGTGGAGTCGCAGACCGAGCACGGCGTCGGCTACCTGGTCAAGCGGGTGCAGCAATCGCTGCGTCGTCGCTCCGACGCGGCGCTCAAGCCGACCGGCTTGTCAATGGCGCAATATGCGGTGCTGCGGGCACTGGCCGACCACCCGGACGCGTCGGCGGCACAGCTGGCCCGGCTGTGTTTTGTCACCCGTCAGTCACTGCAGGACGTGCTGGGCGGGCTGCGGTCCGCCGACCTGGTGGAGGAGGTCGACGGGCCGTCACGCGGACGGGCACGGGCCCTGCAGCTGACGCCGTCGGGCAGGCGCCGACTGCGTGCCGGTCATGAAGCCGTCACGGGCGTCGAGTCGGCGATGATTGACGGCATCGCCGACGGGCGCCGCCACGAACTGGCCACCCTGCTTGCGCGCTGCGCCGAGAATCTGGAGAGCAGCTGACGTGCGAGGCGTCTGCTGAATTGCCGCCGCCGAGTCCTAGGGTTCACGCTGGGCCGCAAGAAGCGACATCACATACGCTATCGCTTTCTCGACTCGCATCATGGTGCTTGACCGTGCTGACGTGGCGGGTGTGGTTGCTGGGCCGCCGCCGCCATCACATCCGCCGGCACCAGCGGCAGCGCGATCAATGGGAAGAGTGCGCATGCGGCGAACGCCAACGGATAGCCCGCGGTGCCGATCAGACCTCCGAACAGCGGCGGCGCGATGCCGGCGGTCAGCAGCTGACTGGTGTTCTGGGTGCCCAGCGCACGCCCACTCCAGAACGGCCCGGCAATCTCTGCGATCGCGGTGAACGCGAGCCCGTTGTCGCTCACCGTGATCACCGACGCGGCGATCATTACCGCGATGCTCAGCGGGGACCGCAGCGCGTCGGTCAGCGCGAGCAGCGCCATCGCGGCAGCCGCCGCCACCGCGATCGTGCGGATCGGCCGCAGCCGTGACCCGACGCGGTCCGACCACCGGCCCGCCGCCACCCTGCCGAGCGCACCCAGGACCTGTGCCGCGGTAACCAGAGCGCCCGCCGCGCCCGCCGACCAACCGCGGTCGGAGATCAGCCACACCAGCGTGAATGTCCAGACGACGACCTGCGGCACCACCAGCAGCACTGAGACCGCGTGGATCCGCCACAGCAGACGTGACCCGCGATATGGGTTGGCCAGGTGTTCCTCGGATGCCTGTGCTCGTGGCGGGCGTGGGGGATCGAGGACGCCGAACGCACTCACCACGGCCGACGCCGTGCAGACCACAGCCGGAAACAGCAGCGCGACCCCGACGTCATGGGTTTCAGCCAGCCGGGGGATCACCAGCGCCCCGAGGCCGACGCCGAGCGGCTGAGCGGTCTGCCGGATGCCCATCGCCAACCCGCGCTGCTGCGGCGGGAACCAGCCGACCACCAGTCGGCCGCTGGCTGAGTTGCTGCTGGCCGCCGCCATGCCGCCGAGCACCAGGAACGCGCCGATCAGCAGCAGCGAATGCGCCGCCGCCGCCGCGAATGCCGCCGCAGCGGTCAGCGCGGAGCCAACCGCGAGTACCAGGCGTTCACCGACACGGTCGACGACGTAGCCCCACGCGATCAGCGTCACCACCATGCCCAGGCTGGGCATTGAAGACAGCAGGCCGGCCCGCGCGAGGTCCAGGCCGTGACGGGCATGCAGCGTGGGAATCAGGAACGCGGCGCCGTTGATGAACACGTTGGCGAACATCGTCGACGCCAGCGCGATCGCCAGCATCGACCACCGGCGGGCGGTGCTGATGTGGTCGCCGGGCACCAGCCGATGGTCGCACAGCGATCTCAATATCCTGAACCTGAATCTCATTATTCGGACACACCGAACGCCGAATCTCGTGCCGCGCTGGGGGCCGGCTGCCGAGGTGCCGCTCTAGCGTCACACTCGGCACAGGTGGATGCGCGGCGCTCGCTAGGCTCGGGTGATGCGCATCGGTCGAATCGCCAGCCCGGACGGAGTGGCCTTCGTCAGCATCGAAGGCCTGGCGGGAGACTCCCCGGGGGATGGCACCGCCCGCGAGATCGCCGAGCATCCGTTCGGCACACCGACGTTCACCGGGCGACAGTGGCCACTGGCCGACGTGCGGATGCTCGCGCCGATCCTCGCGAGCAAGGTGGTCTGCGTCGGGAAGAACTATGCGGCCCACGTCGCCGAGATGGGTGGCGAGAAGTTCGAGGACCTGGTGATATTCCTCAAGCCCAACACGGCCATCGTGGGGCCGAACGCGCCGATCGTACTGCCGACCACCGCGAACCCCGTGCACTACGAGGGCGAGTTAGCCGCGGTGATCGGCAGGCCGTGCAAGGACGTCCAGGCCGCGCGCGTCGCCGAGAACATCCTCGGCTACACGATCGCCAACGATGTGACCGCCCGTGATGAGCAGCGCAAGGACGGACAGTGGACCCGCGCCAAGGGCCACGACACATTCTGCCCGGTCGGGCCGTGGATCGTCACCGACGTCGACCCCTCCGATCTGGATCTACGCACCGAGGTGAACGGTGAACTGCGCCAACACAGCCGGACGTCGATGATGATCCACGACGTGCCCGCGATCGTCGAGTTCATCTCCGCCGTGATGACGCTTTTGCCGGGTGACCTGATACTCACCGGCACACCGGAGGGTGTCGGGCCGATCGAGCACGGCGACACGGTCAACATCACCATCTCTGACATCGGCACCTTGACGAATCCTGTTGTGCGCAAGGGTAGGTAAGTCAATGAGCGAGCGGGTCCGGGTAAGGTTCTGTCCCTCGCCGACCGGCACACCGCACGTCGGCCTGATCCGCACAGCGTTGTTCAATTGGGCCTACGCCCGGCACTGGGACGGGGATTTCGTGTTCCGCCTCGAGGACACCGATGCTCAGCGCGACAGTGAGGAAAGCTACCTCGCGCTGCTCGACGCGCTGCGCTGGCTGGGGCTGGACTGGGACGAGGGCCCCGGGGTCGGGGGACCGTACGGGCCGTACCGCCAGTCGGAGCGCGCCGAAATCTATCGCGATGTCGTGCAGCGGCTGCTGGAGGCGGGGGAGGCGTACCAGGCCTACTCCACTCCTGAGGAGGTCGAGGCGCGTCATCTGGCCGCGGGCCGTAACCCGAAGCTGGGTTACGACAACTACGACCGCGATCTGACCGACGCGCAACGGGCGGCGTATCGAGCGGAGGGCCGGCATCCCGTGCTGCGGCTGCGCATGCCGGACGAAGACCTGAGCTGGCACGACCTGGTGCGGGGCCAGACCACGTTCGCGGCGGGCACCGTGCCGGATTTCGCGTTGACGCGCGCCACCGGAGATCCCCTGTATACGTTGGTCAATCCGGTTGACGACGCGCTGATGAAGATTACGCACGTGCTGCGCGGCGAAGACCTGCTGCCGTCCACGCCGCGCCAGATCGCCCTGTACAAGGCGCTGATCCGCTTGGGTATCACCGATCGGGTTCCCGAATTCGCCCATTTGCCAACTGTTTTGGGCGAGGGCACCAAGAAGCTCTCCAAGCGCGATCCCCAGTCCAATCTGTTCCTGCACCGGGAACGGGGCTTCATCCCCGAGGGCCTGCTGAATTACCTGGCCCTGCTGGGCTGGTCGATCGCCCCCGACCGTGATGTGTTCAGTCTGTCGGAGATGGTGGCGGCGTTCGACGTGGCCGACGTCAACCCCAACCCGGCTCGGTTCGACCAGAAGAAAGCCGACGCGATCAACGCCGAGCACATTCGGCTGCTCGGCCCCGACGATTTCGCCACCAGGCTGCGTGACTACCTGACCGTCCACGGCCACGACACTGGACTGAGCGACCGAGCGTTCGCCGAGGCGGCGCGGCTCGTGCAGACACGGATCGTGGTGCTGGGCGACGCCTGGGCGCTGCTGAAGTTCTTCGATGACAACTCGTATGTCGTCGAGGAGAGAGCGGCCGCCAAGGAACTCCGACCGGACGCCGCCCCGGTGCTGGACGCCGCGTTGGCGGCGCTCGACGGTGTGGCTGACTGGTCGGCGGCCGAGATCGAAGCCGCGCTGAAGGCGGCGCTGCTCGACGGCATGGGTCTCAAGCCGCGCAAGGCTTTCGGCCCCATCCGGGTGGCGGCGACCGGCTCAACGATCAGTCCACCGCTGTTCGAGTCGCTGGAACTCCTGGGCCGCGATCGCACCCTGGCCCGGTTGCGTCACGCCCGCCAACTGGCCGCGGCGGAGGCGTGAAATTTGGGTCCACGATCTTTGGTAATCTGCACGTCGGCCCGCAGTCGGCCGGTGGCAGTGGAATAAACGCCTCTGACCAGCGGTTCTGGGTCGCCAGTGGGGTATGGTGTAATTGGCAACACAGCTGATTCTGGTTCAGCCATTCTAGGTTCGAGTCCTGGTACCCCAGCGATAGTCGGTCCATTGGGGCGTGCGATGCGCCGTCGGCTATGCTGACAACTCTGTTCTGGCCCCGTCGTCTAGCGGCCTAGGACGCCGCCCTCTCACGGCGGTAGCGTGGGTTCGAATCCCATCGGGGCTACTTTTTCCATGATGTCTCAGACATCGGAATCTTTGGGGCGCAGGCACGCAGGAGTGACAGTCGCCACACAGGCACATGAAACCCCTGCTCAGCGCCTGTTTCTCAGCCATCTGAAGGTTGTCGTTGCAAGAGCATGCACAGCTGTGCGACGAGAGCGCTAGGTACCCTCGTGACGTGATTGAGGTACCCGATGAAGTTCGATTCGCTGCGGAGCTGCTGCCGCTCGCCGAAGACGCCGGCTGGGAGTGGGATTACCACCGCGCTCACGGAAACTACGATCCGAGTGCCACGCTGTCCGCGGTGCAGATAACGATCAAAGAAGCCATTGCCAGCTCACCGACGCACATCTTGCTCTATCACAAGGGCCGCTACGTCGGACCTGCCATGAGTGAGGCTCGAGCGTTCGTCTCGTTACGCCTCGACGAGTGCACCGATGATTCTGTTTCGGTCCAATTCACGGTTCCCGCAGGAGGACACGCGGGGTCGATAACGATACGGCACAACGTCACCTACAAGTGGCAGGGCGGACAGATCGTTCAGCTGGGGCGTCCACCCTCGGGGAAGTAGCCGTCATCTTTCTGCCGCGGACGCCAGCAACTCCGACTCGAGCACGAGGTCGGTAAATAGACTCTGGTACTCGCCATGGGCCTTGTGCTCAGTGGTGGACCAGTTGCTTCCTTCTTTATCGTGCATGTACTTGCGGTATTCCGGCGCGCCCGGCAGTTTGACGTTGTCCGCCACCACGATCGATCCAGGGCGCAGCCAGCGGCGCGCGAGGATGCTGTGCAGGTCGGCCAAGTAGGCGTCTTTGTCGTGATCGAGAAACAGAAAATCAACTGTGCCCTCGACGAAGCCAAGCCCGGCAAGTGCATCGAGCGTGCCCCCGCCGTCTCCGATGGTGCCGACCATGCAGGTGATGCGGTCATCGACGCCGGCGTGCGCCCAGATCCGTCGTGCGATGTCGGCATTGGCTTGGGCCAACTCCACCGAATAGACCTGCGCCGACGGCGCGGCTCGCGCTATTCGCAGCGCGCCGTAGCCGACGTAGGTGCCCAGTTCCAGGGCCACCCGCGGGTCGGCCCGCCGGACCGCGTCGTCGAGCAGCTCCCCCTTCTCGTCGCCGACATTGATCAGGAACGACTTCTCGTAACCAAACTTGTCGAGAGTGGCTATCACGTCGTCGAGATCGCCGCGACGGGCATGGTTGAGGACGTATTCCTCGGCGGCCGATTCGCGACCGTCGCCGATCTGACCAGACGTGGGGATGTTCTTCATACCCATCACCAGGCGTAAGAACGACCACCGAAGAAATGGGAGCCGCCTGGTGAGGGTCATTGGTGCCACCGTAGCAACGTCGCCATATCGGAAATAACGTGGCGCTTCGCCTCACGGTTCACCGGTCGACGCCCTGTCTTCGTCGCGGCTACCGGGCCGGAGCGGTGGACCCGGCCAGCGGCATGGCGGGCAGGCCCAGCTTCCGGTGATCCCATGATCTGACGCGCTTGGCCACCAGCCGCACGGCGATGCGTCCGTTCATCATCATTTCGACGGCAGGGCGCTGCTCCTCGGTGTAGGGCCCGGTGTAGCGCTCCCAGACGCTGACGCCCACCCGGAACACGGCTTCGGGGTCTTCGACGATCTCCGCGGTGCCCTCGAATGACACGCCGCGCAATGTGTCGTAGGTCAGGCCGTCCTCGAGCAGGAAAGTGATCCGCGGATCGCGGCGCAGGTTCACGGCCTTCTGTGACTTGGCCTTGGTCTCGAACCAGATCTCGCCGTCGACCACGCCGTACCACATCGCGGTGAGGTGCGGCTGCCCGTCGCCGCCGACCGTGGCGAGGGTGCCGGCGCGACTGGTGGCGACGAAGTCGGCGATCTCGGCGTCCGACATCACGATCTGTGCGCGTTGATTGGAGCCCATGCGGTGAGTCTGTCAGGCCGCCACAGCCGCCGGGTGAGCGCCTCCAAGGCGCGGCTACAGCCGCCGGGTCAGGGCTTCCGAGGCGGCTACAGCCGCCGGGTCAAGGCTTCCGAGGCGGCCAGCAGGTCGGCGGCCCAGCGCGCACCGGGGCGGCGACCCATCCGGTCGATCGGCCCCGATACCGAGACCGCGGCGATCACAGTGCCGCGCCCGTCGCGAACCGGCGCAGATATGCTTGCCACTCCCGGCTCGCGCTCAGCGGCGCTTTGCGCCCAGCCACGGCGGCGCACTTCCGCAAGTGTGCGATCGGTGAATTTCGCGGCCGGTAACACGGCCTGCTGGGTCGCGGGGTCGCTGTAGGCCAGCAGCACTTTGGCGCCGGAGCCGGCCGTCATGGGCAACCGCGTCCCGACCGGCACCGTATCGCGAAGGCCCGCAGGCGGTTCCATCGCGGCCACGCATACTCGCCAGGTGCCCTCCCGTCGGTACAGTTGCACGCTCTCACCGGTGATTTCGCGCAGCCGCGGCAGCACCGTGGCGCCTGCGGCCAGCAGCGGATCGTGGACGTGCCCGGCCAATTCGCTCACCGCGGGACCCAGCCGCCAGCGGCCCTGACCGTCGCGGGCCAGCAGTCGATGAGTCGCCAACCCGGCTGCCAGCCGGTGCGCGGTCGCCCGGGGCAGTCCGGTGCGTTCGCACAACTCTGCCAGGCCACACGGTGACTCGGCCACCGTGTGCAGCACACCCACCGCTTTGTCCAGCACGCCGATGCCGCTATCCTGTCTCATAGAGAGATACTAACGTCTCAGAATGTGAGAAAGCTAGTGATGGCCAGTTCCGATCAGCCGCGCACGATGGCAGAGAAGGTGTGGGACTCGCACGTGGTGGTCCGCGGCGGCGGCAGCGGTGCGTCTCGCGAACCCGACGTGATCTACATCGATCTTCATCTTGTGCACGAGGTCACAAGCCCACAGGCATTCGACGGCCTCCGGCTGGCGGGGCGCCCTGTCCGCCGGCCGGACCTGACCATCGCCACCGAAGACCACAACGTGCCGACCATCGACATCGACAAGCCGATCGCGGACCCGGTGTCGCGCACGCAGGTCGAGACGCTGAGGCGCAACTGCGCCGAATTCGGCATCCGGCTGCATCCCATGGGCGATGCCGAGCAGGGCATCGTTCACATCATCGGTCCGCAGTTGGGCCTGACGCAGCCCGGCATGACGATCGTGTGCGGTGACAGCCATACCTCCACCCACGGCGCGTTCGGCGCGCTCGCGATGGGAATCGGAACGTCGGAGGTCGAGCACGTGCTCGCCACGCAGACGTTGCCATTGACGCCGTTTCGGACGATGGCCGTCAATGTGGACGGCCCACTGCCGCCCGGCGTCACCGCCAAGGACCTCATCTTGGCCGTGATCGCCAAGATCGGGACCGGCGGGGGCCAGGGCCACGTGATCGAATACCGCGGCAGCGCCATCGAATCGCTGTCGATGGAGGGCCGGATGACAATCTGCAACATGAGCATCGAGGCCGGCGCGCGCGCGGGAATGGTGGCGCCCGACGAGACGACGTACGAGTACCTGCGGGGGCGTTCACACGCGCCGGATGGTGCACAGTGGGACGCGGCGCTCGCCGCGTGGGACCAACTGCCTACCGATCACGGCGCGGAGTTCGACACCGAGGTCTACATCGACGCCACCACCCTCAGCCCGTTCGTCACCTGGGGAACCAACCCGGGCCACGGCGTGCCGCTTTCGGCCTCAGTGCCCGACCCGGAGTTGATCAGCGACGAGGGGCGGCGCCGGGACGCCGAGAAGGCATTGGCATACATGGACCTTCGGCCTGGTGTACCGATGCGCGAAATCGCGGTCGACACCGTGTTCGTCGGGTCGTGCACCAATGGCCGGATCGAGGACTTGCGGGTGGTGGCAGACGTCCTGCGTGGCCGCAGGGTCGCCGACGGTGTCCGGATGCTGATCGTCCCCGGCTCGATGCGGGTTCGGGCCCAGGCCGAATCCGAGGGATTGGGCGAGATATTCACGGCCGCCGGCGCGCAGTGGCGGCAGGCGGGCTGCTCGATGTGTCTGGGAATGAATCCTGACCAGCTCTCGCCGGGCCAGCGCTGTGCGTCAACATCAAACCGCAATTTCGAGGGCCGCCAAGGCAAGGGCGGCCGCACCCATCTGGTGTCGCCGGCCGTGGCCGCCGCGACCGCGGTGCGCGGCACCTTGTCCGCACCGGCCGATCTGCACTAGGAGAACCGAGATGGAAGCCTTCCGCACCCACACCGGCATCGGCGTGCCACTGCGCCGGTCGAATGTCGACACCGACCAAATCATCCCGGCTGTCTATTTGAAGCGGGTCACCCGAACGGGATTCGATGACGGATTGTTCGCCGGCTGGCGGACAGATCCTTCTTTCGTGCTCAACCTGACCCCGTTCGACAATGGGTCGGTATTGGTCGCGGGACCCGATTTCGGCACCGGGTCGTCACGCGAACACGCCGTCTGGGCGCTGATGGACTATGGGTTCCGTGTGGTGATCTCGTCGCGATTCGCGGACATTTTTCGGGGCAACGCCGGAAAGGCGGGCCTGCTGGCCGCCGAGGTCGCCCAGCCGGATGTGGAGCTGCTCTGGAAGCTGATCGAGCAGAATCCGGGGCTGGAAATCACTGTCAATCTTCAAGATCGAACCGTCTCCGCGGGAACCGTGGTGGTGCCGTTCACGATTGACGACTACACCGCCTGGCGACTTCTCGAGGGATTGGACGATATAGGCCTTACGCTGCGGAAACTGTCGGAAATCGAGGCCTTCGAGGCGAGCCGGCCGGAGTGGAAACCACGCACTTTGACGGGCACCTGACCGCATCAAGATCGGCGAAATAGGCGGCTTCCGAACGAGGTTTTCGAACCCTCCGGCCACCGGCCAAGCGCGGCAAGCGGATTACTAAAAGTTCGCTAGCAATGCGGTGAAATTGCGCGTGGCTCTTGGAAATCAGTAGGGCCAGGGTTTACCGTGTGTATCTAGTCGGTCCAGAGCGGACCACTGGCTTCGGAGGTTTTGCATGAACAAAGCAGAGCTGATCGACGTACTCACCCAAAAAATGGGCGTTGATCGTCGGCAGGCGACCGCCGCGGTCGAGAACGTCGTCGACACCATCGTGCGTGCGGTGCACAGAGGTGACAGCGTCACCATTACCGGCTTCGGCGTTTTCGAGCAGCGGCGTCGGGCGGCCCGCGTGGCGCGCAATCCGCGCACCGGCGAGACCGTCAAAGTAAAGCCGACTTCGGTCCCGGCCTTTCGTCCAGGTGCGCAATTCAAGGCGGTTGTGGCTGGCTCACAGCGTCTTCCATCAGAGGGGCCCGCAGTGAAACGTGGCGTAGGCGGCGGTGCCGCGAAGAAGGCCGCCAAGAAGGCGACCAAGGCGACCAAGGCGACCGCGAAGAAGGCGGCGAGCAAGGCACCGGCCAAGAAGGCACCGGCCAAGAAGGCCGCGAGCAAGGCGCCGGCCACCAAGGTCGCAAAGAAGACGAGCGCCAAGAAGGCGGCGACCAAGGCTCCGGCCAAGAAGTCAGCCACAAAGACCACCGCCAAGAAGGCGGCCACGAAGGCGCCGGCCAAGAAAGCGGCGGCGAAGAAGGCTCCGGCAAAACGGTCTGCCAGCAAGGCTCCGGCCAAGAAGGCACCGGCCAAGAAGGGCCGCAGGTAAGTTCGAGGGCGGCTCAGAAGCGAGCGAGCCGCCGGGTCATTGCTTGCCCGGCGGCAACGCGCTGTCGAGGTGGTCTGCGGCGACTAGCTTGCCGCTGAACAGGGAGAGCACCCACGTGCTGCCCTTGCGGTTGCGCGAGTTGTCCGGACGCACACCGTCACGTTCGCACCACCACTCAATGAGGTCAGGGATCACCTTTCCCTGGGTGCAGATCACCGGAGTGCCCTCTGAGAAGGCGATTTCCAGCACGCGCTGGCGCGCCCGCTTGCGATTCGCCCAATAGGCTTCCTCGGTCAACAGTGGCTCGTTGTTGATTTCGACGCCGAGTTCCTGGGCCAGCGGCTCGATTGTCTGAAAGCAGCGCAGGCGGTCCGCGGCGTACAACGACGAAGCGCCGAATGCCAGCAGTTGCCCGACCAATGCCTCGGCCTGCGCGCGACCGTACTTGTCCAGCGGCCGGTTGCGGTCGTCGCCCCGGTAGCGCTTCTTGCTGCCCGCCCGCGCGTGGCGCACCAGCAACACGGTGTGGGTGTCAACGGGAAGTTTGTCGAACCGGCGCAACACCTTCCGGTCATGTGGATAAACCACCTTGGCCATCGCGTCCTTCACGGGTAGCCAGGCCAGATCGTCGACTTCGTCGTTGGCGGTGAACTCCCCGTCGAGGGCCCGTGCCGCCCAGTACCGAACCTGCTTGACGCCCTGCTCCACCGGATAGCGCACGGTGGCCAGCCGCCTGCCGAGCACCGAATGGTAGCCGGTCTCCTCGCGCACCTCACGAACGGCGGTCACCGGCTCGGTCTCGCAGGGCTCGAGCTTGCCTTTCGGTAGCGACCAGTCGTCGTACCGAGGGCGGTGGATGATCGCGACCTCATGCTCAGAGGAACCGTCGGCGCGCCGCCACAGCACCGCACCCGCCGCGAGAACGCGTGTGGGTGTCCAAACGGATGCGTTGGATTTCGCGGACCCGTCAGGCGACGACTTTGTCTCCGCCATCTCAGCTCCTGCAGATAGATTGCGCTACTTTCGCCGATCAACGTACCGTCACCGCGAACGGTCACGGGTGCCGGTGGCGTTCCATCAGCCAAACCTGGTGATCGCGGACCGTGTGTCCGTCTTGGGGCGACGCGACCCAGTGGCCGTCGGGATGCAGTTCCCAGCAGCGGGTGGCCGGGTCGAGGGCGGACTCGAAGATCTGATTCAACTGCGCGGTCAGCTTCGGATCCCTGACCTGAGCCATGACTTCAACGCGCCGGTCGAGGTTGCGGTGCATCATGTCGGCGCTGCCGATCCAGAACTCGTCGATCGCGCGGAAGTGCAGGATCCGCGAATGTTCCAGGAATCGGCCGAGGATGGAGCGCACGGTGATGTTCTCCGAATAGCCCCGCACGCCCGGCCGCAGCGCGCAGATGCCACGCACCACGACCTCGACCCGGACCCCGGCCTGGGACGCCCGGTAGAGCGCATCGATCACCTGCTCGTCGACAAGCGCGTTGGCCTTCAGCCGGATTCGTGCTTCCGCACCTGCGCGGGCGGCCTCGACCTCACGCTCGATGCGTTCGATGATGCCCTTGCGCACGCTGTGCGGGGCCACCAGTAAGTTGCGATAGGTCACCTTGCGTGAGTAGCCGGTCAGCGAGTTGAACAGGTCCGTGAGATCAGCACCGATGTCGGGTGCGGCGGTCAACAGGCCGACGTCCTCATAGAGGCGGGCGGTTTTCGGGTTGTAGTTTCCGGTGCCGATGTGGCAGTACCGCCGGATCGTCGACCCTTCTCGGCGCACCACCAGCGCCGTTTTGCAATGCGTTTTCAGCCCGACCAGTCCATAGACCACATGCACGCCGACGTCTTCCAGCGCACGGGCCCATTTGATGTTGGCCTGCTCGTCGAACCTCGCCTTGATCTCGACCAGCGCCACCACCTGCTTGCCCGCCTCAGCGGCATCGATCAGCGCGTTGACAATCGGTGAGTCACCCGAGGTGCGGTACAGCGTCTGCTTGATGGCAAGCACATTCGGGTCCGCGGCTGCCTGTTCGATGAAACGTTGCACGCTCGTGGAGAACGAATCATAGGGATGATGCACCAGCACGTCGCCGTCGCGAAGCGTGGCGAAAATGCTTTTCGGCGTCTCGCGTTCGGCGAATGCCGGATGAGTGGCCGGCACGAACGGCGGATCCTTCAGATCCGGACGGTCCACCCCGTAGATCTGCCACAGTGACGACAGATCCAAAAGGCCCGGCACCTGGATCACGTCGCCGGGATCGACGTCGAGCTCGCGCAGCAGCAATTCGAGCATCCGCTCGGTCATGTCGTCGGCGACTTCCAGCCGTACCGGCGAGCCGAACCGGCGCCGTGCCAACTCGCGTTCCAGCGCCTGCAGCAGGTCCTCGTCGCGGTCTTCCTCAACCTCCATGTCAGCGTTTCTCGTGATCCGGAACGCATGGTGCTCGACGATTTCCAGTCCGGGGAACAACACCGTCAGGAATGCGGCGATCAACTCCTCCATCGGCAGGAACCGCAGGGACCCGGGAAGGCCTGCGAGTGCACCCAATTCGACGAAGCGGTCGAAATTATCGGGCACCTTGACGCGAGCGAAGTGCTGCCCGCCGTCGTCAGGCTGCTTGACGGTGACGGCCAGGTTCAGGCTCAGGCCACTGACGAACGGGAACGGGTGTGCGGGATCGACGGCCAACGGTGTCAACACCGGGAACACCTGCTCATGGAAGTACGTCGACAGCTGGGCGCGCTCGGACTCGTCGAGATCCGCCCACGTCACGATCAGGATGCCCTCGGCGGCCAGCGCCGGACGAACCGAGTCCAGGAACACCTGTGCGTGTCGGCGAGCGATCTGCTGAGTGCGCTCGCCGATCAGGCGCAACTGTTCCCGTGGCGTGAGCCCGTCGGCGGAGCGCACCGACAACCCCATCTCGTCGCGGCGTTTCAGCCCGGCCACCCGAACCATGTAGAACTCGTCGAGGTTCGATGCGAAGATCGCCAAGAATTTGGCGCGCTCCAGCAACGGCAGAGACGGGTCCGCGGCCAACGCCAGCACGCGGGCATTGAAGTCAAGCCAGCTGAGCTCACGGTTGAGGTATCGGTCGTCGGGAAGCGCGTCGACGACCTCGTCGGCGGTCGCTGCCGGCGGGGCCTCGGGTGCAGAATCGTCCGTCGTCAACTCACTGTCTGCAGGCCTGACCTCGGCCTCGGTTTCGGTCACCTGACGATCATCCCGCATTCACGCGTTGACATGCCACCTGCGGGTGAAGCTGGAGGTAGAGAGCACCCGGTGTTGCCCGATCGTTCACCCCCTGCGGCCGACCGCCCGGGTAGTGGCGGCCCCGACGCCGAGCCGCAGCGCGACGCGCAGGTCGTCGGGCGTGTCGATATCGCAGCGCAGCCCCGGCCACGGCCCAGTGAGTTCCACCGCGCCCGAATGCCGATGTCGCTCAGCGGAATCCGGACCGAAGGCCGGGTGCAGTGCACTTCCGAATGCAAACAGAGCCGCCGTTCCCGTGCCGTGCCGGTCGGTGACGAAACTGCGGGCGCGTGCGCGCGCCGCGGTCACCGCCTCGGCGAGCTCTTGGGGCTGTAGCGCTGGCAAGTCACCTTGCAGCACAACGATATTGGTCGCCGCGCCCGGCATCGAGGTAATCGCCTTCTCGGCGGCGGAGATCGCGTTGTTGAGCGGGTCGGAATGACCGTCGGGTGTGGGGTCGGCCAGCACCGAGGCGCCAAGCCGGCGGGCTGCGTCGGCCGCACCGTCGTCGGGGGTGACCACGGTAATGCCCCTCAACGAAGACACCTTGGCGGCCGCTGTGATCGTGTCGACCAGCATCGCGAGCACCACTCGCTCGCGGGTCGCCGCCGAGAACACCGGCGCCAGCCTCGTCTTGGCCGCAGCAAGCCGCTTGACAGCGATGATCAGGGCTACGTCGCCCGAGCCGCTCTGTGCGC
The DNA here is from genome assembly GCA_025965895.1 of Mycobacterium sp. GTDB lineage: Bacteria > Actinomycetota > Actinomycetes > Mycobacteriales > Mycobacteriaceae > Mycobacterium. The sequence goes on from JAOPWC010000153.1 coordinate 60,552, forward strand.
CGCTCATGGTGGTCATCCTGCCAGGGCCGCCGGGCGGGCTAGGGTTAAGTCGTGGTGGAGGCGGCGGTGATGGGCGCCGGAGCGTGGGGCACGGCACTGGCCAAGGTGCTCGCGGAGGCGGGGAATTCGGTGAGGTTGTGGGCACGGCGCCAGGAGGTGGCCCACGAGATCAACACCACCCACATGAACTCCGGCTATCTCCCGGACACCCCGCTGCCGACGGAAATCCGCACCACGGCTGATCCGGCGAAAGCGCTGTCCGGCGTCACGACCGTGTTCCTGGCGGTGCCCGCGCAGGTGATGCGTGCCAACGTCAGCCAATGGACCGGGTTCTTCGACGCTGACGCGACGCTCGTCAGCCTCGCCAAAGGGGTCGAGATCGGCACACTGATGCGGATGAGCCAGGTCGTCGTGCAGGTTACCGGCGCCGACCCGTCGCGCGTCGCAGCGCTGTCCGGCCCGAACCTGGCCACCGAGATCGCGCACCACCAGCCCGCCGCCACCGTGATCGCCTGCAGCGACTCCGGGCGCGCGGTCGCGCTGCAGCGGGCGCTGAGCGCCGGCTACTTCCGCCCGTACACCAATTCCGATGTCATCGGCGTCGAGACCGGCGGAGCGTGCAAGAACGTGATCGCACTCGCCTGCGGTGTGGCCGCCGGCGTCGGTCTCGGGGAGAACACCGCCGCGGCGATCATCACGCGCGGCCTTGCCGAGATCATCCGGCTCGGGATCGCGCTGGGCGCCAAGACCACAACACTGGCAGGCCTGGCGGGGGTGGGTGACCTGGTGGCCACGTGCACGTCGCCGTATTCCCGTAACCGGACGTTCGGCGAGCGGCTCGGCAAGGGCGGCACTGTGGAGTCGGCGATGCAAGCCGTTGGCGGCCACGTCGCTGAAGGGGTCACGTCGTGCGAGTCGGTGCTCGCGCTGGCCGAAAGCTACGACGTCGAGATGCCGCTCACCGATGCGGTGTTCCGCGTGTGCCATCGCGGTCTGTCCGTGCACGACGCGATCGCGCTGCTGCTCGGGCGCAGTACCAAACCAGAGTGAGCCACGGGTGTCCGATCCGTGGGAAGATTTCACTCGCGGGCGTGAAAGCTGTCAGATCCGAAGCTGTTCCAGGCCAACCCGTGGCTCCCGGACCGGTCCCGGCGTCGGCGTAGCACGTGTCTCAGGACGAGGCCGGGCAGCGCCAGCTACGGCGGCAGCGTGCCCGCGGACGGGTATTACCAAGTCCGCGGCGATTCCGTGGATTACCTTGTGCCGCAAGGCATTCGCCGACCACCCCCCGCCTCGACGTCGTCGACCTGCACAGGCTGGTGCTGACGTGCCGACGGCGCGGCACGACGCCGGTCGTCGACAACACAGCCGCGACCCCGTTGGGTCAGGCGCCGTTGTGACGCCGCTGCCCGGCATGCCCTGGTGGCGCGTAGCGACCCTTCTGGTCGCGTCGACCCGCTCGGCATCGAGGACACCCACGACCTCCTCGCCGATGTCGAACGGGCCATCGGACCCGCCTGGCGGTAGCCTCTCTAGGTTGTGACAGCCCGCCGGACCCGTGTCGCCGTCATCTTCGGCGGCCGCAGCAACGAGCACGCGATCTCGTGTGTTTCGGCGGGCAGCATCCTGCGCAACCTCGATCCGCAGCGGTTCGACGTGACAGCGATCGGCATCACGCAGGAGGGCACCTGGGTGCTCACCGACGCCGACCCGGCTGCGCTGGCCATTAGAGCAGGCCGGTTACCGCAGGTGACAGCGTCGTCGGGCACCGAACTGGCGCTGCCGGCCGACCCACGCCGCGGCGGCGAACTGGTGTCGCTGGGGCGCCCCGCCGGTGAGGTCCTGTCCTCGGTCGACGTGGTCTTTCCGGTCCTGCACGGCCCGTACGGGGAGGACGGCACCGTTCAGGGCCTGCTCGAACTTGCCGGCGTCCCGTACGTGGGTGCGGGTGTGCTGGCCAGCGCTGCCGGGATGGACAAGGAGTTCACCAAGAAACTGCTGGCCGCCGACGGGCTGCCGATCGGCGATCACGTCGTGCTGCGGTCCCGCAGGCCCACCCTGGAACCCGAGGAACGACAGCGGCTCGGTCTGCCGGTGTTCGTGAAACCTGCTCGCGGTGGGTCGTCGATCGGGGTGAGCCGGGTCTCGACCTGGGCGGAATTGCCGGCCGCGATCGCCGGCGCCCGGTGTCATGACCCGAAGGTGATCGTCGAAGCCGCCATCGGAGGGCGCGAGCTGGAATGCGGCGTGCTCGAATTCCCCGACGGCTGGATCGAGGCCAGCACCGTCGGCGAGATCCGTGTCGAAGGTGTGAAGGGCCGCGAGGACGGCTTCTACGACTTCGCCACCAAGTACCTGGACGACGTCGCCGAACTGGACGTCCCCGCCAAGATCGACGACGACGTGAGCGGTGCGGTTCGCCAACTGGCGATCCGCGCGTTCAAGGCGATCGACTGCCAGGGCCTGGCCAGGGTGGACTTCTTCCTGACCGACAACGGCCCGATCGTCAACGAGATCAACACGATGCCGGGCTTCACCACGATCTCGATGTATCCGCGGATGTGGGCGGCCAGCGGTGTGGACTACCCGACGCTGCTCGCCGCGATGGTCGATACCGCGATCGCCCGGGGAACCGGCCTGCGTTAACGCGGCGGCCCTGGGTTGATGGGCACCGCCGGAATCGTGGCGGCGATCACGTCCGAGACCTCCTGGATAGGTGTCGGCCCCGATCCCGCAGGCAGCGTCAACGCGATGTAGACAGGCCTGTCGACGGTGAACCAGGTCGTGTGGTCGTCGCTGTCTTCCCCCTCGCGGAACCATTGAACCGTGTCCACCACCGAAATCGGCGCGCCGACGACGAAGTCGGCGGCCCGCTCCAGCCCGCACCGCAGCACAACCGGATCGCCACCGGAGCCGGCACGCCAGGCTGCGGTGGCCCCTGGCACGGGTTCGGCGGGCGTCGCGCGCCGGAAGTCACCCAGCCGCGCCGGCAGCGCAGCCAGCAATGCCTGGCACTGTGGGCTTCCGGCCTGCGGCGCGGGCACTGCGGGAATCGCCAGGGGCTGGTTCTGTGGTGTCCGGTGCATGGCGGCGACCACCAGCACCGCCGCGACCGCCGCCGTCGCCACCGCGATCCCGGTGATCAGTAGCCACCGCGGCGGCCCGTCGGTCAGGCCTGTGCCTTGCTGGCGATCGGGCACGTCAACGTCCGGGTGATGCCGACGATCTGCTGCACGCCGGGGACCACGTCGGCCTTCAGTTCGTCGAGGCTCTCGGCCCCGATCCGCACCACGACGTCATACGGGCCGGTGACGTATTCCGACGTGAGCACGCCGGGCAGGGCGGCGAGCTGCTTGGCGACGACCTCGGCGCGGCCCACCTCGGTCTGGATCAGCATGAACGCCTCGACCACCCGGTTATCTCCTCGTCTCGTCAGGCCGTTGACGCTGGCGCCCCGCATACACTGACGTTTGCTCACGCCGCAGGGACCAAACGTACCGC
>JAOPWC010000172.1 GCA_025965895.1 Mycobacterium sp.
GTAAGCGACCCTACTGGACCGGCGTCACCAGAATCGATTTCTCAACGCAGCGAGCAGGCGCTGCGCCTCCATGAGCTCCGCGTGCAACCGCGAGAGGTGTTCGGGTGGCAGATTGTTGACGCCCTGACCCTGCGTTCGGTTCATCCATCGCGCTCGCGCGATTTCGATCCGGTCCTCGAGATCAGTGATCGCGTCCTGCAGCATTTCGTCGAACAATCGCGCCTGCTCCATGTCCGCGTCGTTGACGGGCCGCGGCGCACGAAGGCCCTTATTTGGACGAACTACTTCTGAGAACTCGGCCGACACCCCGACATCATGTCCGAGCAAGAGCGGTTGCGCGATTCGAATCGTTCATCTGATGGCAGCCCGATCGACAGGCGAGCGTTGACCGGCGTTCATTGCGCACGTGGACGAGGTGATCGGGGCCGCGGCTGACAGGCTGGACAGTAGAACGACGAACGATTCATGAACTTCTCCCGCCGAACCACCGTTCCGCAGCGCCGGCATGCCTGCCCTTCGCGGCCGTAGACGTCCAGTGCACGGTCGAAGTAGCCCGACTCGCCGTTGACGTTCACGTACAGCGAGTCGAACGACGTCCCGCCCTGGTGCAGGGCCTCGGACATCACCTCGGCGGCGGCGTCGAGCACGGCCCGCAACTGCTTACGGGTCAGCGACGTGGCGATCCGGGCTCCGTTGATCTGCGCGCGCCACAGCGCCTCGTCGGCGTAGATGTTGCCGATGCCCGACACGACGGTCTGATCGAGCAGCTGCCGTTTGATCTCGGAATGCTTGCCTCGCAATACCTTAACAACGGCATCAGCGTCGAAGCAGGGATCGAGCGGGTCCCGGGCCAGGTGCGCCACCGGCTGCGGCACCGCGGTGCCGTCCACGGTCAGCATGTCGGCGAGCATCCAGCTGCCGAACGTGCGCTGGTCGACGAAGCTCAGCGGGGTCCCGTCGTCGAGAAGCACCGCGATCCGCACATGATCGGTTTTCGGGACGGGGCCGAGCAGCATCTGGCCACTCATCCCCAGGTGTACGACAAGAGCCGAACCATCGGACAGCTCTAGCCACAGATACTTCCCGCGCCGGCCGGTGCCGCTGACGCGCTGTCCGATGAGCCGGGCGGTCAGATCAGCGGGCCCGCCATCGTGACGGCGCACCGCGCGCGGATGGTGCACCCGCACCGCGGTCATCGTCCGGCCCGCGACATGGGCCTGCAGGCCTTGCCGGACGGTCTCGACTTCCGGAAGCTCAGGCACTGTCCAGCGCGTTCCACGCCGCTGCCGCGGCCTTCTGCTCGGCCTCCTTCTTGGAGCGCCCGACGCCTGCGCCGTACTCGGTGTCCATCACGACCACCGTCGCGGTGAACTCCTTGTCGTGGTCGGGGCCGGTCGAACTGACCACGTACGACGGCACGCCGAGGCCACGAGCCGCGGTCAGCTCCTGCAGGCTGGTCTTCCAGTCCAGTCCGGCGCCGAGGGTGGGTGCGGCGTCCAGCAGCGCAGCGAACAGCCGCAGGACCACCTCACGGGCGGTCTCGATGCCGTGGTGGAGGTAGATCGCCCCGAGGAGGGATTCCATGGAGTCGGCGAGGATGCTGGACTTGTCCGACCCGCCGGTGTTCTCCTCGCCGCGGCCGAGCAGCAGGTAGCTGCCGAGCCCGTCGGCGGTCAGCTTGCGTGCCACCTCGGCCAGTGCCTGGGTGTTGACGATGCTGGCCCGCAGCTTGGCCAGATCGCCTTCCGGTCGCTCAGGGTGGCGGTGATAGAGCTCGTCGGTGATCGTCAACCCCAGCACCGCGTCGCCGAGGAACTCCAAGCGCTCGTTGGTCGGCAGCCCGCCGTGCTCATAGGCGTAGCTGCGGTGCGTCAGCGCCAGCGTGAGAAGTTTGTCGGGCAAATCGACACCGAGTGCCGCCGTCAGCTCTTCCCGCGACGTCACCGATCGTCCCCCGCAGGGTCCTCAGTGAACATGCCGGCCAGTTTGGCCCATCGCGGATCCACCTGATCGTGGTGGTGGCCCGGCTCGGCCTCGGCCAGTGCCACGCCGCACACCGCACACAACCCGGGGCAGTCCTCACTGCACAGCGGCGACAACGGCAGCTCAAGGCCCACGGCGTCGATGATCGGCTGCTCGAGATCGACGGTGCCCTCCACCACGTGCCCGACTTCGTCCTCTTCGGTGGTGGCTTCGGTGGTGCTGTCGGGATAAGCGAACAACTCGGTGATGCTGATCGCTACTCGACCGGCGGTCGCGGTCAGGCATCGTGCACACTCCCCCGACGTGGGGGCCGACACGGTGCCGGTGACCAGCACGCCCTCCGACACCGACTGGAATTGCAGATCCAGCTCAAGTGGGGCGCCCCGATCGATCGCGATCATGTCCAACCCGATGCGCGCCGGGCTCTCCACGGTTTCGTGCACAGCAATCATCGCGCCCGGGCGGCGCGGAAGCCGCAAGACGTCGTATGTGAGCGCTGACCGGGGGGTGCGGTGAATTGCCGCGCTCGTCTGCGTGGCCATAACCGCCATTTTAGTGACGTTGCGGACGAGCGGGCGCTTCGACTAGCGCTGGGCGTAGTCGTGCGTGCCCGCGGCAGTGCGGAGCTGGTGCCGCCCGCGGCCCACTGAACGCAGTGTGCCGTTGAGGTAGTCCTCGAACTCGGCCAGCTTGCTGTCGACGTAGATGTCACATTCGCCGCGCAGCCGGTCGGCCTCGGCGTGCGCCGAGTCGACCATCCGGGTCGCCTCAGCCTTCGCCGTCTGCACGATCTCGGTCTGCGAAACCAGCCGCTGCTGCTCTTTGATGCCCTCCTGGACGGCCTTTTCGTAGGACAGGTTGCCGTTCTCCACCAACCGGTCTGCTTCAGCCTTGGCCCGTCCCGTCATGACCTCGTACTCACGCTTGGCCGTCGCGCTGACGCGACCGGCCTCGCCGCGAGCCTCGGCGACCATGTGCTCACAGTGCCCGCGGGCCTCGGCCACCATCCGATCGGCCTGCGATTTGGCGTCGGCCAGCAGCCGGTCGGCTTCGGCGCGGGCGTGGGACATCATCGAATCCGCCTCGGCGGTGGCCGTCCCCACCATCGACGAGGAGTGCTCCTTGGCCTCCCGCAGCAGCGTGTCACGCGCGTCCAGGACGTCCTGCGCATCGTCGAGTTCCCCCGGAATCGCGTCCTTGATGTCATCGATCAGCTCGAGCACATCGCCGCGCGGCACCACGCAGCCCGCGGTCATCGGAACGCCCCGCGCTTCTTCAACGATCGCGCCCAACTCGTCAAGCGCTTCAAAAACTCGGTACACGGCGATCCCTCCGACTTAGTTCGGTGTTACCAGTGTGCCTGGTGTTACGCCTGTGACTGCGCACCGTTGCCGGTGTGTCGGCGTACCGGACATCCCTGACAGCATGAAACCAGGTTCGCGCCGTCAGCACCGAACTAACGGGAGGGAATTCGCCGGCTCAGCCCGCGTGGGCCCTAGCGCATGGCCGCCTCGATCGCGTCGCGAGCACGGTCAAGCAGCGACGCGAACGGCCCCAGCGCGAGGTTCTCGATCGGCGACTCGACACCCGGATGTGGGCGGGTCGGCGCGATGGCCTCGGCGGCCCGCACCGCCGCGGTCATTCGCGTCAACTCGTCGCCATCGAGCTTGCGCTGCAGCTTGTTGAACTCCTCGTTCTCTTCTCGCTCGGCGTGCTCGACCACGTCCTTGCGGAACTCGGTCAGCGCGTTTTTGAATTCGGCCGATTCGATGTCCATGCTTTCGATCTTCTGCAGCTGCTGCTTAGCGCGGTTCTCCTCCTGCAGGCGGGCGTCGACGATCTCTTCGCCTCCTGGGATTTCGTTGCGCGCCCGTGGATGCACGATGATCTCCTCGGCGGTCTCGTGCACGGCCAGCAACTGCCGCAGATCGACGAACGCCTTCTCGCGGGCTTTGGGCGTGGATGCGTACAGCACTTCGTCGAACATGTCCTTGATCAGGTTGTGCTGGCGTTTGAGGAAGGACACGACGTCTTCGGTCTGCATCTGGGTCTCGGTCATCAGCGCAGGGCGACCTGAATCGCGTCGCGGGCGCGGTCCAGCAGCGACGCGAACGGGCCCGCCACGAAGTTCTCGGCAGGCGTCTCGACGCCGGGGTGCGGACGGGTCGGCGCGATGGCCTCGGCGGCACGGACTGCCTTCGCCATCTTCTTGAGGTCGTCCTCACTGAGCTTGTCGGGAAGCTTGTCGAACTCCTCGGTTTCCTCATGCTCGGCGTGGTTGATCACGTCCCTCTGAAAGTCGATGAGCGCGGTGGTGAACTCGGTCGATTCGACGTTCATGCTCTCGATTTTCTGCAGCTGCTTCTTGGCCTGGTTCTCCTCTTGCAGGCGCGCGTCGACGATCGCGTCGCCGCCGTCGATCACGTCACGCGCCTTCGGGTGCACGATCATCTCCTCGGCGGTTTCGTGCACTGCCAGCAGCGAGCGCAGCTCGAAGAACGACCTTTCGCGCTTGTCCTTGTCGGGCGCGTTGATGGTCTCTGAGAACAGCTCCTTGATCCGGTTGTGCTGCTCCTTGAGGAACGCGACGACGTCCTGGGTGGACTTCACCGATGTGTCGGCCACGGCTATACCTCCGTTGTTTTCGGTAATCACGATTCAGCGCAATGGGCTGTGCGCACTGATCGCATACCCGCACCGGGGCCAGGGCCAAACGCGTTTCAGCGTCCTTGCAGCTTGGCCCGCAGCCGCCGGTTGACCGGCTCGGGAAGCAGGTCAGAGACGTCGCCGCCGAGGGTCGCGACCTCCTTGGCCAGCGACGACGACACGAACGCGTAGCGCGGTGTGGTGGCCACGAAAAAGGTGTCGACGTCGGCGATGTGCCGGTTCATCTGCGCCATCTGCACTTCGTATTCGAAGTCGGTGCCGGTGCGCAGCCCCTTGACGATTGCAGTCAAGCCGCGCGCCTTGACGAAGTCGACGACCAGGCCCTCCCCGACCTGCACACGCAGATTCGGCAGGTGTTCGGTCGACTCGTTGATCATCGCGATGCGCTCGTCGACGCTGAACATCCCCTTCTTGTTCGGGTTGCCCAGCACCGCGACGACGACCTCGTCGAATTGTGCGGACGCGCGCTCGAAGATGTCGATGTGGCCCAGCGTCACCGGGTCGAAGGACCCCGGGCACACGGCGCCGCTCATGGATGAGCACGCTAGCAGGACTGCCGATGATTCCCGGGTCGCTTCGAGTCAGGTCCGTTCGGCGATCTCCACACGGGTGTCGCCGTATCGGCGCTGCCGCCACGGACTGAAGCCCTCGGGCCAGATCAGGAGCGGGTCGCCGGCGCGACGCTCCACCGCCACAACTGTGCCGGGACGAGTCCAGCCGCCGGACGCCAGCGCTGCGAGCATCGCCTGGATCTCGGCGGCGTCGAGGTCATAGGGGGGATCGGCAACCACCAGGTCGACCGGAGCGCCCGCAGTTGTCTCAAGCACGCGGACGACAGGGCGGGTGAGCACCGTCGCGCCGGTCAATCCCAGTGTGTCGATGTTGCGCCGGATCACCGCGGCGGCCCGGGCATCGGCTTCGACAAACGTCGCGACTGCCGCGCCGCGCGACAACGCTTCGAGGCCGAGCGCCCCCGACCCGGCGTACAAGTCCAGCACCGCCGATCCGGTCAGCTCCAGCCGGGCCGACAGCACGTTGAACAACGCCTCCCGCACCCGGTCGGTGGTGGGACGCGTTCCCTTGGGCGGCACGGTGATTCGTCGGCCACCCGCGCTCCCGCCGACGATGCGGGTCAGCTGACCACCATCAGCAGGTCGCCGCCTTCGACCTGGGCGGTTTCCGATACCGTCACCCGCTCGACGGTGCCCGCCTTCGGCGCGGTGATCGCGGCCTCCATCTTCATCGCCTCGATCGTGGCCACCGTCTGCCCGGCGGTCAGCTCGTCACCGTGAGTGACGCCGATGGTGACGACGCCCGCGAACGGCGCCGCGATGTGGTGCGGGTTGCTGCGGTCGGCCTTCTCCGTGGCCGGCACGCTGACGGAGATGCTGCGGTCGCGCACCAGCACCGGCCGCAGCTGACCGTTGAGGATGCACATCACCGTGCGCATGCCGCGCTCGTCGGGGTCGGATATCGCCTCCAGCCCGATCAGCAACTCGACGCCGCGTTCGAGCGTGACGCGGTGCTCGTCGCCGTGGCGCAGCCCGTAGAAGAACTGGTTCGCGGAGAGCCGCGAAGTGTCGCCGTACTGCTCGCGATGCTCCTCGAATTCTTTTGTCGGACCGGAGAACAGCAGCCGGTTCAGTGTCGCCTGCCGGTGCGGGCCCGGCTCTTTGAGTGTCGCCTCGTCCTCAGCGGCCAGCTCCGGCTGCGGTTTCGCCGGGGGCCTGCCATCAAGCGCCTTGGTGCGCAGCGGCTCCGGCCAGCCCCCCGAAGGGTCGCCGAGTTCGCCGCGCAGAAACCCGATCACCGACTCAGGAATGTCGAACCGTGCGGGGTCGGCGGCGAATTCGTCGGCGGTGATACCGGCACCGACCAGCGCGAGCGCCAGGTCGCCGACCACCTTGGACGACGGCGTGACCTTGACCAGCCGGCCCAGTATCCGGTCGGCTGCCGCGTAGTTGGTCTCGATCTCCTCGAAACGGTCGCCGAGGCCCAACGCGATCGCCTGCTGCCGCAGATTCGACAGCTGGCCGCCCGGTATCTCGTGGCTGTACACGCGACCGGTCGGAGCCGGCAGACCGGATTCGAACGGGCCGTAGACTTTTCGCAGCGCCTCCCAGTACGGCTCCAGGTCGCAGACCGCTGTGAGCGACAACCCGGTGTCGTATTCGGTGTGGGCCGCCGCCGCGACGATCGACGACAGCGCGGGCTGGCTGGTGGTGCCGGCCAGGGGCGCCGCGGCGCCGTCGACTGCATCGGCGCCCGACTGCCAGGCCGCCACGTAGGTGGCCAACTGGCCACCCGGAGTGTCGTGGGTGTGCACGTGGACGGGCAGGTCGAACCTGCTGCGCAACGCTCGGACGAGTGCGGTGGCCGCCGGTGGCCGCAGCAGGCCTGCCATGTCCTTGATGGCCAGCACGTGCGCGCCGGCGTCGACGATCTGCTCCGCCAGCTTGAGGTAATAGTCGAGTGTGTAGAGGTTTTCGCCCGGGTCGGAAAGATTGCCGGTATAGCTCATCGCGACTTCAGCTATGGCAGTGCCGGTTTCGCGCACCGCGTCTATCGCCGGCCGCATGGATTCGACGTTGTTCAGCGCGTCGAAGATCCGGTAGATGTCGATGCCGGCCGCGGTTGCTTCCTCGATGAACGCTTCGGTCACCAAGTCGGGGTACGGCGTGTAGCCGACGGTGTTGCTGCCACGCAGCAGCATCTGCAGACAGATGTTGGGCACGACTTCCCGGATCGCCGCCAACCGCTCCCACGGATCCTCTTTCAAAAAGCGCAGGGCAACATCGTAAGTCGCACCGCCCCAGCATTCGATGGACAGCAGCTGCGGGGTCAGCCGGGCGATGTGGGGCGCCACCGACAGCAGGCCGGTGGTGCGTACGCGCGTCGCGAGAAGCGACTGGTGGGCATCGCGGAACGTGGTTTCGGTGACACCGACCGCCTTGGACTCCCGCAGCCAGCGGGCGAATCCCTCCGGACCGAGTTCAACCAGCCGCTGCTTTGAACCGGACGGCGGGGGCGCGTCGAGGTCGATCACGGGGAGCTTGTCGTGCGGGTAGACCGACGACGGGCGCTGGCCGTGCGGCTGGTTGACCGTGACGTCCGCGAGGTAGTTCAAAATCTTGGTCCCGCGGTCGGCCGACGACCGGGCGGTGAGCAGCTGGGGACGGTCATCGATGAATGACGTGGAGATCCGGCCCGCCTGGAAGTCGGCGTCGTCCAGAACGGCCTGCAGGAACGGGATGTTGGTCGACACCCCGCGGATCCGGAACTCGGCGAGCCCCCGTCGGGCGCGGCGCACCGCCGCCGGAAGGTCCCGGCCACGGCATGTCATCTTGACCAGCATCGAGTCGAAATGGGCGCTGATCTCCGCGCCGAGGTTGGTGCCGCCGTCGAGCCGGATCCCGGCCCCGCCCGGTGACCGGTAGGCGGTGATGCGGCCGGTGTCGGGGCGGAAGCCGTTGGCGGGGTCCTCGGTCGTGATCCGGCATTGCAGGGCGGCGCCACGGGGGCGCAACGAATCCTGCCCCAGGCCAAGGTCGTCGAGCGATTCGCCCGCGGCTATCCGCATCTGGCTCGCGACCAGGTCGACGTCGGTGATCTCCTCGGTGATGGTGTGCTCGACCTGGATCCGCGGGTTCATCTCGATGAACACGTGGTGCCCGCGCTCGTCGAGCAGGAATTCGACAGTGCCTGCGCACGTGTAGCCGATGTGGCGGGCGAAAGCGACCGCGTCGGCGCAGATGCGGTCGCGCAGCTCACCGGGCAGGTTCGGCGCCGGCGCGATCTCGACGACCTTCTGATGGCGACGCTGCACGCTGCAGTCCCGCTCGAACAGGTGCATCACGTTGCCGTAGGTGTCGGCCAGGATCTGCACCTCGACGTGGCGCGGATTGAGCACCGCCTGCTCCAGGAACACCGCCGGGTCGCCGAACGCCGACTCGGCCTCGCGGCTGGCGGCCTCGATCGCCTCGGGTAGCGCCGCGGGGTCGGCGACGCGGCGCATACCGCGCCCCCCTCCGCCGGAAACCGCCTTCACGAACAGCGGAAACTCCAGCGTCGACGCGGCGGCGACCAGCTGATCCGTCGACGACGACGGCGCGGACGAGTTCAGCACGGGAAGACCCGCCTCGCGTGCGGCGGTGATGGCCCGCGACTTGTTGCCGGTCAACTCGAGGATCTCGGCGCTGGGCCCGACGAATGTGATACCGGAGGCCGCGCAGGCGGCGGCCAGCTCCGGGTTCTCCGACAGAAAGCCGTAGCCGGGGTAGACGGCGTCGGCGCCGCACTCGCGCGCGGTGGCGACGATCTCGGCGACCGACAGATAGGCCCACACCGGGTGGCCCGTCTCGCCGATCTGATAGGACTCGTCGGCCTTGAGCCGGTGGACGGAGTTGCGATCCTCATACGGATACACCGCGACGGTGGCGATACCCATTTCGTACGCAGCGCGGAACGCGCGGATCGCGATCTCGCCGCGGTTGGCGACCAGGACTTTGGAGATCACTAGATAAGGGTCGACCAGTAACCCCAGAACTGCACCAAGATCAGCAGAATCAGCGCAGTGAACCACAGCGCGACCAGCGACCACCGCAGGCTGTGCAGGGTCCTGGCAAACGGATTCGATGGCAGCGGTAACGCGATCGACGCGACCACCACCAGGAGCGGAATCGTGACCGTCCACACCACCATGCAGTACGGGCACAGCGCGTGGATGCGGTAGAGGCTTTCAAAGATCAACCAGTGGATGAAGCCGGCGCCCAGCAGCGTGCCGGTGGCCAACCCGGCCCAGTACCAGCGCGGCAGGGGCACCTTCGCGACGGCCAGCACGCCGGTGACCACGGCGACCGTGAACGCGACGATTCCGATCAGCGGATTGGGAAATCCGAACGCCGACGCCTGCGGCGTGACCATCACCGAGCCGCACGACAGCACCGGATTGAGGCTGCACGACGGGACGTAGGACGGATTCTCGAGCAGCTTGACCTTCTCGATCGTCAGCGTCAGCGCCGCCGCCAGCCCGGCGGCCCCGGCGATCAGCACCCACCACGCGCTGGCCGGGCGCACCGTCGGCTGCCGGCGGTTCGACCCCGGCTCCGCGGCCGGAACGGACGTGGGCGCCGCGACGGTCATGACGCCGCGTTGGCCGGAGCGCCCACGGTCAGACCGGGCACGTTGCCGACGATCCCGGTGATCTTGTTGACCAGGTCCTGGGGTGTCGTCGGGTTGTAGTCCTCGCCGTTGATCCGGATGGTCGGCGTAGCGGAGATCTTGCCCGCCGCGGCCATTCCCTTCACAAGCGACAGGTACTTCCCGCTGTTGATGCAGTTCGCGACGTTGCCGCCGGCGCCGGCTTGCCGGGCCACCTCGATCAGTTGGTTGTTGTCGGGAAACGTGCTGGCATCTTCCCTTGGCTGGATCTGGGGGCTGTAGAGCGCGGCATGAAAGCGCCGGAAGGCGTCGGTCGACTCATCGGCCACGCAATAGGCGGCCGCGCCGGCTCGGGACGAGTAGTTCTGGTTCTGCGGGCGGTCCAGGATGGCCACCATGTGGTAGTCGACTGCCGCGGCGCCGGTGTCGATGAGGTTGTTGACCGTCGACCCGAAGTTCTTCTCCAAGTTCGCACAGGCCGGGCACAGGAAGTCTTCGTACAACGAGACCACGGCCCTGGGTTCATTGGTGCCCGGCTTGGTGATCAGCTTGCTGGAGGTGACACGGATCGCCCGGTCACTGGACGGCCCGGCCTTCTTCTGGTGTGACATCACGATGTAGAGCACCAGCGCCACCGCGAAGATCACCACGACCGCGGTGAGGCCGCCCTGGATCAGCAGGTTGCGTTTGCGATCGGCTGACTTCAGGTCGTAGCGCTTCGGTTTGGTGGCCACAGCTGTGCTGATCCTTGTTCTCTCGTCATCCGGCAGGGCTCCGGCCGCGGGCGCCGGATGGTGCGCTACCAGACTACCGAGGCTGCCCCACGACCCTTCACCGATAGCAGAGATGAGCCCGCAGCGCAGAGTTGACCTCGGCCATCGCCACGGCGCTGCCCCCACCGAGCGCCGTGAGGTTGGCGAACCCGTGTGTCAGTGACGGCATCCGGCGAAGGTCGACCGCCACGCCCGCGTCGCGCATCGCCTCCGCGTACAGGTCGCCCTCGTCGCGCAGCGGGTCGAAGCCCGCCGTGACCACCAGCGCGCGCGGCAGCCGCGACAGATCGCCGAGCACCGGCGAAACCCGCGGATCGGCGGCATCCAGGCCAGAGCCGGTCAGGTAGTAGCTCTCAAACAACTCCATGTCTTTGCGGGTCAACAGGAAGCCGTCGGAGAACAGCGCGCGGGATCGGGTGCGGCCGCGCAGGTCGGTCGCCGGGTACAGCAAGAACTGCAGAAGCGGCGGCACTCCGTCGTCGCGGCCGCGCTGCGACACCACCGCCGCCAGGTTGCCGCCCGCGCTGTCTCCACCGACGGCAACCAGGCCCGGCGCGGTGCCCAACTCGGCGCCATGCTCCAGCGCCCACCGGTACACCGCGTAGGCGTCCGCCAAGCCCGCCGGGGCGGGGTACTCCGGTGCCCGCCGGTAATGCACCGACAACACATCGACGCCGGCGCCACGGCAGATGGTCCGACACAGCCGGTCGTAGCTGTCGAGGTCGCCGATCACCCATCCACCGCCGTGCAGATAGACCAGCAGCGGTCCGCACCGCTCGCCGTGCGGCCGGTAGTGGCGGGCCCGGATCGGCCCCGCAGGTGCGGGAATGGTCAGGTTCCTGACAGACCCGACGACGACCGGTTCGCGATCGAGCACCCACATGTCTTGCCGGAACAGCTCGCGGCAGATCTCCGGAAGGTCGCCGTGCGACAGGCCGGTCCGACCGGCCACCTTCCGCGTCACGAGCAGCAGCCGCAACGTCGGGTCCAGCGTGTTTCCGTCGATCGTCACCGACCGGGCCATCAGCCGCTTGGCCACCTCGGGGACACCCGGCATCGCCCCGGCGCCCAGGCGGTTCGCCACCGTGACGGCGGCGTTTTTGGCCCGGTTCAGGCTCGGGCTCCGGGCGCCCTGCCGCCGCGGAGGCGCTGTCTCGGTATCGGTCACGGGCACTGACGGTACGCGGTCCACTGCGCACGCACTGGCAGACTTGATGCCCATGACAGCTCCTTCGATCAAGCTCAACGACGGAAACACGATTCCCAGCGTGGGCCTCGGAGTGTGGCAAACGCCACCGAGAGCGACCAAAGAAGCCGTCACCGCGGCACTGAGAGCCGGCTACCGGCACATCGACACCGCCGCCGCATACGGCAACGAGAAAGAAGTGGGCCGCGCGGTCGCGAAGTCGGGGATTGCGCGCGAGGAGATCTTCCTGGTCACCAAACTCTGGAACGCCGATCAGGGCTACGACAGCACGATGGCAGCGTTCGAGAAGAGCGCCGAGCGGCTCCGGCTCGACGGCGGCTACCTTGACCTGTACCTGATCCACTGGCCGGTGCC
Organism: Mycobacterium sp.; assembly: GCA_025965895.1. Taxonomy (GTDB): domain Bacteria; phylum Actinomycetota; class Actinomycetes; order Mycobacteriales; family Mycobacteriaceae; genus Mycobacterium. Next base: position 12,145 of record JAOPWC010000172.1, read on the forward strand.
CGCGATCGGCGAGTTCGTCGACACCTTCCGGGCGCTCGCCGCGCTGCGCGATCTCGGGCACATCCGCTCGATCGGGGTATCGAACTTCGCGCCCGAGCACCTGAACACCCTGATCGACGCGACCGGGGTCGTGCCCGTGGTCAACCAGATCGAATTGCACCCGCTGCTGACCCAGACCGAACTGCGCGACGTCCACGCCAAGCTCGGCGTCGCCACCGAGGCGTGGAGCCCATTGGGTCAGGGCCGGTTGCTCGACCACCCGACGATCACCCGCATCGCCGAAGCCCACGGCAAGACCCCGGCACGGGTGATTATTCGCTGGCATTTACAGCTGGGTAACATCGTGATCCCCAAGTCAGTGAACCCTGAGCGGATTGTGAGCAACTTCGACGTGTTCGACTTCGAATTGAGCGAGGACGATATGACGTCGATATCCTCGCTCGACAACGGCACCCGGCTGGGTCCCGACCCACGCACCTACAACTTCACGGGCAGGTTGAGATGACGCCGACCGAACCGTCGAGCCAGACTGTTCCGACCATCACGCTCAATGACGAGCACACCATCCCTGTCGTGGGCCTGGGCGTCGCCGAGTTGTCTGAGGAAGAAACCGAACGCGCGGTTGCGGCGGCACTCGACGCGGGCTACCGGCTGATCGACACCGCCGCCGCATACGGCAACGAGGAAGCGGTGGGCCGCGCGGTGGCCGCGTCCGGAATACCCCGTGAAGAGCTGTTCATCACGACCAAGGTGGCCACCCAGGACCAGGGTTTCAGCGCCAGCAAGGTGGCGTTTCAACGCAGCCTGGAAAGGCTCGGCCTCGATTACGTCGACATGTACATGATCCATTGGCCCGCAGCGCAGCTCGGCAAATACGTCGACACGTACGGGGCGCTGCAGGTCCTCCAGCAGGACGACCTGATCAGGTCGGTCGGGGTGTGCAATTTTCTGGAGGAGCAGCTGAGCACGATCATCGAGCTCACCTACACGTCGCCGGCGGTCAACCAGATCGAGCTGCACCCCCTGCTGAATCAAACCGAGTTGCGCCGATTCCACTCCGAGCACGACATCGTCACCGAAGCCTACAGTCCGCTCGGCGTCGGCAATCTGCTCGACAACCCGACGATCGGCTCGATCGCCCAGGCCTACGGCAAGTCGCCGGCCCAGGTCTGCATCCGGTGGAGCGTCCAGCTGGGCAACGTGGTGATTCCGCGCTCGGGGAACCCGGAGCGCATCAAGAGCAACATCGAGGTGTTCGACTTCGAGCTGACCGCCGACGAGATGGCGGCGATCAACGCGTTGGACGACGGCACGCGCTTCCGGCAGGATCCGGCGACATACATCGGGACCTGACTCGGCTCAGCGCGTCGGGCAGGTGGCCGCCCCGGCGAAGAACCACCGCCGGGTGCGCCGCCTCAAGACTTGTCCAAATATTCGATGCGGTCGGTTTGAGTGAAACGCGCTGCCAGCGTCGCCAACCCGGGATGCTGCGCCAGGTCGGGGTCGTGTTCGTCGACGAGTTCGCAGAACTCTCTTGCCGACTCGATCACGTCACGGTGCTCGGCAAGCGACAACAGCTTCAGGCCGATGGCCCGGCCGGACTGGTTGCGCCCCAGCACATCTCCCTCGCGTCGTTCGGCGAGGTCGAGATCAGCCAGCTTGAAGCCGTCGAGCGTGCCTGCGACCGCGGTCAGTCGCCCACCGGCGCGGGATCGTGACGCGACCCTGCTCTCGAGCAGGCACAGGCTGTGATGGGCGCCACGGCCGATGCGGCCGCGCAGCTGATGCAGCTGGCTGATCCCGAACCGGTCGGCATCCATCACCAGCATGACGGTGGCGTTCGGGACGTCGACGCCAACCTCGATCACCGTGGTGCAGACCAGCACATCGATGTCACCCGCACGGAACGCGTTCATCACCGCATCTTTTTCGTCGGCAGGTAACCGGCCGTGCATCACACCGAGCCGCAGGCCGGCAAGCTGACGAGAGCGCAGGCGGTCGAACAACTCGACAACCGTGACCGACGGTGGGGCGCCTTCGGCATTACCCGAATCGTCGGTTTCGTCGATCCTCGGCGCCACCACGTAGGCCTGCCGCCCGGAGCGCACTTCCTCGCCGATGCGGCTCCAGGCACGGTCGAGCCAGGTGCGGTGCTCGGAGACGAAGATCGTTCTCGTGGTGATCGGTTGGCGGCCCCTGGGCAGCTCGCGCAGCGTCGATGTCTCCAAGTCGCCGTACACGGTCAGCGCCAGGGAGCGGGGAATCGGCGTCGCCGTCATCACCAGCAGATGCGGTGTCACCCCGGCGGGCGCCTTGGCGCGCAAGCGGTCTCGCTGCTCCACGCCGAAGCGGTGTTGTTCGTCCACGACGACCATGCCGAGTCGGTGAAATTCGACCGCTTCCTGAAGCAGTGCGTGTGTGCCGATCACGACGCCTGCTTCGCCACTGGCTACCTCGGTCCTGACTTCACGCTTCTGCGCCTGCGACATCGATCCGGTGAGCAGGGCGACTCGGGTGGCGCCATCGACGCCGCCGAGTTGAGCGCCGAGCGCCAGGGGCCCCAGGACCTCGCGGAGCGACCGGGCATGTTGGGCGGCAAGCACCTCGGTGGGCGCCATCAGCGCGCACTGGTACCCGGCGTCGATCATCTGCATCATCGCCAGCAGCGCGATGATGGTCTTGCCCGCGCCTACCTCGCCCTGCAGGAGCCGGTTCATCGGACGTGTCGTGGCAAGTTCCACGGACAACTGATCGAGAACATCACGCTGGCCTGCGGTGAGTTCGAATGGCAGCTGCCGCAACAGTGCCGCCGCCAGTCCGTCGGTCCGCCGCGGTCCGGACGGCCCGGACTCGGCCTGCTCGCCGTGGCGGCGTTGCACCAGAGCACACTGAAGGCCGACCGCCTCGTCGAAGGTCAGCCGGTCGCGGGCCCGCCGCCGTTCGCCGTCGGTCTCCCCGAGATGTACTGCGCGCAGCGCTTCATCCTCAGACATCAAATCGTGCTGGCGCAGAATCGATTCCGGGATCGGATCCGCTACGGGGTCGAGCACGGCGAGGACCTGCCGTACGCATGCGTAGATGTCCCAGCTCTGAACTTTGGCGCTGGCGGGATAGATCGGGAAGTAGGAGCGTTCGAACGCAGAGAGCCGGACCTCACCGTGGACCTTCTTCGACGCCTCGGCGATGCTGGCCAACGACTTGGTGCCGACGTTTTTGGGACGGTCGGGGTCGAGGATCAGGAACGCCGGGTGGGTCAACTGCATTTTGCCCTTGAAGAATTCGACTTCTCCGGAGAGCATGACGCGGGTGCCTTCGGTCAAATCCTTCTTGATGAACCTGGCATTGAAGAACGTGGCGGTCACGGGAGGGCGCTGGTTGCCCAGCGTGACCCTGAGGTACTCGTTGTTGTAGTTCTTCTTGTTGGAGTTCTTGTGGTTGGCCCGTTTTCTCATCGGGTGCGCCTCGGCGTGGGTGATCACGCCGACGAGCGTGATGTGCTCACCCTCTTGCGGGGGCTCATCGTCTGTCCGGCGCACCGTCATGCCTTCGTTGTAGCCGCGGGGGTAATGGCGCAGCAGGTCATCGACAGTGCGTATGCCGAGGAATTCGGCGAGTTGCTGGGCGGCCTTGCGACCGAGCAGGGGCTCCAGTGCGTCGTCGAGCGTCGCCACCGCTCACTCCACTCCGATCAGAAGCGCGTCGCCACGGTGGCCGGTCCGGTACGTCACCAACTCGACGCCGAGGTGATGTCGACGCACATGGGCCTCGAGGTTCGCGCCGACATGCTGGTCGACGCCCTCGCCCAACAGGACCGTGACCAACTCCCCGCCCGCTGCCAACAGCAAGTCGAGCAGCCGACGCGCGGTGGCGCCGACATCCCGACGCACCACCAGCACCTCGTCGCCCGCGACACCGAGGCCGTCGCCCGGCTCGCAAGGTCCGGCGAACGTCAACGCCTGCTCGGTGGCGACCCGGACCGACGCGTGGCGGGTGCCTCCGGCGGCACGGGCCATGGTGTAGCCGTCGTCCACGGCCGGCCGGTCGGGCTCATGGACCGCGAGGGCGGCCAGGCCCTGCACCATCGACCCCGTCGGCACCGGCACGACGTCGATGCCCCAGCCGCTGGCCGCAGTGCAGCCCGCGACGAGCTCCTCGACCGCGACGTAGCCGTTGGGCAGCACCATGATCTGCCCGGCACCGGTGTCGATCACCGCCTGCAGCAGCTCTTTGGCGCTGATCTCGGGCGGGGCGGGACTGCCCGGGCCGGGCCGGAGCACGTGCGCGCCCTCCGCGGAGAACAGCTGCTCGGCGCCGTCGCCGTCGACGACCGCCAGCACGGCGCGACCGCGCGTCCAGCGACGCCGCGCGGCGCCGGCACCGAGCGCGGTGATCTGAATTCGGCTCGGCGTGCCGTAGCTCAGCGCGACCTCGACCGCGGCGCCGGCGTCGTTGGCGTGCACGTGCACGGAGTGGCCGTCGGCGCAATCGCCGGCGATCGCGACCGATTCGCCGAGCGCTTCGAGCCGCTGCCTCAGCGCCTCGAGACGCTCCGCCTCGCAGCCGCTCAGGATGTACATGACCTCGAACTGCGGCGGCGGCCCGTCACCGGTATTCGCTTTGTGATCGGCGCCGGCCGGATGGGGAACGTACTCGGGGCGGCCGGGCGCGTGGCCGGTCAACGTGGCGGCCAGTGCGTCGAGCAGCACCAGCAGACCCCGGCCGCCGGCGTCAACCACTCCCGCGTCGGCCAGCACACCGAGCTGCTCCGGTGTCTTGTCCAGCGCGGTGACGGCGGCGTGGGCGGCGGCCAGCACCGCGGTCGCCAGGTCGTCGCCGCCGGCCGCGGACCGTTCGACCGCACCGGCGGCCGCCTGCAGCACCGACACGATCGTGCCTTGCACCGTCTCCCCCATCGTCGTGACGACGAGGCCGACGGCATGGCGAAGCGCGGCGCCGAACAACACCGCACCGATGTCGGCCAGCCTGCCCTCGGTGTCGGCGGCGGCAGAGGCGGTGACGTCGGCCAGTGCGCGCAGGATCTGCGACAGGATCACCCCGGAATTGCCCCGCGCGCCGTGCAATGCGCCCCGCGCCAACTCGGCGGCGACCTGCTCCACGTCGTCGTCGGCGCGGTGTGCCGGGTGATTGGCCTCTTGCAGCGCCGAACGCATCGTGAACAGCATGTTCGTTCCGGTGTCGGCGTCGGCCACCGGAAACACATTCAGGCGGTTGATCTCCTCGGCGTGGATCACCAGCCCGCCGACCGCGGTGTGCGCCCAGTCGCGCAAGGCAGGCGCGTCCAACCGACGAGCCGCCATCCCACCTCCTCGCCTGACCATCCGGCTGCGAGCCTAGTCAGTGACGGCGACATGACGGGCGAGCGCTCACAGCCGGGTTTTGGCGATCTCCGCAAGCGGCCGGTATCCTGGTGCAGTTGTGCGGGTCGCCCGTTTTGCGGTTGCTGGCCCACCGATCCGATGTCAAGGAGTTCGACTATGGCTGCCGTCTGCGATATCTGCGGGAAGGCGCCCGGCTTCGGCAAGTCGGTGTCGCACTCACACCGGCGGACCAGCCGACGCTGGGATCCCAATATTCAGACAGTGCATGCCGTGACGCGTCCGGGCGGCAACAAGAAGCGGCTGAACGTCTGCACGTCCTGCCTGAAGGCCGGCAAGGTCCAGCGCGGCTGATTTGTTCGCACTCGTCGCGCACCTGCCTGTCAGGGCAGGCGCCAGTCAACGGGTTCGGCGCCCATCTGCGCCAGCAACAAGTTCGCGCGACTGAACGGCCGCGACCCGAAGAACCCCCGCCGCGCCGACAGCGGCGACGGGTGCACAGAGTCGATCGTGGCCACGTGGGCGTTGCCGTCGGCCAGCATCGGTTTGAGCGTGCCGGCGTCACGTCCCCACAGCACCGCGACCAGCGGCCGCGGACGCGAAGCCAGTGCGCGGATCGCGCACTCGGTGACCGCCTCCCAGCCCTTGCCGCGATGCGACGCCGGGGTGCCCGGGCGCACCGTCAACACCCTGTTCAAAAGCAGCACACCGCGCTCTGCCCACGGGGTGAGGTCGCCGCTCGACGGTGCCGGATAGCCAAGGTCGGAACTGTATTCGGCGAAGATGTTGTCCAGGCTGCGCGGCAGCGGCCTCACCTCGGCGGCCACGGAGAAACTCAGCCCCACCGCGTGACCCGGTGTCGGGTAGGGATCCTGGCCGACGATCAGCACCCGCACTTGGTCGAATGGAAACGTGAAGGCCCGCAAGACGTGTTGACCCGCAGGCAGATATCGGCGGCCCGCCGCGATTTCGGTGCGCAGGAACTCGCCCATCTCGGCGACGTGGGCGGCGACGGGCTCCAGTGCCCGCGCCCAGCCGTGCTCGACGAGCTCCGGTAGCGGATGCGCAGCCACGCGCGAAAACCTAGTGGAAGCCACCCGCTACGTCAGCCCTTTCCCGAGCAGCACAACCGTGTCGGCGCCGGCTTCGCGATCGGTGAACTCAGCCGAACGACTGCCAACCCTGGTAGCCCTCCCACTCATCGCCGTCGATCAGCACCCGCGCCGGCCCGTCGAGCACAACGCCGATCGCCCGCCAGCCGTCCGGCACGCCCGCCGGGAACGTCGCGACCAGGGCATGATCCTCGCCACCGGCAAGCACCCATGACCACGGATCGGCAACCACCGCCGCGGCGGCCTCGGCAAGCGCATCGCGGTCGGGGGCGAGCGCCGCCGAGGCGAGGTCGATGCCGACGGCCGAGCACTGCGCGATGTGACGGAGGTCGGCGATCAGGCCGTCGGAGACATCCGTCATGGCCCCGGCGCCGGCAGCGGCCGCCACGATGCCCTGCCCATAAGGCGGTTCGGGCACCAGGTGGCGGCGTCGTAGCGGCTCAAATTCATCAATCCCATTCTGCCACAAGGCATATCCTGCAGCCGAGAGGCCAAGCTCGCCGCAGACCGCGATGACCGACCCTGCGGTGGCGCCGGCCCGCGTGACCGGCTCGCCGCCGCAGAGGTCACCCAGCGCGGTCACCGACACCACCCACTGCGGGCTGGCGACCAGGTCACCCCCGACGATCCCGGCACCCACCCGCTGTGCCTCGTCCCACATCCCGTCGGCCAGCGCGTCGAGCTGACCTACCCGCGTGTTTGACGGTGCGCCCAGCGCCACCACGAAGCCTGTTACCGAGGCCCCCATCGCCTCGATGTCGGCGGCGTTCTGGGCGATGGCTTTTCGGCCGACGTCATACGGTCCGGCCCAGTCGAACCGGAAATGCCGGCCTTCGACCAGCATGTCGGTGGTGACGACCACGCGGCCGTCGGGTGCCGTGAGCACAGCCGCGTCGTCACCCGGGCCCAGCACCACCCCCGGCCCCTGCCGGCGCCCGGCGACCAGCCGGTCGATGACACCGAACTCCCCCACCTCGGCGAGCGTCGCCGAGGCCGCGTCGTCGCTCATCGCATCGCTCCTGCCCCCGAATCCGTGGCGCTGAACAGCCGCCCGACCTGCGGTACGTTTGGTCCCTGCGGCGTGAGCAAACGTCAGTGTATGCGGGGCGCCAGCGTCAACGGCCTGACGAGACGAGGAGATAACCGGGTGGTCGAGGCGTTCATGCTGATCCAGACCGAGGTGGG
>JAOPWC010000182.1 GCA_025965895.1 Mycobacterium sp.
TCACCTGCGAAGTGCCTTCCTGTCGGCATTGTGGAACCCTCGAGAAGTCCCATTATGCCTTGCAGGACAGGCACTTTCGCTTATCTACACACCCCGACCCCGGCGATTTCGCGAAGAATCCAGGCTAGCGCGCCGCGGGACCCCTATTTATGGGGACTCCAAGCTGGCGCCAACTATCAGGAAGCCAACCGCGCCGAGGGCTCGGGCAACGACCTCCCCCAGCACACCACGTAATCTGCCAGCGCTCGCGCAGTTCTTTCATCAGTCGTCGAACAACCTGAGCAACCAGGCATTGCCGCAGCGACAGACCCCGCCAGGGAAAGGGACCCCTGGCTCGAGGACCGGTAACCCATCGCACTAAGCGATTAGGAATTGAGACGATGACACCAGCGGATAAGCCAATCCGAGTTGCTGTCGGTACCAAATCTGCAGAAAGGTCGGTCAATCTATCTGCGGCGCCGCAGGTCGCAGATAGATTGACCCGGGACAGTACGGGTTTTAAGGCTGTTTTCAGCAGTTATCGAATTGCCAGCGCCCGTCGATGAAGGTCCAGGTTCGGGGGTTCATTGCACTCGCCGGCGCGTTCGGGTCGTCGTCAATCGACACGACCTGGGCCTCGACGAACAACGAAACACCCCCGGCGATAAACCGGGGGTGCTCCGTGCAGAGTGGTTCTAGTGAGCGTGGCCGTGGTGGTGACCGGCGTGCTCATCCTCGTCTTGGCTTACTTTCTCGACAACTGCGGTCTCGGTGGTGAGCACCATCCTGGCCACCGACCCTGCGTTGAGCACCGCGGAGCGGGTGACCTTGACCGGGTCGACGACGCCGTCTGCGACCAGGTCGCCGTAGGTGAGCGTCGCCGCATTCAGGCCGTGCCCGGGCGGCAGTTCGCTGACCCTGTTCACCGCCACCGCGCCGTCCAGCCCGGCATTGGCGGCGATCCAGTACAGCGGAGCAGTCAGGGCACCGGCGAACACGTCCACACCCAGCGCCTCGTCGCCGCTCAGCGACGACCGCAGGTCCGCGAGCTTTGAGCGGGCCTGTACCAGCGCTGAGCCCCCACCGGGCACGATGCCCTCCTCCACCGCCGCTTTGGCGGCCGCCACGGCGTCCTCGACGCTCTCCTTGCGCTCCTTGAGCGCGGTCTCGGTGGCGGCACCCACCTTGATCACCGCCACGCCGCCCGCCAGCTTGGCCAGCCGCTCCTCGAGCTTCTCGCGGTCCCAGTCAGATTCCGTGGCCTCGATCTCGGCACGCAGCTGCCTGGCCCGTGCCGCGATAGCGTCCTCGCTGCCGCCGCCGTCGACGATCGTGGTGGTGTCCTTGGTCGCCACGATCCGCCGCGCGGTACCGAGCACGTCGAGGCCGGCTTCACGCAGCACCAGGCCCACGTCGGGGTTGATCACCTGCCCGCCGGTCACCACGGCGAGGTCGTCGAGGAACGCCTTGCGCCGATCACCGAAGAACGGTGCCTTGACTGCCACGGTCCTCAGCGTCTTGCGGATCGCGTTGACGACCAATGTCGACAGCGCCTCACCCTCGACGTCCTCGGCGATGATCAGCAGCGGCTTGCCCGTCTGGGCGACCTTCTCCAACAGCGGCAAAAGGTCGGGCAGCGAGCTGATCTTCTCGCGGTGCAGCAGCACGTACGCGTCCTCGAGAACAGCTTCCATAGAGTCGAAGTCGGTGATGAAGTATGCCGAAAGGAAACCCTTGTCGAACTGGACGCCGTCGGTGATCTCCAGCTCGGTGCTCATCGTCGAGGATTCCTCGACGGTGACGACGCCGTCGTGGCCGACCCTGGTCATCGCCTCGCCCACCAGCTCGCCGATCTGCTCGTCACGCGACGACACCGTGGCGACCTGAGCGATCCCGTTCTTGTCGGTCACCGGGGTGGCCGACGCCAGCAGCGCTTCGGACACCGCGTCGGCGGCCTTGGAGATGCCCGACCCGAGCGCGATCGGGTTGGCGCCGGCCGCGACGTTGCGCAGGCCGCCCTTCACCAACGCCTGTGCCAGCACCGTCGCGGTGGTGGTGCCGTCACCGGCGACGTCGTTGGTCTTGGTGGCCACCGACTTGACCAGCTGAGCGCCCAAGTTCTCGAACGGATCCTCCAGGTCGATCTCACGTGCGATCGTCACGCCGTCGTTGGTGACCGTCGGACCGCCGAAAGCCTTGGCCAGCACCACATGCCGGCCTCGTGGCCCGAGCGTCACGCGTACCGCGTCGGCAAGTTTGTCGACCCCGGCCTCCATGGCCCGGCGAGCGGTTTCGCTGTATTCAATCTGTTTTGCCATAAATGTATCCCGTCCTTGATATGCATGCCGCCCCGGAAATCCGCCGCTGTCGCGCGCGGATCGCCGGGGCGGACACGCTCGTCGTTACTTGTTGACGATCGCGAGCACGTCGCGCGCCGAGAGGATCAGGTACTCCTCGCCGTCGTACTTGATCTCGGTGCCGCCGTACTTGCTGTAGATGACGGTGTCTCCTTCTGAAACGTCCAGCGGGATCCGCTTGTCGCCGTCCTCATCCCAGCGGCCGGGGCCGACGGCGACAACGGTGCCTTCCTGCGGCTTCTCCTTGGCGGTGTCAGGGATGACCAGACCGGACGCGGTCGTGGTCTCGGCCTCGTTGGCCTGGACGAGGATCTTGTCCTCGAGTGGCTTGATGTTCACGCTCGCCACGATTAGAGCCCTCCAGTTGATCGGGATGCGATCTGGGGGCGATCCCCAGATCTGTCGGAATTACCAGGTGTTCGGCATTCGCCCTGCCCTCGCGCCGTCGTCGCGGGTGCCGACCCGGGAGCTGTCCGCCTGCCACCTAGCACTCTATACATGCGAGTGCTAGCACTCAAGGGAGGCCCGCTACACCTTTGACACGAGCACGGGAAGGCCCGGATCCGCGGCCGCGACCAGCGCCGATGGCTCAGCGCCCGCCGCCACCAGGTGCGCCGCAAACGACGCGATCATCGCGCCGTTGTCCGTGCACAACTGCGGCCGCGGCACCCGCAGCGTGAGACCTGAAGCCGCACAACGCTGTTCGGCCAGCTCGCGCAGCCGCGAGTTGGCGGCCACCCCCCCGGCGATCAGCAGCGTCGAGAGCCCCAGGTCGGTGGCGGCGCGCACCGCTTTGCTGGTCAGCACGTCTGCGACCGCCTCCTGGAAACCCGCCGCGACGTCCGCGGATGAGTAGTCGTGGTGGCCTTCGAGATAACGGGCCACCGCGGTCTTCAGGCCGGAAAAGCTGAACCCGTACGGGTCATCGCGCGGGCCGGTCATCGCGCGCGGGAAGACCAGCGCCGTCCTGTCGCCGCGCCGAGCCAGGTCGTCGAGCACCTTGCCGCCCGGATAGCCCAGCCCCAGCAGCCTCGCCACCTTGTCGTAGGCTTCGCCGGCCGCGTCGTCCACCGTGCTGCCGAGTTCGTCGATCGGCTCGCCCAGCGAGCGCACGTGCAGCAGGTTGGTGTGGCCGCCGGACACCAGCAGACCGACGCACTCCGGCAGCGGACCGTGGTCGTAGACGTCGGCGGCCAGGTGACCTCCGAGGTGGTTGACGGCATAGAACGGCACGCCCCAGGCCGCCGCGTATGCCTTCGCCGCGGCCACACCGACCAGCAATGCGCCGGCCAGACCCGGACCGATGGTCGCAGCGACGACGTCGGGCTTAGCCACGCCTGCCGCCGCAAGTGCGCGCCGCATCGTCGGGCCGAGGGCTTCGAGGTGCGCGCGCGAGGCGATCTCGGGCACCACCCCGCCGAAGCGCGCATGCTCGTCGACGCTGGAGGCCACTTCGTCGGCCAGCAGCGTCACCGTTCCGTCGGCGCTCAGTTCAGCAATGCCGACACCTGTTTCGTCGCAGGAACTCTCGATCGCGAGAACGACGGTCATCGTGCATCCCGCCGCATGGTGTACGCGTCGGCGCCGCTGATCCGGTAGTAGCGCTTGCGCAGCCCGACCTCGACGAAGCCGGCGCTGCGGTACAGCGCGATCGCGGCCGCGTTGTCGGTCCGCACTTCCAGATAGACGGCTCCGCCGCCCGCGAGCTCGAGCAGCGCGTCGAGCAGCAGCCTGCCGATCCCCTGCTCCTGGTAGGCCGGGTCGACGCCGATCGTGTGCACCTCGTACTCGTGCGGCGGCAGCAAGCCGAGCCGCGCGATGCCGGCATAGCCGACCAGCTTGTCGTCGGTGCGCGCGGCGAGGTAGCGGGTGTGCCGCGCGCCGAGTTCATGCACGAACGCCGATGCCGGCCACGGGTCGTCGCCGTCGAACAGCTGTGCCTCGAGTTCGGCGCATCGAGCCGCGTCAGCCGCGCCCAGCCCATCGATCGTCACCGTCATGGCGCGACCGCCTGGCGCTCGGCCTGCGTCTTGGCATCCGGACGGCGCAGATAGAGCGGCACCAACGGCGCCGGAGCCACGGCGGTCCAGTCGCCGACAGCGCGGACAAGACCTTCCGGGGTCGGATAGGTCGCGTCGAGCCGCCGCAGACCGAACATCGGCGCATGTTCAGGAGACCCGGCGACTGCCCGTGCCGACCCGACCGGCACGTCGGCCGGTCTGTTGACGGCCGGTCCGTCGATCCGGGCGCCGTCGCGGTAACGCGCCCAGTACAGCTCGCGGCGCCGCGCATCGGTGACGACGAGCACCTCCCTGTTTTCCCTGTTTTCCGTGTTTTCCCTGCTTCCCCTGTTTTCCGCGTTTTTGCCGTTTTTCGCGTTTTGCATGTTTTCCAGGCCGGCCGTCAGCACGCCGATCGCGTCCAGGCTGCACACACCGTGGACAGTCACGCCGAGCGCGTGGCCGTACGCGGCGGCCGTCGCCATCCCGACCCGCAGCCCCGTGAAAGGTCCCGGCCCGCAGCCGACCACGACAGCCTCGACGTCGGCGAACGTCAGACCGGCATCGGCAAGTGCATCCAGGACGTTCGGAGTGAGCTGTTCGGCGTGAGCGCGCGCATCGACAGTGACCCGCTCCGCAAGTACGTCGATCGCGCCCCCGCTGCGGCGCACCACCCCGGCCGTGACCGCCGGGGTCGACGTGTCGATGGCCAGCAGGATCACGACCCGCTCCATTCCCACGTTGCCGTGCGGACATCGGAGTCGACGCCGCGCTGCAGCCGCACGTCGAGGTGACGGTCCGACAGGCGCTCCGCGAGGCCCTGCCCCCACTCGACCACCACGACCGCGTCGTCGAGGTCGGTGTCGAGGTCGAGAGAATCCAACTCGCCGAGCAGGTCGCTACCGTCGTGGTCCAGCAGCCGGTACATGTCCACGTGCACCATGGCAGGCGCGCCGGTGCGCCGCGCCCGATGCACGCGGGCCAGCACGAATGTCGGCGACGTCACCGGGCCCTCGACCTCCATTGCCCGCGCGATCCCCTTGGCTAACACGGTCTTTCCCGCACCGAGCGCGCCGGACAGCACGACCACGTCGCCGGCGCGCAGCTCGGCGCCCAGCCGCTCGCCCAGCGCCAAGGTCGCCTCGGCCGACGCGAGCGTTGCGGTGTTACGCACGGGGCCGAACCTTCCCGCGAAGCTTACGGGTGAAGGCGACGAGTCTGGACGGCGTCGCGCGTTCCACCAATCGGACCAGCGCGTCGTCGATCGCCTCGGGCTGCTCCAACTGCACGAGATGCCCCGCCCCCTTGGCGATCACCAGCTCGGACTTGGGCAGCGCCGCGGCCATCTCCTCAGAGTACGGAGGCGGCGTCAGCGAATCATGATCCCCACAGGCGATCAGCGTCGGGATGTTCGCCAGCACCGGCAGCGCGGCGCTCTCGTCGTGCACTTCCAGGGCATGCAGGAACTCGACCATCGTCCTGACGGGCGTGTCGTGAATCATCTTCTCCGAGAACGTGACAACGGTGGGACTGAGCTTTCCGTCGCCGTAGGACGCGGCACGCAGGATCGGGCTCAGCACCGAACGCGCCGCACCGCGGCCACGAAGCACGAGGCCCGGAGCGTGCCGGACCGCGAAACGGACCGCCTCCAGCGCCGGATTCTGCAGGATTTCACCCAGCGGGGAGCGCGAGAGGCCCTCGGCCGCAGAGGAGATCAACGCGGCGCCGACGATGCGGCTGCCGTATTGCTCCGGATGTTGGCGCGCGTGCGAGAGCACGGTCATCCCGCCCATCGAGTGGCCGACCAACACCACGGGGCCCTTCGGAACCATCTCCTGCAGCACGGTTTCCAGGTCACGGCCGAGTTGGGTCACGGTGTAGGTCTCGGTGGGCGCCTCGCCGGACTGGCCGTGGCCGCGCTGGTCGTAGAACACCATCCGGACCTGCCGACCCCACTCCTCGTCGAGGCGTGCGCGCTGAAAGTGGAACGCGGCCACGCACATACAGAAACCATGCGCGAACACCACGGTCAGCGGGGCATCCTCCGGCCCGACCTCACGCACCGCAAGCGGCACACCGTCTGGCGTCGTTACCACGCGGCCACGGTCGGCGGCAAGAAGATCGAAACTCTCCCCGGCATAGGGGTCGTCGACGTCTTCGCGCTTGCCGAACGAGCGGGCAGCGGATACGCCGGCGACGGTGCCGACCGCGGCCAGCCCGGCGACACCGGCCATCCAGCCGGCCTGGCGTGCGCGGCGACCCCGTGATTCGTTGCCGTTCGTCGTCCTGACAAGCCGCTCAGCGCTTTTCGCCGCCCGCCGCGCAAGCCTTTCGTCGAGGGTCTCGCCTCTGCGCTGACGGCGTGTCGTATCACCCAATGTTGCCGGCCTCACGGTAGACGCGGGTCACCCGCCCACGAGGACTGGTGACGACCTCGTAGTGGATGGTGTCGAGCAGGTCGGCCCAGTGCTGCGCGGTCGGTTCGCCATCGGTCCCTGGACCGAACAGCACGGCTGTGTCGCCCTCGTGAACCTCCGTTTCGCCGGCGCCGAGGTCGACGACGAACTGGTCCATGCAGATCCGTCCGACGCTGCGCCGCAGCCGACCGTTGATCAGCACGTCCATCCGACCGCTCAGCGCACGGTAGACGCCGTCGGCGTAGCCGATCGGCATCAGCGCCAGCGTGGTGTCCCGCTCGGCGACCCACGTGTGGCCGTACGACACTCCCTCACCGGCGCGCACCGATTTCACCAGCGCGACAGAGCACCTCAACGTCATCGCCGGCACCAGGCCCAGTTGGCCACGCTCGGGGATCGGACTCAGGCCGTACACCGCGATTCCCGGCCGCACCATGTCGTACGCGAGATCCGGGCGTGACATCGCCGCAGGCGAGTTCGCCATGTGGGCGATGTCATAGCGCACGCCGCGCGCCCGCGCCTGCTCGAGCATGTCCGAAAACCGCCGAGCCTGAAGGTCGTTGGTGGGGTGCTCGGGATCGTCCGCGTGCACCATATGAGACATCAGCGCGCGCACCCGGATCGCCCCATCAACCTGAGCGCGCCGCAGCGCGCCGAGCATCACCGGGTATTCGGCGGCGCTGACCCCGTTGCGGTTGAGTCCGGTGTCGACCTTCACCGTGACGGAGGCGGTGATGCCGGTGCGCGCAACCGCACCGAGAAGTTCACCGAGTTGGCGCACCGATGACACCGCGATCTGGATGTCGGATCGCAGCGCGGGGCCGAAGTCGCTGCCGGGCGCGTGCAACCACGACAGCACCGGGGCGGTGATGCCGTCGCGGCGCAGGGCGAGCGCCTCATCGATGGTCGCCACGCCCAGTTCGGCCGCCCCGGCCGCCAGCGCCACGCGGGCGACGCGGGCCGCGCCGTGCCCGTAGCCGTCGGCCTTCACCACAGCCATCACCGCCGCCGGGCCGGCGTGCTCGCGCAGCACGCGGATGTTGTCGGCGATCGCGTCGAGGTCGACCACGGCCTCTGCGGAGGTGTTGGGCGAGGTGTTGGGCGGGTTCACCAGTGGAATTGTGTGCATGTCAGGTCACCGCTGACAATTGTCCCAGAACCGGCCCGTGCGGTGCGAAGGCGTGCTCGTGGCCGTGCTGTTACGTGTGTTAGTGAGCGCCGTCCTGATGAGCGCCGTCTTAGTGAGCGAAGTGCCGCTGGTTGTTGAAATGGCCGCCCGGCTTGAGTGCGTCCAGGGTCGCCAGCGCCGCCAAGATGTCGTCGCGCAACAATCGGCCCAGGTCGGCGGAGAAGCCCTCCCGCACCACGATGCGCAGCACCGAGACGTCTTCGGCGTTGGCGGGCATCGTGTAGGCGGGGACCTGCCAGCCGTAGGAACGCAGTTCATGCGAAACGTCGAACTCGGTGTACCCGAAGTCACCTGCCAGGCGGAAGCACACCACCGGAATCGCGGAGCCGTCGGAAATCACCTCGAAGTGCTTGCCTTTGCGGAGTTCGTCGCCCAGCCAACGCGCGGTCGACGACAGGCAGTGCATCACCTGGCTGTAGCCGGCGCGGCCGAGCCGCAGGAAATTGTAGTACTGGCCGACCACCTGGCTGCCCGGTCGCGAGAAGTTCAGCGTGAATGTCGGCATGTCCCCGCCGAGGTAGTTGACCCGGAAAACCAATTCCCCCGGCAGCGCTGCGCGGTTGCGCCAGACCACGAAACCGATCCCCGGGTACGTCAGTCCGTATTTGTGGCCGCTGACGTTGATCGACGCCACGCGGGAAAGGCGGAAGTCCCACACCAGGTCGGGATGCAGAAACGGGACCACGAATCCGCCGCTGGCCGCGTCGACGTGCACCGGGACGTCGGCACCGCCACCGGCGGCCAGCTTGTCCAGCGCGGCACAGATATGTGCGACCGGTTCCAGGTCACCTGTGTAGGTGGTGCCCAGGATCGCCACGACGCCGATGGTGTCCTCGTCGACGGCGTTCACGACCTGTTCCGGCGTGATGACGTAGCGGCCCTTCTCCATCGGCAGATACCGCGGTTCGACCTCGAAGTAGCGGCAGAACTTCTCCCAAACCACCTGCACGTTTGTCCCCATGATCAGGTTGGGTTTGCGGGTCCGCCAGCCGTCACCGACCCGCTTTTTCCACCGCCACTTCAGCGCGAGCCCGCCGAGCATCACCGCTTCGCTGGAGCCGATGGTGGAGACTCCGGTCGCGCTGAGCGGGTCGTCGTCGCGCAGCCCCTCGGCGTGAAACAGGTCGGCGACCATGTTGACACACCGCTGCTCGATCGCGGCGGTCGCCGGATACTCGTCCTTGTCGATCATGTTCTTGTCGAACGTCTCCCCCATCAGCTGCTCGGCCTCCGGCTCCATCCACGTGGTGACGAATGTCGCCAGGTTCAGCCGAGAGCTGCCGTCGAGCATCAGCTCGTCGTGGATGAACCGGTACGCGGCCTCCGGCTCCATCGCATCGGTGGGCAGCCGCAGCGACGGGATCGGCGCGTTGAACAGCCGCCCGGTATAGGCGGGGGTGAGCGACGGCGACGAGTGGGAGAGACGTGGCACGGTGGGGTCCTCTCAGTTACTGGGCGGGGTTCTAGAGCGGGGTTCTACAGGTTGGCCAGGGCGGAGCGGATGTGGGCGAGGATGCGGGACGCGGACGTCGGCGCCGGGCCTGGGCCCGGGTCGACGGCCGACAGGTTCGCGGCGTGGGCATGGACGAACGCGGCGGCCGCGGCGGCCGCCGCGGCCTGCAGCCCCGCGGCCAGCAGCGCGCCGACCATGCCGCTCAGCACGTCCCCCGACCCGGCGGTGGCGGCCCAGGACTGTCCGGCCCGATTCAGGTAGACGGGTCCGCCCGGTTCGGCGATGACGGTGACGTTGCCCTTGAGCAGGACGGTGGCGCCGAACCGGTCCGCGAGCTCGCGGGTTGCGCCGATCCGGTCGTCGCCGGGTGGCGAGCCGGCCAGCCGGGCGAACTCGCCCGCGTGCGGGGTGAGCACCGTCGGGGCGTCGCGCGACGTGACCAGGTCAGGATGGGAGGCCAGGATCGTCAGCCCGTCGGCGTCGACGATCACGGGAAGGGCGGTGCCCAACGCGAACCACAGCGCGTGGGCACCGGCCTCGTCGGTGCCCAGCCCCGGACCGACGGCCCACGCCTGCACCCGGCCGGCCTTCTCGGCACTTGGCGACGCGATGACTTCGGGCCAGTGCGAAAGAACCTGTTCCGCCGCGGTTCCCGCGTACCTGACCATTCCCGATGTGGCGGCGACCGCCGCGCCGGTGCACAGCACCGCAGCACCCGGGTAGGTCGCGGATCCAGCGAGAATGCCGGTGACGCCCTGGGTGTACTTGTCGTCGTGCGTCCCGGGCACCGGCCAGCGGGCTTTGACGTCGGCCGCCTCGAATCCCATCAGGTCGGACGGCGGCAGGTGCAGGCCGATGTCGACGAGTTCGACGCGGCCGCAATCCCCCAGCGCGTGAACCGGTTTCAAACCGCCGAAGGTGACAGTCACGACGGGATGCACGGCCGGTCCGTTGACCGCACCGGTCTGCACATCGACGCCGCTGGGGATGTCGACGGCCACGACCGGGGTCCCGGCGGCCTCGACGGCCGCGAACAGCTCGGCTGCCGCCGGCCGCAGCGGGCCCGACCCCGATATCCCGACTACCCCGTCGATCACCAGATCGGTTCCCTCGGGAACGCTGTCCACGACCCGCCCGCCGGCACGAGTGAACGCGCTGAGCGCCTTGCGGTGGGTGCGGTCCGGGTTGAGCAGCACCGCGAAGGCGCCGGCGCCGCGCCGTCGCAGGAATGTCGCCGCCCACAGTGCATCGCCGCCATTGTCGCCGGAGCCGACGACCGCGCACACTTGCCGCCCGGACACGCCGCCGGTGCGGGCCATGAGTTCACGGGCGATAACGGTTGCGAGGCCGTAGGCCGCGCGGCGCATCAGGGCGCCGTCGGGCAGGCGGGCGAGCAGCGGCGCTTCGGCAGCGCGGATCTGGTCGGCGGAATAGTAGTACCGCATCACGGTCAGCATTCCACGTTCTCGCGTGTTCAAACTGCCGACACTGCAACCACACAGGCGACAGCCCGGGCTTGACCGCTACTCGACCGTGACGGACTTGGCCAGGTTGCGCGGCTTGTCGACGTCGTAGCCCCGGGCCCTGGCCACCGACGCCGCGAACACCTGCAGCGGAATAGTCGACAGCAGCGGCTGGAACAGCGTTGTCGCCGTGGGTATTTCGAAGATGTGATCCGCGTAGGGTCGGACCGTGTCGTCGCCCTCCTCGGCTATCACGATCGTGACGGCGCCGCGGGCCTGGATCTCCCGGATGTTGGACAGCAGTTTGGCGTGCAGCGTCGACGCGCCCTTCGGCGACGGCATGACCACGATCACCGGCATGCCGTCGTCGATCAACGCGATCGGGCCGTGCTTGAGCTCCCCGGCCGCGAAGCCCTCGGCGTGCATGTACGCCAGCTCCTTGAGCTTGAGCGCACCTTCGAGCGCGACCGGGTAGCCGACATGGCGGCCCAGGAACAGCACCGTCGACGCGGACGCGAACCGGCGGCCCAACTCCGCGACCGGCGCGATGTCGGCCAGCACTCGGGCCACCAAGTTGGGCATCGCCTCCAGCTCGCGGTACTCGCGGGCGACCTCGTCGGGGTACTTGGTGCCACGCGCCTGTGCCAGCGCCAAGCCCACCACGTAATTGGCAGCGACCTGGGCCAGGAAGGTCTTGGTCGACGCCACGCCGATTTCCGGGCCCGCGCGGGTGTAGAGCACCGCGTCGCACTCGCGCGGGATCTGCGAGCCGTTGGTGTTGCAGATAGCCAGCACCTTGGCCTTCTGCTTCTTCGCGTGCCGCACGGCTTCGAGCGTGTCGGCGGTTTCGCCGGACTGTGAGATCGCCAGCACCAGCGTGCTGCGGTCCAACACCGGGTCGCGGTAGCGGAACTCGCTGGCCAGCTCCACTTCGACAGGCAGCCGCGTCCAGTGCTCGATCGCGTATTTGGCGAGCAGCCCGGAGTGGTAGGCCGTGCCGCACGCGACGACGAACACTTTGTCGATCTCGCGCAGTTCGCCGTCGGAGAGCCGCTGTTCGTCGAGCACGATGCGGCCGTCGACAAAGTGGCCCAGCAGCGTGTCGGAGACCGCGGCGGGCTGCTCGGCGATCTCTTTGAGCATGAAGTACTCGTAGCCGCCCTTCTCGGCGGCTGACAGGTCCCAGTCGATGTGAAACTTGCGGTACTCGACGTCCGCACTTCCGTGGAAATCGGTGATCCGGTACCCGTCGGCGGTGATCACCACGGCCTGATCCTGGCCCAGCTCGACCGCGTCGCGGGTGTATTCGATGAACGCGGCGACATCCGAGCTCACGAACATCTCCCCGTCGCCGACGCCGAGCACCAGCGGGGTCGAGCGCCGCGCTGCCACGATGGTGCCGGGCTCGTCGGCGCTGGCGAACACCAACGTGAAATGGCCCTCGAGTCGGCGCAGCACCGCCAGCACCGACCCGACGAAATCGCCCGCGGTGTCGCCGTGCCGGTACTGTCGGCCCACCAAATGGACCGCGACCTCGGTATCGGTGTCGCTGGCGAACTCGACACCAGCGACCTCCAGCTCGTGGCGCAGCGTCGCGAAGTTCTCGATGATCCCGTTGTGGACGACGGCGATCCTGCCGGAAGCGTCGCGGTGCGGGTGAGCGTTGCGGTCGGTGGGCCGGCCGTGGGTGGCCCAGCGGGTGTGGCCAAGCCCGGTGTGACCGCGCAGCGATACCGGATCGCTGCACTCCAACGCCTCACCGAGGTTGGCCAGCCGCCCGGCGCGCCGTTCGACGGTCATCCCGCCACGTCCGTCGAGCAGCGCGATGCCGGCCGAGTCGTAGCCCCGGTACTCCATCCGCCGCAGCGCATCGACCACGACAGCGCAGGCAGACCGCTGCCCGACGTAGCCGACGATTCCACACATAGCCCATCAGGGTAGTGCAGTGCCCATCAGGGCACCCGCCCATCAGGGCACCGCCCATCAGGGCACCGCCCATCAGGGCAGTGAGTGCCCACCAGGGCAGTGCAGTCGCCGCCGAGCGCCCGTCAGCTACCGTCAACACATGGCCCGGACAGGCAAAATCTTCAACGCGTTGACCCGTCGCGGTCCACACCACGTTCTCCGCGGTGACTTGGCCTTTGCCGGCCTCCCCGGAGTGGTGTACGCCCCAGAGTCGGGGCTGAATCTGGCGGGAGTGGCTTTCGGTCATGACTGGCTGACCGGGGTCGATCATTATCTGGGCACGCTCGAGCACCTTGCGTCGTGGGGCATTGTCGCCGCGGCCCCGGACACGGAGCGTGGTATCGCGCCGTCGGCGCCCCGCCTGGCGTTCGACCTCGGCACTGCGCTCGACATCATCGGCGCGGTACGGCTGGGGCAGGGCGACATCAGCGTCAACCCGACGAAGCTCGGCGTAGTGGGTCACGGTTTCGGCGGCTCCGCGGCCGTGCTGACCGCCGCCGAACGGCCGGGCTCCCAGGGGTTCGTGCCGAAGGCTGCGGCGGCGGTGTTCCCGACCATCACCAAGCCGCCCGCCGAGCGGGTCGCCGCGCGTCTGATGATTCCGGGATTGGTGCTCAGCGCGCCGGGTGATCCGGCGAACCTACGGTCGAACGCGCTGGAGCTGTGGCAGGCGTGGGACGGCGCGGTGCTGCGCGTGGTCCGCAAGGCCAAGCCGAGCGGATTAGCCGAAGGCCGCCGCCTGACGCGGGTCGTCGGGCTGCCCGGGCCGGACCGCAAGACGCAGAAAACGGCCCGGGCGCTGCTGACGGGGTTCCTGCTCTACCAGTTAACCGGTGACAAGACCTACCGCGAGTTCGCCGATCCCGAGGCGAAGCTGCCCGGGACCGAGACGCCGGACGAGCCGTTGGAGCGGGCCAAGCCGGAGGAGAAGATCGTCGCGCTGCTGAAGTGACGGCTCAGGCGAGCACCGTCAGTGCCGAAGTCCTGCTTCATCGCGTGGAGGTAGGCGCGCCGTTGTGCCGATTTGAGCAATGTGGAGTTATCGGGGTAGATGGTGTTCGAGCCCTGTTTGCGGTTGGCACCGCCTGCCGTCGAGCCGGCGTGGAATGGGCCCTGGTCGCCAGCCACCCCGTGCGCCGGCTGCTGGCGTCTGCGACCGCAACGGCGTCTTACCTGCCGTCAATTCGGTCGGCGAGGCGCTGCGGCGGTTCAAAATCCGCACGGACCCGCGTCGGCTGCTCGGGTTGTAAGACCGTACGACGAGGGCCGTCCCCTCCACCGCCTCTGCACGTCCATCGTGCACTGACAGCGCCTTGCAGCCAACCAAGCACTCCAGGCTGTGTGGCGTGCGCGCCAGGTGACCGCGTTAGGGCCGGACCTCTTCGGCCGCGCGGCGGTTGTCTTCATCGCTGGCGGCACGATGGGCGCCGGCGGCAGCATGGTGCGCGACAGCGTCTTCGACGTTGCGTGCCCCGGCTGCGGCTTCATCGTGGGCTACGGCTGCGCGATCATGCGCCGCTGCAGCCGACAAATATGCCCGCCGGGTGCGGGCTCGTGCCTGGCCTTGATTCTGGACGGCACGGGCGAGGTCGTCATGGGAGACCGGCCGGCCGGCGACCAGTTCCGCGTATCGGCGGCGAAGTTCGGCGGCCCTGGCTCCGGCACGTGCGCCGGCAGACGGTCCGTCAGAGCTGGCGCTTTCCATCGCCACACCTCCTGACTACGAACCTACCGGCGTTATCGGGCCACGTTTCGCGGGATCGAAAGAATCGTGCCGTTCCGGGATTGTTCGCAAGGAGGTACCCCGCCCGCAACCCGCGGCGGTGCGGGGGCTGCCGGCGGCCTCGTCAGGCCGCCGCCGACTGGTCTCGCTCCCAGGATCTGCCAGGCCTCCGCGGCCGCGTCAAGATGCGAGGGCAGGAGCGCAGGTGGGTCAGGGTTGAGGTCGAACAACAACCAGACGCGGTCGCAGGCGCGTCGGTGTGATCTCGGCGCCCGCCGCGAGGTCGTCAATCAACGCAGCGGCGTAATCTAGCAAACCCGCGGCGTCAATGCCGTACGGCGGCCGTTCATCGTGGGCAAGACGGGCCGACGCGCGGCGAAGCAGGGCGAGGGCACCCGCTGCGTTGCCGCGCTGAACGTGGGTGATGCCGACCGCGAGCTGGGCCAGGCCTTGCCACAGCATCCGCTCATCGTCCGGGCCGTTCTTCCATGCCGCTTCGAGCACCTCATGCGCATTAAACGCCAGGCCGCGGTCCAGCAGGTCCTGGGCGTAGGCGAGGGTTTCACCGGGCGCCAGTTCAAGGTCATCCGGGATACGTGAAACGCCCTGGGTGCCTTGCGGAAGCGGTCGGCCGAGAGCGTCGCGCGGGCGGGTGCTTCGCGGCCGGCCGGATTCGTCGCGATCACGCTCGGCCATGAGGCCCATCATGACAAGCGAATCGCGCGTGCACGGCATTCCGGGGAGCATTCGACGATCCGGAAAATGATGTCGTATGTGAGATGTCTTTTCCGAAAAGGTGGCAGCTCAAGCGCTCGATGGCCGTGTACGCAGGCGGTGCTTCGATCTGAGCGTCCTGATCTGAGCGTCCTGATCTGAGCGTCCTGGCCGATGTCGGCAACCACCGCCCACGGATTAATGATTCACACACTGGTTAATGATTCACACACTGGTTCGCCGGCAACGCCGCCGTCCTCGCTGAATTGCAGGTATCCGAGCATTCCTCCAACGTCGCCGTCCAGTTCGCCGTCCTCGGCGTTGTGGACGGTCATTGCTTCGGCTGCGGCCTTCTCGCGGTAGTGCCGCGGCGAGGTAGACGATATGCCTGACGAGATCTGGGCGGGTGTCGGCACCAACACCATCTCGCCAGCCTTGTCTCCTGGACATTAACCGAACTCACCGCCGTCCACGACATACACCCCGGCCCACCCCGGCCGCGGCCCCGATCGGTTGATTCGAAGGGATAATCCGCCAATTGACGTTCCCAGCGCCGCGCACACGTGACTTCCTCGTGTTCAGACACGTTCATCGTTGAGCTGTGGGTCGGGGTCGGCGTTGTTTTCTTCTCGCGCCAGTCTGGGAATCAATCCGCCCGCCAACACATCCGCGACCTGTCGTGGGGAAAGGCGGTGCCGCACAGTGAAGGACGACTTCTTGGTGAGGTTGTCAACCTGTAGAGTTTCCGCGTTCGCCAGCTTGTGACGAAGATGGGCGATGTGAAGCGTCTCGTCCTGGTCGATGGTGTCGTAGTCGTCGGCATTCTCGAACTCGACCGCCAAAACCCCGTAATTGGCCAGGTTCTGCCAGTGGATGCGGGCGAACGACTTCGCGATGACAACCCGCAGCCCGAGGTAACGCGGCGCGATCGCCGCATGTTCGCGCGACGAGCCCTGACCGTAGTTCTCGCCGCCGACGATGATGTGACCGGTCCCCTCGGCCTGCTGTGCCCGCTGAGGGTAGGTGTCGTCGATCTGGGTGAAGCTGAACGTTGCCAGCTTGGGGATGTTGGAGCGAAACGGCAGCGCTCGCGCCCCGGCCGGCGAGATCTCATCGGTGGAAATGTTGTCGCCGAGTTTGAGCAGCACCGGCGCCTCCACCTCGTCCGGCAGCGGCGTCAACTCCGGCAGCCCTGAGACGTTGGGACCCTTCACCGGCTCCACCTGCTGCGCCTGCTCGGCATCCAGCGGAGCCACCAACATCGCGGTGTTGACCGAGTGCGGCTCGGGCAAGTCAAGCGTCGGATTGCTCATCTGGACCTGACGTGCCCAGTCCCGCGGATCGGTGATCACCCCCGTCAACGCAGACGCGGCTGCGGTTTCCGGCGAACACAACCAGACGGAATCCTCCTTCGTGCCTGACCGGCCGGGAAAGTTGCGTGGCATGGTGCGCAGCGAATTACGGCCCGTCGCAGGGGCCTGCCCCATCCCGATGCATCCCATACAGCCTGCCTGATGGATCCGCGCCCCACCCATCACCAGCTCGGTAGTCGCACCCATCTTCGTCAGGTCGGCCAATATCTCCCGTGATGTCGGATTGACGTCAAAGCTGACCTGCGGCGCGGTCTGACGTCCGGCCACCATTGCGGCCGCGATTGCGAAATCGCGGAGTCCGGGATTAGCGCTGGACCCGATCACGACCTGCGCGATCTCCTCGCCGGCGACCTCGCGCACCGGAACCACGTTGCCTGGCGAGGACGGCTTGGCGATCAACGGCTCGATCTGCGACAGGTCGATGGTTTCCTCGATCTCGAAGCCGGCGCCCTCGTCGGCCACCAACTCGATCCAGTCGGCTTCACGCCCCTCGGCGCGTAAAAATTCGCGCACGCGCTGGTCGCTCGGAAACACCGTGGTGGTGGCGCCGAGTTCGGCGCCCATGTTCGCGATCACATGGCGGTCCATCGCGGTAAGACCCGCCAGTCCGGGCCCGTGATACTCGATGATCCGATTCACGCCGCCCTTGACGTCGTAACGTCGCAACATCTCCAGGATCACGTCCTTGGCCGAACACCACTGCGGCAGCTCGCCTTCAAGCCGCACACCCCACACCTGCGGCATCCGTATGTGCAGCGGGCGCCCGGTCATCGCCAACGCCACCTCCAGACCACCCACACCGATCGCCAGCATGCCCAGCGAACCGGCGGCGGGCGTGTGTGAATCCGAACCCGCCATCGTCTTGCCGGGAATCCCAAAACGCTGCATGTGCGTCGGATGTGACACGCCGTTACCGGGTTTCGAAAACCACAGGCCGAATCTCAGCGCCGCCGTGCGCAGGTATTCGTGGTCTTCGGCGTTCTTCTCGTCGGTCTGCAGCAGGTTGTGATCGACGTACTGCACACTGACCTCGGTGCGAGCGCTATCGAGCCCCAGCGCCTCCAGTTCCTGCATCACCAGCGTCCCGGTGGCATCCTGCGTCAGCGTCTGATCGATGTGGATCGCGATCTCGCGCCCCGGTGTCATCTCGCCGGAGACCAGGTGCGAGCCGATCAGCTTGCGGGTCACGTTCAACGACATACCTGCTTCCCTTCCGCTTGTGCGCATACGGCACGACGTGCGACGCCGTGGACCAAACCCATGCTGCCCCGGCACTACCGGCTTGACCACCCTCGCCGACGACGTCATCGAGCCCACCCGAAGTGGCGCCGGCAGATATCGATCCAAATCCAGCTGCTCTACAAAAGGAGTTCGTGAGATCTAGTGAGCTCCGGGCTGCGGAGACAGCCGTCCCCTGACGCGCCCAGGTGACAGCCGCGGCTGCGCCATTGCTTACCTAGCCAGAACCGGAGATGTTTCACAGCCATCGCGGCCGGCCAGGCTCATTGCATTCACAAGCCGGGAACGGTGTGATCGGTGGCGCCGTTTGGTCAGCACCCATCCCACGGCCGACGTAATGTCCATCCGCCGTCGGGCTGCCAACGGCGGCGGTCAGCGCCGCGGCCGGACGAGGTACTCGCCCTGCGAAAGGAACCTATGACGCTCAGCAGCCCGCCATCCCCGACTGTGGTCCTCGTGCACGGCGCATTCGCCGACTCATATACGCCGGTGTCATCGTCGAGTTGGACGCTGTCGGAATCACCGGTCTGGCACCGGCAAAGCCGTTGCGCGGATTGGCTTTTGACGCCGCCTACCTCTGCGCGTTCATCGGGTCGATCTACGGGCCCGTCGTCCTGGTGGGCCATTCCTACCGCGGTGCCGTCATCACGCAGGCCGCGAACGGCCTGGGTGCACCGTGCCAGCGCACACATCAGAAGCGCCGGAGCGGTCGCTGCGCACGGGCGAGCTGGTGGAACCGGGGTCCGCGCAGAGCGAGACGTGCGGGGCCAGCTCGCCGTATTGACCCAAGCAGGGCTCGAACGCCCGCCCGGACCGAGTCCCGTCCCTCGGAAGGTTTTCAATTCAGCGGCCGATGGCTTAACAGCTGACCCCGCGCCCGATTTAGGTGCGCTCGGGCGGCGCGCCATGTACGGGGCGCGGGAACAACGGCCGCAACATCTGCGGCGGCTCAAACGGTGTCCACCCACCCAGCGGCTGCGCCAACCGGTCCGCGATCGCCCATACCACCGCCGGGTGGTGGCCATAGCCGAAATGGCTGCTCACCACCGCGATGTTTTCGGCGTAAGGCGAGGCGACGTCCAGGCAGGCCTGCCAGGCGACGATGCCGTCGGTTCGGGAGTAAATCGAGGTCGCCGGCACCCGCAGGGCCTCGCGCTCGCGCTCCAGCGGCACTTGCTCACGTGTCACATGCAGGTGCGTGTAGCGGTTGAAGACGCGGCTGGCCCGCGACTGGCGTTGGTCCGCAAGGCGAAACGGGCTGCCCAGAGTGATCACCTGGCGCACCGCCGACGGGCTGCGGCGGGCGAGTCCTCGTGCATAAATGCCGCCCAGGCTCCAACCGATCACGCTGACCGGCGTCCGGTAGCGCTCGTGCAGATCGTCCAGGCGATCCTGCATCCCGCTCACCGCGGCCGCCGTCGGGCCGATGTTGCGGCCGAGCCGCCAGCCGTGCACGCGGTAGCCGAGGCGGCGCAGGGTGCGCCGCAGCGCCCAGGTGGACTCGTCGGCGGCCAGCAGACCGGGCAGCACCAGCACCGGATGACCATCACCGGCCGGAAGCATCCCGCGCAGCGGCGAAGCCGCCAGCAGCAGCCCGAATTCGACCATGGCACGGCCGGGATCGGCGAGATACAGCGGCAGCCCCGGACCGCCGGACTGCTCGGGCGGCGGCGACGACGCGATCGGCATCAGCCGCCCGCCTGCATCTTCTGCGATACCGCCAATTCGTCGACCACGCGGTCCACCCCGTCGATCGCCGCGGGGTGCACCTTCCTGTACGTGGCGGACGTGTGCGGGGCGGACGTGTACGGGGCGGACGTGTACATGGCGAGCGTGTACGTGGCGGACGTGTACTTGGCGAACCGGCCACCCTGCAGCCCATGAATCAGGTACAGCTTCCACAGGGGGCGGCCCCGGTCCAGTGGCCGAGCGTGCAGGCGGGCCGCCTGGGTCGCCAACTGCCGATCATCGCCCGGGGCGGCCAGCGTTAGCTCCCGGAGGTGAAACTCGATGTCGAAGTCCGCGTCCTCGATCCAGTAGCGCTGGTCGAGCCCGAACGGCACCCTGGCTAAGCGCCGCCAAAACGGCGGCACCGCCGTCGCGGAGTCGAGCGCCAGAAACGCCGCGTCCAATCCGGTGAGCTGCTGCATCACCGCCTCCTCCCCACCCGGCTGACGACCCTTGACCCTAACGGCGCCACGACTACGGGTGGTTCGAATGACCGTGACTCACAGAAAGACCCAATTCCCGTCCCGGCGTGCGCCGCCCATGACAGCGGCGTGAACGGTCCCTGTGCCGAGCTCGCGATTTCGGACGTCGACGGTCCTCCGCCGAACGGGGTGTTCAGCCAGAAACTGTTCCAGTGACATGAAGTAGCCACCAGCCGCGCAGGCGGGGTCGCTTGCGCGCCCCACATCTGCCTGCCGGCGTGGATCGCGTACTGATCGTCGACGACTTCGATGCGACGGCAGGCGTTTTGTCCCTGTGCGGAGATGGCGTCGACCTGGGTCCGTAGGTGGCGACGTCCCTCATGTCGTGGTCTTCGCGCCGGTGTCGTCCGCGCCGGTGTCTTTCGCGCCGGTGTCTTTCGCGCCGGTGTGGACTGAGCTCAACCGAACCGGGCCGCGTTTCAGCTTTTCGGCAGCAGCGACGTCCACACGTGATGTCCGGGCCCATGCCGAGCTTGGACGGATCGGCCCCGACTGTCGTTCCCGCTAACCCTGCTCACTGACGCGCGACGCCACCCGGTGGGCGACCTGCTTGGCGGTGTCTTCATCGGGCGCTTCCACCATCACCCGCACGAGCTGCTCAGTCCCCGAGGGCCGCAACAGAATTCGGCCGGTGTCACCGAGCTCGGCCTCGGCGTGGGCAACCGCTGCGCGTACCGAGGGGTCGGACGCGACCGTCGTCTTGTCCTCGACCTGAACATTGATCAGCACCTGCGGCAGAGTGTTCATCGCCGACGCGAGCTCAGCCAGGGGTGACCGGGTCTGCGCCATCCTCGACATCAGTCGCAGGCCGGTGACGATTCCGTCGCCGGTGCTTCCCAGCGACGGCATCACGATGTGGCCGGACTGCTCGCCGCCCAGAGCGTAATTGCCGGCCCGCAGCTCCTCGAGCACGTACCGGTCGCCGACCGCGGTGGTGCGGACCTCGATGCCGGCTGAGCGCATCGCCAGGTGCAGGCCCAGATTGCTCATCACCGTGGCGACCAGCGTGTCGGCCACCAGCTCGTCGGCCTCCTGCATGGCCAGCGCGAGAATGACCATGATCGCGTCCCCGTCGACGACCTGCCCCGTGGCGTCGACGGCCAGGCAGCGGTCGGCGTCGCCGTCGTGCGCCAGGCCCAGGTCGGCACGGTGCGCGACGACCGCGGCCCGCAGTGCATCGATGTGCGTTGAGCCGCAACCGTCGTTGATGTTCCGTCCGTCCGGTGCGGCGTTGATCGCAATGACGCGGGCGCCGGCGGCCTGGTAGGCGCGAGGAGCGGCGGTCGAGGCGGCGCCGTGCGCGCAGTCGACCACGACGGTCAGGCCGTCCAGCCGAGTGGTGAGCGCCTTGCCGACGTGGCGCAGGTAGCGCGCCATCGCATCCTCGGCGTCGACGACCCGGCCGATTGCGGCGCCCACCGGCCGCATACCGGGCCCGGCAGCGACGAGCTCCTCGATGCGGTCCTCGGTCGCGTCGTCGAGCTTGTGACCGCCTGGCCCGAAGACCTTGATGCCGTTATCGGGCATCGGGTTGTGCGAGGCGGAGATCATCACGCCGAACTCAGCGTCATAGGCGCTGGTCAGGTAGGCCACCGCCGGTGTCGGCAGCACGCCTACCCGCAGCGCGTCCACACCCTCGCTGGTCACGCCCGCGATCACCGCGGCCTCGAGCATCTCCCCGCTGGCGCGCGGGTCACGGCCAATCACCGCGACGCGCCGCCGCGAGCGGCCCGAGGTGCCGAGGCGGCGAGCCGCCGCCGCCCCGACGCCAAGCGCCAACTCCGCCGTCAGCTCGCGGTTGGCCACCCCGCGGACCCCGTCGGTGCCGAACAGTCGACCCATGGGCACAAACCTCTCATACCCAGCCGCTGAAAACACAACCGACGAGGTACTCGACTGTTTGGCCGCCGAACCGAGACCCGGACGAGACCGTCGTGGTGTATGCGGTCGCGTCTATGCGGTCCGGCCGTGGCGTGTCTGACAGGGCGCTTCTGGCAGGGCGCTTAGTGACGCGACACGCCGGTGCGAGCGCCGCCCGACACACAGTCGGCGACGAGCCCGATCATCGCTTGGAGTACTGCGGCGCCTTGCGGGCCTTCTTCAGTCCGTACTTCTTGCGTTCCGTCGCACGTGGGTCGCGGGTGAGGAAGCCGGCCTTCTTCAGCGCAGGCCGGTCCTCGGGCTGCACGAGGATCAGCGCACGCGCGATCGCGAGCCGCAGTGCGCCGGCCTGCCCGGACGGGCCACCGCCGTCGAGGTGGGCGTAGATGTCGAAGCTGTCCGCCCGGTCGACGGTGACCAGCGGAGCCTTGATCAGCTGCTGGTGAACCTTGTTGGGGAAGTAGGCCTCCAGCGTGCGGCCATCGAGATCGAACTTGCCGCTGCCGGGCACCAGCCGCACCCGCACCACAGCTTCCTTACGGCGGCCGACGGTCTGGATGGGGCGGTCGATGACGACGGGCTCGCGGGCTTCGGTCGCGTCGGTGGTTTCGGTCACTGGCTCACCTGCTTGATCTCGTAGGGAACCGGCTGCTGGGCCTTGTGCGGGTGCTCTGGCCCCGCGTAGACGCGCAGCTTGCGCTGGATCTGGCGGCCCAGCCGGTTCTTGGGAAGCATCCCGATAATCGCCTTCTCCACGACGCGGTCAGGGTGCTTTTGCATCAGGTCGCCGAGGGAGCGCGCCCGCAGGCCACCGGGGAAACCCGAGTGCCGGTAGGCGAACTTGTTCCGTAGCTTGTCGCCACTGATGGCGACCTTGTCGGCGTTGATGACGATGACGAAGTCGCCACCGTCAACGTTGGGCGCGAACGTCGGCTTGTGCTTGCCGCGCAGCAGCGTTGCCGCCGCGACGGCGAGCCGGCCGAGCACGACGTCCGTGGCGTCGATGACGTACCACGACCGCGTGGTGTCACCCGCCTTCGGCGTGTACGTGGGCACAGCGCTTACCTTCTTT
Organism: Mycobacterium sp.; assembly: GCA_025965895.1. Lineage (GTDB taxonomy): Bacteria > Actinomycetota > Actinomycetes > Mycobacteriales > Mycobacteriaceae > Mycobacterium. Next base: position 23,036 of record JAOPWC010000182.1, read on the forward strand.
TCTCTCGGGTTGGTTCCCGGTGCTACCCGGGTGCCGGTCAGGCGTCGACGGTGGAGGGGGGTTCTCGGCGACCGACGTTGACCCGAGCCCTCGGCGTACCGCACGCCGACCGATCAGCATACCGGCGCACATATACGCTGGTCAAAACGAACACTGGTCAAAACGGACACTGGTCAAAACGGACGCCGGTCAAAACGCGCGTTGTCGCCCGGCTTCGCTCAGTGTGCCGGTTCGTGCGAGGTGTGCCGGTTCGTGCAAGGCGGGTTCGAGCACCCGGACATAACGGTCCGGCGTGACCGTGATGCTTCCGGCAAGATGCTTCCGGGAAGATGCTTCCGGATAAAGGATGCTCCGGGGCGAAGATCAGGTAGAGCAGGAATGCGATCACCGCGCCGGCCAGCGCGAGGAAAGTGGCATGGAGCCAGCCACAGATCTCCCGAATCCGATGGTTCAACAAATGCCGTGCGGCGGGGGTACTTCGTCACGAACAAGTGGCCGACGTCCAGCAGCGGGTTGCGGCTCAACACCACATGCTCACCACCGGATGCTCACCGCAGGCGAGGCGGAGCTTGCCCGCCGGCGGCCGTCGGCCCCGGGAGTGGTCGGGAACGACAATAAGCGCTTAACAGCACGTCAATAATGCCGTTTTTCTGCTGGTAAGCGCCCTATTCTTGGGCCGGTGGGGGTAGTCGTACCCCGGGATCGGTGGTGCTGGCATGGCGGCTGCGTTGGCGTGTATGAGCTGCGGCGCAGAACTGCGGTCGAGCGCGAAGTTCTGCGACAGGTGCGGTGCGCCAATTGCGCTGTCGGGCACGCCGGCGGAGTACAAGCAGGTTACGGTGCTGTTCGCCGACGTGGTGCATTCGATGGATATCGCGGCAGCGGTGGGTGCGGAGCGGTGGCGCGAGATCATGACCGAGCTGGTCAACCGTGCGGCAGCCGTTGTGCGGCGCTGCGGCGGCACGGTGGACAAGTTCACCGGCGACGGGATCATGGCGGTGTTCGGGGCGCCGGTCGCGTTGGAAGACCACGCCTATCGTGCGTGCCTGGCAGCGCTGCGAATTCAGGAAGAGGTCACCCGCCTGACGGCGGAGGTTGAACGCCGCGACGGCGTCGGCTTGCAACTACGTATCGGGCTGAACTCGGGTCAAGTGATAGCGGGCGAGATCGGCACCAGCCCTTTGGGTTACACCGCCATCGGGCAGCAGGTGGGGATGGCGCAGCGGATGGAGTCGGTGGCGCCGCCGGGTGGGGTGATGCTTGGCGAGTCCACCGCACGCCTAGTCGAGGGCGCGGCGGTGCTGGGGGAGCTGGAAATGGTGCGCATCAAAGGCGCGGAGGATCCGGTGCCGGCGCGGCGGCTGCTGAGCCTGGCCGCGCAGCGCCGATGGACCGGTCCTTCGGAGTCGACGTTGGTGGGCCGCGAGTGGGAAATGGCCGCGTTGGCGGCGATGCTGGATCGGTCAATTGGTGGACGCGGGTCTGTGGTCGCAGTGGTTGGTCCTGCTGGCATCGGGAAGACCCGACTCGCCGGTGAAGCCGTGCAGCTTGCGGCACGTCGCGGTGTCGAGGTGTTTTCCACCTTCTGTGAATCGCACGCCACCGACGTGCCGTTTCGTGTGGTGGCGCGCCTGCTGCGCGCGGTGGGGCAGGTCAGCGGACTGGATGATCAGACAGCGCGGGCACGGGTGCGGGCAAAGGTTCCCGACGCCGACCCGCAGGACATGCTACTGCTCGACGACTTGCTCGGCATCGCCGATCCCGGTGTGGAGCTGCCCAAGATCGACCCGGATGCGCGGCGGCGGCGGTTGACCGCGCTGATCAACGCGGCCCAGCTGGCCCGCACCCAACCGGCAATCTTTGTCGTGGAGGATGTGCACTGGATCGACGAGGTCAGCGAATCCATGCTCGCCGACTTTGTGGCGATGATCCCCCAGACCCACTCGATGATGCTAATTACCTATCGCCCGGAGTACCACGGAGCTCTGCAGCACGTGGCGGGCGCACAGGCCATTGCCCTTTCACCCCTGAGCGATGCGGAAACCTCAACGCTGGTGGCTGAACTGTTGGGCCCCGATCCGTCCGTGGGTGAGATCGGCGCCATCATCGCCGGACGCGCCGCCGGTAACCCGTTCTTCGTCGAGGAGATCATCCGGGAGCTCGCCGACCGCGGCGTGCTGGTGGGCCAGCGCGGGAGCTACGCCTGCCGCACGGACGTCGGCGAGGTCCGCGTCCCGGCCACGCTGCAGGCGACCATCGCCGCCCGCCTCGACCGGCTGGGCCGGCTGGCCAAACACACGCTTGGCGCTGCTGCGGTCATCGGGTCTCGGTTCAGCTACGATCTGCTCGCGAGCCTGGGAATCGATGCATCGCCCGACGAGTTGATCACCGCCGAACTCATCGATCAGGTGCGGTTCACCCCACGCGCCGAATATGCGTTTCGGCATCCGCTGATCCGTACCGTGGCCTACGAGTCACAACTGAAATCCGATCGCGACGGGTTGCACCGGCGGCTGGCGGCCGCGATCGAAGCCCGCGAGCCGGAATCGGGCGACCAGAACGCGGCGCTGATCGCGGAGCATCTGGAGGCCGCGGGTGATCTGCACGCCGCCTATGGCTGGCATTTGCGCGCCGCCACGTGGGCGACCAACCGCGACATCGCCGCGGCGCGACTGAGCTGGGAGCGTGCGGAAAAGATCGCCGACGCGTTACCCACCGAGGAACCGCAACGTGCAGCCATGCGCATTCTCCCGCGCACCATGTTGTGCGCGGTCGCCTGGCGAGTCCATGCACATGCGGCAGGCGCCCGCTTCGACGAATTGCGGGAGTTGTGCACGGCCGCCGGGGACAAGGCGTCACTGGCCATCGCCATGGCGGGGCTGGTGATGGATCACGTGTATCAGGCCCGGATGCGCGAGGCGACGCAGCTGGCATCGGAAGCCATGGCCCTCATCGAGTCGGTCGGCGATCCGACCTTGACGGTGGGGCTGTCCATGCCGGTGATCTACGCCAAGATGGAGAACAACAAGTGGTGTGACGTGCTGCGGTGGTCGCAGACAGTCATCGACCTGGCCCACGGTGACCCGTCTAAAGGCAACTTCATTATCGGGTCTCCGTTAGCACTCGCCTTCACGACGCGGGCTATTGCCCGCTATTACCTGGGTCATCCCGGATGGCCAGACGACCTGCAGCACGGCCTCGCCATGGCCCGCAGCGCCGACCCAATGTCATACGCCTTGGTCGTCGGCTACATCTACAACCCGGGGATACCGCTTGGAGTCCTCAGGGCCGAAGATCGGGCGGTGCGCGAAACCGAAGATGCCCTACGGATTGCCCAACGATCCGGTGACGATCTCGCGTTAGCCTTCACCCAGATGGCGCTGGGCGTCGCGCTGGTGCACCGCCAAACGGCTCCGGAGCGTGACCGCGGACAGAAGCTTCTGGCCGAAGTCAGCGAAGTGTTCCTGCGCCGGGGACACAACCTGTCCGAATTACCGATCGTCAACGTGTACTTGGCGCGTGAGAGGGCACGGGGTGGAGATCGCGATGACGCCATATCACTCATGCGCGCCGCCGTCGACGATCTGTTCCGCGAGGGACAACTGCTGGCGTGGGGCGTTCCAGCGACGGCTGTTCTGGTGGAGACACTGCTGGACCGCGGCGCCGACGGTGACGTCGTCGAAGCCGAGGCCGCGATCGAGCGGTTAGCGGCGGCGCCGACCGACGACCGTTTAGCTGTGCGCGAGATCTTGCTGCTGCGACTCCAGGCTCTAGTGGCGCGGGCTCATAGCGACGCCGCCGCTTATGCCCACTTCAGGGATGGCTACCGCGGCATGGCGAGATCACTTGATTTCGACGGGCACATAGCTTGGGCTGAAGCAATGCCATGACAGCGTCCCGCGTGGTCTTCGGGTCGTGCGGCAAACGAGGTGGGCCAGCGGGACGCCCTCGCGGCAGGCAGCTCCCAATCACGACCCGCCGCTAAGGATCTGGCGACTGATCCGCTGAGCCGCTTGGCGGCCATGAATACACCCGCGAGAACACCAGGATGCACCAGGGACGGCTATCGCGTGTGCATCAGACGCAAGCGCAAGGCGGCCTGGGTGCGGGTTTCCTCAATCCAACGAATGCCCGAATCCAACGAATGCCCGAATCCAACGAATGCCGAATCCAACGAATGCCCGCGTCGAGCGTCGGGAGGACGAGGTATTCGCCAGGTACTCGTCGCCCGGAGCGGCGGGACCACGTCGTTTGGTCTGGGCTGGGCAGCCCGTTGATTGCCCGGTCGTGCACAAGGTGGACGGCGCCGCCCTCGATCGCCCATTCAGATCGCGGCGGGTCCGATCATCTTCTGGACAGTGCCCGCACATTGCGACGCGAGTGCGGGTCGGTCGTCGACAGGCATACCTCGTCGCGCCGCGCTGGGTCGACCTGACGGCTCTGCAATCCGTGGCCGCAGACCGTCTCGCGCTGTTTGGCGCGACGCGGCGCTTGAGGATCTCTCCGCTTCGCCGCAACACGAAGTGGTCGAGTGGCTTTTGCCGGACACCCACTGCGAGTCAGGGAACTCGGCGCTAACCGCCGACCACTACTGCGGCAACCCGGTGGACCAGAGCGTCTCGCGCGCAGCGGAGTCGAGAAACACTGCCGCCGACACCAACCAAGCCTGCGGCACAAGCAGACCCGCGCGTTGCACCCGCATCAGACCGACCTGCCTCGTACCTCAATGACCCCGACCCCAATAACCCCCGACCCCAATAACCCCCGCTCCCAATAACCCCCGCTCGGGTGGCGGATGTCAGCTCGGTGGTCACGGGATGATCATCCGTATCGCTGGGAGCAGGCGCGGCAGCGCCCGCAGCGTGCCTATTGGGCCGCCATGCCAGGCGTGCTCGGTCAGACCAACACCGGTGTGGAATCGACCGTCGACGATCGCTTCAAAGCGGGACGCCGACTCCTGGATCACTAAACGCCTTTTGTACAAGCACGATTGGGCGGTGGCGCTGCCGTGAATCTCAAGCCGCAAGCCGCTGACGTCGGAGACCACGATCCGCGAGGCGCACGGAACCTGATGGCCGGCCCATCGGTAGTCCACGGTCAACTCCACCACCGCGTGGCTCGCGCCATCGTGGAAGATGTAGCCGCAGGGGTAGGCCAGGCCACCGCTGAACAACTGGGTGCAGTTCATGGTGAAGTCAGGGCTGAACAGCACCGTAATCCAGTCCCAGCGCTCTATGCTGCTCCACCGGCGGACCCCCCAGGACTTGTCTCGCTGACCGAGGCCATCAATCGCGTAGGTCGCTCCGCTCATCCTTACGGTGCCTGTGACCCGTCCGGACTGCTCCATGTGCACATCGGCGAAGCCGGACGGCAGGTATAGCCCAGGCGGCGCTTCGGCGTGGAAATCGAACGGCGCGTGCAGCGCAGTCCATGTCAGGTCCACCTCGTCGCGACCCCGCAGCAGTAGCCGCCACTTCGACATCGGTTCGCGCAGGTGAAACTCCAGAGCCCCCACCCTCAGCTGACGAGCATTGGGGGTACCGCTGTAGGGAGTGTTGAGTTTGGCGTAGCCACCCTCAACACCGCCGTTCCGCATGGTGTACAGCAGCGCGTCAGCGGTGTGATTGCTGGGGCGATATCCAATACGGGCCAAGCCCATTGCGTCCGACTCGGCGTCGAACCAACTGAAGAAGAAGCTTTCCTGCCAGTCCGGTTGCGATCCTTGGTCGTGCATAAATTCGTCATCGGCGTCGACCATCGAGTCCGTCCTCACAATTCGGAGACAAATAACGCGGAGACAAATATGGTGGCGACAAATATGGTGGCGACAAGAATCTCCAAGACTACGCGACCTAGGTAATCCTCACGGCATTTGTAATCCACGCGTGTAATCCTCACCGCATTGCGGTCTCGGCAATGGATCAAGAACGTCCTGGTGCTCGCAGTGGCCGCCCTCGCGGCAACGTTCACTACGACAAGCTCGATGTCCTCTACAAGCTTGATGTCCTCTACAAGGTGGGTATCGCTTTCGAACACTTCCCGGCCTCTAACCGGCCATCCCAAGGTCGTTCAGTGGTTTGCTCGAAGCAGGAATGAAGCCCCGCCGCGGTCGTGGGTCGTTATTGGCGCGCGCGGATTCTTCCCCGATCGACAAAGAATCGACAAAGAATCGACACAAGGATAAGCGCTAGCGAAGAGCGCAAAGTCTGCCATGCTGTGCGCATGGCGGGCGCAAATAGAAGCCCAAGATGGACGAACGCCAAGCTCGATCGCATGCGTCGGCTAGGCGATCCGGTGGCCGACGAGCCGGTCGACGCCGTGCTCAAGCAGGGCGGCGTCAAGGCGGTCAATGCGATCCTGCAGAAGCTGGTGCGCGTCGACCAGCCGGTGCCGCGCGACCTGCCCGAGGAACTCCAGGACTACCTGGTCAATACGCTGCCCCTGCCCGACTGGGCCGACATGCGCAAGATCGAGCGCGGGCAGCAGCTATTCGAGACATGGGGTCTCCAGATCGCGCTGTGCCTGTTCTGCGCGTCGCTCCCGTCGTCGTACGCGGCAGCCAACGGCGTGAAAGTGCTATACCTGACGGCCCAGCTCGATACCAACGCACGCCGACGGGTGATGGAGACCGGCCAGTTCCTGTTCGACGTGCTCACCGTCGGCGGCCTCGCCGAGAACGGCACGGGCCGGCGCACCATCCAGCGCGTCCGGCTGATGCACGCCGCTGTGCGCCAGCTGATCAAGGCGCGCAACGAGCAGCAGCCCGACCTGTGGGATCCGGACTGGGGCACACCGATCAATCAAGAGGACCTGGCCGGGACACTCCTGGCTTTCTGGTATGTCGTCACCGATCCGATGCGTCGCCTCGGCGTGCACGTGTCCGCCGACGACGCCGACGCGTACCTGCATCTATGGAACGTCATCGGGCACCAGCTCGGCGTGTGCGATGAGCTGCTGGTGCACGACCTGAGCAAGGCCACCGCGCTAGTCGACGCCATCCGGCGCAGGCAGTTCAAGGCGTCACCCGAAGGGCGGGATATGACCCGTGCGCTCCTCGTGTTGCTCGACCAGTTGACGCCCCTCCATCGGTTCGACGACACGATCCCTCCGTTGATCCGCCACCTGATCGGCGACAAGACCGCCAACCTGCTGCGCGTGCCGCAGTCGGATCGGGTCGGCGACTTCGGGCGGCTCGAGCGCATCGCCAAGTGGTTCTATGTCCGTGTCTTTGGCCGGACCAAGCGCGACTCTGAGCGCTATGAACTGGTGTCGCGCATAGCCCGCCCATTCGCGCGCGAACTGCTGCGGGAACTGTTCACGCTGGAGCGGGGTGGCGAGCGGGCGCCGTTCGCGATACCCGATCACCTCGCCCGCAGCTGGGAGCTTTCGAGGTGAGTTCACGGTGATAACTCGCCCAAAACATTGGCGCGTGCGGTCCGTCGCGAGGGCTAGCCGAGAAGGCCATACCGCCAAGGCTTACGGTAAACCAGCCTTGTGCTCCGCGCACATCGGAAACGGTATGAGGAGCAGGGGCATCCAGCCGAACTAAGCCGAGGCGGTGCCGGCAGGAGCCGGCCCGGTTGGTTTTTCTACCTCCAAAACGGCAAAATAATCGCGAGAGAAGCCGATTTTGGCTGAGTTATCATGTGTTTCTTCAATTTTCGACTTTCGAAGTTGTTACCTTGACCAGCTCGCGATGTGCTGGGCGGCCCGTTGGAGCCGTGCGGCAGCGACCCGCTCACCGGCTTCTACCGCGATGACTGCTGCTCGACCGGGCCTGAGGACGGGGCGCCACCCTGCGAAACGAGGCGGTCGTCGCGTCTTTGGTTAAGACCCAAGGATCCGACGAGCACGATCTCTCGGAGCAGAGGGCCAGCCTGACCGCTTGGGTCGCGCGGGGTACTTCCGCAGATCTTTCGGTCCGGCTCACCGAAGCTTCGTGCCCTTCAAGCAATTCCAACAAAACGGCTGCGAAGATCCACGATTGCGTCCACACACGTGCCGTCGCGCCACAGTCGCACGTCCTGCGGCGCTCGATCGAGGAGCTGCTCTACGAAGCGGTTCGCGGCATCGACGGGAGCCAAACCTGGCCGCACGGACATGCAGCTTGTGGCCCTACGGCCGAAGCCGGTGAAGGGCTTGGACGCGCATTAGGCGCCGCCGAGCGCGCCGACCAGCAGGCATCCCCGAGACCCCTCTCTGACCGGAATACCGCTCACGCCTTGGACGCCGTGTAGTACGGCCGGCCGGCGGCCTCCCACTCCCGGTACAACTCGAAGAACGGTTGACCGAACGGATCCTGGCCTCGCAGCGGCATCGAACCTCGCCGGATCGTGAAGTCGTGTGGGGCCAGTTCCCCGGCACGAACGAAATGCGGCTCAGCGAACTCGGGCTCACCGGAGCGCAAAACCTCGACCGCCAAACGGTATTCGGCCCTGGCCTGCTGTTGGTGGTGGTCGGGCAAGACCTGATGCGCGCGCACCGCGGCGTCGTTCGAATAGGGTCTGGAATCGTCCAGGACCCCGCGCTCCAACGCCTCCAGATGCGGCGCTGAAGGTCGGCCGTGAAATTCGATGAACTTGTCGTCACCGAACTCGGCGGCGTTCGGTCGGACGGTCCGGTCGTTCTCGTCGATCCACAGGACCGTCGGCACGTTGCGGATCCCATACGCGTCGACGAACTCGTGGTCCGCGTCGACGAGCACCGGAAACGTCGCGTTGGCTTCCTCGACCCATGGCTTGACGACGTCGGCTGATTCGTCGACGGCCACCGCCACCACCGAGAAGTTCCGGTCGGCCCATTTGTCCTGCAGTTGCTGCCACGCCGGCAGGTCGTAGCGACAGCCACACCAGGACGCGAACGCGACGACCAGGCGCTTGCGGCCGTGGTAGTCGCGGACACTGGCCATCGATCCGTCAACGGTAGGCAGCCGCACGTCGGGCGCCTGCAACGACGCCAGTGCCGCGGCCCGCTCGGCCGCCGGATGCCCGAGCACCACCAGAGCCGCCACTGGTTCCACGGCCGCCGGCCAACCCACCGTGGCGCCCAGGGCGGTGGGGTCAACCCAACCCGGGGCCCAAGCGCCTCCCGATCGCGGACCGGCGCGCAGACATCATCGCGGCAGAGTCCTTGCGGTTTCAGCTGCCAACCGGTGACGCGCTTCAACTCGTCGGCGGGAATCAGCAGGCGCTGATCGTCGCGTCCTCCGTCGACCTGGTGCGACCCGTCACGAATGACCCGAATGAGCAGAGGTTCCACCCGCAGCACCGTACCGGGGATTATGCAGAGTTGGCCCGCCGTTCGCGATACGCGGCCACGTGCTGGCGGTTTCCGCAATTACCGGTGTCGCAGAAGATACGAGACCTGTTGCGCGACAGGTCCATCAGCGCCGCGTCGCAATCTGGCGCCGCGCAGATCTTGAGCCGCCGAAGCTCCCCCACCCGGACCAGGTCGGCCAAGGCCATCGCCATCTCCGCCCCCATCCGCTGGGCCAGTGGATCGTGCACCGACGCCAGGTGCAGGTGCCATTCCGGCATCTCCGGGTGGCGGGTCAGCCATGGCGCCGCATGGGTGTCGGCGAGCAGCGTGTTCACCTGCCCGACGGCCCGCACCTCGTCGTCCGCAGACTCCCAGATCCGGCCCAACCGGGCCCGCAGCGCGTGCACGGCGGTGAGCTCGGCGTCGTCGTGATCACGCCGGCCCGTCCAGCCGAACAGGTCCAGGTACGCGTCGAGCGCCGCCTGATCCGGAAGCTGTTCACCATCGATCCTGTCGCTGTTGATCAGCGCACTTGCGGCCCGCAACGTGAGCTCTGTGTCATGACTGAAAAGCATTTGACCCATGACCTCGCGGGGTTGTAGCGTCACTACCAAAGCCGATTTTACTCATTACAGCAGCTCTTACTCATTACAGCCGTGGATAGGGCAGCCGTGGATAGGGCAGCCGTGGATACGGAGGACTCGATGAACACCAGGAGGACTTTCCGGCCCGGCGTGGCGTTCGCCATCGGGTCCGCTCTCACGTTCGGCATGTCGGGCCCCTTCGCCAAATCGCTGATGGAAGCCGGCTGGACGCCGACCGCGGCAGTCACCGCGCGGCTGGCCGGCGGGGCGCTGGTGACCGCGCTGTTCGCGACCATCGTCAATCCGCGATGGGCGCGCGAGGCGGTACGGCACGCGAAGACAGTGGTGCTCTACGGGCTGATCCCGATCGCTGGTGCCCAGCTGTGCTACTACAACGCGGTCTCGCATATGTCCGTCGGGATGGCGCTGCTGCTGGAGTATCTGGCACCCGTGCTCGTCGTCGGCTGGATCTGGGCGACCACCCGGCGTCGGCCCAGCACGCTCACGCTGACCGGCACCGCGCTGGCCCTTGCCGGCACTTTTGTCGTACTCGACGTGTTCTCCGGCACACACTTCAACGCGGCGGGCGTCACGTGGGCGTTGGCCGCGGCGGCATGCGCGGCCTGCTACTTCCTGCTGTCCGACCGGGTCGCCGCTGACGGAAGCGGGCTGAAGTCCGTGACTCTGGCCGCCGGGGGCCTGGTTGTCGGGGCGGTCTCGGTAGCGCTGCTGGGACTGACCGGCGCGATGCCACTGGCCTTCACCACCCGTGGCACCGTCGTCGCGGGCCACCCGGTGTCAACCATCGTGCCCGTCGTCGTGTTGGGCGTCGTCAGCACCGCGATCGCGTACCTGCTCGGTATCAGCGGCGTTGCGCGGCTTCGGCCCAGCTACGCAGCGCTGCTTGGGCTTGGCGAGGTGTTGTGCGCGGTACTCGCCGCGTGGGTCCTCGTGGGCGAGGCCGTCACAGCGGCGCAGGCCGTCGGCGGCGTTGTGGTGCTGATGGGCCTGGCCCTCGCCGGCCGTAATGACCGCCCGTCCGAACAACTGGTCGTCGCCGCCGCCTGGCCCGACGCCACAGCGGCCGAGGACCTCACCCTCAGCGGCCGCCAGTGACGCTTCGGCTGCCTCGTCTTCGGTGGCCTCGTCTTCGGTGGCCTCGTCTTCGGGGGCCTCGTCTTCGGTGGCCTCGTCTTCTGTGGCCTGGACAGCGGTATGTCAGCATGGACGCCGTGAGCTCACGCCGGACTGCTAGTTGCTTTGGTGCCGCCGCCCTGACGGCGGGTTTTTTGCTGACCGCACCCGTCCCGACGGCCTCGGCGGATGGGTGCCCTGACGTCGAGGTCATCTTCGCCCGCGGGACGGGCGAGCCGCCCGGCGTCGGAGCGGTCGGGCAGGCGTTCGTCAACTCGCTGAACTCGAGAGTGGGCGGCAAGTCCGTTGGCGTCTATGCGGTCAACTACCCCGCGACTCTCAACGTCCTGCACGCGGCTGCGGGCGCCAATGACGCAATCGGCCACATGAACTACATGGCGGCCAACTGTCCGAACACCCGGATGGTGCTCGGCGGCTTCTCCCAGGGCGCGTACGTCATGGATCTCGTGACCGGCGCCCCGATGCCGAGCCTCGGCTTCAACGGCGCTCCTGCGCCCGACGTTGCCAATGATGTTGCCGCCGTTGCGGTCTTCGGCAATCCGTCCAACAGGATGTTGGGCGGCCCGCTGAGCAACCTCAGCCCGGTGTACGGCGGTAAGGCCATCGACTTGTGCAACGAAAATGACCCGATCTGCTCGAAAGGCAGCGACCGCAGCGCCCACAGCCTGTATGTCCAATCCGGGATGGCGAGCCAGGCGGCGAACTACGTCGCCGGCTTGGTGTAGCCGCCTTCCGCAGGAAGCCACGGTACCCAGCTTCGCTAATGGCTAACATCGAATCCGTGAGCATCGAATCCGTGAGCGATCTACTGTGCCGTCGATCTCTGCATGCCTGCGTCGCCGCGATGGTGATGGCGGTCGCCCTGCTGACTGCGCCGGTCGTCATCCCCGCCGGTGAGCCCGGCAGCGCTGCGTCGGCGGACGCCGCGTCATGCCCTGACGTCGAGGTGGTGTTCGCTCGCGGTCGTCTGGAATCACCGGGGACCGGCGTACTCGGCAACGCGTTCGTCAATGGGCTGCGCTCCAGGGTCACGGGCAAGAACATCGGTGTCTATGCGGTGAATTACCCCGCCGACACCCAGGTCGACATCGGTGCCAACGACATGAGCCAGCACATCCAGTACATGACCAACAATTGCCCGAACACCCGGCTGGTGGTGGGCGGCTATTCGCTCGGCGCAGCCGTCAGCGACGTGGTGCTCGCGGTTCCCGCCCCCATGTTCGGTTTCGTCAATCCCCTCCCGGGGGGCAGCGACCAGCACATCGCAGCGGTCGCACTGTTCGGCAACGGAAGCCAATGGGCGGGGCCCCTCACGAACTTCAACCCGATCTACAGCGACAGAACCATCGAGTTGTGTCACGGCGCCGATCCCATCTGCAACCCGGCCGATCCGAACACTTGGCAGAACAACTGGCCGCAACACCTTGCCAAAGCGTATATCGACGCAGGCATGGTCAATCAGGCTGACGACTTCGTCGCGGGCAAGCTGCAGTAATTATTCGGCGGCTCGCAGATCACGGGTGACCAGCGTGCGCGCGGCGAGCTGATCGTCCGGCGGGTAGTCGACGCCGACCAGTGTGAGGCCGCGAGCCGGCGCGGCCGCGAATTGGCTGGACCGCCGCGTAACCCCGAGCAGCGCGGTGCACCAGTCCGGGTCGCGGCGGCCGTCGCCTACCGCAAGAAGTGCTCCCACCAGCGAGCGCACCATCGACCAGCAGAAGGCGTCGGCGCTGACGTGCCCGATGACCAGGTAGCCGTCGCGGCTCCAGTCCAGCCGCTGCAGATCGCGAATCGTCGTGGCGCCCTCGCGGTGTCGGCAGAACGCCGCGAAATCCCTGAGCCCGACAAGCTCTTTGGAAGCGGTCGCCATAGCGTCGACGTCCAGCGAACGTGGCCACGCAGTCACGTAGCGGGCCAGCTGCGGCGCTACACCGTAGGGCGCGGTGGACAACCGGTATTCGTAGTGGCGGCGCAACGCCGAGAATCGCGCATCGAAACCGGCGGGCGCGCGGCCGATGTCCCGAAGGCGTACGTCGGCCGGCAGGAAGCGCGCAAGCCGTCTCACCAGCGGCAGGAATTCGCCGTCACCGGTGCGCCGGGATCGCGGATAAGCATTCCTCACCGCGCCGACCGGGACGTCGAGGTGCGCGACCTGGCCTGTCGCGTGCACGCCGGTGTCGGTGCGTCCCGCCGCGAACAGCTGCGCCGGCACGCGAAACACCGTCGACAGGGCTTCGTTCAGCACGCCTGCCACCGTGCGCTGACCTGGCTGCTGCGCCCAGCCGGCAAAATCCGTTCCGTCGTAAGCGATGTCGAGCCGAAGACGAACGTGCCCGCCACCGCGTTCGATGGCGGGCACGTCGGTCATGCCGTCAGGACTTGTCAGCGTCCGGAGCTTCGTCGGTGCCCTCGTCGTCGGACTCGGGCGCCGCTGCGGTTTCAGTGGTCGCTGCGGTCTCAGTGGTCGCTGCGGACTCGGGGGACTCTGCGGACTCGGGGGACTCGGCCGCCGGCGGCTCTTCTGTCGTAGGCGCCTCTTCTGCCGTAGGCGCCTCTTCTGCCGTCGGAGCATCGGCAGCCTTCTTGGCCGGGGCGGCTTTCTTCGACGCGCCGACCCGCCGCGCTCGGTCAGCCTCCGACGTCGCCGTCTTCTCCCGCACCAGCTCGATCACGGCCATGGGTGCGTTGTCACCCTTGCGCGCCTCCACCTTGATGATGCGGGTATACCCGCCGTTGCGGTCGGCGAAGAACGGCCCGATGTCCGCGAACAACGCGTGCACCACGTCCTTGTCGCGGATCTTCTTGAGCACCTCACGCCGGTTGTGCAACGTGCCTTTCTTGGCGTGGGTGATCAACTTCTCGGCGTAGGGCCGCAGTGCCCGGGCCTTCGTCTCGGTGGTCTTGATCCGGCCGTGCTCGAACAGAGACGTAGCCAGATTGGCCAGGATCGCCTTCTGATGCGAGGACGACCCGCCGAGGCGAGGGCCCTTAGTGGGCTTGGGCATTGCTCGATCTCCTTGTTCTGGCCCGACTTAGAGCTGTTCTGTTTCGGCGTAGTCCTGCTCGTTGTCCAGGTCGTACGAGTTGTCCGACCAGGTTCCGGTGGCCGCGTCGTAGCCGGCGACCTCGGACGGATCGAAGCCCGCCGGGCTGTCCTTGAGCGACAGGCCGAGCTGGTGCAGCTTGACCTTCACCTCGTCGATCGACTTCTGACCAAAGTTGCGGATGTCCAGCAGGTCGGATTCCGTGCGCGCAACCAGCTCGCCGACCGTGTGGATACCTTCACGCTTCAGGCAGTTGTACGAACGCACCGTCAGATCGAGGTCGTCGATCGGCAGCGCGAACGACGCGATGTGGTCGGCCTCTGCCGGCGACGGGCCGATCTCGATGCCTTCCGCCTCGACGTTGAGCTCACGCGCCAGACCGAATAGCTCAACCAGCGTCTTGCCCGCCGACGCCAGCGCGTCGCGGGGGGTGATCGAGTTCTTGGTCTCGACGTCGAGGATCAGCTTGTCGAAGTCGGTGCGCTGCTCGACGCGGGTGGCCTCCACCTTGTACGTCACCTTCAGCACCGGCGAGTAGATGGAATCGACCGGGATGCGGCCGATTTCAGCGCCCGACGCCTTGTTCTGCACGGCAGGCACGTAGCCGCGGCCGCGCTCGACGACCAGCTCGACCTCGAGCTTGCCCTTGTCGTTGAGGGTTGCGATGTGCATGTCCGGGTTGTGCACCGTGACGCCGGCCGGCGGCACGATGTCACCGGCGGTGACGGCGCCCGGGCCCTGCTTGCGCAGGTACATCGTGACGGGCTCGTCTTCCTCCGACGACACAACAAGACCCTTGAGGTTCAAGATGATGTCGGTGACGTCTTCCTTGACACCCGGCACGGTGGTGAACTCGTGCAGCACGCCGTCGATGCGAATGCTCGTGACCGCGGCGCCGGGGATCGACGACAGCAGCGTGCGCCGCAGTGAATTGCCGAGGGTATAGCCGAATCCGGGTTCGAGTGGCTCGATGACGAACTGGGACCGGTTGTCGGCGATGACCTCTTCGGACAGTGTGGGTCGCTGAGAAATCAGCATTGTTTCTTTCCTCCTTCACGGCACCCGCTATTTGATGCCGAGTGTCTCCCCTGCAAGCGGGAAGTTCCCCGGGCCGCCATCGGGACGGCTCAGGAAGTCTTACTTCGAGTAATACTCGACGATGAGCTGCTCGGAAGTCTTACTTCGAGTAATACTCGACGATGAGCTGCTCGGACAGCGGCACATCAATCTGAGGCCGCTCCGGCAACTGGTGGACCAGGATGCGTTGGCGCTCACCGACCACCTGCAGCCAACCCGGGATCGGCCGGTCACCGGCCGTCTCGCGCGCGATCTGGAACGGCAACGTGTTCAGCGACTTGTCGCGCACGTCGATGATGTCGTACTGCGACACCCGGTAGCTGGGGATGTCCACCTTCACGCCGTTGACGGTGAAGTGGCCGTGGCTGACCAGCTGGCGGGACTGACGCCGGGTGCGCGCCAACCCGGCGCGGTACACCACGTTGTCCAGCCGAGTCTCCAGGATCTGCAGCAGGTTCTCGCCGGTCTTGCCGGCCTGCCGCACGGCTTGCTCGTAGTAGCGACGGAACTGCTTTTCCATCACGCCGTAGGTGAAGCGCGCCTTCTGCTTCTCCTGCAGCTGTAGCAGGTACTCGCTCTCCTTGATCCGCGCGCGGCCGTGCTGGCCCGGCGGGTAGGGGCGCTTCTCGAACGCCTGGTCGCCGCCGACCAGGTCCACGCGCAGACGGCGCGACTTACGGGTGACGGGTCCGGTGTAACGAGCCATGAGTCTGTTCTTCCCTCCTAGACCCGGCGCCGCTTGGGCGGACGGCAACCGTTGTGCGGCTGCGGAGTGACGTCGGAAATCGCGCCGACCTCCAGGCCGGCGGCCTGCAGCGAACGGATCGCAGTCTCGCGGCCCGAACCGGGGCCCTTCACGAACACGTCGACCTTGCGCACGCCGTGCTCCTGCGCCTTGCGGGCCGCGTTCTCGGCGGCGAGCTGCGCGGCGAACGGCGTCGACTTGCGTGAGCCCTTGAAGCCGACATGACCCGAGGACGCCCAGGCGATCACGTTGCCCTGCGGATCGGTGATGGACACGATCGTGTTGTTGAACGTGCTCTTGATGTGCGCGGCACCGTGGGGGACGTTCTTCTTCTCCCGACGGCGTGTCTTCTGCCCCTTCTTGGGGGCGGCGCCGCTGCGTTTCTGGGGTGGCATCGGTTACCTGGCCTTCTTCTTGCCGGCGATGGTGCGCTTCGGGCCCTTGCGGGTGCGCGCATTGGTCTTGGTCCGCTGGCCGCGCACCGGCAGGCCGCGGCGGTGCCGCAGGCCCTGGTAGCAGCCGATCTCGATCTTGCGACGGATGTCGGCCTGCACCTCCCGGCGAAGATCGCCTTCAACCCGGAGGTTGGCCTCGATGTAGTCGCGCAGCTGCGTCACCTGGTCTTCGGTGAGGTCCCTGCTGCGCAATTCCTTGTCGACGCCAGTCGCGGCCAAAATCTCGTTGGAACGGGTACGGCCGATGCCGTAGATGTAGGTCAGCGCGATCTCCATCCGCTTATCGCGCGGCAGATCGACGCCCACAAGTCGAGCCATGGGTGGCATTCCTCTTTCGTTTCGGAGGTCTGGTCCCAGTCCGTTCCCGTCCGCGTGGCGCCTTGGGGGCCCGGCCTCCGTGCCGGGCGTCGATGAGCGGCCTATCCGCTCACTGGTACTGGAAGGTCTTCATTCAGTTGTCGTTGACCACTCAGTTGTCGTTGACCGCCGGTGGCGACTAGCCCTGCCGCTGTTTGTGGCGCGGATCGGAGCAGATCACCATGACCCGCCCATGCCGGCGGATCACCCTGCACTTATCGCAAATGGGCTTGACGCTCGGGTTCACCTTCACGGCTGTGTTCGATCCTGTTCTTGGTCTAAATCGGCTATTGGTCTTGCCGGTTGTTCGGTCTTGCCGGTCGTTCGGTCTTGCCGGTCGTTCGCGCAAGCGCGGATTTACTTGTACCGGTAGACGATGCGGCCCCGGGAGAGGTCGTAGGGCGAGAGCTCCACCACCACCCGGTCCTCGGGCAGGATGCGAATGTAGTGCTGCCGCATCTTGCCGCTGATGTGGGCGAGGACTTTGTGACCGTTCTCCAGCTCAATGCGGAACATCGCATTGGGCAGAGGCTCGACCACGCGACCCTCGACCTCTATGGCGCCGTCTTTCTTTGCCATAACCTTTCGCGATCCTGCTTTCGTTCGCTTCTTGTGCGCCGGAACGGCGCAGCTTAGTCCAACTACAGAACGTGGGCCGGTGACAAGAAATTCCGTCGAAATTCCAGGACTGGGCACGCCACAGTTGGCGCGGTTGCCGCACCGTTGCCCCACAATACCCGTTCGGACGGCCCTGGCCAAAATAAGTCCCCCGTCGCACCACCTTTGACAAGCGCATACTTTGACAAGCGCATACTTGTCGGTGATGACTGGCCCCTCTCCCCAGCCCCGCAAACCCGTGATCCTGTCGGTCGACGACGACCCTGCCGTCAGTCGGGCCGTCGCCCGTGATCTACGCCGACACTACGGCGAGAACTACCGGATCGTCCGCGCCGAATCCGGGCCCGACGCACTCGAGACGCTCAACGAACTCAAGCTGCGCGGCGACACGGTGGCGGTGTTCGTGGCCGATTACCGGATGCCCCAGATGAGCGGTATCGAGTTTCTCGAAGAGGCCATGGATCTCTATCCGTTGGCCCGTCGCGTCCTGCTCACCGCCTATGCCGACACTCACGCGGCGATCGACGCGATCAACGTCGTCGACCTGGACCACTATCTCCTCAAACCGTGGGACCCGCCGGAGGAGAAGTTGTATCCCGTTATCGACGCCCTGGTGGAGGCGTGGCACGCCGCAGGTGACCGCGTGATCCCGCACACCAAGATCATCGGCCACCCGTGGAACCCCAGATCGTCGGAAGTCCGCGAATTCCTCGCCCGCAATGGGCTCTACTACACGTGGTTTCGGGCCGACGAACCCGAGGGTCAACGGCTGCTCGAGGCGGCCGGCCAGGACGGTCTGACGCTGCCGATCGTGATCACGGAACAGGGCGAGACGTTGGTGGCCCCCGGGGACGCCGACCTCGCCGCGACCCTCGGCCTGACCACCACCCCGGCCGCGGACTTCTACGACCTGGTGGTGATCGGCGGCGGCCCAGCCGGTCTGGCGGCAGCGGTCTACGGCGCCTCCGAGGGCCTCAATACCGTGCTCATCGAGCGCACCGCGACCGGCGGGCAAGCCGGTCAGAGTTCGCGGATCGAGAACTACCTCGGGTTCCCCGACGGCGTTTCGGGCTCACAACTGGCTGACCGGGCCCGTCGCCAAGCAGTCAAGTTCGCGGCTGAACTCATCACTGCGCAGGAAGCTGTCGCGTTGGAGATCAATGGTGCCGCCCGGAACGTGCGGCTCTCAGACGGCCGATCGATCGGGTGCCGTGCGGTCATCCTGGCGATGGGCGTTGAGTACCGTCAGCTGGGAGTCGACGGATGCGCGGAATTGACCGGTGCCGGCATCTACTACGGCGCCACCGCGTCGGTCGCCGGGGACTGCGACGACATCGAGGTGTACGTCATCGGCGGCGCCAACTCTGCCGGCCAGGCCGCCATGAACCTCTCGCGCACCGCGAAGTCGGTCACCATCGCCTGTCGCCGCACCCTCGACGATTCGATGTCGTACTACCTGGTCCAGCAGATAAGGGCGAACAACAAGATCAGGGAAATGCCCAGGACCTGCGTGGCAGGTGTGCGCGGCAACGGCCACTTGGAGAGCATCTGCCTGCAGAACATGGACACCGAGCAGAAGGAAGAGTTCGAGTGCGGCCGGATGTTCATCTTCATTGGTGCCGAACCTCACACCGATTGGCTGGACGGGGTGATCGCGCGTGATGACCACGGTTTCATCCTCACGGGCCCAGACCTGAAGAACGTCTGCGGCTGGACGATGGACCGGCCTCCGCATCACCTGGAAACAAGCGTGCCCGGTGTGTTTGTTGCAGGTGATGTGCGTGCCGAATCCGCCAAACGAGTGGCAGCCGCCGTGGGCGAAGGGTCGATGGCTGTGATGTTGGTACACCGTTATCTCGCCGAGTCGTAGAGAGAAGCATCATGGCCATCCGGGAGGACACCCAGAAGGACGGGAAGCTGACCTGCATTCCCGACGAGCTGCGAACACTGTTTCTGTTCGAGTCGCTGTCCGACGAACAGCTGGAAACGCTCTGCCAGGACGGTCACATCGCTACCTATCAGCCTGGGCCCATCTGTGTCGAGGGCGAACCGGCATCCTGCTTCTATGTCCTCATCGAGGGCGAACTGGTGATGTCGAAACGCTCCGGCGGCGACGACGTCGAGACCAACCGGACCTCCCAGCACGGGGTCTACTGCGGGGCCTGGAGCGCGTTCGTGCCCGGCGATCAGCGTGTCTACGAGTCATCCGTGCGCGTCACGAAGCCGTCCACCTTCTTCGTTCTCGACGCTGAAGCATTCGGTCGTTTCGTGCAGTCGCAATTCCCGATGGCGGTCCATCTGCTCGACGGGCTGAAAGTGGGCGGCCTGCGGCAACGCCAGATCCTCGACCAGCGCGAGAAGCTTCTGGCCCTGGGCCAGCTCTCAGCCGGATTGGCTCATCAGCTCAACAACCCCGCGGCCGCCACCGCCCGAGCCGCGTCCGACCTTCGCGACCGTGTCGCCAAGATGCGGAACAAGCTCGCGATGCTGGCCGACGGCAAGTTCACCCCCGAGGCGCTGCGCACGCTGGTCAGCATCCAGGACGAGGTCGCCGAGCAGGTGGCCAAATCCAAGGCCCAGTCGCTGACAGCGCTGGAGACATCCGACCGCGAAGATGTGATCGGCGACTGGCTCGAGGAGCACGGGATCCGGAACGCGTGGGACATCGCGCCGTCGTTCGTGGACGCCGGTCTCGACACCGACTGGCTCGAGCGCGTCTCGGCGTCGGTGGACGAGGTCGACGCGTCGGCGTCGTTGGAAGGCGCGACGAACTGGCTGAGGTACGCCATCGAGACCGAGCAGCTGATCAACCAGATCGGCGAAGCGAGCAAGCGAATTTCCGCTCTGGTCGCCGACGCCAAGCGGTATTCACAATTGGACCGGGCACCGTTTCAGGTCGTCGATGTTCACGAGCTGCTGCACAGCACTCTGATGATGTTCGGCGACAAGATCGGCAAGGACAAAGACATCAAGCTGGTCAAGGAGTACGACAAGTCGTTGCCTCAATTGCCGTGCTATCCAGGCGATCTGAACCAGGTGTGGACCAACATCATCGACAACGCGATCGCCGCCATGCACGGCGACGGCTCGTCCGGCGGCACTTTGACGGTGCGCACCGCCCGCGAGGGCGACCACATGATGCGGATCGAGATCGGCGACACCGGACCCGGTATCCCCGACGACATCCGCGGCCGAATCTTCGACCCGTTTTTCACCACCAAGCCTGTCGGTGAGGGCACCGGTCTCGGCCTGGACCTCGCGTGGCAGATCGTCGTCAAGAAGCACCACGGTGACCTCCGGGTGAAATCGCAGCCGGGCGACACCCGCTTCGTCGTGCTGCTGCCGCTCGAGCCGCCCATGCCCGAGGCAGTCACACCTCAAGCGGAATAGCCGCACGGGTCGGAGATTGGAGCAGACATGACAGCAGGTTCGCCATCTTCCAGTGCGCCATCTTCCCGTGCGCCATCTTCCAGTGCGGTTCCCGACCTCGGACGCTTCGGCGTCTTCGGCCGGGGAGTCATCCCCGAGCAGGCCGAGCGGATCGAAGACCTCGGCTATGGCACTGTCTGGGTCGGAGGATCCCCGCCCGCCGAATTGTCCTTCGTTGAGCCGCTTTTGAAGCCGACGTCGACGCTGAAGGTGGCCACCGGCATCGTCAACATCTGGACCGCGGCCGCCGAACCCGTCGCGGAGTCATTCCACCGCATCAACAACGCCTTCCCTGGACGCTTCGTGCTCGGTATCGGCGTCGGCCATCCGGAAGCTCACGCGGAATACCGCAAGCCCTACGACGCGCTGGTGGAGTACCTCGAGGAACTCGACCAGCACGGCGTCCCCGTGAACCAACGGGTGGTCGCCGCGCTGGGACCACGGGTGCTCAAGCTCGCCGCACAGCGCAGCGCCGGCGCTCACCCATACCTGACCACACCCGAACACACCGCATGGGCCCGCGAGTTGATCGGGCCGACCGCGCTTCTGGCGCCCGAGCACAAAGCGGTGATGACGACCGACGCGGAGAAGGCCCGGGCCGTCGGCCGGAAGGCTCTCGACATCTACTTCAGCCTCACCAACTACGTCAGTAACTGGAAGCGGCTCGGCTTTACCGACGAGGATGTCGCCCGACCCGGCAGCGACCGGCTGATCGACGCCCTCGTCGCCTACGGCACTCCAGAGGACATCGCCAATCGACTCACCCAGCACCTCGAGTCCGGCGCGAATCATGTTGCGATTCAGGTACTTACCGGACCGGACAATCTGGTGCCGGCATTGTCCGAATTGGCCGGACCGCTCGGCCTGACGACGAGATAGCCTGACGAATAGATAGGGAGGGCACATGACCGACCCGGGGCTGATGAAACCCAACCTGGGCCGCTACGGCGTATGGACCATGGGTCCGGTCCGCCCGGAGCAGGCTGCCGAAATCGAAAGGCTCGGCTACGGCGCGGTCTGGGTCGGCGGATCCCCCGCCGCCGAACTGAAGTTCGCCGAGCCGATTCTCGACGCCACCGAAGCCCTGATACTGGCCACCGGGATCGTCAACATCTGGTCCGCCGCCGCCGAACCCGTCGCGAGCTCCTACCGGCGAATAGAAGACGCCTACCCGGGTCGCTTCCTGCTCGGCGTCGGCGTCGGCCATCCCGAGCACACGCAGGAGTACCGCAACCCGTATGACGCGCTCGTCGCCTACCTGGATGAACTCGACAAGTACGGCGTGCCGGTCAGCCGACGGGTGATCGCCGCACTCGGGCCGAAAGTCCTCAAACTCGCCGCGCGCCGCAGCGCGGGTGCGCATCCCTACCTGACCACCCCCGAGCACACCGCCCAGGCACGCGAGTTGATCGGCACGTCGGTGTTCCTCGCGCCGGAGCACAAGGTCGTGCTGTCGACCAACGTCGGGGAAGCCCGCGCGTTGGGCAGAGAAGCGGTGAGTTTCTACTTGAAGCTGAGCAACTACGTCAACAACTGGAAGCGGCTCGGCTTCACCGACGCCGACGTCACGCCTCCCGGCAGCGACAAGCTGATCGACGCGGTCGTGGCCCACGGCACCGCAGACGACGTCGCCAAACGCCTCAACGAGCACCTGGAAGCAGGGGCCGACCATGTGGCGATCCAGGTGCTGGGCGGCTGGGACAAGCTGATGCCGACGTTGACCGAACTCACCCCAGCGCTCGGGCTGTCACCGGGAAAGTGACACCGGCCGGCCGCTAGGGTTTGTCCATGCGGTTGTTGGTGACCGGTGGCGCCGGGTTCATCGGGGCGAACTTTGTGCGCAGCACGCTGGCTGAGCGTCCGCAGGTGTCGGTCACGGTGCTCGATGCGCTGACTTATGCCGGCAGTCGCGAGTCGCTTGCCGATGTGGCGGGGGAGATCCGCCTGGTCGCCGGTGATGTGAGCGACGCGACGCTGGTGGATGCGCTGGTCGGGGCGGCCGACGCGGTGGTGCATTTTGCCGCCGAGACGCATGTGGACAATGCGCTGGCTGATCCGGCACCGTTTGTGCACACCAATGTGATCGGCACGTTCACGGTGCTCGAAGCGGTCCGCCGGCACGGGGTGCGGCTGCATCACGTGTCCACCGATGAGGTGTACGGCGAGCTCGCGCTCGATGACCCGCACCGGTTCACCGAGCAGACGCCGTATAACCCGTCGAGCCCGTACTCGGCGACCAAGGCGGGCGCGGACATGTTGGTGCGGGCGTGGGTGCGTTCCTATGGGGTGCGCGCGACGATCTCCAACTGCTCGAACAACTACGGTCCCTATCAGCATGTGGAGAAGTTCATTCCGCGCCAGATCACCAACGTGCTGACCGGGCGGCGGCCCAAGCTCTACGGGGCCGGCGCGAACGTGCGCGACTGGATCCACGTCGGGGACCACAACGCCGCGGTATGGCGCATCCTTGCGGCGGGTCAGCCAGGGCGGACGTATTTGATCGGCGCCGGCGGTGAGCATGACAACCTGAGCGTGCTGCGGATGATCCTGGGCTTGATGGGGCGCGACCCCGATGATTTCGAACAGGTCGCTGACCGCGCCGGCCACGACCTGCGGTACGCGATCGACCCGAGTGTGCTGGGTGCGGAATTGGGATGGGCGCCCAAGCACACCGACTTCGCCGAGGGCCTGCGGGCCACCATCGACTGGTACCGCGACAACCAGCCGTGGTGGGGACCGCTCAAGGAACGCGTCGAAGCGGCCTACGCCGCACGGGGTCACTGAGATGGGGGTTCGCGAGTTGGCGGTGCCCGGGGCGTTCGAGATCACCCCGCGCCTGCATGCCGATGAGCGTGGGATGTTCTTCGAGTGGTTCACCCAAACCCAGTTCGGCGGATTCGCCGGTCACGACTTCGACCTTCGCCAGGCCAATTGTTCAGTGTCGGCGGCCGGGGTGCTGCGCGGGCTGCACTTCGCGCAACTGCCCCCCGGGCAGGCCAAGTACGTGACCTGCCTGCGCGGGGCGGTGTTCGACGTCGCCGTCGACATCCGGGTCGGCTCACCCACATACGGGCGCTGGGATTCGGTGCTGCTCGACGACTCACACCGGCACTCGGTCTACCTCGCCGAGGGCCTCGCGCACGGATTCCTTGCCCTGCAAGACGACTCGACCGTCATGTACCTGTGCTCGGCGGGCTACCACCCCCAACGCGAACACACCATCCTGGCCACCGACCCCGCGATCGGCATCGACTGGCCGCCGGTCCCCGGCGGTATCAGGATGTCCGAACGGGACCACGCCGCACCTCCCCTGGCCGCGGCACGCGCCGCCGACCTGCTGCCCACCTGGGACGAGGCGCAGGCGTTCAAGGCTACTCAGCAAAACGGCTGATGCCGGCTGTCTGAATCAAGTTGCCGACCTTCGCCCGCCGGTATCCGACAAAAGCGCCGGACATTGTCACGAGAAATATGCCGGCTACGCCCGGAGCCGCGACGGCCGTGAGTTCCGTCGTACTGGCTGTTTGCAGGTAGCCGCTGTAGCCGGCGCGGTAGGGCAGCCCCCCGGGCCGGCTCTGCGGGGCGATCGACGTCAGCGGTGCGTTGGGCGGCGGTGGGGGGGTTTGAGCAGCCGGCTCAGGTGGCAGGCTAGGACCGTTTGGCAGCGCCGACGGCGGCCCGGCGGTGGGGGGAGCAGCGGGCGGCGGGACGACGAACGGGGCCGGGGCCTCAGGCGGCAGCGGTGGCACCGGCGGCATCTCCGGAACCGGCATGGGGGGTGTCGAGGGCAGGGGCGGTATGCCCGCCGCCGAGCCGACTGAGGGCACCCCGCCCGGCGCGGCCGGGAAGCCGAGGCGGTCCCTACGAGGTTGCACAGACGTCGGGGCGTTAGGGACGGTCGCGGTCCTCGGCGCCGCTTGCGGGGCGGGAACCGAAGTGGAGGTGCTTTGGCTGGGTTGCCCTCGGGTCGCATTCGGGTTGAGGCTCTGGAGCGCCGAGAGGTCGGGACCAACTCGAACCCCGCCACCGATTCGCACGCCGTCGCCGACATCGACACCGCCGCGGATATCGGCGCCGCGGCCGACTTGGACGCTTGGCTTGGGCGGGGCGCCGCCTGCACGTCGGTCCACGGAGCGGCCCGGTTGTCCCGTTGCGAGCTCCGAACCGTCGGCCCGGATCGTGCTGACCGGACGAGGTTGGTCGACCCCGTTGCCGGTTCCGCCCGTCTGCTCACCCGCGCGATCGCGTTCATCGCGATCGCGGTCATTTCGGCCGTGGCCTTCCCCGCCGTGGTGTTCTCCATGATCCGGATGGGCAGCCGCGATCGCAACGCCGGGTCCTCCCACCAGCATTCCGCCGACGATGACGCAGGCGGCGGCTGCGTCGCGCAGTCCAGACATATTGGTCACCAACTCACCACACCGGCAGAGTCATCACTCGCTGTCCTGGTCCTGGTCCCCAGCTGCGTAATTGTTACACACTAGCCCAAATCCAGTTTGCTGAAACATCGGCCAGTGCAGACCACCGGGGTATCGTCTCACGACGCAATCGTTCTGATGGGCGGAAGACGCCGACCGGCCGCGCACGTCATTGTGCCTAGGCTGCCGACTTACCGAGGCGTAAATTTTTGCGCCGGAATGAAACCCGCGGTGCACTCAATGCCGATCAAGCGGCCCGAAGCACGCGACCTGCTCCGCCCGCTCGCTGGTCTTCGGCTGTGACCGAAAACCCGTCCTTGCGAGGCGATTTCACGGCCGGGACGCGAATGGAACGGGGCTTTGCCGCAGCGCTCAGTCGTGGGATCAGTTGCCGTTGCTTTCGAGTTCGGCCCTGAGAATGTCGAGACTCTGAGTTTCCGCTCGCATCTGCTTGGCGATCATCGGCGCCATCGGGCGCATGACGCCCTTCGGCGCGGCGGCAAGCCGGAAGGTGACGATGGTGCCGCCGGAGCCGGTCGGGCTGAGTTCGAAGATGCCGGTGGGGCGCAGCGGCCCTGCGATGACCTCGAAGCCGAGCGTCGTCGGCCGGTCGTAAGTGGTCACGCGGTAATCGCCGGCGATCTTTCGACCCGGGGGGCCGCCGAGCACCTGCCGGTAGGTGGCGCCGACGCCGGCGGCGTCCCCGACGGGGCGATCTCCAGCACGCCGGTAGTCCTGATCGGCCACGACCTCCTCGTGCAGCCGCCGGTGCAGCTCAGCCCGCACTGTCCGGACCCGATGCGAGCGGGCGAGAGCGGGCTGCTCGACAAGCAGGTCCAGGGTTGGCAGGGCGGCCGCTGGCGTTGCTCGGCGCCCGCTGGCGTTGCTCGGCGTCGCGATCAACTCGGCGGTCCTCAGACAGGATCAGCGGGGATTGCATCGGTTCTCCTTCAGGCCGTACTGATTGCTCCACCTTTAACGACACCCGAACGTCACCGAAATCGACATCAAAGTCGGGACTGGTGATCCAGGTACATCTACGCGGCGTCTGATTCACTCGGCGGTGCTTTCGGCGGCCTGTGATATCTGTTGAGGGCAGGCCTGCGCTGTCGGTCGACGAATCGCGGTGGATACCAGACGGTCTGACCCAGTGACAGTTTGTCGTAGCGTCTTCTGGCGCGCCAGCAGCTTTCAGCGTCGCCCGCATGTTTGTGGTGTTGTTCGCAGACGAAGGTCAGGCGGTCGATATCGGTGGTACCGCCGGCAGCCCACTCGATGACATGATGGGTCTGACAGTTGTAGGCCGGTTGATCGCAGCCGGGCACGGTGCAGCCACCGTCGGTGGCGTGCAGCACGATGCGTTGATCGGGCGATGCGATGCGCCGCGAACGCCCGAGGAAGATCTCGCGGCCGCAGTGTTCGTCGTAGATGTAGAGGTAATGGTGTGCATGGGCTGCCATGCGCAACGCCACTTCGACGGGAACTGTGGAGCCGCCGCCGGTGATGGCGACCCCGGCAGCGGATTCGAGCTGCTGCAGGGTCATGGTGACGATGGCCGTGACCGGTAGGCCGCGATGTTGTCCCCAGTCCCCCGACGCCAGGCCGGCGCGCAATGCCGTTTTCACTGCGTCGTGGTTGCGTTGCGCGGTGGTGCGCAGGTCGGCCGATGCGGCCGCCGGATCGGGGTCGCCATCCACGGTGGGGAACGGGTCGGCCGGATTGCACATACCCGGCCGGGCGGCTTTGGCCAGCAGCGCCTCGAGGTAGCTGCGCGCCTCGGGATCCAGGCAGAAGCTTCCCCGGCTCATGCCGTCCGCGTCCTGTGGCCCGAGCCGGAAGCCGCGTCGCGCCGCTCGCGTCCGCTCTCGGCTGCGCTGGTCTGAGCGGGCAGCGTCGTAGCCCGTGAGGAGTTTCGCCGCTTCCCGCCGTAGCACCTCCGGTCGATGCGCTACAGCGACACAGGCCAATTCGACGTCGAAGAACTCCCGGTCGGCGGTAGGCGCAGTATCCGGCAGCTTCGCGACGGTGTCGCGAATGATGCGCACGTGCTCGGCGCTTATCAGCCCCGCCGTCGCCGCCGCGGCGGTGTGGCCCAACGCCGGCGATTCACCGCCAAGGTCCGCGGCGGTGGCGATCCGCGTGGCGGCGTCCGTTGCCGAGATGTTGAGCACGTTCGCCAGCATGTCCCGCAAGCGCGGTTGCCCGCAGTCCTGTGGGCGCATGTCTGCGATCAGCTCGCCGCCGACGGCGGACAGCTTGCGCACGCATGTCTCCAACCGTGAAAGCAACGCCACCCGTGAATCCGGCGTGAGTTCGTCGAACCCGTACTCTGCGAAGTCCGCCACCGCCCACTCAAGCGGCGCGACCGCCACCTCGAGCCCGTTATCGAACATGCTTTCGATATTAGGCGCGGGGTGTGACAAGTGGTGGCGGCATGCCGTTGCTATTGTCAGCATCGCCGACATTTACTAGGATATCCAAGTATCTTCCTTCAGCGATCCACGGGGCGCCTCATGACCACACAGATTCCGCACTTCATCGACGGCCGGCGGACCGGCGGTCAATCGCAACGAACCGCGGACGTTTACAACCCCAACACCGGCGAGGTGCTGGGCCAGGTGCCGATGGGCTCGTCCGCGGACGTCGACGCGGCCGTCTCGATCGCGATCGAGGCGCAGAAGGGGTGGGCGGCGTGGAATCCGCAGCGACGGGCACGCGTCCTGATGCGATTCATCGACCTGGTGAACCGGCACATGGACGAGTTGGCCGAACTGCTGTCGCTGGAGCACGGCAAGACGTTGGCCGACTCACGCGGGGACATCCAGCGCGGCGTCGAGGTGATCGAATTCGCCGTCGGCATCCCGCACCTGCTCAAGGGTGAATACACCGAGGGCGCCGGTTCCGGCATCGACGTGTACTCGCTGCGCCAGCCACTGGGCGTGGTCGCCGGCATCACGCCGTTCAACTTTCCCGCGATGATCCCGCTGTGGAAGGCAGGCCCTGCGCTTGCGTGCGGCAACGCGTTCATCCTCAAGCCGAGTGAACGTGACCCGTCGGTGCCCGTGCGGCTGGCCGAGCTGTTCATGGAGGCGGGCCTCCCCGAGGGCGTGTTCCAGGTGGTGCACGGCGACAAGGAAGCCGTCGACGCGATCCTCGAGCACCCCGACATCAAAGCCGTCGGCTTCGTCGGCAGCTCCGACATCGCGCAGTACATCTATGCCACCGCCGCCGCGAACGGCAAACGCGCACAATGCTTCGGCGGCGCGAAGAACCACATGATCGTGATGCCCGACGCGGACCTCGACCAGGCGGTGGACGCGCTGGTGGGCGCCGGGTACGGCAGCGCAGGTGAGCGTTGCATGGCGATCTCGGTTGCGGTGCCGGTCGGCGAGCAGACCGCAGAACGCTTGCGCGCGAGGCTCATCGAGAAGGTCAACAATCTGCGGGTCGGCCACAGCCTGGACCCGAAGGCCGACTACGGGCCACTGGTGTCCGGCGCCGCGCTGGCCAGGGTGCGCGACTACATCGACCAGGGGGTGACCGCGGGTGCGGAAGCGGTGGTCGACGGGCGCGAACGCACCAGCGAAGACCTGCAGTTCGGTGAGGCCAGCCTCGAAGGCGGGTACTTCATCGGCCCCACCCTGTTCGACCACGTCACGCCCGACATGTCGATCTACACCGACGAGATCTTCGGGCCAGTGCTGTGCATGGTCCGTGCAAGGAACTACGAAGAAGCAGTGGCGCTGCCCTCTCAGCACGAGTACGGCAACGGAGTGGCGGTATTCACCCGCGACGGTGACACTGCCCGCGACTTCGTCTCGCGTGTGCAGGTAGGCATGGTCGGCGTCAACGTGCCGATCCCGGTGCCGGTGGCCTACCACACGTTCGGTGGCTGGAAGCGTTCCGGCTTCGGCGATCTCAACCAGCACGGGCCCGCGTCGATCCAGTTCTACACCAAGGTCAAAACCGTCACGTCACGCTGGCCGTCCGGGATCAAGGACGGCGCGGAGTTCGTGATCCCGACGATGAACTAGAGCTGATACTTGATGCCCCTGTCCGGACTCGACGACGACGAACGCGTCATCACGGAGACGGCTGCCGCGTTTGCCGCGAAACGTCTTGCCCCGCAGGCCCTGGACCGGGACGCCACCGCACATTTCCCGGTCGAGGTGCTGCGGGAGGCGGCCGAACTCGGGATGGCTGCCATCTACTGCGGTGAAGATGTGGGCGGCAGTGGGCTGCGTCGGCTGGACGGGGTGCGCATCTTCGAACAGTTGGCCGCTGCCGACCCGACCGTCGCGGCGTTCCTGTCCATCCACAACATGTGTTCGTGGATGATCGACTCGTACGGCACCAGGGAACAACGCAAAACGTGGTTGCCGCGGTTGGCCTCGATGGAGGTCATCGCGAGCTACTGCCTGACGGAGCCCTCGGCAGGATCGGACGCCGCGGCGCTGCGCACCAAGGCGGTACGTGACGGCGACGATTACGTCATCGACGGCGTCAAACAGTTCATCTCCGGCGCCGGCGAGTCCGACGTTTATGTGGTGATGGCCCGCACCGGCGGTGACGGCCCCCGCGGGATTTCTGCGTTCGTGATCGAAAAGGGCACGCCGGGACTGAGTTTCGGCGCTCGGGAGCAGAAGATGGGCTGGCACGCGCAGCCCACGGCACAGGTCATCTTCGACGGTGTGCGGGTTCCTGCCAACGCGATGCTCGGCGGCGCCGACGGCGAGGGCGCGGGTTTCGGCATCGCGATGAGCGGCCTCAACGGCGGCCGGCTGAACATCGCCGCGTGCTCCCTGGGTGGTGCACAAGCTGCCTACGAGAAGGCCTCCGCATACCTGCGTGACCGTGAGGCGTTCGGCGGCAAGCTGATCGACGAGCCGACCATCCGATTCACGCTCGCCGACATGGCCACCGCGCTGGAGACGTCGCGATTGCTGTTGTGGCGCGGGGCGAAGGCGCTGGACGAAGACGACCCCGACAAGGTGGAGCTGTGCGCGATGGCCAAGCGCTATGTCACCGACGCCTGCTACGACGTGGCCGACAAGGCGTTGCAGTTGCACGGGGGCTACGGCTACCTGCGCGAGTACGGGCTGGAGAAGATCGTCCGCGATCTGCGGGTCCACCGGATCCTGGAGGGAACCAACGAAATCATGCGGGTGGTGATCGGCCGTGCCGAGGCCGCCAGATCGAAGGTGGGAAGGGATTGACATCATGAGCACGATCGCGTTTCTCGGCCTTGGCAACATGGGCGCTCCGATGGCGGCCAACCTGGTGGCGGCAGGCCACACGGTGCGCGGTTTCGACCCGGTGCCCGCGGCGTCGCAGGTCGCTGCCGAGAGCGGCGTTCAAGTGTTCGGCAGCGGCCCCGACACCGTGGCAGAGGGCGACGTGGTGATCACGATGCTGCCCAACGGCGAGCTGGTGAAGCGGTGCTACGCCGACATCCTGGCCGCCGCCGCACCCGGAGCGCTGTTCATCGACAGCTCGACGATCTCCGTCGACGACGCGCGCCTCATCCACTCGCTCGCCGGCTCTGATGGCTTCGACCAACTCGACGCGCCGGTGTCCGGCGGCGTGAAAGGCGCAGTCGCCGGCACGCTCGCGTTCATGGTGGGCGGCGACGAAGCGACCTTGGACAAGGCCAGGCCGGTACTCGAGCCGATGGCGGGCAAGATCATTCACTGCGGTGCGGCCGGTGCCGGGCAGGCGGCCAAGCTGTGCAACAACATGGTGCTGGCCGTGCAGCAGATCGCGGTCGGCGAGGCGTTCCTGCTTGCCGAGCGGCTCGGGTTGTCGGCGCAGTCACTGTTCGACGTGATCACCGGTGCGACCGGAAACTGCTGGGCCGTGCACACGAATTGCCCTGTGCCGGGGCCTGTTCCGAATTCACCGGCCAACAACGACTTCAAACCGGGATTCGCGACCGCACTGATGAACAAGGATCTGGGATTGGCCATGGATGCGGTCAACTCGACGGGCTCGTCGGCCCCGCTGGGCACCCATGCCGCCGAGATCTACGCGAAATTCGCCGCGGACCACGCGGACAAGGACTTCAGCGCGGTGATCGAGATGATCCGCGAGGGCCGGTAGGACGAGCCGGGTCGCTAGAAACGAGCGTCGCCAGAACGAGCCGGGTCGCTAGAACGAGCCGGGTAGAGCCCGGGCCGCCATGTGGGTCCTGCCCGTCCACCAGTGCCGGTGCAGCCGCTCGCAGGACGCCGCCAACAACGGTTCGGCGCCCTCGTAGGACGGACGGACACCTGCCGCGCCGGTGAAGTCCTGACCGGCCGTGTAATCGGTGGGAACGACCGCTGTGGCGAGTCCGGCCTCGAGCGCGGCATGCAGGCCCGACTCCGAGCTCACCACCGCCAACGCGCTGTCCGCGGTGATGCCGAATTCCCACAGCGCAAGCTTGTAGAACTCAGCTCCCCGCGCGGGTTGCGCGAGATCGTCCCCTGTGACAATCGTTTCGACCAGCCCGTCACCGACCAGTTGACGGACCAGCGGCTCCACCAGTTCCCGCCGTCGGTCACAGACGACACCGACCCAGATGCCGGCCACGAACAAGCTCATCACCAGGTCGATCAGCCCAGTCCTCGGCTCGACCACGCTGTCGAGAATGCAGTCCTCGAGCCATTCCGTCTTCGTCGAATCGATTTGGGCGGCGAGGTCATCGGACGAGCGGCCGAGCCCGCGCCTGCGCAACACCTCTGCGATACGGTCCTGGTTGCCGGGGATTCTCAGCAGCTGCCCATAGGTGTCGGCGTCCCAGACGATGTCGACGCCATGCGCTTCGAACGCGGCGTTGAAAGCAACCCGGTGGCCGTCGCGCTCGATATCGGCCATCGCGCCGTCCATGTCGAAGATCACCGCGCGCAGCGGACGCACGTCGGCATCGACCGGCCGCGCCCGGTCCCACCAGAACGTTCGCGCCGGACGTGTTGCTTCCCGCGTGATTGGCACGTACCCAGCGTCGCCGCCGCACCGGCCCCCGGGCATCCCCCACAAGGGGGATAGGCGAGGCCATTGCGTGCCCCCGGGCGGGGGGACTGGCCTTATCGTGATGCCATGGCGATGCCCGCCACCGAACCCGTGCGCATTGTGCTGGTCGATGACCACGAAATGGTGATCGAGGGGCTCAAGGCGATGCTCGCTGCGTTCGCCGACCGGGTACGTGTGGTCGGGCAGGCGGTGGGCGCCGAACGTGCGCTGAGCGTGATCGACGAACTGGACCCCGACATCGTGCTGTGTGACGTGCGGATGCAGGGCTCCAGCGGCCTCGACCTGTGCCTGACGTTGCGTGAACGTCAGCCCGAGCGCAAGGTCGTCATGCTGTCGGTTTACGACGACGAGCAGTACCTGTTCCAGGCTCTGCGAGTCGGGGCGTGCGGCTACCTGTTGAAGAGCATCAGCAGCGACGAGCTGGTCCGTCAGCTCGAGTTCGTCCACGGTGGCTCCACTGCGATCGACCCCGGGATGGCCGCCCGTGCGGTAGACACCGCGGCACGCATGCAGCGCGACGAGTTCTGGCCCGGCGCGCGGCACGGTCTCACTCAGCGGGAAAGCGAGATCCTGTCGTATGTGGTGACGGGACTGTCGAACCGCGGCATCGCCAACAAGCTGGTGATCGGCGACGAGACGGTGAAGAGCCACCTGCGGTCGATCTACCGGAAGCTCGGCGTCAGCGACCGGACCGGCGCGGTCGCCACCGCATTACGGGAAGGCATTTTCCAATGACCCAGGACGACGTGTCGCGCGGCCCGGGCCCCAACGCGGTGCACGAGCTCGTCGACGCCGACCGCGAGCTGGCATTGTTGCGCGAGCTCATCCAGGCGGCATCCAGTGGTCCCGGTGTTGAACCGTTGGCGGCCGCCGCGGCGCGGATGATCACCGCGGCCACCGGGACCGACGTCTGCTTTGTGCACGTGCTCGACGACAGCGACCGATCGCTGACCCTGACCGGCGCGACGCCGCCGTTCGACAGCGAGGTCGGCAAGATTCGGTTGCCGCTGGGCTCGGGGATATCCGGCTGGGTGGCCAGCAACCGGGAATCCGTCGTGATCAGCGACAACAAAGAGGCCGACCCCCGGTACATGCCGTTTCAATCGCTGCGCGGGCGGGACTTCACCTCGATGGTGTCGGTGCCGATGGAGACCGACCCCGGCGGGCTGGTAGGTGTGCTGAACGTGCACACCGTTGACCGGCGCGAGTTCACCGAGCGCGATGTGGAGTTGTTGCTCGTGATCGGCCGGCTCATCGCCGGCGCGCTGCACCAGGCGCGGCTGCACCGGCAGCTGGTGGCGCGTGAACGCGCACACGAGCATTTCGTGGAACAGGTGATCGAGGCTCAGGAGATCGAGCGCCGACGACTCGCCGGCGACATTCACGATGGCATCTCCCAGCGGCTGGTCACACTGTCCTACCGACTCGACGCCGCCCGACGGGCGGTCCGCGACAACCCCCCGGCGGTCGCCGAGCAGCTGGAGAAGGCCCGCGAGCTCGTCGAGTTGACGCTGCAGGAGGCGCGCTCGGCGATCGGCGGGCTCCGCCCGCCCGTACTTGACGATCTCGGTCTGGCAGGCGGCCTGGCCAGCCTGGCCCGCTCGATCCCGGAGATCGACCTTGCGGTCGAACTGGCCGAGACCCGCTTGCCGGAGCACATCGAGCTGGCGCTGTACCGCATCGCGCAGGAATGTCTGCAGAACGTCGTCAAGCACGCCAACGCCACCAGGGCGAGGCTGAACTTCGCCGTCGACGAGGACACTGCGCGTCTCGAAATCGTCGACGACGGAATCGGTTTCGACACTCTCGAGCATCCTCTCGGCGGTGACGAGATGGGCGGCTACGGGCTGCTGTCGATGGCCGAGCGGGCAGAACTCGTCGGCGGGCGGCTCAACATCCGATCTCGTCCCGGGTCCGGAACGGCGGTCACCGCAACGATCCCGCTGCCGTCGGTGGCGGAGTAGCGCCCGCGTCAGGCTCGGGAAGTGCCTCAGAAGTCACCGGCGCCACGCCGCAGTGTTTCGATCGACGACACCAGCGCGCGCGACTCCTCGGCGGAGAGGCCGACGTTGGAGAACACCGCGTCGTTCAGCGTCGCGGTGGCCCGCTCCACAGTCGATCGGCCCAGATCGGTGATCTGCACCAGCGTGGTACGCCCATCGGTGGGATGTGGCAACCGCTCCACCAGGCCGGCGCCCTCAAGCCGCCGGATTGCGTGGGTGACGCTGGTGACGTGCACCTGCAGCCGATCCGAGGCTTTCGTGATCGGTAGCGCGCCTGAGCGGCTGAACGCCAGCAGCCGCAACAACTCAAACCGGGAGAAACTCAGGTCGTAGGGCCGCAACGCATTCTCCACGCGTGCCAAGAAGATCTGGTGGGCCCGCATCACCGACGTGACCGCGACCATTCCGTCCGCGACCTCACCCCAGCCGGATCGTTCCCAGTTCTCCCGCGCCTGCGCGATCGGGTCGCGCTCGTCGGACTGCGGAGGCTGAGAGCACACGCCCCTTCATACCGCAGGTCGGCCCGTGGCGGCGTCAGCGTCCGGCGTTTTGCTGCGACCTGGCCACGACGGCCAGTACCGCGCGGGTCGACGCGCGACCGCCGACCGTGATCCGAACTCCGCCGTCGGCGTAGTGGCGCACCTGTAGCCCGCTGCCGTCGAATGCGTCACGCCACGGGCGCCCGGCAGCGGGCAAATACACGAAGTTTGCGTGTCCGTCAGTGCAGTAGACACCCATCGCCCGCAGCCGGCGGCGCAGATAGCCGCGTTCGCCGGTGATCAGCCGAATGCGTTGGCGTAGCTGGACATCCGCGTCGTAGGAGGCCGCCACCGCGACACCGCTGCTGATGCCGATTCCGAACGGCAGCTGCATGGTCCACAGCGTCCTGGCGAGATCGGGCGCGCCGAATCCGTAGCCGATCCGCAGGCCGGCCAACCCGTATGCCTTGGAGAACGTCCGCAGCACCACGACGTTCGGGAAGCGCCTGACCAGTGCGACCGCATCGAGCCTCTGCTCAGGGGCAACGAACTCGATGTACGCCTCGTCGAGCAGCACCACTGTGTCGCTGGGCACCCTCCTCAAAAAGCGCTCCACGTCGGCAACCGACTCCAGCGTCCCCGTGGGGTTGTGCGGACGGCACAACACGACCACCCTGGCGTCAGATGCCGCGTCCGCCATCGCATCCAGGTCGTGGCGGCCGTGCTCGTCCAGCGGCACCGTCACCGACTGCAGCCGGGCCATCTGCGCGAAGATCGGGTACCCGTCGAACGTCGGCGAGGTCAGCACGATGCGGTCACCGTGCGTCGTCACCGCGTGCAGCACCTGAAGCACCACGCCCGTCGCGCCCTGACCCAGCACCACCTGCTCGTCGTCCACCCCGATGCGGCGCGCGATCAGCTCGCGTAGCCGCTGCGGCAGGAATTCCGGGTACCGGTTGGCCACATCGATGGATTCGATGAGCGCCGAACGCACCGCGGGCAGGGGTGGGAACGGGTTCTCGTTGAGCGACAACGCGAACGGATCGACGGCATCAGGCAGCGCGCTGAGCACCTCAGCTGCAGTCGACCTCAGGAGCGTGGGAGAAGCCATCAGCCGCGGCCGCCCCATCTCACCGCGGCGGCGCCGGCGAAGTCGCCGGCGTGGGCGTAGGCGGCCATCATGACGACGTCGCCGGGGTGGAGTTGACCGTCGGTGCGCGCGCGGTCGAGGTTGATCGGGATGCCGGCGCCGAACAGGTTGCC
>JAOPWC010000002.1 GCA_025965895.1 Mycobacterium sp.
CGCTGAAGCGTGTCACGCGAACCACGGCAGGCCGTATCCGCATCACAGATTGGACTGGCGTTCAGGGCGTTGAGCATCGGGGCCGCCCCACGGTAGACATCGTCGACTTGGGCGAGATTGACGCCCACGGCGTCGTCGAGGGATTGCATATTCGTGACCAGTTTCGCGGCCTTGTCGATCTGAGCGAGCGTAGTGGTTCCGCCGAACCGGTTCTGCATCTGCGTCAAGGCATCAGCCAATCCGCTGATGGAGGACACCGCTTGAACCATGCCACCGCGCACGTCCCCGAGAGTGTCGGCAAGCTGGTGAGCACCGCCGGCCAAGCGGTCAAGGTCACTGTCTTTGCTGGCGATCCGCGACGACGCCTCGTTGAGCTTGTCGCCGATCTGCCCGGCCTGATAGGTCGTCTTCGCTTGTTCGAGCGTCTCGCCGGTGGGCCGGGTGATGCCACGTACCGCGGCGATGCCGGGCAGCTGGCTCACTCGATGCGCCATCTGCTCGAGATCGGCCAGCGCTTCCGGCGTCCGCAAATCGTGCGGAGACTGCACCAGGAGGAATTGCTGAACGCTTTCATTCACTGGGAAATGGCGAGCCATCGCCGCGTATCCGATGTTGCTTTTGGCCGAAGGCGGCAGGTCCTTCCGGTCGTCGTGGTTGAATTTCACGAGGCCGGTGCATGCAGCAAGGATGATCAGAATGATGAGGCTGGCCACCAAATGGCCCACCGGGCGGCGGACGATGTGAATCCCAGACCGCCGCCAAAAACGGCTGGTAATTTCACGTCTCGGCTTCACCCACCCGCGACGACCGGCGAGCACGACCATCGCGGGCAACAAGGTGACCGATGTCAAAAAGCCGATGGCAATGGTGACTGCCAGGGCAGGCCCAATGGTCGAGAAGACACCCAGCTTGGCGAAACTCATCCCGAGGAACGTGATCGCCACGGTGCCCGCAGACGCGGCGATCACCTTGCCGATGGACGAGAGCGCCGACACCACGGCCTCATCGGAATCCGAGCCGCGCCGGATCGACTCGTGGTACCGGCTGATGAAGAAGACCGCATAGTCGGTTCCCGCGCCGAGCATCATGCCGGTGATCAAGACGATGGCCTGGGGATTGATGCTCATACCCAGCCGCACGAGCCCGGCGATGGTCTGCTGCGCGATCACCAGCGAAATTCCGATGGTCGCCAAGGGCACGATCATCGTGACCGGGTTTCGGTAGACCAGCAACAAGATCGTCAGCACCATGAGCGCCGTCGCCGTCTCGACCACGTGTACGTCGCGCTCGCCGATGGCGGTCATGTCACCAACGGTTGCCGCGGGTCCGGAGAGGTTGGCAGTCAGCGCGGTGCCTTTGGTCGTCTCCTTGACGATCTCGATGGCTCGGTTTGTCGCCTCGTTGCCTTCGGGGGTGGCCAGCGTACCGGCGATGCCGACCGGGAGGTTCCATGCCTTTCGGTCCTTGCTCGTCATCGCGTCACGCAGTGGTGGTGTGCTGATGAAGTCCTGCACCTGCGCGACGTCGCGACTATCGGCGCGCAGGTTGTCGACCACCCGGCCGTAGACGGCTTCGTCTGCCGGGGTCAAGCCCTTTTCATTGCTCAACCCGATCAGCAAGATGTTCTCGTTGCCGGGCTCGTTGAACGCCTTGACCATCTGCTCGCCGGCTAACGAAACCGGGGAGTCGGGGGGCAAGAAGTCGGGCGGGCGCTCTCCGGCGATCTTCTCCAGCGACGGAAGGGTCAAGAACAACACAGCCGCGGTGGCGACCCACAAACCGATGACGACCAGCGGTCGGCGCACCACGAAGCGGCCGAGCCGATGGAACCCGCCCCCGGGCGCCCGGTTAACAGCGGGGCGCTCTACCGATCGCCCACACGTCAATGACATCGCGGGCCTAGCCGCTAGACGCGTACGCGTCAATTGCGACGCGACGGTTCGAATTACGAAGGCGCCAATTGGACGACGCGAGGGCAGCTACCGCCGCTCGCTCGTGTGCTCGCTGTGCGAGTAGGTGCCATCTCCACACAGAGTTGGCGAGGCCTGTCGTGACTGATCGGGGCATCGCGGACTCTCTGCTGGCGGCCTGATACTCGCCTGTTGGGCATTCGAGGAAGGGATGCGGAGCCGCCGACACTTCGCCATTGCGCCCGGTGGCGAAGTGATGTGGCTGCAACGCGTCCGGCTGGATGGGCCTCGGATGCAGTTCCCGCCGGAACTTTGACAGCGTTGCCGCAGCCACTGCTGCGGCGACTGCCAAAGCACGAAGCACTTTCCCTCCCTTTATCTTTCGATGACGTCCAAGCTTATTTACGACTGCGTAAACAGGGACAGCGTGAGCGTACAACCGTCCGACCTAAGTGCGCTCAATTTTCCAGGAACCCGTGTCGGGACGCTTGAAAAGGATACGAGTAGCAACGGTTGAAAACGTCGCCACCGAACAGATCGGATGGGTGATGTCTTTAGGAAGACTGGGCGTTGATCCGGCATCGTGACCGCGGCAAGACGATTGAACAGGCGGCTCTGCTGGCCGTGCCCGGCCGAGTTGCGCGCACGGCGGGGTCTGACACGCCCGGTAAAGCGCCGGGAAAGTCCAGCTGAACGCGAGTTGACTGTGACACTGCCTGACCGCATGCTTCATCAATGACGGAGATCAGCGAGCAGCTGTTGATTGCCGACGTCGAACGCCGTCTGACCGGCAAGTATCCGCATATTCCGGTCGATCAGATCGTCCTTGCCGTTCAGGACGCGCTGGCCAGATTTGAACACAGCCGTATCCGGGACTTCGTTCCGTTATTGGTCGAGCGGCACGCTCGCGCTGAACTAGCGAAAATGCGGGAAAGGGTCACCTCCCGCTAGTCGGGGGCCGTTTAGCCTGACCTGTCGGCGCGATGTTGCTCGGGCGGTGTCCATTCGCCACGGTCCTCATGTGTCAGATACGCGATCATGTTGCGCTCGCTGTCGCCACGACTCCATTCCAACACCAGCGCCACCCGGCCCACCTGACACACTCATTCACCGCACCAACCACCTGGAACAACACCGATCCGCCCCGCTCGTAATGGCTCCCTCCCGGCAGACACCTCCTAAACGGCGCAAAAGTTCGGAACCCGTAGCGAGCTAATTCTTCAAGGCCGTTCCGGCAACCGAACCGCTCAGGCGGCGGGCTCGGGGGCTCAGGTTCAAGGGTCAGCCTCGCCGCCGTAAAGTTTCTGTGGTACGAGCATAGGCGCGGCTTTCGAGCAGCTTCAACACCATTCGAAGTGCGAAGGGCACCGCGGCAACGAAGCGTCGCTGCTCCTCGGATGTGGCGTCGCCCGGAGGCCAAGCAGAAAGGGTTATACCTTCCGAACAGGAAGCAGGCGGCCCAAGCCGACGAGCGCCAAGACTCAGACGGTCGCGATGATCGGGATCGCCGGGCGCACAAACTC
Source organism: Mycobacterium sp. (assembly GCA_025965895.1). Taxonomy (GTDB): domain Bacteria; phylum Actinomycetota; class Actinomycetes; order Mycobacteriales; family Mycobacteriaceae; genus Mycobacterium. The sequence goes on from JAOPWC010000002.1 coordinate 3,434, forward strand.
TTGATCAGTTGTCCGCTGGGCGGCCGTTGTATTCGTCTTCAGCGCCGACGATGCCGTCGCAACCGCGCTTTGCGGCGAACGGCAAGAGGACGCTTCTCAGACCCACTAGGGCGACGGCTACCCGGAAAACTCCAGCTAGCGGCAGGGTTCAATGGGTGTCAGCGGTGGCGACACCGGTTTGCTGGGGCGAAATGATGGGGCATAGCGATCCCAGCAAACCGGAGAAAACCAATGAAGACAACGATCAAGTACATCGCCCCCTGGTTGGCCGCAGCCGCGATCGGTGGAGCGATTGGCCTCGCGCCCATCGCCGGCGCCGCTACCGGTACCACACCAGTCGCGCAGACCAAGGCCGCCGCTATTCAGGCCCCTGCGCCCACGCCCGCGCCGACGCCGTTCGAGAGTGGAACCTCTCCTCTCGTGCCAAGCAACGTGGGAGCCGATCCCTACCTCCCGTTTCCTAACGGCGGCTTGGCTTTCTGATCCGCCACAAGCCCAGTCCGGACCATCAAAACACAAAACCGCCCAAGGCAGCTCACCACAATCAGTCGGGGCGTCACGTGACAACGTCTGTCATGAGTTGGCCCGCTGGTTGACCCACTGCGGTGAGACGGCAAGTAACGGCCAGCATTAGCCGCTTACGCAAATGAGGTGACCACAACGCGGTGAGGTCAGTCCGGGGTGACCCGCCGGTCGTTCCGGTGGCATTGGGTGGCTAGGCGTGTTCGTTCCAGGCAGCGACGAGCATCGAAGCTCAACCGCCACAAGGGCGGTCATCGGGCTTAGGTGGTAATGCGATGCGTTTGTGTTTCGCCGAGGAGTAGGTTCCGTTGGAGCGCGACGCCGCCAGTGCGGCGGTGCCCAGGGCGCCCTTGAGGTAGCGGTTGGCGGGGCGGGTCTTGGTCGACTTCACCCTGCCAGCGGATTCGTTGGACCCGGGTGGGGTGCCTGCCCAGGACGCGAGATGTCCGGCCGTGGGGAACGCGGTCACGTCGGCGCCGGCTTCGGCGAAGACCACATCAGCGACCATGTTGGAGCAGCCCGGGATGCGGGTAATGCAGTTCCCGGGCGGCGCGTAAAGGTGTCATCGTCTCCTCTATGCGGGCGTCGAGTGCGTCCAATGCGTTAGGCGTATTCGTCGACCAGATTTAGGTGCATGCCGATCAAAAACCCGTGATGGGCGTGAACCCGCCGGTCAACGCCTCGGTCAGGGCGCCGACCTTCGACCGCAAGCGCTGCCTGGCCAGATCGGCCATCGCCGCGGGCTCGTCGCGTCCCTCGATCAAAGCCTCGAGCATCGCGCGGCCCGACACGCCCATGATGTCGGTGGCCACCGTGGAGAGTTTGCTGCCGGCGTCCTCGAGAATCTTCTCGATGCGTTGCACCTGCCGGGTACGACCGCGGGTCAGCGCGGTGCGCGGCTGGGTCAGATCGCGCAGGCTCGTCCGGCACCCAACCGGGGAACCCATCCCGAGGCAGCTCCTCGCGTGCGCGACCCGCCTTCGCTACGACGGAACTTCATTCGCCACGACGACGCCCGATCGCGGTATCGTCCCGCTGTGGGGACGAAGGCCGAACGCCGTGCCGCGCGCGAACGCGTAGCTACCTACCACGAGGCGCGACTGGCCGAGCTCATCGAACACATTACGGCCGCGCTCGACCGCTACCGCTCCGGCGAGATCGACGCCTACGCCATCGACGAGACGATCCACCACTATCACCGGGCAGCCCGCGAGCTGTGGAAGTTCTGCTGGTCCGGCGGCGGCGGAACACACATCGAGCTCATCGCCCACCTCCTCGATCAAATGGCCACCGACGGCGAAACCATCAACTGGTGGGAACAGGTCACGCCGCGACAACGCGAGTGATCACCCACAGCAGAACCCCGACCCACCGATCGGGTGACGTCAAAATTCACGAATAAAACCGGCCACTCGCCCCCACAGTGAAGTCAGCATTCGCGAACAACCGCCGTCGCGATCAACGACCAGATCCAACAGCCCTGAGCCCCAACGAACGTGAGGTGACGGCCGATTTTCCATGACCACGGAGGAGCAAGCGAAGCGCCCCTGAAGCGCTAATCCGGAAGAGCCTGCGGTCGCATCCGACTTCGGCGGATCGGTTGATCTACGGAGCGACCTGCCGGCCGGCAGGGAACTGGCCGAAGAGATCGCCGCACATTGGCGAGGTCACGTCGACGCCACTCGCCCACGAACAGGACCGCCCCGGCTAACCGCAGCGACACCGAAGGCTGGCGGGATTTCAGCCCTGCCACACACTTATAACCACCACCGCCACTCTGGGCTAATTACCCGCCTCGGATTGCACACATGACGGATCGGGGCTCCGGGGGATGAGCGCATCCATCTCCCGCCTGCGACTGCTCGGCGCAATGTGCAATTTCCCACTGGCAAACGGAATTTCGACGCGCGTGTGGGGCCATTGGCGGCAGGAACACTTGCCGACTGGGAACCGAGCACGGGTTCGGCCGTCTCGTGGCAACCATCACCTGCGACTTGTCGGTTCATCCACCTGGGCGACGGCCGAAACACTCACTGAATTATCGAATTTCAGTGCGCATGGGCACTACAGCGAACCAGACGACAACTGTCGCCGCAGAACCCCTCCTGCAGTGGTGGCTGGCGTCGGTCGCTCGTTTCGGCAAGGCTGTTCAAGGAACGCTGATTATTCCGTTCGGCCTGAGCGCAGACCTCCTCCGACGCCGCCGCCCGCAGAGCCGAAGCTCGGTAGGGGTCAGTAGAGGGTCAGGACTTCGTTCCGTCGGATCATCGCCTCGGAACGGCGCACCTTCGCGCCCGTCATCGTTTTGGCCACAGCCGCGACGACGGCCAATTGCACCAATCCGATCAGCAGCACCGGCCACAGCGCACCCGCCGAGACAGTCAGCCATCCGCGGTGCCGCGGTCGTGGCATGCGACCATCGCCCAAACTTTCGGCGGCGACCAGAGCGCCGGTCGCCGTGACCACCGCTCCAATCAGGTACACACTGAGCAACATCTCGTTCGCTTCCTCCTTGCCCCGCCTCGACAACCAGCGTGCCGCGAAACGCTGAACATCACGCATGATCAACATGAGCAATCGCTTAAAAGAGATCGAATCGCAAGGCCGCCTACACCTCGCAGAACGCGCAGACGTCATCCCGGAGTCTCGACTAATGCCCAAGGTGCCGCGGCGCCGCGCCGGTGACAACGGCACTTGCGCACAACTGATCGGCACTGATCAGGCGCATCAGGTACTGGCCGGAGCACCAGCACACCACCAGCTGGGGCGGCGGCACCCCGATTCTGATGCCGCCGAGGGATCACGATTCGAGCATTATCGGCGGCGGGCCATGCAGCGGGGGCCGGGCATCTTGGGGCAGAGGGTGTAGAGCGCGCGGACGTCGCTTGGGTAGCCGATGACTTAGCTCGGTTGCCCGACGCCGCCGACGATGGGCTCGACGGAGCAGATGCGCATTAATTGATGCTGAACCGAGGCCTGAACTGGAGTTTTCTCGGGTCCGTCGGCGTACCCTCGGGTAGGTACAGCAAAGTAAGAAGGCTTCACTATGGGAACCATTGAACTCCCCGTACGACGACTGATTTTGGCCAGTGGGCTCGCAGTGGCGGTGGCCATCGTCCCATCTGTGGGGTACTTCGCCAGCACAGCGACACCTCGGATGTACCACACCATCGCCGACCCCAGCAGATGCACGGTTACCAAATCCGGCGGCTCCTCATCCCTGGTGTGCGTGCCCGGTATCGTGCCCGGTGGCATCGGCGGTGCGCCCACCCAACAGCAACTGACTGCTAAAAACGCGCAACGGTCGCACGCACGTTAACACCGCGTTCGGCCCACCTGCCTGATGCCGGTCGCTCCAAGGCGCCCGTCCTTCTGATGTAGCGAGGGGCCGTTGCTTGCATCAGGGCGGGCAAACGCGGGGCGATACGCATCGGCGCAGCGCGTGCAGCAGCACGTGCAGATCGCCGCGGATCGACCGATGCCAGCACCGGAATTTCGGCGGCACTGCGCTCAAGCAGCGCGTCGATGGTCAGTGCGCGCAGCCCGGATCTAGCAGTGCGCGCAGCGCGGAGCTAGCACAACAATCCGCCAAGCTCGGGAGTTCAGTGCCCATCGATGCCGGGTTCACCGTCAGATTTTCGTGCCAGCCAGGCCAATGCCGCGACCGTCAGCGCTTGGGTTCCGGTATCGAGGGTGGGTTGGATAACGGGCGCAAAGAACGGCGAGTGATTGACCGGGATGTCCTGGGCAAGACGCCCTGCGGCCTCGGCCGCGTAGTAGGTATTCCGGTCGATTCCACCGATTCCCCAGTAGCTGTAGGGAATTGCTAGTGCGTTGGGGATGTCGCTGAAGTCCTCACTGTAGGTCTGCAGTGCGAGATCTCGCGCCAGGTCGCCGAAAAATTCGTCAAACGCGGCCCGCACCTTGTTGGTGGTCGGGACGTCGTTGTCGGTGGGCGGGAAACGGTCGAAGAGTTCGAAGTCGGGCTGCTTCGGGGACCCGGATGCCTGACACTCAGCGATAACGATGCGACGAACTGCGTCGAGGATCGTGCTCCGGGTCTGCTCGCTATATGTGCGGGTGTTCAGCTGCAGGATGGCGCGGTCGGAGATGACATTGTTGCTCTTGGTGCCGGCCGCGATGCTGGCGACAGTCAGCACAGCGGGGTCATTCGGTGCGACCTCGCGAGACACCACGGTCTGGAGCCTGATCACGATCATGGCCGCCAGCACCACCGGGTCAACGGTGGTGTGCGGCGTCGAGCCGTGGCCACCGCGGCCGTAGACCGTGATCCGCATGCTGTCGGCGGCGGCCAGCACAGGACCTGGACGGCTACGGACCTCGCCGGCGGGAAACGGCAGGACATGCTGCGCGAGTGCGACGTCTGCGTCGCCGACGACCTCCGCGAGATCGTCGGCGACCATTCCGCGCGCGCCGTCCCCCACTTCCTCCGCGGGCTGGAACAAAGCGATCACTCTGCCCGTCCACTGTGCGGGGGCGTCAGCCAGCAGCGACGCGGCGCCGAGCAGACAGGTCACATGCAGGTCGTGCCCGCAGGCGTGCATCACCGGCAGAACGTTGCCGTCCCGATCCGCCGTGGTGACTGTGCTGGCATAGGGCAGTCCGGTGTCCTCCTTCACCGGTAGAGCATCGATCTCGGCTCGCAGCAACACTGTCGGACCGTCGCCGTTGTGCAGGATTCCGACGACGCCCGTACCGCCAACACCCTCGCGGACGTCGTAGCCGAAGCTCCGTAATCGCTCAGCCACCGCTGCGGCAGTGCGCCGCTCCTGGTGGGACAACTCGGGGTTCTGGTGCAGGTGCCGGTATAAGTCCTCCTGCCAGCCGCGAACAGAATCCAGTCCTGCCAGGACAGACTTGGTCGATGTATCGGCGCACATTGTGTCGCCCCTTACTCTTTGGAACTGTCGCTACCATCAACGCGGGTGAGCCGGGGATGCGTCCCTGCGTTACTGACAGCACTGATATGGCGGACGCCAAAATCAACACGGAAGGTCCGGCAGGGCTGATAACGGTCGGTCCTACCCACGGCGGATCGTGTGAGGAATGAACCGGCGCGCACTCTGTGGCATGCCAGACCAATGGCTACGGCGACAGAGCACCATGTACACACCGGTGAGCACGGCAACAATCAGCACGCTTGACCCGCCAAGTAGTGAAGCATCGCGAAAGGATGACCCGAATCGCGGCGAGCGGAACCACGCCCCAGTTGTTCCGGTGGGCCGGGCGCCTCCGCCTAAGCGAAGATGCCGGGCCGATAGATGCGTGCCGGCTCGTGTCTTTTTCCACCTCAAACTAGTCGAGGTTGGATGACCGAAACACCGCGCTACCGACGGTTGTACGAGAAAAACGGACCGTAGGTGCTCCCGATGGGCGGGTTTACCGAAGCTGCAGATTGAGGGGGCAGGGAGGAATTGATCTGGACATTGCCGGGTGTCTGGCACTGTTTTGAGCCGCCCACGCTTACGCAAGACTGCGGATTTGCCGCGGCCACGGGGGCGGCGGCGATCGCTGCCGCGGCAGCTCCCGCCACCAATAGCGGTGTGATGTAGTTCAATTTGATCCGCATGGCGGCACTTCCTTCGATTGCTCGGCCCGTCAAACAACACGAGTGCGCTGAGAGTTATTCCCACCGAGTCATTTCCGGATTGCGTCGGATCGAGAACATATGCCGGTGCGAGTATGTGAGTGCTATCGGCAGGCGGGAACCGTGACCTGAGTCGCTTATTGATGCTATTCCGCAAGTTATCGGGATCTGTTCCGAGATCGCCTCTCGGGGGCGCTCAACGTTTGCGGAGGAGAATCGAAGCGGTGGCGACTCGGTGCCCACCCCGCGCGGCGCCGATCTCGGCGTATTTCACACCGACGTGAAGTCTGCCTCCGTGATGACACAGAGGGCTGCGTAGCGCCTTGCGAGGTTTTCCGCATCGAGCCGCTAACGCGAGCTGATTATCAGCTGGGCGGCAATGCGCCCTGCTGGTTCTGCACTGTCGGGGCGCTCGTGATCTGGGCGCCCCCCGTCGTCGCCGGGGCTGAATGCGTAGCCGAGGGTGCAGGGGAACTCGATGACCCCGATACGCTGGGGTTTCCACTGGTGGTCGTTGTGGACGGCGCGGTCGTCGTGACGGTGGCTGACGACGTCACGCTGGACGTCACGCTGGACGTCACGCTGGACGATGTGGAGGTCAGCGGCGGGGACACTGTTACGCGCACCAACGTTTGCCCTGGCGGTAGCGAAATCGTCGAGTCCGGGATCAGTTGGCCCTCACCAAGTGAGAGTCTCGCCAAATATGCGATCGGCGGACCATATGCAGTCGATGTAGGCGCTCCTGTGGTCGATGTAGCGGCTGCATCGCCTTGGCCCACCGAAACCACAAGCTGGTTAAGGGTAGTGGGGGATGGTTTGACCGTCACAAAGGAGTTGGGATCGAGGCCTTGCCATCCGGTGCCGGTGAACTGTTGGCTGGCGTCACCCCGCGGCTCGGCGAGTGGACTTCCGGAATCGCAACGCACCCGCGGAATGCCGCGGTTATCGACCAACACGGCGGTGCCGGTTTGCAGCACCGCCTGGAACGCTGTGGCCTCGCCGTTCTCGAAGCCGTGATTTGTTACCCGGGTGTCATGGGTCAGAATTACAGGCGACAGGCCACTCACATAGTCGGGAATATCGGCGGTGCCGGTCGCGGTTCGCCACGCCTGAGCCTGAGGTGGATTCTGTTCGAGGAAGTTCACCATCTTGTCGCGGTCACACACCGCCTCGCTCGTTGATCCGCCGTACAACCCGACCTGGTCACCCGACAGCGTCTGCGTGTTTTGCTGGCTGTCCGGCGGTGGGGCCGACGTGTTCTCGACCCGGTTCAGCTGCTTCGGCGGGTCTGGCGACGTGGCGGACGCGATCCACGGTGACGAGCCAGGCGAGTTGGCCGCCTCCAGCGACACCAGCTGGGTGGCCGGCTGAGTAGTTTTAGTTATTGTTTCGCCGCCCCCCGCACAGCCGCTGAAGCCGAAGGCCAGGGCGGCGGCGCAGAATGCCGCCGCGCGCACGAGCGAGCGACGACGTTGCGCTACTTGACGCTTGACGTACACCTCGCTACCGCTTTCGCTCGTATGACCTGGCAAATTCTAACCGGGGGCGTCCGGCGTCTTGCGAGTAATCGAATACTCGATTTCGACAAAGACCGCATTTCACCGTCGAGCCGGCTGGGGCCGACTGGGCTGGTCGCTCAGGTGCCGAGCGAACAGATTTACCCCACTTTTGGAGCCGGGTCGCCTATGCGAATGCGCTGCCTTGAAACGCCGCCGAGGCAGTAGCAAGGAGGCAATGGGGTGAATTTCAAATATAGGGGATCACCGCGACATGGCCGCTAAACGTGCGCCGTTGTAATCGGCGCTAGAGTTCGAGCGTCTCAATGAGTCCGTCGACCGCCCCACCGCATTGCTGTGCGGGTCGGCGCCAAGAGTCGCCGCTCACCCTAAGACTTGCGATACCGCGTTGGCTCCGCGGCCCTGTCCGCCGATTTTGAAATCTGGCGATGTCTCGTGCAAGTACATCGGCTGTTTGCCGGACAGAGACGGCCACTCAGCAACAGAATAGTCCCGGTATGCCGGAGAACTTCCGCCACACAGCTGTACTCAGAAGTCATTTTCCTCGACCCCGAACAGGCACCCGTGACAGACGAGCTCGATACAGGAGGGGAGGTGCGGTCGGCCCTGCCGGCCGAAGACTCGCCGCGTACGCATTTGGGCCAACCCACCCCAATGACACGGGTCGCCTTCGCCAGCTTCGTCGGCACGGCGATCGAGTACTACGACTTCTTCATCTATGGCAACGCCGCAGCGCTGGTGTTCCCCACCGTGTTTTTCCCGAACCTCAGCCACACCCTCGCAACGATCGCCTCGTTGGCGACGTTCGCGGCCGCCTTCATCTCCCGGCCGGTCGGCGCCGCCGTCTTCGGTCACTTCGGCGACCGCCTCGGGCGGAAAAGGACCTTGGTCGCCACGCGGCTGAATATGGGCCTGTCCACCGTCGCCGTGGGCCTGGTTCCCAGCGCCGCAGCCATCGGTGTCGCCGCGCCGCTGATCCTGCTGGTGCTGCGACTATTACAAGGATTTGCGGTGGGTGGCGAATGGGCCGGGTCCGCCCTGCTGAGCGCTGAATACGCGCCGACGGCCAAACGCGGCATGTACGGGATGTTCACACAATTGGGCGTGGGCAGTGGTCTGGCGCTGACCAATCTCATCTTCCTGGGCGTTAGCGCAACCATCGGCGACGCCAGCTCCGCGTTCATGAGCTGGGGGTGGCGGGTCCCGTTCCTGTTGAGCGCGGTGCTGATCGTCATTGCGCTATACGTGCGGTTGAGTATCAACGAGACGCCGGTGTTCGCGGAGGAAAAAGAGCGCAACGCGATACCCAAGGCGCCGATCGCCGAGCTTTTCCGCGACCAGAGGCGTCAGATCGTTCTGGCGTCCGGCTGCGTAGTCGCCGTCCTGGCCTTCAACTTCATCGGCGGTACCTACCTGATGAACTACGCCGCCAACGAACTTGGACATCACCTGGACCTGATCCTGCTCGTCGGCATACTCGGCGGAGTGTCGCTGATCGCGTTTGTCGCCGTCTCCGCCAGCCTCAGCGATGTCCTCGGACGCCGCCGCCTAATCCTTTTCGGATACGCTCTGGGCCTGCCCTGGTCGTTCGCCCTGATTCCGCTGCTCAACACCGGTTCGCCAATACTGCTCGGAGTCGGAATAGTCGGCACATACGCCATTCTCGGGCTGTCCTTTGGGCCACTGGCCATTCCTCCCGGAAATCTTCGCCACCCGCTACCGCTACACCGGCGCGGGGCTGGCGCTCAACCTCGGCGGCGTCGTCGGCGGCGCTGTGCCACCGTTGATCGCAAGCGCGCTGCACGTAGCCTTCGGAAGCTTGGCGATCGCGCTGCTGCTGGCCGTACTCCTTGTCGCCAGCATGGTGTGTACCTATCTGCTTCCCGAAACCCTGGGCGCGACACTCGAACACGGCGAGTCAGCGCTCGACCTGTCCTAGCCTCGTTGCAGCGGACTGTTTCATTCGGAAACGCCATCTCGTTTCCGTACGCCACCGCGTCGATCGGCGTCCAGTCGATCCGCAGCACCCTTTGTCGCAGCGGCCGCCAAATAACTGCACAGCAGCGCCGTCGAGTGGCGCTAGCGTCAGGTTGTGGGCGACGAGTACCGAAAGCCGCCGGCTCCGTTCGGCGGGTGGGTGATCGACCGGCGGGGACGGAAGGTGCCCCTGGAGACGGCGCCGCACATTTTGGGGTTGGCCCCTCCCGGGACGGGCAAGACGCGGCGCTGGCTGGCACAGAGCGCGGTGCTGTGGCCGGGCGCGGCCGTGGTGTCCTCAAGCAAGGACGATTTAATGCAGCTGGTGGCCGCCCGCCGTCGGGGCCCGGGCATGCTGCTGGATCTACGCCCGATCACTCCGCCGCACTACCCCAACGAGTTTCGGCCCTGCCGCTACGACCCTACGGATCTGGTGGAGACCCTCGAGGACGCCCAGGCCGCCGCCGAAACGATGCTCAGCATGTCCTCGGTCGGTTTCGCCGGCGCGCAGGCCCGCGCCGCCGCCGACGGGGCGATGTGGGAAAACCTCGCCTTCGCCCCGCTGACCTGCCTGCTGTACACCGCAAGTCCGGTCGCGATGGGCACCGGGATGGCATGGGTGCTCGAGGCCGCCGAAAACGTCACCAAGCCCCTGCGCCGGCCGGTTCAGCACAGCACCGATCCGTCGTGGGCGCAGGCCACGGCATGGTGCGGTGACCGACTGTTCGAGGCGCGGGTGCAAGGGGTGCTGGACATGGAACCCAAGCAGCGTGACTCGGTGAAGATGACGGTGACCAAGGCGCTGACCGCCTGGCTGCGCACCGCGATCCGCGACCGCCACCTGCCGTCGTTCGATCCAGGGTTCCTCGACGATCCCGCCGCCACCCTGTACGTGCTCTCGCCGGCCGACGGCACGGTCGCCCCGCTGGCCGTGACGCTGATGGAACAAATCATCCGCCGCCAGCGCATCAAGGTTGCGCAGCGGGAGGAGTACGGCCGGCTGGGGTTGTTCCTCGACGAGCTGCCCAACACCCCACTGCCCAAGATCTTGCAGTATTTCGCCGAGGCCCGCGGTTTGGGCGTGGCGATATGTGCGGCGGCGCAGGCCAGTTCACAGCTGGACGTGGTTTACGGCCCGGTGCAGGGCCGGGCCATCCGCGACGTCGTGCCCGCGACGCTGATCATGTACGGCGCCCACGAGGAGGAATTGATGCGCTCGGCGGCGTTCTGGGCCGGCAAAACCACGCGCAGCGATCAGTCCTATCACCACAACGGCGACGACAAAACGACCGGCCGCCGTTTCGGCAACCTCTTTGAGCCTGAAGAGCTCAGCCCGCGCAACATGGACGAAGCCCGGCTGCTGGTGCGCGGAACACCCGGGCGTATGGTCAACCTCGTCGACTGGACCGAGTTCATCACGCTGCTCGACGAGGCCAGGGCCGCACTGCGGCAATAAGCCGGCGTGGCAAACGGCCAGGGATTCGCTGTGGCGCCGCCCCGCTATCAACCCAGCACGTTGAGCCCGCTGACGATGCAATTAACCAGTTCGCGCAGCTAATACACCAGTCGCAGTGCAGGCCGCCAGAGGGCAATACCACAAAACCGAAATGTGTCGCTTTTTCGTCCCTAGGGTATGTAATATGGGCGTGAGCGAACTTGTGGTCTGTAGCCAAGCCGTCAGCCGCAAAGGCCGAACACTGAAAGGTCGGATAGCAACATGGCGAAAAGGGTCACGGTGACAGCAATCGATGATACGGACGGGGAGTCGCTGGCCGACGAGACCGTGCGGTTCACGTTGGACGGTGTCACTTACGAAATCGACCTGTCGGCCAAGAACGCCAAGAAGCTCCGCGAACACGTCCAACCGTGGATTCGCGCCAGCCGCCGCGTCAGCGGCCGGAAACGCTCTCATCCCGCAGGCAGCGCCAGGGGAGCCGAGTTGGACAGTGCCGCTGTGCGGGAATGGGCGCGCCGTCAGGGCCGCGAGGTCGCAAGCAGGGGCCGCATCCCGCGCGCGCTGCTCGACGCTTTCGCCGAGTCGGCGTGAGGCCCGGGGCGCAACTGCGATGCGCCCGGTGATGTCCCCGACGCGCTAACCGACGTGCTGGCCCGCGTGTGGCCACAAGGCGTGGTAGGGCGCGGGATGAGCGGCACCGACGGGGAGTAGGCGGCCCTCGATGGCTTTAGCCCAGGAATCGGTCACGTGATCGCCAAGCCAAACTGACCTACTAACGAGGTCGGTCTCGCGTTCGCGGATCGAGAAATTGGTGCAAAAACAGCGCTGCCGGCGGCCATACGCTTGATTCGTGCCGGCATCCCGCAACGACAGGTTCGACGAGGTGCGCCTCGCCTGGATCGCCGCCCATCAGGGCTGGTCCACCATTCAGCGGCGACGGGCCGAACTGCTGGGCCGCAAGGTCCGCGCCCGCCGGCGTGCGGTCGCGGCGGCGGTCCCGGACCCGCACGACGACACCGCGTTGCCGCCGTTGTGGCTGCGCAGCGCGCAATCGCCTGCATCCCAATTGGAGTGTCTCGGCGTCGTTTTCGCAGCGCTGCTGGTGCCGATCGGTTGGCTGGGCGGTCGGGTGCTGTACGGCGCTGTGGCGCGGCTCATTCCGGGCACCATGCGGGCCTATCCGATCGCCACCTTCCTGTGGTCCGGCGCGGTGCTCGGCTTGTGCATCGCCATGTTCTATGACCCGGGTCCAGCGTTGCCCGATATCGTGGTCGCGCCGTGGCTAGGCGTCCAGGTGGCTGCTGCCCCTGTCATTGCAGGGCTTTACGGCATCGCCGAGGGGTGGCTGGCAGTGACCGGGTCGGATCAGTGGTGGCCACTTGCCCCGCCGAAGCGGCCGATGACCGCCGAGGACGCGGCGCTGATCCTCGGTCCCTATGACACCACCGGCCCCGCGTTACTCGACGCGCATCCGCTGCCCGAGCCCGGCGAACGGTCCCACCCGTGGTGAGCACGGGTTGGGTGCGGGTGCCGGTCTGGGTTGGGCCACCGCCACCGCGCCCCCGGCCGCCGATCATTGACGCCGTGGACGACCCGTGACCGAGGGTTCCACCGACCAGTGGCTCGCCGACCTGTACGGACCGGACCCCTCCGCCGCGCCGGCTCAGGAGATCGCGGCCAGCTCGGCAGCCGCGGAACCCGGCGCGTCGGCGGGTAATTCCGACACTGGTGACGCTCCCGCGCAGAGCCACAAGAAAGCGGCGATGGTGCTCGGCGTGGGGCTCGTGGTGGCTGCCACCGCAATCGCGGCCGCGCTGTCAAGGTTCGGCGGACCGCCGCCCTCCTCGCCACCGCACCGCCCCGCGTCGGTGGCCGCCTCCGCGGCGCCGGTGACGGCGCCCACCCCGGCCGCCCAGGATCAGGCGATCCCGTTCACCGCCGACGCGAACTGCCCCACCGGTTCCACCTCGGCGCAGGCACTGACCGACAGCACCAGCGACTCCGCATGGCTGTGCGTGCGCGGGGGAGTCGACGGGCAGGTGCTGCACCTTGATCTCGGAAAGACTTATGTGCTGACCGCGGTGTCGGTCACGCCGGGGTGGGTCGCCAAAACCCCCGGCGGCAAGGACGAATGGCTCCAGCACCGGGTGGTGAGCCGGTTGCAGTACAGCTTCAACGACAGCGACCGCACGATCGTCACTCAGGACACCGGTAACGCCCACGGCCCGGTGACGTTGCCGCTGACCAAGATCGTCGCGTCCAGGGTCACGGTGATCGTGCTGCAGACCTCACGGCCGCCGAGCACGCCGCAGCCGGGCGGCTCCGCGCCGGCGCCGCCCGGGGGGTTCATCGATTCGGTGCTGGGCGCCGCCGGCGCCCCGCTGCCGCCCGAAGCCACCACAACCAACGACCCGGCGCTGCCGGGGGAGCCGGGCAGCGATCCGGTCGACGCGACCTTCGCCATGAGCGGTCTGGCGTTTTTCGGGCATCCGCCGGGGTGATCGACCGTGGTGTTGTCGAAGACCTGGCAGGGGCGGCTGCGGAGGTGCCGCGAACTCGGCCGGACCGCGGCGCGTGCCGCGGCGATCGCCGCCGCAGTGCTCGGGGCCGCGGCAAGCTGCAAGGTGTTCCTGGCGCCTGATCATCCCGACATCTCGGTGATTTCGCAGCGCATTCACAATCAGCAGGCGCAAGTCGGCGCGTTCGCCGCTGATTTCGTGGTGTCCTGGCTCACGGCGACGACCGCGCACCGCCAGGACCTGCAGCGTTTCATCACCCTTCCCGACAATGCACTCACGCTGCCCACCACCCCGGCCGCGGTGGTGACCGCACCGCAGGTGGTGTCGGTGATCCGCACCGACACCGTCGGCGAAGCCGAGATCTACGCGGCCACCGTGTCGGTCACCGAACGCCCATACGCCTCCGCGGATCCCGCCCGCGCCTTCTACCGGGTGCCGGTGTCGATGTGGAACTACCAGCCCCGCGCGATCGCGCTGCCCGCACGCATCAACGGCCCCGGCCCCGGCGCCGACGTGAAAGCCGCCTATCCGCAGGCCCTTTCCGCCGACAGCCCGCTGTACGCGCTGGTGAGCGGGTTCATCCGCACCTACCTCACCGCGACCACCGGCCTGGACCGTTTTGTACTCGCCGGCACGCCGCTCGCCCCGATCGGCGGCTACCAAAGCGCGGTCCTGACCACGGCGGCCGCCGACCGGACCGTCCCTGCCAATCCCGCTCCCGGCCAACAGATCCGGGTACTGGCCGCCGCCACTGCGCAGACGTCGCAGTTCGCCACCGTCAATCTGGTCTACCCGGTGACCGTCGAAAATAGTGACGGGACCTGGATGGTGGCGGCCATAGACTTGACACCACAAGTCAGCGACGGCGATCCCGTTCCGGTCGGAACGGCGCCCTGAGTGGAGAAGTCGGGACAGCGTCATGAAAACCCTCGCGGCAGTTGGTATCTTCAGCTCCGGCACCGACCTGGCATTCTCGACGATCGGTTTTCTGGCGGCGGTCGCCCTGGTCATCGGCACCGTCTCGGCGATCAGGATCCGGATGAAAGACGGCGCCGGCTCGGCGATCACCGAACAGATCGGCACCATCATCTTCGCCGTGATCATCCTGCTGTCGGTGGGCATCGCCGCGATGGTCACCCACGAATTCCAGAACCACGGCATCCGCAATACCGTGCACGTCGACAGCCCCTGGGGCCAGTGACATGTCCTCCGACGCCCCGGCCAAGATCTACTCCGATCAGCGCACCGTCGTCACCTATCTCGGTGACTCGGGCACCGGTTTCCGGATGCCGTTGCGGGAGAAGTGGCGCGCCCCCGACGCGATCGCCGCGGTCATGGGGTTCATTGCGACAGGTGCTGCCACCACCGCCGAACTGGGCAGCGGTCACGCGCTGACGATCCTGGCCGGCGGTTCGGGACTGACCGTGGCCGCGGTGTGGCTGCTGGCCAAGCTGCCGGCCACCCGCCCGTCGCTGTTCACCCGGGCCCGCTGGATGTGGGCGCGGTGGCGCCCGCGGATCGCCAGCTGATGTCGTCGGCACCGCGTGCCGCGGTGGGCAATCTGAGGTTCACGGCCAACGGGGTGTACGCCGAATACCTGCTCTCCGGGGTTCCGTTCATCTTCTTGAGCGAGCAGTGGCAGAACGCGGTGGCCGCCGAGCACGCCGAGCTGTGGCGCACGCTGCCGTCCGGCGCGCAGATCAGCGGGCTGACGGTGCCGGTGCCGACCCGCACGGTGCTGCGGAAAATGCTGGCTGCCGATGATGATCCCGGCGGCACGGGCGGCGACGCGTGGGCGCGGCACTGCCGGGCGTGGGAGCCGACGCTGGCCCGGCACGCGACCCGGCGGCGGATCTATTGGCTCTCGCTGCCGTTGACCTACGGGCGGGCCGGACGGACACCGGTGGGCAGCTTGCGGCGCGTGGCCGACGTGGTGATCGGCAAGGACAGCGACAGTGCCGAGTCGCTGGCTTATTACCGGGAGCTGGGCGCCGAGATGGTGGCGGCGTTGCCGCCGGCGTTCTTCCCGAAACCGGCCACCGTCGAGCAGATTTGGTGGCACTGGAACTACGTCGCCAGCCGCGGCGTGTGGCACCACCCGCTGCCCACCCAGGCGCTCGATCCGCACGCCAGCCTGCCGGCGTCGGCGTTCAGCCCCGCCTATCTCGACGAGGCGGCTGCGGCGCTGCGCGGACGGCGCTGGCGTGCGGCGCGGTGTGATGCCGACGCGTTCGTGCGGGTGTTCCGGGAGCCTGGCGACGAAGTTGCCGACTCCTATCAGGCGCTGTTGCCGCTGCAGGACTTTCCCGACTCGGGCATCGTGTGGCCGCGCTCGACGCTGTTCAAGGCGCTCGACGACCTGAGTGGCCCGAACACCGTGCTGGACTGGACGATTCACGCGACTTTTCAGCCGACCGAGGCGGCGGTGGCCAGCAGCCACAACGTGGTCACCAACATCACCGACCAGTTCCGCCAGCGCGGCCGTCACGCCGGCACCGACGACGAGTTGATGCGCAAGCTGGCCTCCGGCCGCGAGCTGGCGTCCGAACTCAAACGCGGGACCGCCGAGCGCGGCGTGAACGTCGCGATCGTGCTGGCCGCCGGCGCGGCCGAGGTCGACGACCTGAACCGGGCGGTGGCGGCGGTGACGACCACGTTTCGCCGCCAGGACATCGGGTTTCGGCGCTGGCGCGGCGGCCAGGGCGCACTGTGGCGGGCGTTTGTGCCCGGCGGTGAGGGTTCGGCGGCGGTGGGCGAGTTCCGCAACCCGACCACCACCGAGCGGTTCGCCAAGTTCGTGCCGCTGCTGGCCTCCAAGCTGGGCAACAACACCGGGGTGCCGCTGGGGGTTTGTCTGACCAGCCCCGGGCTGTGCGACGTGGTGCTGCTGGACTTGCTCAACGCCCCGGCCCGCGACAATGGCGCAAACCTGGTGATCTGCGGGTCGCCGGGGCGCGGCAAGTCACACATCAGCAAGTTGCTGGTGTGGTCGTGGCTGCTGCTGGGCGCCGGGGTGCACATCTTCGACCCCAGCGAGCCGCGCGAACACAAGCGGGCCTTGACGGATTTCGGCGACAAGGTCGTCATCGACCTGGCCGATCCGGGCATCTCCGTGGATCCGCTGCGGGTCTTCCCGTACGCCGATGCGGCCGAGCACGCGGCGGATCATCTGCTGCCGCTGCTGGGATATTCGGCGGTGAGCCGGCAGGCGGCGCGGCTGCACCTCCATCTGGCCCCGGAAACCCGTGAGAGCAACGGTATTGGCAGCATCGGGCGGCTGATCGGCTACCTGCGCGCGTTGCGGGAGCGTGACAGCGCCGACGACGATCTGCTGGTCGGGTTGGAGGGGCTGCGGGTGGAGCGCCACCTGCGCGCCCTGTTCGACGAGGCGTTGCCCGTCGCCGACCTGTCGTCGGCTGCGGCGGTCATCTGGAACACCGCCGGGCTGGAGCTGCCGACGGTTGGGGAGGAGTACGCCGCGCACCTGCACCGGCTGACCACGCCGCGCCAGCGCGCCGGGCTGGCGGTGTACGGGTTGGCCGCCGACCTGTCGCAGACGGTGTTCTTCGGCCGGCGCGACCATCCCGATGTGCTGGTTGTGGAAGAGGCGGCGCCGCTGACGAATTCACCGGCCGGGCAGAAGTGCTGCAACCGGATCATCCGGCAGGGTCGCAAGTCGTGGACCGGGTTCGTCGGGATCAGCCAGCACCCGATCAAGGACTTCGCGGTGCTCGAAGACGAGTTCATCGACCAGCGGCTGTGTCTTGGGTTCAAGGATCCCGGCCTGGCGCGCGCGACGCTGCAGTGGTGCGGGCGTGATCTGGATCGCCATCCCGAGCTGTTGCGGATGTATGTCGAGAACACCAGCCCCGTGCAGCTGGTCAACCACGGCGACGACGCGATCGATTCGTGGTACGGCAAGGTGATTCCGGGCCGGGAGGGGGAAGGCTGGTTCCTCGACGAGTTCGGCGGGTTCGGCAAGGTGCGGCTATTCGAAGCGCCGACCGCGCGGCTGGCCGTGCAGCTGGACACCAACCCGAAGCGCTCAGGGCGCCGAACGTGACGGTGCGGCTTCATCTGTGGCACCTCGCGCACCGGCGGGTGGTGCTCATCACCGGGTTTGTGCAGGTGCTGGCGGTGTGCGCGATCTGCACTGCCCCGCAGGCCAGCGCGGCCAGCAACGCCGCGGTGCTGAACTGGACCGGGTTGAAGGACAGTTACGGGGTGCCGATCGGCGACTACTACCTGTCGGTGGCCTCGATCACCGAGACCATCACGCAGGCGGGTCCGCAGGTCAGCTGGGACCCGGCGAGCTGGGCGGCGTGGAGCATGCATCTTGTGACGGTGGCGGGCAGCCACTGGGCGGTGGCCAGCATCCTCACCGGCGAGGCCGGGCTGTTCGTCGGGATCACTGCGATCGCGCTGGTAATCCTGCGGATCACGGTGAGCACCTACTGGCTGACCGTAATCGGGGAGATCGCCCGCGCGCTTTCCGGTGCGGTCGTGCAGGTCACCACGCGGCTCGGGGTGCTGCTGATCGCGATCCCGTTCGGGGTGTTCGTCGGCGTGGTGACGATCCGGCGCGGGGAAGCTGGCCGGGGCTGGACGATGATCCTGATCGCGCTGACCCTGCCGGCGCTGAGCGTGGCGGTGTTCGACGACCCGGCCGGTGAGATGTATGGGCCGGACGGGCTTTTGGCGTTCGGGCGGCGGGTCGGGTTCAGCGTCGCCGAGGCCGCCACCCACAACGGGCAACTGAACTCGGCGGTCGACGCCAACGGGCAGGTGGACTCGCTGACCGCCAGCCTGATCACCCATGTGACGCGGGAACCGTTGTCGTTGTTCAACTTCGGGCATCTGGTCGACCGTGTCGGCAACTGCGGGGCGGCGTGGTCGGCGGCGCTGCGGGTGGGGCTGCCGGACGGCCCCGTCCGGGCGATGGCCGCCTGCGGGGACCACGATGCGGTGGCGTATGCGGAGCGCCTGGACGGCACCAACGCGTGGATCGGGCTGATTCTGGTGGCGGCCGCCGGCATGCTGGGCCTGTTCGTCGTGGTGTCCGGGTGGGCGGTGCTGAAAGTGTCGGTGAAGGCGGTGTGGACCACCGTCATCCTGCTGCCGGCGCTGTGGGTGGGTGCGGTGCCGGGGGCACCGCAGCGCCGCGCGCTGGAGGTGGTGTGGGAGTTCTTCCGGCACGCGTTGGAGGTGATGGTTTACATCGTCTACGTCAGCGTGATCGCCCTGGCGATTGAGCGGCTCATGGCGGCGCCGCTGCCCGCACCACTGGGGGGCACCAACCCGTTCGCGCATGTGCTGATGATGGGTGCGACATCGGTGGCGGCGTTGTTCCTGCTGCGCCACGTGCGCGCGGGGATGGCGGCGAGGCCGCGCGAGCGGGGGGTGCTGAGCCGGGGCGCCGATGTGGCGGTCGGGATGGGATTGCATGCCGCGTTCGGCGGTGCGGCGTCGGCGGGTGTGCGGGGGGTGCGGTCGGTGGGGCAGCGGCTGCGCGGCGGCGGGGCCACCCCCTGGGATCTGCTGGACCGCGCGACCGATGCGCGTGCGGTGCACGGACCGGCGCGCCCGGGTTTCGACCCGATCCTCTCTGCCGCCGGGTCGGGGGAGAGCCGGGGGCCCGCTGGGGGTTCGCGTGCCGGGACGGGCGGTCGTGACCGGCGGGGTGTGGAGCGGGGCGCGGGTGGTGGCGGGAGTGTTGCGGTGGTGACACCGGCGGCCGAGCCGGCGCGGGGGCGGGCTTCGGAGAGGGTGGGCCGGCCGGGGAGTGGGGCGGCGGCCGCTCGGCTGGATGGTGATGCGCCGGGCGCCGCGGTGCCGCGGTCACGATCGGGTGCCGCGGTCGGTGACGTGCCCATTCCGGTGCCGCCGATCGCCGAGCCGCCACGCTACAGCGAACCGGACGTGGAGGCGCCGGTCGCGCAGGTGACCGACGATCCGGTGCGCGATGATGGGCCGACCACTTTGCCACCGACTACCGTCGACCCCATCACCGAGAACGACCCAGGAGAACCGCCGCCGCCATGACGTCGCCGACCGAGCAGCGCCGCGCTTTCGACGCCGCGATCGGCAGTTACCGGTCAGGTGACAAGCAACGAGCGCTGGGCGCGTTCACCGCGATCACCAACGCCAACCCGGCGATGTCCGACGCGTGGCTGGGCCGGCTGGCCTGCGGCGACCACGACCTCGAGACACTCGCCGGCGCCTTCGGCAACTCACGGGCGCTGTATCGCGAAACCCGACGCCTTGGGCTCGCCGACGGGGAGCTGCACGCGCGCGCCGCCGCCCCGCTGTATGTGACGCTGGCGGCCTGGTCGCGTGCCACGATCGGGCTGGCCTATGCCAGCGCGCTGATCGGCGCCGCCCGGTACGCCGAGGCGGCCGAGGTGCTCGACGACCCGGTGATCCTGGACGACACCCAGGCGGCGCAGTGGCATCAGTTCGTCGAGGCGGCGTTATTTCATCGCACCCGCCGGTGGACGGACGTGGTGACGGTGACCGCGAAATCACCACCCCCGCACGC
Source organism: Mycobacterium sp. (assembly GCA_025965895.1). Classification (GTDB taxonomy): domain Bacteria; phylum Actinomycetota; class Actinomycetes; order Mycobacteriales; family Mycobacteriaceae; genus Mycobacterium. The sequence continues at coordinate 23,571 of JAOPWC010000002.1, forward strand.
GACCTACGTGCTCGACGACGTGACGGCGGCGGTGGCGGCGCTGTCAGCGGCGGCGTCGGCGAGCCTGGGGCGCGCGGAGGCGGCGCTGGCCATCGCAGAGACCATCGCGACCACCAACCCGTATGTGGCCGCCGATGTCGCGTTGACGAAGGGCTGGTGCCTGCGGGATCTCGGCGACGTAGACGCCGCGCGGACTGCGTTCCGGGCCGCCGTCGTGGACGGGCAGCTGCTCGACGCCGCACGCCAGGCGCTGGAAAACAGCGACTTCCGGCTGATCGTGTCGGATCCGGAGTCCATCGCGACCCGCAGTGACGAGTGGGACCCGGCGACCGAGACCAGCCGCGAGCAACGTGAAGCCGCGGAATTGGTGGCGCGCCAGGAGGCCGTATTGGCTTGCGCGCAGGCCAAACTCGACGAGCTGATCGGGCTGGACGGGCCCAAAGAGCAGATCACGGTGTGGCGCACCGAAATCCAGATCGACCAGATCCTGGCCGCCCGCGGCGAGGCGGTGTCGTCGACCAACGAGAGCCACATCGTGCTGGAGGGTCCGCCCGGCACGGCGAAGACGTCGTTCGCGCGGATCGCGGCGGAGTTCTTGTTCGGGCTGGGCAAGATTGCGCGTCCCGATGTGCTCGAGGTTACCGAGGAGGACCTGGTCGTGGGCTACGTGTCGCAGACCGCGGCGCGGATGAAGGAGGTCTGCGAAGAGGCGTTGGGTGGTGTTCTGTTCATCGACGAGGCCTACCGGCTGGTGCCCGAGCACGAGGGTCATTCGTTCGGCAAGGACGCCATCAACACCCTGATGAAATACATGGAGGACTTCCGCGACCAGCTGGTGGTGATCGCGGCGGGTTATCCCCGCGAGATGCGCCGGTTCATGGCCGCCAATCCCGGTTTGGCGTCGCGGTTCCATCTGACGTTGACGTTCTCCTCGTATTCGGCCGACGAGATCATCGAGATCGGGCAATTGATTGCGCGCAAGGAAAAGATCGCGATCGCCGAAAGCGCCTGGCCGCTGCTGGGCGTGGAGGCACTGCGGTTGCGGGACACTCCGCACGGCGACGGGACCGCTCTGGATGTGGCCGGCAACGGGCGGTTCGCGCGCAAGGTCGTGGTGCACTGCAAGCACGAGCGGGCGCGGCGGCTCTCGTCGGTGGCGCCTGCGCAGCTGGCGTTGGCCGATGCCGCGGATCTCGTTGTGACAGAAGACGATATGCGGCGCGCGATTGTGGCGGCGTTGGCGACGAACGGCTGAGGGGCGAGACGCCGCGAGAGGGACACTGTCAGAGACGCCAGCGATAGGGGTGGCCCATCCTGGAAATCCGTGGCTGCCGGCGATCCACCGGCTCTTGGGAACCCGCTGGGGATGGCGGGGGAGGTTTACCGCCACCGTGAATTTGTTTTGTTGACGACGTGGGCAGGTCGCCTATGTTCGCTACGGTGCGGCTAACTTGTTGCTGACAAGTTTGGTGGCAACGGTGTGCGGGCATACAGGCCGTCAGCGGGAGGCGTCGGATCGGTTGCATGCGGGCCCCCGCGAGGCGATGGCGGGGCAACCTCTTGCGTTTTCCTGGGGGAGGCAACGCGAGGCTCGTCATCGCCGTTCCATTTCCGCGAAGCGGCTGCCACCTGGTGTATCGGGTTGTGGTCCAACGGGTGCCGTCAACAGTGAGTCTGAGTCTGCGAAATCATCTGTATCGCTGGATTAACGGCGGCGTCGAAAAAATGACACTGTTCCGTCCGCCCGTGTCGTCTGAACCGATGAAATGGCGCTCATCGGCCCTCCAAACCTGACGCTGTCGACACTATGACTGGTGCCGTCAGCAACAGGATCAGCCATAGCAAAAAAGTTCACTGGGAAAACAAACGTTAGGGAAACGATGAAGAACACCGCGAAATCTTCGACCGGTGTGTCTGCGGGCCGGAGTGTCCGTGCCTGCGATCGTGGTTGTAAGCAGGGCACCAAGATCCCGTGTGTCGGTTCGCGAGGATGATTGCCCTGGCTCGACGCGGTAATTTTGAGATAGCCGCCACGAACTCCGGGCCGGCGATTAGACACGGGAAAGGACGATTAGACACGGGGAAGGATTTGTGCCTTTTTCGCCTGAAACTCGTTCTCACCGAGCACATGGGCATTGTGCAGCGCGACAAGAGTATTGAGCTCGTCCAGTGCGCGCAACCCAGCGAGGATCCCCGCCTTACTCGCCGTGAACTCTTCATCGGTCAGCTCACCGGTCTTCCGCAGCTCGGCGAGCCGTTTGAGCTCGTCCCGCGCGCGCAGCCCCGCGAGGACCTCGGCCTTATTTGCCGTGAATTCTCTCTCCGTCAGGACTCCGGTCTTTCGGAGCTCGCTGAGCTTTTCGAGCTCCTCCAGCTCCTCTAGGCCGATCGCAGTTGGCGGCGTCGCCTGCGGCGGGGTGTCGTCGCTCGAGGCGGTGCTCTGATGCCGCGTGCCAGACGGCTGCGCCACGTCAGCCGCTTCCGGGAGCTTGCTTTCCACCCGGGCCAGCTTTTTCGCCAGGTAAGTGTCGTGGTGGCGCCTTCCGTACCAGGCCCCGCCCAGGCAGACGCCGACGTGGATCAGGTAATCGACGACCGGGGGCAGATCGCGCAGTCGACGCCCCGGGGGCACGTCGATCCCGAGCCATTTGTTGAGCGCAATGCACAGCAAAATGCTGATGGCGACGGCGGCGCCGACAGCGACGGTGGTCCACCGGTAGGGATGCTTTCCGAGGTAGTGAGATGCGAAGGACGCGACGAAGAACATGGCTGCTAGCACGATCAAGCTGGCCGGGACCCAGAACACGACCGCCTTGGCGGCGCCCGCGTGGATCGCGAGGATGGCCTCCACGACCCCGCCGCGGGTCGACTGAAGCAGGAGCAGCGCCGCAGCGAGCACCGAGGTCAACATCACCACCACAAGGCGGACCGGGCGGTGCAACACACCTCGGCGGATGCGCGCTGCATCCTCTGCGTTGTCGCGCCGCCTGCTCTGCAGGCTGTACGCAATCGCCGCGGGCAGGCCCGTCGCGCCGGCGGTCACCGGCCCCACGATGGGCGGAGCGTGAAGCAGGTAGTAGCACACCAGCGCGGCCACAACACCAGCCGCCATCGAAGCGCCGATGCCCAGTATCGAGTGCGGGTCAAAGCGCACATTCGCCGGTTGGCTCGTCACAGTGCTTCCTCCCACGGCCCGCCCGTTTGGCGGGGTCTTGAGGACATCATCAGCGCAAGCATCGCAACGGCAGCCGCGCCGTGAAACGCGTAGTCGACTACCTAAACTTTGAATGCCGAGCTGCAGCATCGGGTGACATTGGCGCAGCTGCTTCCGCAGCGGTCGTTGCCGGGTAAGCGGGTAGTGCCGGGCGCTGTTGTTCGGTGGGTTAATGGGGGACGGGCGCACCAGTGCCTCCGTCCGCACCGCACCGGCATGCGAACCGTCCGGGTACAGCGCCATTGCAAACCAGCTTTCCCCAGCAGCCGAGCCCGTTCTACCGCCAACTACTGGCTGCGCGGATCCGCATGTCCCTTGCGCGTGTGATTGTGCTCCAGGGGGGCTGGTCGAGCGGGCCGACCTTGCCGGCGCGCGGCCGCGCAATCGCCGCAACTGACCCCGCTCGGATTTCAGCGCATGGAGGTCAGCCATGCCGCCGCTGCGAACATGCGATCCACCGTGGGGCATTTCAGTTGCCATGCGCCAAGAACTCAGCAAGCTGCTCACCCTACGCGCAGAAACCTTGAACCCAGCCGTGCAGCTGACGACTAATTCCTTCTGCTAACAGTGGCAACGGTGTTAGCGGCCGCGATCGCGAAAGTAGCGAATTGTGGGCCTGAACACCTATCGATTTGTCGCGAAGTGGCGCACCATTGAGTTAGGCGAACGTCAGCGATGGGAATTGAGCCTATGGGTAATTGGGCGGTGCAAGACGCCGTCCGGATACGAACGGAGCAACGCCATGGCAGGGATGGCTACGGGGAACGGTTTCCCCGATGTGGTCGTCACCGGCATCGCGATGACGACTGCCTTGGCAACCGATGCAGACAATACCTGGAAGAAGCTGCTCGACGGACAGAGCGGCATTCACAAACTCGAGGATCCATTCGTCGAGCAGTACGACCTGCCGGTCCGCATCGGCGGCCATCTCCACGAGGATTTCGACCATGAGCTGACGCGGATCGAACTGCGGCGGTTGTCGTATCTGCAGAAGATGTCGACGATCTTGAGCCGCCGCGTGTGGTTGGACGCCGGGTCACCGGAGGTGGATCCCAGGCGGTTGATGGTGTCGATCGGCACGGGAATGGGATCGACGGAGGAACTGCTCTACGCCTACGACGCCATGCGAGCGCGCGGCTTGAGGGCGGTGTCGCCACTGGCGGTGCAGAAATACATGCCCAACGCGGCGGCCGCGGCCGTCGGGCTGGAACGCAAGGCCAGAGCCGGGGTGATCACGCCGGTCTCGGCGTGTGCTTCCGGCTCCGAGGGCATCGCCCACGCGTGGCGAAACATCGTGCTCGGCGAGGCCGACGTCGCGATCTGCGGTGGCGTGGAGACAAAGATCGAGGCGGTACCCCTCGCCGGGTTCGCCCAGATGCGCATCGTGTTGTCCACCACCAACGATGATCCGGCCGGTGCGTGCCGCCCGTTCGACAAGGACCGCAACGGTTTCGTGTTCGGCGAGGCCGGGGCGCTGATGGTCATCGAGACCGAGGAGCACGCCAAGGTCCGCGGCGCCAACATTTTGGGCCGCGTGATGGGCGCCAGCATCACCTCGGATGGGTTCCACATCGTGGCGCCGGACCCGAGCGGTGGGCAGGCCGGGTACGCGATGACTCGGGCGATCCAACTCGCCGGCCTCATTCCCGGCGACATCGATCACATCAATGCGCATGCCACCGGCACCAGCGTCGGCGACGTGGCCGAAGGAAAGGCCATCAACAACGCGCTGGGCAGCCACCGGCCCGCCGTGTATGCGCCGAAGGCGGCGCTCGGCCACTCGGTAGGGGCCGTCGGTGCGGTGGAGTCCATTTTGACGGTGATGGCGTTGCGGGACGGGATCGTTCCGCCGACGCTGAACCTGGTCAACCTGGACCCGGAGATCGATCTGGACGTGGTGGCCGGCGAGCCGCGGCCCGGCAACTACAAGTACGCCATCAACAATTCGTTCGGGTTCGGTGGGCACAACGTCGCGCTCGCGTTTGGCAGATACTGACGGAGTCTCTACGCTCGCGGTTGGCACTGGAGTCCGGCCGGCCGTGGGAGCGCTAGGTCCAGGAGCGGAGTTTCCCAGCGAGCCCTCAGCGAGCGATCGAGAAAGTTCGCGAGCCTGAGGCCCTTCGAAAGCGCACGCCGCGGCTTTGCGTTCGGCGGACCGCCAGCCACAATCAGATGGCCAGGGCATGCAACGGGTGGTCGTGTTTTGGCCGCCACTCTGCAGCGACGCAGGTGCGTGCACCGTGGTGGTTAGCGTCGTGCCAGCGCCGTGCGTCGCAGCCACGATGGATGGTGCCCGATTGGTAACGACGAACGCGGGATCAGCGGTAGTCAGCGGGTCCCGGTCTGGCGCGCTATTCGAGTTTGGCGGATCGCGTGCCGCACCGGCGGCGCTGGGGAGCAGTGGCCTTGCGGTGCGGACGCCTCCTCCCGCGCGGAGACACGACAGACCTGCCCGCTGCCGTGCCGCCGAATCAAGAGGGATCAAAAGGGCACGTCGCGGCTTCACGTAAAAGCGATGCTTGAGATGTGTAAGATTCCGCCCCGCGTTGGGTATACGCAAAGGTACTGTGTGACAGGGGCGATCTAAATCGTCACCCATGGGGGTAGCGCGAAAATTGTTAGCAACGAAAACAAAACACCGTATAACAGGTGTTTTACGCCAGCCGTTGAGGACGATCTCACTCGCAGTCGGCGGCTGCGTACTGGTGGCGATGGCAACGCTCACCGTTCTAGTCGGCGGTTCAGAACGCGATACCCGATCATCGGTGACGGTGATCGCCGATAACACGCCGAGCGCTCCGACAACCCGTGCCTCAGCCTCTGCCGCCCCGGGCATGAAAGCCCCTCCATTCGACGGCGCAGGCTGGCCGGGACCCGGTCCCTTTAAGGGTCAAGGCTGGCGTGATCACTGGTAGCTCGGCAGCACGCCCGCGCCATCGACGTTTCGTCTCCGAACAGGGGCGGCACGGGTCTGGCGCAAGAGCGCTTGAATTGTGTGTCGTCGGCATGTGTAGACCCATGCATCCACTCGCCGGATGAGGGAAATCGGGTAGCCGCTCTCCGACGGAGAGAACCTCTGTGTCCGGTGACGTCGTCCCGTTGGCGCGGTCCACACTGTGCCGAGCGAGCCGGATGGCTCACTGCCTGCCGCACAACAGCGACCCCAATTTGAAAATAGTTCTTGTCCGGAGCGCGCCGAAGATATTGCCAGTCACTCGTCACGCACGGGGCATCGGTGGGTTGCCTGGGATAACTCACGCGGTGCGGCGCCGCGCGGCTGGACATCGGAGAATTGGAGAGGTGCTTCCCTTGGCCGTGAACGATCAATGGTGTGGTGTCGCATTTTGATACTGCTGTTTGCCGGCGTCGGGGTTGGTTGGGTTGGTTGGGTTGGATGCCGAGCTTCCGGGTTCAGGCGCTGACGCCGGTCTGGGATAGCAGTTCAGCGACAGCACAACGGTGTTTGTTCTGACGCTTCTATATTGTTTGCGGCCGAAGCTCGACGGGACCAAGTCCTGCTGGCTGGTTACGAGGCAATCGCTCTGTGCTAGCTTGTCACCCACTGTGCTGCCCACCACCACCGTATAGCCCGCGTTCGCCAGTGCTGACGAAGCTTCCGAAAAGCTCTTACCCGACACGTCTGGCGACGCATTCGCTGTACCGGTACTCAGCGAGGTCATTGCGCCTGCAATGATCAAAAGGACACCGAGTCTGTTCAAAGCGAATCCCTCCCTGGTGTCTGTGACCGAAGGCCGCGCACGACATTCCTTCGTGAAGGCGTGGCCGCTAGAGGAGACACCGAAGCCCCCACTGGCCGATCGTAGTAAGACGGCTGGCACGACGGGGCAAGACGGTCGAAAAAGTCTCAAAGGGCACGATAATACCGATTAGTGAACTGATCACGAGGATTTCGCTTGCCGTTGGCTGCGCGGTCGGACCTCGACGCCTCGGGAATTTCTCATCTCTTGTCTGTGCGCTAATCAGCGCTACAGCGGCCTGCCCGCGCGTCTGGTCACCTATTGTCGCCCTGCCCGGATTTTGCACATCATCATGCACAACTAGCCCTTTCCCCGCTGATGTCAAGCAGGCACGCGCAGTGATGAGGGCGGACCAACGGCACGGCCGATTTCGCAACGGAGATTGAGTACGGCCTCAGGCTAAAAATTCACCACCGCCGGGTGTTTCTCGATGCCACCTGAGGGGTTGGTGCTGGCTGACTCGGAGAAGTTGTGGCTGCCGGTCATCACCGTGGCGTCCGGCGAGAACGGAGTCACCAAAACCCTGCTGTTGATGATCGCGTGACCGATGCTGCCCAAGAACTGTTGGTGGGTGACTTCGGCAACAAAGTTGGTGAACGGGTGCGCGATTCCCGGGGCTGGACGACGTCCAGATTGGCTACTTGCTGCTGTGCTCCGTCGACCAGGTTGACGTTGACGTTGACGGCCGACTCGTCGCCGCGGCCCTTCGGCAGTTCGGAGACCACACCGCGAACGTAGAATCCGGGTTGGCCGATGCGTGCCATCAGGTTGGACAGAACACCGGTGTTGCGGGGCATGAACATCAGGAACCGGATTCCCTGCTTGGCCGCGGCCACCACCTCGGCGAGGGCGGCAAGGTCCGCCTTGCTGGTGGTGCGGCTGTACCAGACGGTGGCAGGCGGTGCCCGGTGACGGCGCGGCGGGTTGTGCGCTGCGCCGTTCGCGCTGACCAGCGCCGGCGGGAAGGCGCTGGCCGCGTCCCGAAGCCGGCGCTGCCGGTCCACGCGGTCAGCGGTGCTCCGGGCGGCGCCGGTGCGGACCATGAACTTATTGTGCCCCAACTGATTTCGCAAGGTGAACCGGTCGTGCTGCGCCACGTCGACGCCGGAGGCGATCAATTTTGCGCGGGCGTCGGCGTTTCGTCGCGTTGGCGGGCCCGCGCAGACGTTTTACCCTTGCCGGAGGTGATCGAGCCGTTGGCCAACACGACGTGGGCACGAGGGCCCAGCGTGTACAGGGCGTCGAAAAGTTCGTTGTCGGCGAGTTCGATCAGCGCCGCGTAGACGTCCGCGTCGTCTTTGGTGGCGGCGTCCAGCTCGGCGATCATCGCCAGTCGCGGATCACCCGAGAGGAACGTACGGATGGCCTGCCCGTCGCTGTCGCCGATGCCGTCCTTGAATTGTCTGGGCGCGAGCTTATTTCGCGGCCAGGTAGCGAGACATGAACTGAGAGATGACGAAGCCACGGTTGAAGAACGGCTCGAAGCGGGCTCCCGACAGGTGCTCCCGGCGTGATCTCGGGCTCCAGTCGCTGGCCTGATCGGCCAGTTGGTCAGCGCGCCGCTGCTGTCACGCACCAGGGGCACAACGTGGTACGAGACCTTGTCGCCGGTGTGAACGCCGTGGTCGGTCCAGGAGAACCGTTGAAACGGCCACTGCGTCGAGGGTTGGGCGTGGATCGGCGCACCGGGGGTGGGCGGTGCGTCGCTGGAAAACCCGTCCGGTTCAGCAGAAATTGCTCGGACTTCTTGCCGTTGGCGTCGGTTTTGCGCCAGCCGATCGCGAACCCGAGGCAACCGGGGATGATCGCCGGCACGCTCCAAGAACAACAGCACGTCGTTTTCGTTCGCACACGCCTGCAGCGTGGTCGTCATCGGAGCGTCCTCAGCGGGAGCCGCCTAAGTTGTTGCCCCGCTGCGCATGCTGCGCAAACTCCAAAAGGGCGACGATGCAAAGCTAGCGGGCTAGGCGCGTACCCGCACGATGTGCCGGAGTGTCCGACGCGGCTGTAAAGCCGCTCGGTCCCACCGCGAGAGGCGCGACGCCACGAGCCTGTGGGCTATCGCATTTGCCCACGTTCGGAAGCGTGGTCGCATAGTCTCTTTGGGGGGAGAGAGAAGGGGGGAGAAGTGGTCATTCTCCGCTGGTTGTTGGTGCTGTTGGGCTCCGCCGGAGTAGTAGCCGGCTGTCTCGGGCTGCTGCTTCCGATCGGGGGTGACCACGACCGGTGCGGGCACCCGTTTTCGCTCCACATGGACAACGCGGCGAAGACCGACGACGTGTCGGCACAGGTGGCGCCGTCGTATGGTGGCCGGTCGATCATCTACCAGGCCGACTGCACATCAGCTGTTGACGCAGCAATGGCATGGGCCTTACCGGTGGGGATCACCGGTGCGCTGGTACTGATAGCCGCGTTGACAATCCGAATCGGTGGCCGCGAAACACCGTCGGCATGATGCTCGCCGTGACCGGCTGGTTACCGGGCTAGCGCGAGCTGACGTGGACCCTCGCCTGCCAGGCCACCAGCGCCGGCATTCCGATGAGCTCCAGAGCGATCGCGGCGACGAACACCGGATGCGGGCGCCCGGCGCGTCGCCATGACATCAGCCGCGCCAGTCCGCCGAGGAACACCACGCCGCACACGGCGCGCAGTCCTCTGCCGTGCTTTTCGATATGCGGCACCAACGTCCACAGGACCGGCGCGGTGGCGAACCAGAATGCGTTGGTGAAGCGGTACTCGCTGTCGGCGCTCGATTCGAGTCGACTGTGGTCGCCGGGCAGCGTTGACGGGCCCACAACCATGCCGGCCAGACCGGACAGGAACGGGATGGCCGCCAAGGTTGCAATGACGATCTGAAGCGAGCGGCGACCGCCGCCACGCCTGTCCGAGTGCATGCCGTCGTTCCTTCCGTCGCCCGGGCGCTGATAGATGCGTTTGAGCAGCTCGGGGCGAGAAGCTTATCGGAATTCAATACGCATTTCCAGCGGGTGTACACCGCCCCGAAATGCCGATACCCTCGACCGGTACTTGAATGAATCATTTTTGATGCCGGGGCTTTTCGCGGCGCTGTCCACGCCACCGCTGAATTGAGGAAACATGGCTGACGTTGCCACGGGTGAAGGTGAAGCACCAGTAATCGTGAGTCTCGCGGCGGCCGCGATGCACATGTACACCTCGGCGATCGACTCTTTGCCCCAGCCGGAAGACCCGGCATTTCACGACCGCGCGGAAGTTATCTTGTCCGGTCTGCGCAAACTCCAGACCGCGTTGACCGAGGCAGCCGGCCGCAGCAGAACCACCCCGGCGGTCATCGTCGCGCTGAGCGAAGTGCGCGGCCGCTACAACGATCTGATGGCTGTGGCCGCTGCCGCCCCGGGCGCGACATTGGGCCAGCAGCTCTACGTCGCACGCAAACGCGCCCACCTGTCGGCCCAGGAGACGGCGAACGGCGCAGGACTTCGTGCCGATCTGCTCGACGCCCTGGAGGCCGGCGAGACCCCCACCGGGGATGAGGCCGCAAAGATCCGCGACCTGATCGCCGCTCTTGGTAACTCACCTGACTTCGGGCTGGCCGCGTATCCGCGGTCCGCAGATCGAGGTGCCAACGGCTGGGATGAATCGCTGGCCGAACACGTCGGGGCCGCGGTCTAGCACTTTGTATGGCGGCGCGACCGCCACGAATGGACCTTGCACCGCGCATGAACGTCAGAGCTCCAGGCCGCTGTCGTGGCTGAGCCCGTGCTCGAGTCCTGACCGCCGGCCCATCCGCTGGTAGGCGTCGGCGCGGGCACGCTCCGCGGCGTTGTGTTCGCGCCACACCTCACGTCGGGCGTCGCGGCGCTGATCATGGCGCTCCAGCAGCTGCACCACCGCCTGGGGCAGCAGCGCCCGGTCCGTGCGTTCGGCCTCCGCGTGCATGGTGCGGGGACGGTCGTCATGGGCCAGGATCACCCGTAACCGATGGGCCGCTTCGTATTTGTTGCCGCAGCGCAGCTGGTGAATGGCGCTGCCCGCGACCGGGGTGGCGTGTTCGTGGTCGGCTTCCCCCGTCAAGCGCTGATAGATGTAGGCATCGTTGTGGTCGCGGCCCCTTGTCATCGCGACGTACGCCATGGCCCGGGTCGCGCCTTCACCCAGAATGGCGTGCGCGGTGTCCGCGGTGACTCCCTGCGCCGAGTGCACGGTCGCGGCGTAGCCGAGCGTGACGTGCTCGCGCAGGTACTCACCCTCGAACACCACAGTGGCCCCGTCGGTGCTGCGGTGCGCGGCGATCCGGTGGTTCGTTGCGTCGACAGCCGCCACCCGCCAGCGGTTGCCGTTGCGGACCTGGTCGACGTGGCGCCCCGGCCGCTGGGCGGGCCCGGGGGCGACGGTGATGCTGGAATCGTTATTTCTACTCATCATCACGTCCCCGACCCGAACGCGCTGGTCCCTGCCCACGCGGACCGTGGGACCCTCGACGGTGAGCGTCTCGTGCAGGCGGCGGTTCAGCGCATCGGCCATCTCCCAGGTGTCGCAGATCAACAACGCGTCGCGGCCCCCGGCCCGATCGGCCAGATACGCCCGCTGCGCGTCGGCCGCCATCGCCACCGGGTCGCCGGTGTGCAGCCGTCCCCGGGTCCGGTACCAGGCCAGCGCCTTTCGCAGCCGGTTGCCGTGCGCGGAGCGCAGCGCCAGCGACGCGTCGCGCTCGTCGCGGTCGCGCATGCGCCACACCTCGGCCAGCCGCTGCGACCACGGCAGCTCCGCGCACAGCTGCTCGAACATCCCCCCGCGGGCGCGCACCGGCGCGAGCTGATATGCGTCCCCGACGAGCACCATCTTGCTTTTGCCCACCACGGCGCATGACAGCAGTTTCTTCAGCTCCGGGGTGCCCAGCATCGACGCCTCGTCGACCACGATCAGGGTGCGCCGGTCCACGTGCAGCCGGTCGCCTTCGATCAGCTGCAGCGCCTTGGCGACGGTCAGCCCGCGGTCGCCGGCATCTTCCTGCAGTGCCGCGTCCACCGCCTTGCCGGTGGGCGCCAACACCAGCACCTCCTTGTCGGCGCGGTGCGTGGCGGCGCGTAGCGCCTTCAGCGAGTGCGTCTTACCCGCCCCGGCGGGAGCCTGCAGCGGCTGGATCAGAAAAGGGGAGATGGCGATGTTGCGGATCGCGCGTTGCTGGTCGGCGGACAAGTCGCCCAGGTCGTGATCGCGCACGGTGAGCCGCGCGCGGTTGTCGCGCTCGTCCACCATGACGAATATCCGTTCCTCCTCGGCCATCACGAGATTGATCGTGTATTTCTCATGCCCCTCCCGTTCGTGGGTCTGGCGCGGAGCGCTGACGCGCACGCTGACCGCGTCGACGAGCTCCTCGATGCGTCGGCGCGGGTCGCCAGGCGCGTCGATCGGCAGCTGCGCCCCGACGAGCTGAACCATGTCGGCGCGGGTGAACGCGGCCTTGTCGATGCGCGCCGCCATTGCCGCGATGTGCGGCCGGTCCAGTGCGCGCTGATGTGCGCGCCGGCGCGCGTCTTTGGCGGCGCAGTGCGCGGCGCGGTGCAGCACCAGACCGCGCGGATCCGCGCGCCACACCTGCTTGAGCGTCGCCCACGCCATCGACTCCGGCTTGGGCGGGCGGGTCGCCTTCTGCGCGGCCGCCAGCTGCGCCGCCGTCGGTGCACCGTCGACCACCACGAGATTGTGGCGGGCCCATTCCCGCAGCCGGGTGGAGCGCTGCGACCACGCCTTGAGGCAGTCGGCGTCCACCCCGGCGATCTCGGCCATGCCGGTGTGCTCGTCGACCGGGGTCCATTCGAAGCCGCGCTCGGCGTGCAGCTCACGGCGCAGCACCGCCTGGTAGATGACGCCGGCCGCTTTGGCTTCGTGGTACAGCGATTTGGAGTCGATCGACACCAGGGTGCCGTCGCGGCGGGGCTGACGGTTGGGCAGGATCAGATGCGTATGCAGGTGCGGATCGCCGGCGCGGGACGTTTCGTGCTGATACGCGATCGCCACCAGCCCGGGCAGTCGCTCGAGGTCCTTGAGTCCGGTTACCGGGTTGTGCACGCGGGTGTAGCCGGCGTGGATGTGCAGGTACTCCATCGCCGCTTTGATGGCTCTTGTGTGCGCCTCGGCCATGACTTTTTCCCCTACATCGTCGGTCAGGGCGCGAAACAGCGAAACGCTCTTGGGCGCGGCGAAAGTCAGGTCGAAGCCGTGCACGCTGGTCGTAGTGAACATCCGCCCGCTCGCGCCGTTGGGGGCGACGCCGTCGGTGAGCCAGGTGGCGGCGGTGCCGGTGCCGGCAACCCCGCCGTCGCGGGCAGCGTCGCTGAGGCCGGTGAGGTCTGCGACTTGCGTGGTGTCGCCGACGATTAGCCACGTCGGGGTGCGGGTGTCAGCCTCGGCGTAGTACTCACCCAGGCCGCCGTTGGCTTTTTGACGATCCATCGATGCCTGCGTGTCGGCGTTGGCAGTGTCGTTGTAATAGCCGATACTCCAGTGGGCTAGCCGCGAGATCGTTAGCAATGGTCGACACCTCACCAGCGGCGGACCGCCGGCCGGCGGCCGTGTTTCGGACACCCAACGCGTCCGAAATGAGCATCGCATAGCTTTGTGCCCATGTGCCGCAGCTCTTTTCTTCCTCGGGCTGCAGGGGTTGGGCGGCGAGGGTGAGAGTTCCGCTGGGGCCGGGAAACTGGTGCATCTGGGTGGTGCTGGCGGGCATAGGATTTGGGTGGCGAATGTCGTTGGGGGTGAGATCGGGTGTGGTGGACGTGGATGCCGATGGCCGCGGCGGCATCGTTGAGCCGAGAAGTAGCCGCGCCATGGGTGTTGGGGGACAAGCACGCCCAACTGAACCGTCCGGGGGAGTCCGGGGGTGAGCTGAGCGTGTGGAAGATCGCATTGGGCTTGTGTTTGACCGTGTTCGACGTGGTGGTATTGATCTGGCTGATCGGCCAGCACGTCTCCCAGTGGCTCACCACCGCGTCGAGTGGATGGTGGATGTGAGTGGTTCTGCGACGACGTGGCGCCGTCGATGCGGGGCCCGCAGCCGATGATTAAAGGCCTGACCGGGCGGCGTTGTGGTGTTAGGTGGCGTGTGCCCGGTGGAGCAGTTCAAGTGCGCTGTGGAGGCCGATCTGGTCGTGCAGCGCGAATACGACGCTCCCATGGCAGGCATCCGCGCCGTCTCCGTGACAACTGATGTCGCCCCGACTGCTCGCTGCGATGTACCGACCCAAACGCTTAGGCACACCCCTGCCCGCTCAGGTGTGACGATCAGGCGTATGTGCTACCCGTTGCTCGCTCGGAGGGCTGAAGAGCGGGATTGCGTCCTGTGAAGGCGACGAGGCGGTCAAGCCCGCTGGCGTCGTCGGGAACCGGTGCTGGTTTGTCGAATCCTGCGGTGGTGCGGCTTTGCGGGGTGAGGGTCTGGTGGGCAAGCCCGAGGACGTAGTCGGCGTGGGCGTCGGACACATCTAGCCGCTGATCTGTGGCGACGGCGAAATCCCAGCCGTGGACGAGCAATTCGAGGGACAGTACTCCGAGCGCGAGCCGGGCAGGCAGCGTTCGGCCGCTAAAGACCACGTCGCCGGCAAGGCCGCGTTCGCGCCAGCCCACCAGCACCGGTCTTGCGATCTGCAGGATCCGTTGCTCGAGTGTGCTGCCGTCGGGCGCCGAGGTGTGCACACCGATCGACTCGCCGAGCCGGGAGATGAAATCGACGAGATGGTCGGCCAGAGCCGCTACGTCGAAGGCGCGACACGGCGTGGGTCTGCGGAGGTCGTCATCGCCGATGACGTGGACGACTCGCTGCAACGCCGCCAACGCGGTTTGAGCACCGGATAATTCATCCATGGCCTGGCTCCTGATGCCGTGGTTTGCGATCATCCATCCCGCCAGATTCCCTTGTTCCTGGCCGACATCACCGGCAGTCGTTGTGGTCACATCGTGGGGTGGATAGTCGATGTATCCGTTCGGGCCGGGCGTGTAGTGCGTGGCGTGGTCGGATCGTTCGATCGGCGCGTTGGAGGCGAACCGTGCCGGCAAGTCGGGGTTGGCGATGAAGGGTTCCCCGAACGCGACGAGGTCGGCGAGGCCGTCGGTGATCAGCTGGTTGCCGCGGTCGCGGGTCATGCCCACGTTCGCGATCAGGGTGCCGCGGTAGCGGTGCCGGAAGTGGGTGAACATCCCGTCGCCCTGCAGTGCCTCCAATGGTCTGGCGTCGAGGTTGGCCATGGCCCCCATGAGCAGCCAGTGCGCCAACGGATAGTCGTTGAGGCGTTGCACGACGTGTTCGCTGGTGGCCAGAGTGTCTGCGGTGGAGCGGAACTCTCCGTGCTCGGCCCAGGCCGGCCCAACCTTCACGCCGACCCGGCCGATGTCGATGCGCCGTCCGACGGCGTCGAGCACATCGAACAGCAGCCGTGCACGGTTGGCGATGGAACCGCCGTACTCGTCGTGGCGCAGGTTGGTGGCGGGGTTGAGGAATTGGCTGATGAGGTAGGAGAACCCGGCCTGTACCTGCACACCGTCGAAGCCTGCACGCATGGCGTTGGCGGCGGCGGCGGCGTAATCGGCGATGGTGAGGCGGACCTGGTCTCGGGTCATCGGACGGGGCACCACGGTGGGCTGGTTGCCGGTCGGGGTGGGCGAGTGCTGACCCGGGTTGACCGCTGACGGCGCCATGGGGGGCACTCCGTTGAAGAAGTCGGGATGTGACAACGCGCCGGTATGCCACAGCTGGGCGAAGATCACCCCGCCCTCCTGGTGGACGGCGTCAGTCACCGCCGACCAGCCTCGCACTTGTGTTTCGGTGAACAGTCCCGGCACGTCGTGCCATCCGATCGCCTCGGGGCTGATCCAAACGCCCTCGGTGATGATCAGCCCCGCTGATGCGCGCTGGGTGTAGTAACGCACATGCAGCTCGGTTGGCGCGAGGTCGGGATCGGTTGCACGGGAACGAGTTAGCGGTGCCATGACAATCCGGTTTGCCAGCGGCAGGTCGCCCATGCGGTAGGGCTGCAGCAGCGGCTGCTTCAGGTCCATGAAGTCTCCGATCCTCAACTCGAGCGGGTGTGCAGGCCTGCATCGCCGGTGGCCGCCGGGCGTCCCGACGCGACAAGCACTCAGCTACTAACGCAGTAGTCATTGCGTTAATGCCTGGCCGGGAGCTGCTGTGACCGAAAGCACACCGTCGACCGAAGGAGCGCTGGTGCGCTCCGTACCGGTCCGTTCAGGTCGAGTGACGGTGCGAATCGCTGCCCACCGGTCGTGCCGGCCGCGAACCAGCTGACCGCGACGTTCGGGCGCGCCGGCAGATCCGCGGTGTCTGTCGGCGCAGTGTTTCCAGTTCGTCGCCGGTACTGGTGGGTCACGCGGAGCCGACGTGTCCGCAGCGTGGCGAGCACCGCCGCGCCGCTGGACAAGGCACGCCTTTGTACGTCTCCGAACCCGCGTAACCGCAGATCACGCTCTCCATAACGAGCTACAAGGGTGCATTACAGTCGAATGATGAGCATGCGGCGACCGGCGAAACGGCCGGGCGGTCGCACGGCGGCTGTCTCTACTGCGATCAAGAGCGCGGTAGAGCAACTGGTCGCCGAGAAGGGTCGCGACAAGGTGTCGATCCCGATGGTGGCCGATCGCGCCGGCGTCAACGCCACCACTGTCTACCGGCGCTGGCCCGACGCGGCGACCATGATCAACGACATCGCGACCTACCACCTCGACCCGGCGCGCCCGTTGCCCGAGACCGGCGACCTGCGATCCGACATCGCCGCCTGGGCCACCGAGATCCTGCAGCACTACCGCAAGCCCGTGAACGCCGCATTGTTGCGCGGCGGTGCGGCAGGCGCCGGCAACGACGGATCCGACTGTCTGCGGGGCCGCCTGGACGAGGTGGCGCAACTGCTGGCCCGTGCCGGGGAGCATTCAACCTTGACTGCATCAGACATCGTCGACGGGGTGCTGGCCCCGATCATGTACCGGATCATCTTCTTGCCCTCCACGTTGACCGATGACTATGCCGAGGCCCTGACGGCCAAGCTGTTCGACGATGACGGCCGCAGGCGGGCAGAAGGCACTGCACTGTCGCGCGGCACCCGTCACAGCTGAATTCCCCCTGCACGACCGATCGAGCGAACCGGTGGCAGGACCGCAGGCAGCGGGTTGTCCGTTAGCTCACTGTGACGCGAGGTACCGGAAGACATCGCAGCCGGCTGGACCCCCGGGCGGGGCCCAGCCGAGCCGGTGATGGTGTCTACTGCGGTGAGCGGTAGTTGTCGCGGGTCGGATCGTCGGCGTGCTCTGGCCCATCGAGAAAGACGGCGACCGCGGTGTTGTGCGTGCGGGAGAGCAGAGCCAAGGTGGATTTCAGGCCCAGCTGGTCGCGAATCTGAAATGTGATTGGCCCACAGTGCAAGTCGACCCAATGGATGATTGTGTTGTTCGACCTGTTCGGCCCGGACTGGGGCACCACGCAGTAGGTTGGCCTACGGGTCCATTCGATCGCCAAGGTGGTGCGGGCGAACGGTTCGTAGGGCGGTGCTGCGGGGGCGAGGATTTCCCGGGGAACCTGCGCGATGGCGGCGCGTGCTGCGGTGAATGCCTCGAGTAGGCCTTGCGCGGCCGAGGCGGAGTACAGGTTCATCAACATTGTTCCGAAGGTCAGGGCGATGCGTGCGTCGCTGGTCCGGGCGTGATACACCGTGATGTCTGACTGGAGGTCGCCGCGGACTACAGCGATGGTGTGGGTGACGGTGGCCGCGGGGATGACATGTTGAGTGCCCGGGGATGTAGACATGTTGAATCACCTCGTATTCGAGTCGGGTTGGAGAAGCCGGTCGGCTGCGCCCTGGGGGGCCGGCGGGGTGGCGGAGTCAACCCCTCGAGCCGCCGCGCCGGAGGCGAAGTTCACCGCGAGCGGGAGCTCGCATGGTTTGGGCGTAATTCGTCGGAGCCGCACGGGCGCAGCGCAGGCGAGCGGCAGTGAGCCGAAGCGAAAAACGGGCGAGCGCGGAAAGCGGCGTGGGTTGACGCCGACGGGTCCCGGTCGGCCACGCTTGGTGGGCGCTGACGGCTAGTTTGGTGAGGGGCGCCGGATTTCGCGGCGAGGCCGGGCGCCAGGCGGCCGCTGCGGACGGCATGGCTGGCCGGCGCGTTACAGCACGCGGTCGACGTCCGGCTGATCAGCTGGCTGCTCGGTTACGCCACCGCACTGCACGACCACAGCGGCTCACTGGGAGCGCGGAGTTCTTACCAGCTCGAAAGCGAGCCAGCGCGCCCCAAAAAGGCATAGCGCATCAGCGGACTTCGAGTCGGACTCGGCAATCAAATCGTGAATTTCTTGGATTCCCCGACTGTGTTGGCCCGCGCCAGTGCGCCCGCTCCAGACGCCGACGGCCAGGTGCACACCGCGCCAGAGACGGGTACGTCGAGAGCGACGGCGTACCTATCGCCTACCACCTTCAGGCGTCGCTGCCACCACTGACCGAAGACCGGCATGCCGGCTCACTCGCGCAGCGGCCGGCACCTCCCTCATCATTGGTAATTGCGCAATTGGTAATTGCGCAAATTTGTGGGACTCCATATCCATTCATCAATCGTACGCTCATTACACGTCAATGACCGGTCACAATTTCACGGATATCCCCATCTTCAACGTCCGTCATAGCGTTAATTCACAGGGTTTTACATGCGCTGAGCATTACGCGCGCTCACAGTGTGTTTTGCCGTTGTAGGGGCGGTCAGCGAATTGGCGTCTTTGTGTGCCGAATAGGGCAGGCCACTTGTATTCGTACGGCGGTCCGATATTCCGGTGGCGCCGCGTCGCGGCGGTGCCCGACCGCGCCCGCCCCCGGTTATCCGTCGGCCGCTGCCTCCTACGTTTGACGCGCCGCCTCCCAGGTGCGGATGCCGATATGGGAGAGCCCGAGCCTGCTTTGCGACAACACTCCGACGGGCTTCGGGCGGCATTCGACCTCTAGCGACGTCCAGCCCGTTGTCCTGTTCTACGCAAATCGGGACGGTGACGACGATCGCTTCCTCGACGCGGCATGGTGGTGGGCAACTTTCCGTCAGACGAGCCTTCGCGACTGTGCGGCGACCGGCGTCATTCCGTAGCCGCGGCTTCTATCCCGGCAGCAGTAAAGACAACCTTCCCGGTGCCGCAGAAGTCCCGGGCTGACCGGTGGGGACAGCAGAAATAACAGTTTGTCGATTCGACGTGACGATCCGAAACAGTCGTTACCGTACTCACATGGCGGACAATGAACAGAACAAGCCACCGGAGAATGAGGCACGGGTGCAGCCGGCGGACCACGAGCCGAAGGCTGAAGCTGACGAACCCGAGCCGGAAACCCCGAAATCGGGAACGCGGAATCCGAGTGATTGGCGCTTGCCGCTTATCACGGCTGCGATAAGCGCCTTAGCTGCCCTCTCGGGCACAGTAGTTGGTGGCATCTCGTCATATTTGGTAGCGCAGTCAAACAATACCGCACAAGCCGATGCGGCACAGATTGCCAGAAGAGAATCAACGTACGCAGACTATATCACCTATCAGAGCGATCTACTCCGCGCTGATAGCGACTTAGTCGACCACTTTAAATCGAACCCAGGCGACAGGGCCGGGCTGGACCTGAAGGTCAAAACGTGGACCGATAATTACGGGAAGTGGCTCCATACAGACTTCATCGTCAAAGTGGTGGCGTCGCCTAAGGTCTTCCCGGCGCGCAACGACATATACGTCCATAACCTTAGAATCCGGGATCTCCTGCAGGGCCGCATAGTTGAAGTCAATAACAGCGCCCCGATAGATCAGTCGGCACTCAGTGAGTTGTACAAAGAATTTGACCGAATGACCACTTTCGTCGACAGGTTCACTCAAGTTGCACAGGCTGATACGACACCACCGACGCGAGGGCTGTTTTCCTAGTCCTCGAGGCGCGAGGCAACCCAGCTTGGCCGTGAAGGCACAGGGGCGTCGGGCGACGTTACAAGGGCTGCAGCACAGTGGACGCCTCGCCGGTGCAGCCGCACAAACGTGGATATGGGATGCCGGCGCCCGCAGCGGGCGCCGCCATGTTGCCCCGGTGAACGGATTGCGGGCTGGTCGTCCACGCGCAGCCAACGCGCGCTTATGGCCGAACCGCAGTGACCACCTTGACGGTACGTCGGCCACGCCGGAGCGTGCGGATACGCACGTCGGCGAAACCGGCTGCGCCGCATTGCGTTGCGAAGGACTCGGTCTGTGCGTCGGTCCAGCCGTGGCTGGCCAGTCCGCGGGCACCCGGGCGCACCCGGCGCTCGACCGTCAGGAACCGTCCGCCCGGGCAGAGCACTCGGTGGACCTCGGCGAGCCCGGCGCCGACGTCGGTCCAGTGGTGCACGCTCGCCAGCGACCACACCACTGTTGCCGCACCGGTCGCCAGCCGCAGATCTTCCGCGGCGCCCAAGGCCCAGGAGATCTCCGGACGGTCGCGGGTCAGGGTCCGGGCGAGCCGCAGCATCACCGGTGCCGGATCGAGGCCGGTCACCCGGGTCCCCATTCTGGCGGCTTCTCTCACGGCACTGCCTGGGCCGCAACCGATGTCGACGACAAGGTCGGCGCCTGACATCGAGGACATCTCGACGGCCAGCCGTGCTGTGCCAGGACCCGTGACAAGCATCGCCAGACCGGCGACCAGTCCCGTGAACCCGCCGAAGCGGCGGTTGTCGGCATGGTGATTGACCGGTTGAGCTGACGGCATGGTCATCGGTGGTCCCTCCCTGTGGCTGTTACGGCCGCCGGTCTTTGGCGCTCAGCTCCTACCTTGCAGGTTCAAGTCGGCTTGAAGTCAAATGGCGTCATGGACTTGATTCCCATCGGGGAGGCCGCGGCCCGGCTCGGGCTGAGCACGTCGGCGCTGCGGTATTACGACGAACGCGGGTTGGTGTGCCCGCCTGCGCGACAGGCCGGACAGCGCATGTACGGACCCGACGAGTTGCGCCGGCTGGCGTTCGTCAAAATCGCCCACCGGCTCGGCCTGCCGCTACATACGGCGGCCGCCGTCCTCGACGCTCCTGGTGCGCGGTGGCGCGAGACCGTTCGCGAACAAATCGCGCACCTCGACGAGGTCATCGCCCAAGCGCAGGGAGCCCAACTGTTCCTGACGCACGCGCTGGACTGCCCCACCGACCATCCCGCACGCCAATGCCCCTCGATGATCGCCGCGCTGGACCGCCTCGTCGACGGCACCTCCGTGGACGAACTCGCCGCCGAACACAGCGGCCCCCTCGAGGCGACGGCCTCACCGAAGCGTGGCGCCTCCAAGAGGTGATCGGCTCGGCCTACGTCACCGAAACCGGGCATGACGGTCTAGCCAACAACCGGCCCTGCCGTGACGCGCGGTCACCCCGGAGGCGCACCGCTCCCAACTTGCCTAGCGGGAAGGCTCGTCGTCGGGTTGGGGGGAACGATCGTCGTGCCGTTGAGGGGTACGGTGCTCATCGGACTTGGAGTTGCCGAGAGCCGACGCACAGCGAAGTCCGCGGCCTGGCCGGCCATGCCGTTCACCGCATAGAGAACGTGAGCGTTGTTGTCGTTGCCGTCGGGCGAGCAGATCGGGTCTTCGGGAATGCACAGGTCGATGGTTTTTCCCGAATAGAGGTGGCCGATGGTGATCGGCGGCGCCTGGTTGTCGATCCTGTTCAAGAACCCGTTCGATGGTTTTCCGAAGAGGGCCAGCGCGGCGACGTGATTAGCCACATCGGGGGCCATCGGGCCGGTGATGCCGGCCGGCAGGTTGAAGCCGACAGGTATCGCATCCGCGGTGATGTAAGCAGCCACGGCCGCACCCTGGGAGTATCCGCCGAGCACCGTCTTGGTGTTCGGACAGTTCGCGGCTATGTCGCGGACCTTATTACTCGCGTCGATGACGCCGTCGGCGGCTGTGGAGAAATCGAGAGAGGCAGGGTAGTTCACCGGATATACGTCGACCGATTTCCCGCCGACTTGCGAGCGCAGCGAATCAATGAACGCTTCTCCGGTCGCGCCGACACCAGGTGGCTCGAACGTGCCCCGTGCGAATACCACCTCGACGTCAGGGCACGGAGCAGCGGATGCGGAAGGAATGTCCAGCGGTGCGCCCAGCAGCGCCGACGTTGTGAGCACCGCAGCGCCGAGCAAACGAGCGATCCGGCCCGCGCTCACCGCCTGCACCAGCCGGCGCGGTATCCAGCGTTGATCTGATCTAATGACGCTCATTGTGATCTCACCGCCCATGTGATTCCCGACCCTCGGCTGATGTCCGTGCTCTCTGCGCACGGACACCTGGTTGACTTCGCCGCAGCATGTTCGACCCAAACATTCGACCCAAACAAGAGATCATCAGACAGTATGTGGCCTCGCAGGTGTTTTGTCACCGGAACTAACGTGGCCCTGGTCACCCGCTGACCCGTGCCGACCCGGCGATGCGGGCCGCGCGACCCTTCGTGGTGTTCTCTCAGCCGGCCGGGGGCCGCGATCTCCAGGGCGGATGTCGCTATCCATCGCTTATCCGCCGCATCTGTCGAACGCCCGGCATGTCGCCCAGATGCTGATCCCCCGCGAATGCAGCGTTCTGACCCTGCGGCCCGTCACGAAGGTCAGTGGGTGCCGGTCGAGCATGCGGAGAAGTACTCGGCTCACTGCAGGTCGGCGCTGCTCGGCGCGGGCAGACCGACGAAGTCCTCAACACTCACAGCACGCCGTCCAATTCATGTATCTGACAAGGCATGGTGTGCTGGGCAGCCCGCCGCTATCTACTCGCGAATACGGCGCTGTGGCGGGCCATCAGAAGTCAGCAGCGTCAACAGCAGGCCCGTGGCCGGGCAGCGCTTGGTCATACGTCGGGTGAGTCGTCACCCGAGCGAGAAGCTCACGAACACCAGGTTCGTCGTCGCTTCCGCGATAACTGTCTAACCACCGCTCGATCGTGGCTTTCATCTCCGCGGAAAGACCGCTGTCGACACGCACCAGTGTCGCCGTCAACGAGCGGATCGCGGCGAAGGTGTCTCCGACCGCGATCGCGATGTAGATCGCGTGGCGTTCCGCCACGCCCAGGTGCGGGTCGGCCACGGTGGCCAGTGCCCACGCCAATTCGATTTCGTTCATGATTCTTAGATCCACGACGCTGGTTGGGCGCGTGCAGCGCGCCGCGAAGCCCGGCCGGTGTCTAGGCCCGACCCTCACTTTAAGGCGGTGCCATCTGTTTCGCGCACCATGAGCACGAGGCCAGCAGGACGAGACGAAGGCCTCGCGGCGGCGGTGAGCCGACATCCGGGCAGCCGGGATTAGGGCTCTGAGCCCTGAGCTCCTGGGCGGTGCCCTTGGCGGCGAGGACGGTGGACCGCTGGATGGGGCGACCCGTCGTCAGGGCGCCGGCGACCGCTCCGCGGATCCACGTCCGGTCTGTCGGGACCGGCGAACATGCCCGGCGTACCAGGCGGTGAACGCCGCCGCGGCGACGAGGGCGACGTAGCTCAGGGTGTGGCAGGCCCATTGCGGCAGGAGCACGTGTTCCATCTGCATCCAGGCCAGCGCCGTGTTGACGGTGAACACCGCAGCCCATGTCGCGCTGATGCGGACGTTGGTGCGAATAAAGAGCGGGTCATTCCACAGCGCCGGATCGGTGCTCTGGCGCGCGTAGGCAAGCGTGAACGGCTTGCCGATGAGCAGCGTGGCCCAGGTACCGACCGCCAACGCGCCGTTGGTCAGCACGCCCAGATGGCGCACGGTCCACAGATTGTGCAGCCCCACCACCGCGACGGTGGCACCGGTGAAGAACGAAATGACATGCTCGGCCCTCCTGGGCTCGCGATCACAGCACCCCCTTGCGCGGAGGTTCACGGTGCTGATTGGCCTGCAGCTCGATCCCGGCGCTCGGCCCTGCGAAGACCGTTCCGCGATTACGGCGTGACCGCCTCGCGCCACGTGCCGGGAACCATGTGGCGGTATGGGTCCGTCTTGCGGATGCGAAGCAGCTCAGCGAGATTGGACTCAAGCTCAGCTTTCACCGTGTCCCGGATCTGCGCCACCCACGTCTCCGTGGGTACCCGGTCCGGTTGCGTCGTGTCGACCGGCGGCGAGAAGCGTAGGTACATCCGTTGGGGACGGGGCAACAGGGTCGGTCCAATACCGCGAACCAGGGGCATCGTCGCATCGGAGCGCCCATTCAGCCGCTGGCCCACCGCCTTCGCGAGGCGCCCCCAGCGGCCATCACGGGTGGTGAGGATTTTGTAGACGTCGTCACCGCCGACCAGGGCGACGGGGACAATCGGGTAGTTGTTCTCAACCGCCAGGCGGGCGAATCCCGCGCGATCGCCCCACAGCAACGTGTAGAGCTCATCCCTGCCCTTGCCGACCTCCCGGCCGCCGCCGGGGAACACCAGGATCGGCTCATTGGCGTGCATCAGTTCCCGGGTCCCATACGGAGTGCCGACGATAGCGCCGAACGCGCTCATCAATTCTGCGGCAAAGCCTTTCAGTTTCCCGAACTGGCGATCGGCCAGTGGGCGGACCCTCTTTCCGATGTGCCGACGGACCACGTACGGAATGAGCAGCGTCTCCACGCCGGCGTACGTATGATTTCCCACCAGCAGAAACCTGCCGTCGGAGGGAAGAGAATCCAGCCCGTCGATATACGGCTTGTACAGCCCGAGAAGCGGATCCAGCCTGTCCGCGAGCGCACCGAGCCCGCGCCGCATGGTCGCGACACGAAAGGGGTCGGGAATGGTCGCGGGGTGTGGCAGCGCCGACATCGTGTACTTACCTCAGGGTTGGGACGGGAGAAGACCACCGCCGGCAACGGTGGAAACGTGCAGTGCCGGCGAAAGGACCCGAGTGCCGTCGGTTGTCGGCGCGGTGCCCTGTCCGGCCAACTGCGCGCGGCGGTAGGCACGCTGTTGATGCGATCTGCCCATTTCGTGTTCCTCTACATTCCCTTTCAGGCATACACCGAATCTCTCTTGCCGGTGCTGGCCGCGGTGGCGACGGTGGGCTTCAGCCGGTCGGGCAATCCGGCCGCGGCAGGCTATGCAGCCGCGATGATGCTTTCTGTCGGTGTGGTCGGTAGTGGTGGTCCGCTCGTTGTGCCAGACATCACAGTTGCGGTGGCCTCCGCCGCCTAGGTTTGCATCACGGCGCGCCTGGCGATGCCACCCCTGCTGATCACCTCGCCGAGTATTTGTGCGGCCGCGAAATAGTTTCCCGCAGCTCGATCGGACGAAGATCGTTGTCAGCGGTCCGGATGCCTGTCATCAGCGGTGCTAGTAGGTCGTTGATCGTCACGTTAAGCGCCGAGGCGGCAACCGGTGCAGCCGTGAAGCTGGTCAATGTGCCGGTGTTGTGGTCCGCCCGGGGTCTCGACCGTGCAATGCCGCGCTGGAGACGGCTGAGAAAGTCACTCGCGAAGAAGGCGCCGATGAGGCAGCCGAGGTGCTGCATTCGCTGCGCACCGCCGCAGGTGTGCTCGAACCCGATGAACTGCCCATCGCCGATTGCGATGACCTCAACGCGAGCCAAGCGGTGGCTGCGGTCAAGGAACTCACCGATCGCTGAGATCCGGGCCATCATTGCGTACGAGGAGTCGCACAAGAACCGGCACGGCGTAAACTCCGCCGCACAGACCCGTCTCGCCCAAATCGCCCAACAAATCGCCGGAATCCCCTGAGATCGACTCGATCCCGCGTTGCGGGACCGCGTTCTCGACGCGGTCCGATAAGCGCTGACCCGCTCACCAACGGTTATTGTGCCGTCAACCCGGTTATCCCATCGTGACACCTCCACCCGGGATGCCAGCTCCAGCACCACAATGGCCCTGAATGTTCTTGTCAGGCTTCGCATTCAGCTGCAAAAGCGGGGTTGCATCGACGGGTCCGTCGCGTCACCAGCGACACCCAACGCGCGCGAATCAGGAACCCCCGGCGCTCCTCGAATCGAACGCGAGCGCTTGAAGAGATGGTGGACGGTGCCCTGGCGTCGGTGGCGGCGCGCTCAGCCCAAAGCGCAGCGTTATTCGATAGGGATGGCTCTTGCTGGAGAGGTCGGAAGTCCGCGTAGAAGAGGGCTTTGGTCTCTGACCGGTTTGGCCATAGGCCGCCATGCTGGGACGCGGAAATCCGTGGATGCGACGTTTGCCATCGCCGGGCTGGGAGTAATCCGACTCGGCCTTGGCCTACGGAAAGTTTGACGGGAACTGTTTTTTTCGTTTCAAACGGATTTCGTGATCCGGCCCGCAACGCCTTGCGCTGCCCGCTAGGGTTCGGGGGCGTAAACCATGTACGTCACGAGGGGGAAGCGACGTGGCCAAACACGCTGTTAAGGACCGTAAGCGTCAGGAGCGTAAGCGCAAGAAACCGACGGGCCGGGCCAGCAGGGTCAGCGCCATTTCCGCTGCGGGCGTGCTCGCGGGGGGTATGGTGCTGTCGCCCTTCTCCCATTCGGCGGAGTTGGCGGTCCACAAAGTCCTCGCAGATGTGTTGCTGAGCGCCGGATCAATTATTTTCATCGACGGCAACAACTATCCCAATCATTCCGAGCGCATGGCGGGCCAGCTGAGTGGCCAATATCAATACCAAGCTTGCTCCGCGGCCGGCTGCGTCCCCCTGGCCACACCGCTGCCGCAGTCCGACCCCAACGCACCCAAGTACTACTTCATCAACAACACCTCTGTGTACCCCGGCACGCTGGGCCTGTACAACGGGCTGGGGGCGCCCAGCGGCGACGTGTCCATTGCCGACGGCCAAGCTGCGCTGCACAACCAAATCACGAGTAGCCAGACGCCCGTCACCGTCGTCGGCTACTCGGAAGGGGCCGTCGCAGCATCCCACGAAGTCTCGGCCGTCGGCCCTGGGAAAAACGTCAGCTTTGTTCTGATCGCCGACGCCGAGCGACCCAACGGCGGGCTTCTGGCCAGGATGCCGGCGGGAACCTACATCCCCCTGCTGGGCATTACCGGAGGCAGCGCGACGTCGTCGACGGGGGCCCCGGTCGTGATGGTGACGCAGCAATACGACGGCGTCGCCGACGCGCCGGCATATCCGTTGAACGTGGTGGCGGACGCGAACGCGGTCCTGGGTTTCGTCTATCTGCACAGCAATTACTACACGGTGGATCCCAATGGCTCCGGAACCGTCGTTACGCAGTCCGCCAACATGACCGACATCCTCGTCCTGGCACCCGTCGGTGAGTTGCCGATCTTGATGCCGCTCGCTCAGGCGGGTGTGCCGCAGCCGATTCTGGTCGCGCTCGATCCGGCCTTCCGCGCGGTCATTGAGACCGGATACGCTCGGAGCAGCGATCCGTCCCAGCAGGTCAGGTTCGCGCTTCTGCCGCCGGTATCGGCGTTGCCCGGTGACGCAACGGGTGTTGTGGTCGGGTTTGTCACGACAGCGCAACAGCTGCCGGGCGCGATGGTGGCGAGCGTGCCAGGCGGCCCGACTGTCGTCGTGCTGACACCCATGAAGACGAATACGCCGGTGTCGCCGCCGTCGACGGTGAAGCCGTCGACGGAGACTGCGCCTTTAGAAAAGACGCAGGTGGTATCAAACGTGACGCCGACGCCGCACGTGAAGTCCGAAACGGTCTCGGACACAACGAGCGGGACTGATGTGGTGCAGCAGCTACCTGCGGACTCACCCAAGCCGCCGCCGAAGGCTTCCCTACCAGACCCGGCACCGAGCAGTACCGGCGCCACGAAACGGGCTGAGACGGGCACGCTGAACCAGCGATCCCCGAACAAGTTCTTTCCGACAGACTCGGCGGGCACGAGCACCGGAAGCGGCACGTCGTCAAACGCGAGCAACCCGATTCAGGGTGCGATGACCGGCGTCGCGAACGCAATCGGTTCGGTGACAAGCAGTTTGGCGAAGGCCGCCGCAGGGGCCAGCACCGCGGCGCACAGCGGAAACTAACTGCCTCGACGACCACCCCGCTACCTGCGCCCGGTCGAGGTCGGTTGCCGCATCCGTATCGGCTGGAAAGACGCTGGGGCAGTCGACGGTGCCGACCGACGGTATCGGCCCGGGAAACCGCGGGCCTTAGCCACCGGCGATACGCCGTTTGCGAAGCGCGACCGAGTCGTGACTTCAGTTGGTCGGTCTCAGTTCGCCTGCCTGCCTACCGCGCGATTTGGCCCACGTAATATCCGAGCCGATCTTCGACGTCCCCAGGCTTGTGGAAGCCACTGGCCATGAGCGCTTTGATGGCATCCTGGGCGGCGGGTCGCCCAAGCGATGCGATGCACGCATCCCACCCGGCGGCGAGTTCG
The DNA here is from genome assembly GCA_025965895.1 of Mycobacterium sp. Classification (GTDB taxonomy): domain Bacteria; phylum Actinomycetota; class Actinomycetes; order Mycobacteriales; family Mycobacteriaceae; genus Mycobacterium. The sequence continues at coordinate 51,818 of JAOPWC010000002.1, forward strand.
ACGTCCGGCGGCAGGCTTGTGTTGACGAGGCGTTTGGTATTGGCGATCGCCCATTTGTCGAACCCGGCGATCCGGGTCGCGAGCGCCTCGACGAACGCGTCTAGATCGGCGTCGGGGAGGGCACGATTGACGTATCCGTAGGCTTCGGCCTGATCACCCCGGATGTCTTCGGAGCTCAACAGCACCTCAAGGGCGCGGTTTCGGCCGATGAGGTGGGGCAGCCGGGCCATGGGGCCACCGCCGGCGACCATCCCCACGCCCACCTCCCATTGCGAGAGGATGGCCTTTTCGCGGCTGGCGAAACTCATGTCGCAGGCGAGCGTGATCTCGCTGCCGTTGCCCGTCGCACGCCCACGGATGAGGGCGATGGAGACGACTGGCAGGCGGGTCAGACGCGCGAGGAAGTCCGGCCAAGGCGGCAAGCCCGTCGGACCGGCCGGCATTGCGGTCAAGTCTTCGAGCTTGGCCAAGAAGTCGGAGTGATTCAGGAAGTAGTCGTCGACGGCGCTGTCGAAGACCACGACCCTGACGTGCTCGTCGGCTTCCAGGGCGTTGATGAGTTCCTGAAACTGCTGGACCATTTCCGGGCCCATGACGTTGATCGGCGGGTTGTCGATGGTGACTCGCCAATAGGCAGGCGACCGTCGGTCAAGGCGGATCTGTTCGGAGTTCACCGTTGTCATTGGATTCTCCCTGTATTCGTAGTGTCGTAAACCGGTTGAGTGCCCGTAACGGCTTTCTCGAGCAACGGATTATTCGTTCGTCGCCGAGAGTTGGTTGACTACTGCCGCGCCTGCCTGGCTGACGACCTCGTCCTGGGAATCCGTGCCTCCCGAAACGCCGATTGCGCCGATGATCACTCCGTGGTCGATCAGTGGAATGCCACCGCGAGACGCAATGACCCCATCGAAGGCCAGCAGGTAGTTGAGCCGCATCAGCTGGATGCCGTCCTCGAATATCTTGGTGGGGCGCCGGAAGGTCACGGCTGCTCGCGCCTTGTGTTCCGCGATCTGAATGGCGGCAAGCATCGCGCCATCCATTCGTTGGAAGGCGACCAAGTTACCGCCGGAGTCGGCGACCGCTAGGTTCATCTTCCAATTCCGCTGTTTCGCCTCCGCCACAGCGGCGTGAATAACGGCCTGGGCGCGGTCCAGTGATATCGGGGGACCGTAGGGCACGTCGAATGGCATTTCGTCTGGGATGGCATCCAGCGGGTTCGACGTGGCGGGCTGTCCTTCATTGTCGCTGTATGTTTTGTTGCTTGACATTTCATTGGCCTCCGGTGGTTTGGGAAGTTATCTTCAAACGGCTATGCCATCCCCGACGCTGGGCTTCGTCGGCGTCTTCCTTGCGAGCCAGCGGAACTTCTGCGCGGCGATACTTACGTCTGGTCGACGGTGCGCCCGCCGGGACGATGGCATTTTCATTCGGGTGGTTCGGCACCGGCGTATTCGGCCACCACGTATTCGGCGTACCAATCGGGCCAGTTCGGATCGGGCTGTCCGATCCGGTTCTCGTGCTCTCCGTGAGCGGTCGCCGCTCGTCGAAGTGCATTCGCGAGCTCGCCTGCAGAACTGAACGACGTCGTGGCGTCAATTCGCCCCGGCAGCCGAGCCGTGATCTCTTGTAGCCACCAGCCGTTGCCGTCGGGGTCGCTGAAGGAGGCGAACGAGGCATAGCTCTGGTGCTCCGGGTGTGGGCCGGGGACTCTGCCGTTGATGCCGGCGTGGTGAAACACACCGCCGACGTCGTGGAAGACCACACTGACCTCGACTCCCGCTGCCATCAACTCGGTTCGCGCGGCGTCGATGTCGGTGACTGCGAGATGCAGCCCGGTGACCGGGGCCGTTCCCGCTGAGGTGATTCCGGTGCCGAAGATGATCGAGCACGGTGAGCCCGGGGGTGTCAGCTCAACGACACGGAAGTCGTCGCCTGCCGCGACATCGGCGTCCAGACGCCATCCCAGTGACAGGTAGAAGTGTTTGGCCCGGTCAACGTCGGTCACGGGAAGCACTACGACCTCCAGCTTAATGTCCATGCTTTTGTTCCTCTGGGTAAGGGCCGCCGTGGTGCCCGCGACGCGCGGGCTGATTGCTTTCGTTGGCTGTACGCGCACAGCCAAGACATTGGCTCCATCGAATAGCACAATCGCGGCAAAGGCATTGCACCGCGGACGATCTGACGCGTCGCGCGCAATGTCAGCATCTTGCGCACCGATGACGGTTGAGCCACATGGCGTAGGAGGCGCACATGATGTCACGCCAGGGTGGCGGGGTCACTGGGATGCGGCGAGAGTTGCGTGGTCGCCGCCGTCATCCACGGGTAGAGGGGCAACGACTTCATGATGTTGTCGAGCTCATCGGGGTCGCGGGCGTTCCACAAGCCGAGAGTTCGCCGGACGGACTCCTCTGCGGGCAGCGCCCACAACCGCCGGAGGTGGCCTTGGCTGGAAAGCTCGCGAGCACGCTGGGCTTCGCGGTCGAACTTGTCATCCACGGCAATGGAAGGCGTCCCGTCCGGGACGGTAATTGTCATGGCGATCAGAAACTCCCGGCCTGGCCCGACACCGGACAGCGCGGGATCGTTCGGGTGCGGCGAAAGCGTCGTCACTTTGTCGGTGCGCCAGATCCGCAGCGGCATCGACGCGAGCACGCTTTCAAGGTCGTCGGCGTCATCGGCAGAGAAGAGACCCAGCGTGCGCCACTCGCCGGGTTGCAATGGGGGACGCCACAAACGGTGCAGGCTTCCGCGCTCTGCGAGGTCGTGCGAGTGGGCGGCCTCACGTTGCCGCACCTCGCCCACGGCTTCCTCGGTCGTGCCCTCGGGGACGTGGGTCGTCATGGTGACCAGGAACTCCACGATGCCTCCTTGACGAAGTTATCTGTGGGGCAGGCGATTTCGAATCGATGCGACCTCGTTATTGCGCACTGTCAATCCTGGAGCGAGTTTGTTGGACACTAAAGTGTACCCAGGATTTGCTCTGCCAAGGGTGCGGCTGACGCGGGGTTCTGGCCGGTGAACAGATTGCGGTCCACGACCGTGTAGGGCTTCCAGATCTCGCCGCGGGTGAACTTGACGCCCATCTTGACCAGTTCGTCCTCGACGGTCCACCTGGCTTTTTCGCGCAGTCCGACCGCGTCCTCTTCATCGTTGGTGTACGCCGTGACCTGGTACCCGGCGAAGGGTGAAGCACCTTTCCGTCGGGTGGCCAGCATGGCGGCCGGCGCATGGCAGACGATCGGCCAGGGGCTTGCCGGACGCGAGGGCGGCGGTGAGCAATCGGCCCGAGTCGGCGTTCTGCCACATGTCCTCCATGGGACCATGGCCACCGGGATAGTAGACGGCGTCATAGTCGTCCAGACGGGCGTCAGCCAGCTCGATCGGCCGGCGCAACTCCTCGGCGGACCGAATGATTTCCTCGAGATCGAGGGCGATCTGCGCACTGCCGGCCATGGCGGGCCGCAGGCTCATCGCGTCCACGTACCGCACGACGCCGCCGGGGGTGGCCACCACGACCTCGTGCCCCGCTGCGGTGAGTGCGCGGTAGGGGGCGGCGAACTCTTCGGCCCAGTAACCGGTCGGATGCCTGGTGCCGTCCTTGAGCGTCCAATAACTCGTTGCGGTCATGACGAAAAGAAGTTTGGCCATCAGATCATGATAGGGAACCACGAGCAGATCCTGTCCGGGCTCCCGACTGCTCGAAATGGTCAAGATCGTACGCGCGCCGCGTCGGCCGTGACGATAACTAGCAAAGACCAGATTTGCATCGAACCGACGCTTCCAGCGGTGGCATGCCATGCGATCAGTCATCGGCAGTCGCGCAGGGCCCCTTACAGGTGCTCGGCGCTGGCGAACACCGCCCCGTGCGGATCGAAAAGAATTGTCCTACATCGAATATCTCGCATCAGAAGTACCGGCAGGACGTTCCACCACTCGCGCATCTACGGGGGCGCCACGCGCCGATGCGAGGAGGGTGGCACCGACTGTCGCCGACAATCCCTCACAGCAAGATCTCAGCGACGGGGCGGCGCGCACCCAGGCTCATCGGAATTGCGGGTTTTCCACTACCGGGAAGGCGACTGCTGCTGATATTTTTTTGCAAGAGGGCGGCGAGGCCTGAGCGGTCGGGAGCGGGTCAATGGCAGACGGTTACGAAGTGGAGCGACTCGGCCAGTTCGTGGTCCAGGCAAGCCTGTCAGATCTAGGATCTTCGCTAACCACGCTCAAGCGCAACGTGCTCGACAGCATCGCCTGCGCGTTGGGTGCTTTGGATGGAGAGCTCATCCCAGAGATCCGGGCGCAGGCCGAACAGTTCACCAGCCGACCGACCACCACCTTCATCGGTGGCGGTCGTACCTCGGTCGATCAGTCGGCGTTCTTCAATACCGTCCTGGTGCGTTATCCCGACCTCCTGGATACCTTCTTGACGCCCGGAGGGCTGTGCCACCCCGCCGACGACTTTGGTGCCGTGCTGGCGACGGCCGAGCACGTGAACGGCACCGGGGCCGATTTTCTGCTGGCCCTGGCCATCGCCTACGAAGTGCAGTGCCGGTTCAGCGCGCAGGTTCCTGTCATGGCGCGCGGCCTCAATCATGCGCTACAGCTGGCGATGTCGGTGGCCGCCGGAGCGTCCAAGCTGCTTGGTTTCGATGCGGCGCATACCGCCTCGGCCATCGCCGCATCCAGCGCCGACAACGTCTCACTGGCCGCCGTGCACACAGAACCCGTGTCCACGTGGAAGGGGATCTCGCCGGCGATCACCGGCATGCGCGCTGTCTACACGACGCTGCTCGTCGGCCGCGGCACGACTGGCCCGCGCGCGCTGATCGACGGCCCCAACGGTCTCGTCCAGCTATTCGACCAGAGCATCGACTTCCGCACCGACGATCACTCGCTGACCGCTGTCGAGCAGACTTACCTCAAGCAGTACTGCTCATTGATCCACGGCCAGATCATCATCGACGCCACGCTGGCTATCCGCGACCACCATCGAATTGCCGGCGACGATGTCGCTCAAGTTACCCTCGAAGTGTTCCAAGGCGCATATGACTTCGCCGGAGGAGGAAGCTACGGGAACAAGGACCACCCACAGACCAAAGAACAGGCCGATTACAACCTGAGGTATCTCAGCGCCGTCGCACTGCTCGACGGCCAGGTGGGACCCGAACAACTCGAGACCGAACGGGTCCGCCGCGCCGACGTACAGAACCTGCTGCAGCGGGTCAGCGTTTCACCGGCGGACGACCTCACTGCCGCGTACCCTGCACGTACCTCCGCTCGCGTACACATCACACTGAAGGATGGACGCAGCTTCGACCGGGAGCAATCCGATTTCGAAGGCTCGCCAACCCGTCCCATGTCGTGGCAGCGGGTAGTGGACAAATTCCACTGGCTAGCAGAGCCATTCGCCGACGACACCCTACAGGCCGACATCGTCAGCGCCGTCGAGAAACTCGACGCCATTCCAATTACTGAGCTCACCGGTCTGCTCGGGGCAGTCAGTCCCACACCGAAACGGCCGCGCACACGCGGCAGGCCCTGAACTGTCGCACTATGGCTCGAATGGTCGAAACAGATTGGGCCACCAGCTAATAATCAACATGGCGTACTTCACCGGTAATCTGCGATTACCGCCGTCCCCGGCGAAAATCCACGCAACTAGTCGCGTCCGGCATGGGTGCCATGCGCCAGCCGACCCGACGCCGGGCAGCGCTCCTGGCTGATGTGGTAGAGCGCTCAATCGGGGTTGCCCGGGCGAACCCGTACCCAGGGGGCGAACGGATTCTCGACACCCCGCAGGGCCGGTTCGAGCGCCGGGTAGTGCCGCAGCAGGACCGTGCGCAATTTGTTGCGATTGACCCAGTCGAAGCCCACCTGGGTGTAGACGTCGGGCCGGAAACAGTCGGTGAGGAACCGGTCGCTCTCCAGCCGCCGGGACGCCATCAGGATGAACACCCGGAAAGCGGTGTCGCTGAACCCGAATCCCTTGGGCTTCGGCTCGGCATACAGCCCGACCATCAGGTCGACGCGTTCGACATCGCCGTAGATCTGGCGCAGTTCCTCGGCCCAGGCGGGGTTGTCGGTGAGCTCGTTGAACGACGACGCAGGTTTGAGGCGGAAGAGCCGCCGAAACTCGTTGTAGCGCGGGACTCCTCGTTCCCGGGTCCGCAGCACGTCGACCGCGGCCAGGTCGATCCGCGTCCCGTCGGCTTTGGTGAAATCGCGCAACTGGTTGGGGTAGTTGTGCAGGGTGATCGCACCGGGATGGGAGCGCCCGAACGAGTACAACAGGTCGGCCATCGGGACTTCCTTGAGCCGTTCGCGCACATGGAAGAAGGTCAATTCGGAAAACGTCCGTTCGACGATCGGTTGGTCGTCGCGCACCGAGCGGAAGACGAATTCGTCGGGTATCAGCGGATGCATCCGGTAGACGGCAACGAACTCCTCGGTGAGGGAGTACGGAACGCCGTGATGGTTGGTGGCGGAGCCGGGGATGCCGCTGATCACTTCGTTTTTCGAGATGCGACCGACACGCTCGGCGAACCGCTCGCCCAGGAGCCCGTACCAGTTCGTCCGCATCCCGAAGACGGTCGTCGGGTGGGCGATGATGGCCGGTGTCCAGTCGACGGTGTGGATCTTGCACATCAGGGCGGTATTGACCAGCCGCGCGGTGTCGTAGAGCTCCTGGTCGGACATCCCGGGATATTTTGCGGCGAGCGCGCCACAAATCGCGTTGTGTTCCTTCATGAACAGCGAATGCAGCAGCGCAAGACCGACCCAGAAGTTCCCGGCAGGGCCTTTGATATCGACGTGGTGAGCGAGTGCTTCGGGCGGAAGCCCGTCCTCGTCCAGGCCGAGCTCGCCGCCCTCATGGGAACGCAACGCATTGGCGAAATCTGGTGTATCCCCGTAGATTTGGGAGGCGTCCCACCAATGGGTGTCTTGGTTAACATAGGTTGGGGGACGCCCGGGGTCGGGGCTGGGGTCCGGTTCGGTCCGGGAGATCTTCATGGGATTTGTGAACCAGTGGTCGCCCGGTTGGTCCAGCGGAACCTCCCATGGGTAAGTGTCGAGGGTGGGGTGGCTTAACCAGTCGTGGACTTCGTACTGGATCCAGGCTGCGGCCAACAGGTTCAGCGTGGTGGCCGGCTCGAACGACTCACGCGCAAGCAGACGCCGACTGATCACCCGCGGGCTGGGGTCCAACAGCTGCGCCGGTTCCTCGGGACGGGTGCGCTCCGGGGGGACGTTCCGCCCGAACCGGCTTCCCGTCGACCCCATCAGCGGGTCATCGAGGTCGTTGAAGGTGCCGTTCATCATGCGGGCGTCAAGGCGGTTAATGACGTTCGGGTCGCTGTAGGACGGCTTATCGCAAGGGCCACGGCCGGTGCTGTAGAGGTTGTGCGTTCGAAGCCGGTTGCGCAGACCGAGCAAGACGAGGACGCCGAGTGGCGTGGGTAGCCGCGACCATCCGATCGTTTGGTCCACCATCTCGGCTGCGCGGGACAACACCCGCGACAGCGTTCCGCTCATACCGGCCCTTTCAGTGGGTGTTCAGACCGCCCGCTGCCGCGGCGACCCAGGCAAGCTGTGGATAGAAGATGTCGCTGTGCGCGCCCGAGGGCGAGTTGCCCTGGGTGACGACATCCGACGAGTCCAGGTTGAGAATCGTGCCCGGTTTGAACGGGTAGGCGGTGCCGGTTAGCCCGAGGATTTGGGATTCGACGTTGTAGGCGCCGTCGGATCCCATCGCCCGCCAGCGTGCCAGCGGATCGGCAACCGCGGCCGCGTCGTCGCCTGCGGCGGCCGCAGCCAGTGGGTAGAACGTGCCCAGGGCGCGGTCGTGGCTGGAGTAGCAGATGCTCATCGGTCCGTCGATGTGAGCGAGCTTGCCGGCGAGCGCGCCGGCGCCGGGCCGGAACGGCAGGGCATCGGTGAATGCGAAGCGAGAGAAGGCACCCTCAAGGAGTGTGACGGCTTTGACCGGTGAGGGCTGCGCGTCGGGCAGTCCAGCAAGGGCGAACGACACCAGCCGGGCCCCGAAGCTGTGCCCGATGAGGTGGATCCTCAACTGGGGGAACGCGTCGACCAGCTGGCCGATGAGGGGACCGAGCCCTTTTTCGCCCACCACGCCGGCCCGGTTCTTCATTTGCCAGTATGTGAGTTGGCGCAGGGCCTCTTTCGCGCCGTTCCATAGTTTGGCGCCGAATTCATCGAGGCCGGCGGCGCCGCCTCCGCCGCCGAAGTCGACACCCGCGTCGGCAAGTCCGTCGCCGAACTTGGTGAAGACATCGGTGGGAGCTCGTTGGGGATCAAGCATGCCCGGCTCTGTTGAGGCGTCCGCTTCGCCGTCGTTGAAGCCGGAGGCTGTGGCGGCGCTGAAGTCTCTCATCGTCGTGAAGAGTTGCGCGGCACCTTCGGCCGTCGGCGGCTGGGCGAGCAGATCGGCTATTGCGTCGAGCTGGGCGGTTCCGGTGGGGAACATGTCCTTGAGGTCCTGCAGTTGGGCCGGATCGATGGTCGGTGCGCCCGCGGGGATCTGCGGCTGTTCGTTGAGCGCGGCGGCGCCGCCCGCGTTGGCTTGGGGCGCCGCCTCGAAGTCCGGGATCGGCTCGTCACGCCACAGCTCGGAGGGCCAGCGGATGCCGACGAATCCGACTTTGCGGTTCGGGTCGAGTTGGGCGGCCAGGAGAGCGAACCACCGGGCATACAGCGACGTCGCGGTGGCCTCGTCGTTGTTCCAGCCGTGGGAGAACATCACGAGGTCGGTGACCTCGTCGGCGCCGATGCCGTCGACGACGTCGGATTTGGTTTGGGGGTCGACGTCGCCGTCCTTGTCGAAGACGAGGCGCCACAGGGGTCGATTGGCGATGGTGTCGGTCATGGCTGGTCCTTCGGGCTGGGTGTTAGACGGATTGCAGAGCGCGCATGAGGTCCACCAGGCCGCCTCCCTGAAAGGCGGGGTCACGGCCCAACGGGGTGGCCGACGCGACCAAGATGCGTTTGATGTCTTCGGGTTTGCCGATCAGTTCACGTTGCACGGACAGGAGTGCGGCGATGGCTCCCGAGACGTGCGGCGCCGCCATGCTGGTGCCGCTGTCCTCGACGTAGACCGCTGCTCCGTCGAGGCCCTGCAGGTTTGCTTGCTCGACAGCGAAGAGGTTCTTGCCCGCGGCGGCAGAGGTGATCCGTTCGCCCGGGGCGACGAGGTCCGGTTTGGCGCGACCGTCCCCGGTCGGGCCGCGCGAGGAGAAGTACGACACCCCGAATGTGTGCGGCGAGTCCCGGTGGGTGGATCCGACGGTGATCGCACGTTCGGCGTTGCCTGGGTCGTTGATCGTGATCGCGGCGCTGAATCTGGTGACGTCGGTGGCGAATTTGGGGTTCAAGGTGACATAGCCGGTGTTGCCCGCCGCCACGACCACGACCACTCCGGAGCGCACCAGTTTGTCCACTTCGGCACACAGCGGGCTCTGGCCGCATGCAAACCATTGCGCCGAGAACTCATATCCCAGGCTGAGGTTTACGCCGTGGATGCGTGGCAGTTTGTCGCTCGAGGCGTTGACTTCCCGCACGTAGGCCAGGGCCCGCATGACCCTGCTGACCCGGCTCGAGAGATCCCCTGCGGCGAGCACCTTGAGGCTGACCAGCTTGGCGCGCGGCGCCATGCCCGCGAGGAGGTTGATGTCGGGGACGTCTCTGGGCTGGATGATCGGGAATGCGCTGTCGGGTGACCCGGGGTTGAAACGCTTCTCAGTGGCGATCACCTTCCGTTCTGTTCCCGGCGGTGGATCCCACATCTCCAATCCACCGGCGATGATTCCCGCGACGTGGGTGCCGTGCCCGTCGTCGTCGGAAAGGGGACTCTGTTGTTCGGCGGTGTCGACGGTAAAGTCGCGATGCAGATCCCGCACCGACGCATCCGTAAGCGTCGTGTACCCGCAGAAGTGGGGATGGCCCGCCCACACGCCGGAATCGACCACCCCCCAGACGATCCCGTCGCCGAAGCTGTTGAACGAACGTTGCGCCGCCACGGCCTTGATCGTTGTGGAGGACCCATCGATCTGCGGGTGTGCCTCGAAGTCCGGCCAAATCCGGTAGATCGCTCGTTTCGGCCAATCCAGGGGCGCCGCGTCGGCCGATACCAGACGTTCCAGCTGGCTGGTCGTCAGCTCGCCGACCGCGTACTCGGAAACAGGGAACGGCTCGCCGGGACCGTCGACGAGCCTCCAGAGGTAGTTGACTCGTTTCATCGCATCGGCGGCCCCTGACTGGAACCGCAGGTTCAGTTCGATCATGATCGGCCACGGTGTCGACCAGGCCTCCGTTGGGTCGGATTCGGGATTTTGTCCGAACCGCTCGCGTAGCGCCGGTGTTAATACCCCGGCCACCAGCGGATCCCGGCTGTCCGGCTGTCCGTTGCCCGCAGCGAGAAGGTCGCGTTCTGGCTCCGCCGAGGCCTGCTCGCACGCCTGATCCACGCCGTCTTGACCGGTCTTCGTCAGACCGAATGTCGAATCGGGGTCGGTCTGGTCCGGGTTGACCCCGGACGGTCCGTCCTGGACGAGGCCCGCGTCGATGAGGCGCTGCAGAGCTTCGTCGACTCGGTTCTGCCACTGCGGCTTGTCGCCTTCGTACAGCCGCGCTTTCGTATCGAAGCGCGACGCGAACCGCGCGGCCACCATTTCGCGCAAAGTCCGCCGGTCCGACGTGATTGTCCTTGACGCGAGGTCACCCAGCGCACAGAGCACGCGGTTGTCCCAGGGGTCTGTTTCATCTGCATCCACCGCGCCCCCCGGCGTTGCCTCGGGACTGCCTATTCAATGTTGCTATTCAACACCGCGATAGCCGTTGCGTCTGCGTAATCACGTTGATGGTTTTGTTCTCTCATTCAAGTGGCCTGCCGGGGGCGGCTGAACCGACTATGGCGCGGCGTCTTGTCGGGAGGCATTGTGGTGGTATGCATGCTCTCCGACATCAAGCGGCGCGGCTGGGTTTGGTCACGGGCGTCGCGGCGACCGCAGTCGCGATCGCTGCCGCGCCGGTGTTCAGCGCACCGCCGAGTGCGCTCACCGTCGTCGCGGCGTGCCCCCCTGGTGAAGTCCCCAATCCAGCCGGCTACGGCTGCGTGCCGGTCCTGGCGCCCGGGGGTGCCGTCGTCGGCGCGCCGACCGAGGAAGAACTCAGCGCCTGCCACGGCGGGAATCTGTACTTCTGCGTCGACCCGTATGGCCGCCGCTAGCCACCCGGGCGGCGTCACCTCTTCACCAGGAGCATCATTTTCGGCTGATCCGACTGGTCCCAGATTGCTGCTACGACTACGCATAATGTGTCTGATGCAGTTCGACACTCCTGAGCGGCCGGGGCTCCGCTTATTTAGATATTTCGTGCCGCATCAGCTTGGCCAGTTCGTCGCGATCGGCGGCATCCAGTTTGAAGCACGCCCGGTACACGTGACCTTCGACCGTGCGGACCGACAACGTCAACCGCTCGGCGATTTCCTTGTTCGACAGGCCCGCGGCGACGAGCAGGGCGATCTCGCGCTCGCGGACGCTCACGGGCAGGGGCTGCGCCGCGGACTTGATGGCCGGGGTCACCGCTCCACCGCACACGGTGGCCAGTCGTAATGCCCGCGCCGCCGCATCCTGGCTTTTGCGCCGCTGACCGCCGTGATCGTGCAATGGTGCCGCCTGCGCAGCCGAGTCCGCCGCGGAAAGCAGCAGGCCGGCGCGTTCGAATTCCGCACTGACCGCGTCAAGGGCGGCCGCGTCGGCGGCGGCGACAGCTGCGCCGTGGCGGGCTTGCAGGGACACCACGTTTCCCTCGACATGGTCCACCAGTGCGGCCAGCCGGTCGGCGACGGTGCGGTCACCGAATCTGGCCGCGTGGTGCAGCGCCTCGGCTTCGACGGCGAACTGACCGGACTGGTGTGCGACATCTGCGGCGGCGCGGGCCAATTCGACCGCGCGACGCTCGAACCCCTTGGTCGCCGCCACCCACGATTTGGCGATCGTCACCTGCGGAGAATGCAGCGCCATGAACTGACCGGTGTGTTCCAGGGAATCGGCGAGCACGCGCTCTGCCTGGTCGGCGCGGCCCAGCGCCGCATAGGCCCTCGCCAGCAGGTGCCGCGCGGGCAGCAGCCACGGCAGTGAGGCCTCGGCCGCCAGCGCCGCCAGCGCCTGTTCGATCGACGCAACGGCGTCGGGGAACTTCCCGCGGTACGTGGCGACCAGGCCGCCCATGATCTTCGCGATGGCCCACCCGAGAAACTGTCCAGCGGAGGAGAACTCGGCGT
>JAOPWC010000015.1 GCA_025965895.1 Mycobacterium sp.
GAACACCTCCGACGGGCCCACCAAGTCGAGGGCCTGGACACCGGAAAAGCCGAGGATCAGCACGGATCGAACCATGAACCCCAGTGTTGGCGAGTACGGCCGTGGCGTCCACGCCACGACACCCACACATTAGGACATCACCTCACACAAGCAGATCCGCCCACTGTCGCCGCGGGGAAGGTTCGCCAATCATTTCGGACTAGATTGACCGGAACCGATTGATCCGCACTGTCAATCCATCGGGAAGCAGAAGCGCCCGCGGGCACTTGATAGACAACACAATTGTCGCCCCGAATACCACTGAAAGGGTTGCGGCAGTGGAAGATTAGCTTACCCGTGGCGACAAGCCCAGCAAGGCCGGGCGACGGCGTAGAACGGGGCGACTCCACCTCGCCGCAGATGCTGGCGACGAAGTGCGGGTCCAGGGTCGCCTCGTCTCGGACGTCGACAATCTGTAGATCATCGGGATCGAGGTACTCAAGGGTGTTGCTGACCTCGAACTCGATGGCGGACGACGGCTCGCTGACCTGCGTGCTCGTTGTTGTCTCACCTGCGTGGCGGATGCTGTCGTCTCACTTTCGTGGCGGATCTTCACCTCGTCACGATTGCGCCGAAACGGCCCAACCGCGGCCTTCGCAGGCGCACTGCTGCAGGGGACGCGATGGTTTAAGGCCTCGTTGCTGATTGCAGAATCTCATGGCCGACTGCAGAATTCGTGAGAAGCGGCGTGCTGGTTGACGAGTTCGTCGCAGAACAGCACAGGAAGTACGGGTTTGTCATGTAGTCAGTCGACCGGCGGGCCACCGATCCGAATCGGGCCGGAGATGATGTGTGGATGAAAAGGCGGAAGCAACCCGATTGGCCCTATCTCTGTGAACAGGATCTCGAAGAGATCACGTCCCTGGCAAGAAATGCGCGGAGCCGGTCCAGCACCAGATCGAGCCGCTGGTCAATGATCCAGTGGCCAACGCCGTCAACGGTCTCGAGTTTGAAGTCGCTGATCCACTGATCGAGCCCTCGCAGAAGCGTTGGGGTAATGACCGGGTTGCCCGTCCCGAGCAGCCAGCGCACCGGGACATCGACACGCGCGTCGTCGAATTCACCGCACACAAACCAGCGCAGTGCCTCGCGGTTGTGGAAGGTGCGATACCAGCGCGAACCGGCGACCGCGTGACCCGGTTCCCCCATCCGGTGCACGTAGAGCCAGAAGTCGTCCTCGGCCGGTGAGAACCCGCGCCGACCCAGCGCAGCAGCATCCGCAAGTAGCGGCCCTTCGGGTCGCCGACCACGCGCGGCCCGATCACCGGGAGCGACATCGGGATCTGATACCAAAACCGCCACAAATGGCGCACCATCGCCAGATCAAGCGTCCCCCACGGGGCGATCGTGTTCACCCCAAAGAAGCCTGTCACCTTCTGTGGGTAGCGCAGCATCATGATGAACGCCACCGGGCCGCCCCAGTCATGGGCAACGAGCCGCACCGGCCCGACGCCCAGCCGATCCAGCACCGCCGCAAGATCGTCAGCCATGTCGTTCTTGAGATAGCGATCCATGGGCGCCGAACTCCACCCCGCGCCGCGCAGATCGGGGCACCCACAACGGGCGGCGATCACGGTGACCGTGTCGTCGGTCTCCTCGAGCTGGCGACGGGCCGCCTCGGTGCGGGCCCGCTCGACGTACGCCCCGGGCGCCTCGCCGACCTCGTCGGTGAACACCCGCGTGAAGTGACGCGGGCTCATCGACGCTCGGCGCGCCAACTCAGGATGCTTTGTGCGCCGGCGGGTTCAGCGTCGATAGCCTCCTGCACATCCCGAATCGGTGCACGCCTGGCCCGCGGCATCCACACCGGTGCGGCGAACTGTGTCTGCCCCCCGGGCCGTCGCAGGTACAGCACCAGCCAGCGGGCAGCGGTCTGCGCGACCTCAGTGCCGTAGTCGTCCTCGACCAGTGCCAACGCCAGGTCGATGCCGGTGATGGGCGGGCTCGCCGTTGCGCGAGACGACGCGAACGTCGTAGCCGTCGTCGGCGCGGCCCATTCCCTGCAGGCACAGGGTCGAGCTGGTGACCACCCACCAATAGACGCAACATCTGACACGTCGTGATGGTGCGAAATCGGCGTGCTTCCTTCTGCAGTGGAGCGCCAGATACCCACCGCAATTCGTCTTGTTATCGGTATTGGAACTAGAGTTCGGCGAGGAGCCGCAGGAGCGCTTCGCTCGTCTCCGTCGGTTTTTCCTGCTGTACCCAGTGCCCGCAGTCGTCGAGGATAATGGCCCCACGTAGGTCGGAGAGGTACTCGCCCGCTCGGGCGAGGGCGTCGAGACCCCATAGCGTGGCAACGTCGCGGCTGCCACCGATGAACAACGTCGGCACTGCCACCGGCCGCCCTTCATAGGGTGCAAGCAATTCCCAATCGAGGTCCAGGCAGCGGTAGTAGTTCAAAGCGCCAGTGAGGCCGGTGTATTCGAGCTCCGCGGCGAATATGTCGATATCTTCGTCAGTCAACCACGCCGGCATATGCTCGGGAATTGCAAAGCCATCTCGCATGCGCCGACCGCGCCGAATACATGCGGGTGAAGCCTGGGTCATGGCCAGAACCTGTTCAGGCTTGCTGAGATCCATCGCGGCGAGGTCCGAAGGAGGTGGCGGCGATGCCGAGAAACTGTAATAGATGCCCAACAGCCATTCACGTAAATTCTCTTCAGCCTCGGCTTCCACCGCTCCGGGTATCCCAAATAGCTCCTGATAGAACAGGACATCGGGATCCCCGCCAGCCATGTAGCGGTGCACAACGCTGGGCCGCAGGTCGCCGAATGTGCTGATGGTCGGCAGGGAGACGACCGCTCGGCCGCCGAAGGGCACGCTCAACCCTACCGCGGCCCGAAATACATCCGGTCGGGTCCATGCCGAAGTCCACGCCACCGGTGCCCCCCAATCATGGCCGACGATCACCGCATTCGTTGCACCGAGTGCTTCGACGACCCCGACGCAGTCGGCCACGAATGCGGGTAAGCGGTATTCGTCCACGCGTTCCGGATGGGCTGAACGACCGTAGCCGCGCATGTCGAGGGCGGCCACGCGGTAGCCCGAGTCGGCCAACGCTTCGATCTGGTGGCGCCACGAGTACCAGGACTCAGGGAACCCGTGGCACAACAGCACTAGTGGCCCCTGACCGGCCTCCACGAGATGGATTCGGGCTCCCCCCGCATTGACGACACGGCTGTGCCATCCGTTGCGCTCGGCAAATGCACCTGCTGTCGTCCGTGTAAGGCCTTGTTGCATAGCGAATCTCCTTTGGCTTTCGGGCACCTCGACCTGTGGGATCGACACGTCCATGTGGTATGCGGTGATGCAGCCCAATCCAATCCGCGAGTGCGGTGGCTTCGGCGACGGTGGTCAAGGTGTCCACCAGCACCGCGTCGTACTCGCCGTAGATCAGCGTCGAGGTGATCGGATCCCAGGCCAGCGGTTCGCCGAAGGGTCGTGGCCGCTCACCCACGACCGCCTTGCCGGGTGCGGTAAAAACATTGACGCCCAGCCGCTTCGGCGACAAAGCCTGCGGTGTTGCTGCTGTCATGGCGTGTGCCGCAGTTCTGAGGGCAGGGTTCCGCCCATGTCGATGATCAACAGAGACAACAGATAATCGAGTCGATAGCCCACCGTTTCGATGTCGGGATTGTGGTAGCTGGCAAACAGCAGGCTGGGTTGGTCGACGGCGAGTTTCGTGTCGCCGCCCGGGTCGGCGTACAGCAGGGTTTGCAGCGGCGCGTGCAGCATGACGGCGGGGTCGTGGCGAAACATGCCCTCGGCGATGGTGTGGTTGCCCACCAGGTAGTGGGTCGCCTTCCAAAACGAGGCTAAGCCCGCCATGGCCGCGGTCACATGGCCGCGGTAGTAGCGCATGAACCCGTGTGGGGCATTGATTTCGGCGAGTTCCAGAGTGGCTTGCCAGTTGGCCATTTGGCCGAATCGGGCCCGGTCCACCTCGGGTACCAGAGTTTCGTAGAGCTCTCGGGCCTCGTCATAGGGGCGAGGCAGATGGACGATGAGCCGCCGCGACGGGTGCTCGACCGCGGTGCTGCGGGTCGTACTCGATGGCGAGCTGCACCGCCTTCGCCTTGCTCTCCCCGCTGATCTGGCCGAACAGCCACATCGCGAGGTCGATACCTGCCGACACGCCCGCCGCGGTCACCACCTTGTCCTGGTGGACGATC
>JAOPWC010000007.1 GCA_025965895.1 Mycobacterium sp.
CCTTCTACGACCAGCACCGTGCCGCCGCCAACACCCACCACCAAGCCCTGCGTGCGCTCGGCAACCGTCTCGTGGGCATCTTGCACGGCTGCCTACGCCACCACACCGATTACGACGAACACACCGCCTGGGCGCACCGCACCTCAGCCGCGGC
Source organism: Mycobacterium sp. (assembly GCA_025965895.1). Taxonomy (GTDB): domain Bacteria; phylum Actinomycetota; class Actinomycetes; order Mycobacteriales; family Mycobacteriaceae; genus Mycobacterium. Next base: position 155 of record JAOPWC010000007.1, read on the forward strand.
TTGACACTTACGAACCTGGGATGTCTAGCTCCCGGCCCTTTGGTCGTCCCCGCTGCGCTTTTGATCAGGGAGCGTGGCGCACACGCCACCGCCATTTCGGACGTTCTCGAGCGCAGCGGCGCGCCTGGGGCGGGGGGGCGTGATCGTAACGGCGGTTACCACCCACCTGGCATGGGCTCAAGTCGAAAACCAGCTAGCGAAGTAGTCGTTTTGCATAGTTGGCGGCCTGTCGTTTATCGCCTCCATGGCCATGTTCGCCCGGGGCGAGAACGACGACCGCTCGCCGCGACGACTCCTGAGCGTGCGAGTGCGCGGGCGAAACAACCCCACATTCGTTTCCGGTGAGGCCCCGACGTTACCCCGGCGGCCAGGGGCGTTTTGTAGCCATACCGGGCCCACACCTACCCCGTACCGCAAACGCATGCTGATGGGCGCAAAACACCAGTTGCAGTGGGTATTTGGGTTAGCTGACGGGCCGCCGGCCCAGGCGTTACGCGACCGCCCGAAATTCACATCGCCGCTTTACGAGCATTCCGAGACCTGGACCTGGGTCAGCGGCGAAACGACCGTGCTGCCGTTCGTCTCGGTGCATCACGTCGCCGACGGCAAAGTCACGCCGTGGAAGGATCATTCCGACCTGGCTGGAAGCGACACCTCCTGGGTGTTCGACGCGACAGGTCTCATCTAGTCACCGGGTCAGATCAAACAGCGTCACGCCGCGGATGTTGATCGGCGCGAAATTGCGCTCCACCCAATGCTGGATGATGCCGCTGTTGTTGAAGCGCGCCGACAGGTCATCCGGATCGGGGTCGTCCTGGGTGTCCGCGATGAAATAGTGGATCTTGCCCGCCACCACGAGGCGCTGGAATACGCCTTCCGGCGGTGAAGGATCCGACCCGTTGAAACCGCCGACGGGCATGACCGGGTGCCCGGTGGCCAACTGATAACCGGAGGCGCACACCGAACCGATGGTCGCCGCCACCCACGTGTAGGCGCGGGCATCGTCGTTCAGCCTGTCGACGACACCCGGCTCGGGATTTCCGGCGTCGATCAAATTGCATCCGCGGTTCAGCCCGGCCTGCCACGGCGCAGGCCCGGCGCCCGGATCGGCTCGGCCGATACCCGGGCCGAACGGCGGCCCGTGACGTAACGCCAGCAAGGGGGGTCCGGCAGCCGGCAACGCGCCGGAGTTGCCGCGGTGAATCGTGGTGATGGCGTACGCGAACGGACCGCTGAGCCCCAGCGCGACTGCTGCGACGACGACGGCGATTTTCACGGCGCGCCGCTCCGCCCAGTCGGCTCCGACGCCCAGGAGCCAGACAATGATCACCGCGACGCCGGCGACACTGACCCACCGCAGCGATGGGTAGTAATGCGGGATGTAACCCAACACCAGGAAGGTCGTCGCGACGGTGGCCGCCGCGGCGGCGGCAAGCAGCGCCTGCGCCCACAGCCGGTCACGGAGGCGCCACATGACCACGACACCGATGCCGACCAGGGCAGCGATCGCGGGTGCCAGCGCGACGGTGTAGTAGGGGTGGAAGATGCCGGCCATGAAACTGAAGACCACCGCGGTGATGACCAACCACAGTCCCCAGGCAAGCACCGAGGCCCGCTGAACGTCGGTGCGCGGGGCGCGCCACCGCCACGCCAGCAGCGCGACGAGCAAGATCAACGCCGCGGCCAGCAGCCATGAGATCTGACCCACCTGCGCCGGCTGGAGCAGTCGGCCCGGGCCGGGCTGCCCCCACACCCGCATCGCCTCGTCACCGGGTCCGCCTGCCGCGTGGCGGCCCAGCGGGAAGGCGCCGGTACTGCCCGGCTCGTCACCGGTCAACCGGCCGAGCCCGTTGTAGGCGAACGTCAATTCGAGGATCGAATTGTGTTGCGATCCACCGATCCACGGCCTGTCGGCTGACGGCCAGAGTTGCACCGTCGCGACCCACCAACCGGCGGTTACCACCGCGGCGAGCAGGCCGACGGCGAGCTGCCACAGCCGCCGGGCAAGGTTGGGCGGGCCGGCGACCAGGTAGGTGATGGCCAGCGCGGGCATCACCAGCGCGACCTCTAGCTGCTTGGTCAAGTAACCGCAGCCGACCAGCACGCCGCAGAGCACCAGCCACCGCGTGCGTCCGTCGTCGACCGCGCGCAGCACCGCCCACACCGCGCCGATCATCAGCAACACCAGCAGCGCGTCGGGGTTGTTGTAACGGAAGATGGCGACCGCCATCGGCGTCAGCGCCAGGACCAGGCCCGCGATGAATCCCGCGCTTCCGCCGAACCGGCGGCGCACAGCGTCCCACAACAGCGCCACCGAGGCCAATCCCATCAGCGCCTCCGGCACCAGGATGCTCCACCCGCTCAGCCCGAACAGGCGTATCGAAAGGCCCATCGGCCACAGCGCCATCGGCGGCTTGTCGATGGTGATCGAGTTGACCGGGTCCGACGAGCCGAACAGGAACGCCTTCCACGACTGGGCCCCGGCCTGCGCGGCGGCCGAATAGAACGCGTTTCCCCAACCGATGGCGCCGAGGTCCCACAGGTAGAGCACCGCTGTGCCGGCCAACAGCGCCGCCAGCGCGATCCACTGCCGGGGTTGACGCGCAGGCGCAGCGGACTGGACCGCCTGCTGGTTCTCGGTGACGGTCCCGTTGTCGACGGCCATCAGGCCATTCTGCTATGGACCCCGAACACGCGACGGAGTGCGACGAAACGGATCAGAGTTGCGACCAGGTTCGCGACGACGAGGACCGACAACTCGACGACCCGGTCAACGTTCGGGTCGAAGCGGTGAAGCACGAAGAGCGAACCGCTGGTCAGCGCCAACCCGAACGCGAACACCAGCAGCCCGTGCATCTGGTGGCGGGCGACGTTGTCGCGGCCGCGGATGCCGAACGTGAACGCCCGGTTGGCCGCGGTGTTGCCGATCGCGGTCACCAGCAGCGCCGCCAGGTTGGCGGCCTGGGCGCCGATCGCCGGGTGCAGCACCCAGTACAGGAGGGCGTAGGCCACCGTGCTCGCGATGCCGACGATGCCGAATCGCACAAGCTGGCCGACCATGCCATGCGGCACGCCCGGCACCAGCGGCTCCCGGCCGAGGCTGGCCTGCAGCTCGCGCAGCGGCAGCGCACCGGTCGCGAGCGCCCGGCCGACGCGCCAGCAGCCCTTCAGGTCCTCGATCGCTGTGCCGATGACGTCGACACGCGAATCCGGGTCGTCGACCCAGTCGACCGGCACTTCGTGGATGCGTAGCCCGGCCCGTTCGGCGATCACCAGCAACTCGGTGTCGAAGAACCAGCCCGTGTCGGCGACCAGAGGGAGCAGGCGCCGCGCGACGTCGGCGCGCACGGCTTTGAAGCCGCATTGCGCATCGGAGAAGCGCGCGCCCAACATGCTGCGAAGCAGAAAGTTGTAGCCGCGAGAGACGAATTCGCGTTTTGGTCCGCGGATCACCCGAGCAGACGCTGCGAGCCGCGAGCCGATCGCGATGTCGGAATGCCCCGAGATCAGCGGAGCCACAAGCGGCATCAAGGCTGACAGATCGGTGGACAGGTCGACATCCATGTAGGCGACCACCACCGCGCTCGACCTCAACCACGCCGCCTGCAATGCGCCGCCGCGGCCTTTCACCTCGAGGTGGATCACGCCCACATCCGGCAGTTCATCGGCGAGGTCATGTGCAACCGCCAATGTGCGGTCCGTGCTGGCGTTGTCAGCGATCGTGATGCGCGCCCGATACGGCACCTCGGTACGGAGGAACTGATGCAACCGCCGAACCGAGCGGGGCAGATCGTCTTCTTCGTTGTAGACGGGGATCACGATGTCGATGGTGTAGTCGGCGTGGCGGGTGCCGGCTTCCATCTCGATATTCGGAACCACGCTGTTGTCCACCCCTGCAACGGCATCGGTCATGGCGTCTACGGTCTCCGGAGAAGCTGCTACCGTACTGCACCGTGCCTTGGAGCTTGCTGTGAGCAAGTCCAGCCGCCATGCTCGTGCGCATGGCGTCTGTCTTCACCAAGATCATCAACGGCGAACTGCCGGGGCGTTTTGTCTACGAAGACGACGAGGTCGTCGCGTTCCTGACCATCCAGCCGATGACGCAGGGCCACACCCTGGTGGTGCCGCGCGCCGAGCTCGACCAATGGCAGGACGTCGACGGCAAAGCGTTCGGCCGCGTGATGGAGGTCGCCCAGCTCATCGGCAAGGCGGTGTGCCTGGCGTTCGATACCGAGCGGGCCGGCCTGATCATCGCCGGTTTGGAGGTTCCGCACCTGCACGTGCACGTCTTCCCGGCGCGCCACCTCAGCGACTTCGGGTTCGCCAACGTCGACCAGAATCCGTCGCCGGAGTCGTTGGACGAGGCGCAGGCCAAGATCAAGGATGCACTGGCTCGGGTGTCGTAAACGCCGGCACGTCGGCGATGCGGGGAAGGGTGACCCGGAACCGGCAGCCGTGACCGGGGGCGGTCTTGACGCTCACCGTTCCGCCGTGCGCGTATACCAGCGAGTCCACGATCGACAGGCCGAGACCGGTGCCCCCGCTGGCGCGGGCGCGCGACGTGTCGGCGCGGTAGAACCGTTCGAAGACCCGGCGCGCGTCTTCTTCGCTCATCCCCGGACCCTGGTCGATGACCTCGAGCACGGCGTCGTCGTCCTCGGTGCCGATTCGTACGGTGATGCCCGCGGTGTCGGGGGTGTGCTGCACCGCGTTCCAGACGAGGTTGCCCAGCACCTGCCGCAGCCGCGCCTCGTCGCCGATGACCTCCGGGGTTCCCGGCCCGTCGAAGACCTCCATGGCGATGCGGCGATTGGGCGCGATCGACTGCGCGTCGTGGACGGCGTCGCTGGCCAGGGCCAACAGGTCGACGCGATGCTGTTCCAACGGCCGCTGGGCGTCGAGGCGGGCCAACAGCAGCAGGTCCTCGACAAGCAGTCCCATGCGGCGTGATTCGGATTCGATCCGCGACATCAACATCTCCATGTTGCGGGCGGCGCCCTGCCGATAGAGCTCGGCGAATCCGCGGATGGTCGTCAGTGGCGTGCGTAGCTCATGGCTGGCGTCGGTGATGAACCGGCGCATCCGCTCCTCGGACGTGCGGGCCTGATCGGCGGACTGCTCGGATGCGGCGAGTGCACGCTGAATCTGGGAAAGCATCCCGTTGAGCGCCAGGGACAGTCGCCCGACTTCCGTGCGGGGATCACGCTGCGGGACCCGGCGGTCGAGTTGACCTGCGGCGATCGCCGCGGCGGTCTGCTCGACTTCCACCAGCGGCCGCAGGCTGCGATGCACGACCCAGTACCCCGCCACGCCGAGGACCAGCAACACGGCCAGCCCTATGCCGGCCTGCGACCAGGTCAAGGCCCGCACGGTGGACTGCACGTCGGAGAGGTCGATGGCGACGGTGATGAACTCGCCTCGGCTGCCGCGCACGGAGACCGCGCGCCACCGCACGTTGGATCCGTCCTGGGAGCCGACCGTTACAGGCACCGGCCCGACATCGTTATCGGCGGGAAGCGCGGGTTCGGCGTCGCGGTCGTTGACAGCCATCCACACGCGGCCGTCGGGCCCGATGCCGCGGACGTAGAAGTTCGAGGGCGGCCGGCTCGGGTTGGGTCCCTCGATCGGGGGCGGCGGCATGCGCCGAGGGGCTTGGGCCCATCCGCGGGATGCGTCGAGCAGTGTCTGGTCGACACGGTTGATCAGGCTGTGCCGCAGGATGGACGTGACAGCGATGCCCGACGCGAGCAGGCCGAAGCCGACGAGCACCAGCATGGCGGCGACAAGGCTCACCCGTAGGGGTACGCCGCGTCCGCGAATGGTCGGCATGCCCCTTATTGTTCGCTCTTCCTATTCAGCGCGGTTCGCGAAGGACGTACCCGACGCCGCGCAGGGTGTGCAGGAGGCGCTTCTCGCCAGTGTCTATTTTGCGTCGAAGATACGACACATAGGACTCGACGACGTTGACGTCCCCGCCGAAGTCGTAGCGCCACACGTGGTCGAGGATCTTCGGCTTGCTCAGCACGGTGCCCGCGTTGATCACAAAGTAGCGCAGCAGGGTGAACTCGGTGGGTGAGAGGGACACCGGTTCGCCGGCCTTCCAGACCTCGTGGGTGTCCTCGTCGAGCTCGATGTCGGCGAAGGTCAGCCGGGCGTTGCGCGGCTGGTCGACGAGCTTGCCGGAGCGCCGGAGGATGACCCGTAGCCGGGCGACGACTTCCTCGAGGCTGAACGGCTTGGTGACGTAGTCGTCGCCGCCGAGCGTCAGGCCGGCGATTTTGTCCTGCAACGTGTCACGGGCCGTCAAGAACAACGCCGGCGAGTCGATGCCGTCGGCACGCAGTCGCCGCAGCACACCGAACCCGTCCATGCCCGGCATCATCACATCAAGGATCACCGCATCGGGCCGCACTTCGCGCGCCTTGTCCAGCGCGGCGGGTCCGTTCGAGGCGGTATGGACCTCGAAGCCCTGGAACTTCAAGCTCACGGAGAGCAGATCGACGATGTTGCTCTCGTCGTCGACCACCAAGACCCGGGCTTCTGGTCGTGATTCTGGTAACGGTGCTGGTGCTGCCATGCGGGCCAATCTCCACCCTCCGGCTTGGGGTAAAGCTGGAGGATACCTGTAAACATTCTGTGAGTTCCATCTTGGCGGACTCGGGGAAGACCGATAACCCCTGTGAATAGACTGGCGGCCATGGACCTCGGCAAAAGCCTCGTCGAGCTCGCAACGATGCCGGCGAAGATCGGGTTGGCGGCGGCTGACGCTGGACTGGACGTTGCGTCAGGAGCCCTCGGCATCGCCCGCAAGACACTGGGTGACGCCGGTAAGCAAACATCGCCGACGTCGGTGGCGCATCTGTTCGGCCTTGACTCGACGTTTGAGAGGGCGAACCGGCTCGCGCGCATGATGGACGACGACGCACCGCTCGGCAGGGCGCTCGCGCCGGACGGCCCGATCGACCGGCTGATGCGTCCGGGCGGGCTGGTCGACCGGTTCACCGCTCCGGGCGGCCCGCTGGACCGGTTGACCGCTGAGGGCGGCCCGTTGGAACGCGCGCTGGCTTCCGGCGGTCTGGTCGACCAGCTGCTCGCCGAGGACGGGCTGATCGAGCGGCTCCTGGCTGAAGATGGTGTGGCGGATCGACTGCTCGCCGAAGACGGAGTGGTGGACAGGCTGACGGCGCGCAACGGGCCGCTCGAGCAACTCGCGGTGCTGGCCGACACGCTGAACCGGCTGGCGCCGAACTTAGAGAGGCTGGCTCCCACGGTCGATATGCTCCGCGATGCGGTCGACTCGCTGAGCGTGGTCGTCAACCCGCTGAGCAACATCGCCGACCGGATCCCGCTGCGGCCACGTGCGCGCCGGCCGCGGAATTCGCCGCCGCGGATCATCACCTCGGAGCGGATCATCGCGGCAGAGGTGTCGGAAGACGACAAGCGCTGAACCGATACCCTGAAGGCCCCGGCCTCCTTAGCTCAGTGGTAGAGCACTCGCCTTGTAAGCGAGCGGTCGTCAGTTCAATCCTGACAGGAGGCTCCGGGCTCCACAAAATGCAGCTCAGGGGCCATCTCGCGATCCCGATAGCCATCAAGATCGCGTTCCTTCCGTCAATTGCCGTCAACTCGATTCCTTGCCGTCACGCCGGGCGGCGGAAATCGCGACTTCGGCCCATGTGGGCACGAAAAAAACGGTCCGAGAGGTACCGGCTCCAGTTCATCCTCGTACCGGCGAACCAACGACCCAACGGCCAACTCGTATGGCACGACGGGGCGGGTTGGTAGCCGGTGTCGCGTTTACCGATTCGTCTCAGCGGATCCACAGCAACGAGCTTCAATAGTGGGGCATGAGAATCTACCGTCGCATCGTTAATGCAGCCGCAGCGGTCCTGGCCGCCGCAGCGGTGATGTCCGGGTGTGCGAGCAGCCAAACGTCTTCGAATTCGTCAGCAGCGACCTCCGCCACCACGGCTGAAAGCAACCCCGTCGGCGACATTCCGGACAACCAGGCTTACGTGCCGTTCACCCCACCGCAGGGCCTGTTCACCGTTTCGGTGCCCGAAGGCTGGGCGCGCACCGCCGACGGAGCAGCGACAATATTCACCGACAAGTTGAACACCGTGCGGGTCGAAAGCCACCCTCGCGACTCTGCTCCGACGGTCGAGTCGGCGCGGGCCGATGAACTGCCGGGCATCGCATCGTCGGTTTCGGGCTACCGTCCCGGAGACGTCACCGTGGTCAATCGCAAGGCCGGCCCAGCCGTACTGATCACCTACCAAGCGACCTCGGCCCCCAACGGGGTTACCGGCAAGACCGGGACCGACGCGGTTGAGCGCTACGAGTTCTGGCGAGGCGGCCAGGAAGTGATCCTGACCCTGTCAGGCCCCGTCGGTGCCGACAACCTCGACCCCTGGCGAACGATCACCGATTCACTGCAATGGCGTTAGCCGCTCAGCCGCCTCCTGCGCTGGAAGCCCGCTCGCTGTACCGGTTCTATCGTGCCGGCGATGAGGAAACCCTTGCACTGCAGGGAGTCTCGCTGACCCTGGCGCGCGGTGAGTTCGTCGCCGTCACTGGACCCTCGGGCTCAGGTAAGTCCACGCTGCTCGCGTGTCTCGCCGGCATGGACGACCCCGACGGCGGCAGTGTGCGCATCAACGGCCAACGGATCACCCATCGTCGCGAACAGGAACGGGCCCGAATGCGCGCGAACAACATCGGCGTACTGTTCCAGAACTCCAACCTGCTTGAGCATTTGACACTGGCACAGAATCTGTCGCTAGTGCGCGCCTTGGGGGCGCACAGGGGCGGTGATCGAGCGGATTTGTTGAGCGAGCTGGGACTAGCTGACCGGGCGTCGGCCTACCCCAGCCAGTTGTCGGGTGGAGAACTCGCCCGCGCCGGTCTGGCGATTGCGCTGGCCAACGCCCCCGACGTGCTGCTCGCCGACGAACCCACGGGCGAGCTGGACAGTGCCACCGAATCACAGGTGCTCAAACTGCTGATCGCCACCGCCGCGAGTGGCACCGGGATCGTCGTAGCGAGCCACAGTCCCGCGGTTGCGGACGCAGCGGCACGCGTCGTGCGTCTCGACGACGGGCGGGTGTGCTGATGCCAGTCGGCTCGGGCTCGCGCGAAGCCGGTGCTGAGGCAATCACGCAGCCGCCCGCGGTGATTGAATGCATCGGCGTAGGCCGCACGTTCGGCTCCGGCCGAACGGCGGTGCACGCGATAAGCGATGTCAGCTGCCGCATACCCTCGTCGGCGCGCATCGCATTGACCGGGCCATCCGGGTCGGGGAAGTCGACCCTGCTGACTCTGCTCGCTGGGCTTGACGCCCCAACCTCGGGAGAGGTCCGTTGGCCCGCGCTTCAGCGGGACCGGCAGGGTCGCCCGAAGGGGATCGGTGTGGTGTTTCAGGGCCCGAGCCTGCTTCCCGCTCTCGACGTCACCGAGAACGTGGCCCTCCCGCTGATTTTGGAAGGGCAGACCGACGACATGGCGATGCGGTGCGCCAGCGCGGCTCTGGATCTCGTCGGCATCCGCGAACTGGGCGGCAAGCTACCCGACGAGCTGTCCGGCGGACAATCGCAGCGAGTCGCCATCGCTCGGGTAGTGGCCGCCCGGCCCTCGGTGATCCTCGCCGACGAACCCACCGGACAACTGGATCACGACAACGGCTACCACGTCATCAGCGTTTTGTCGGAGACGGCCACCAGTGTGGGCGCCGCGCTGATCGTCGCCACCCATGATGACGCCGTGGCAGCGCGCCTTGCCGTGCGATGGACGATGCACGACGGCCTGCTCCACACACCCACCGACGACCAGGGCACGATGTGATCGCGACCTGGACGCTCGGGCTCCTCCGTCGCCGCTTTGGCAGGCTGGCCGCCACCGCGAGTGGCGTTGCGGCGGCGGTCGCGCTGCTGGCCTGCCTGGGCAGTTTTCTCGCCGCCGCCCAGGCTTCGATGACGGCCCGTGCTGCGCGTGGCGTCGTCATTGATTGGCAGGTCGAGGTGCAGCCGGGCGCAGCGCAGGGTTCCGCGTTTGACGCGGTACGGGCCACACCGGGTGTACTGGCCGCGCTGCCGGTCGGGTTCGCCCAGTCGACCGGATTGGTCGCAGCCTCCGCGGGAAGCACCCAAACCACCGGGCCTGCAAAGGTATTGGGCATCCCGCCTGACTACAGGCAACAATTTCCGGGTACGCTACGCACCCTTGTCGGCGCCGACACGGGGGTGCTGGTCGCACAACAAACAGCCGCCAACCTGCATGTCGCGCCCGGCGATACCATCCAGATCGGGCGCGCGGGCTTGGCGCCGGTCGACGTGGTGGTCGATGGAGTGGTCGATCTGCCGCACGCCGACTCGCTGTTCCAGAAGGTTGGCGCACCCTTGGGTGCCCAGCCGGTCGCACCGCCCGACAACGTCCTGATCCTCGATCAAACCCAGTGGCACCGCGTGTTCGATCCGCTCTCGGGCGTTCGTCCCGACCTTGTCAGCACTCAGATCCACACCGCTCTCGACCATGGGTTGCCACAGAATCCGGCGTCGGCATACAAGAAGGTCACCGCCGCGGCGCACAATCTCGAAGCTCGCAGCGCCGGCGGCGCACTGGTCGGCGACAACCTCGGCGCCGCACTCGGTGCCGCCCGGGGTGACGCCGCGTACGCACAGGTGTTGTTCGTGTTCCTTGGCATGCCCGCCGTCGTGCTCGCGGGATTGTTGACCGCGACGGTCGTCAGCACAGGAGCACCCCGACGACGTCAGGAACAGGCCGTGCTGCGTGCTCGCGGCGCGGGGCAGCGTCATCTGATTCAGCTGGCGGCGGCCGAAGCGGTCCTCGTGGGAATCGTCGGCAGCGCCGTCGGTCTGGCCATCGCGGCTCTGGTCGGATTCGTCATGTTCGGATCACCCAGTTTCGGCGCGGGCACCCTGACCGGGGTCGGCTGGGGCGCGGGCTCGGCTGCCGCCGGCCTGGCGATCGCCGCAGCAACGGTGTTGGCACCGGCCTGGCGGGATCTGCGCGCATCCACGGTCGCCACCGCGCGGATCAGTGTGCGCCCAACACGATCCCCGCAGTGGCTTCGATTTGGTCTCGACGTTGTCATTCTCATCGTGTCTGGGCTGCTGTTCTGGCTAGCCGCGCGAACGGGCTACCAGATCGTGCTCGCCCCCGAAGGCGTACCGGCTATTTCGGTGTCGTACTGGGCGTTCGTGGCGCCCGCACTCCTCTGGATCGGCGGCGCCCTCATGATCTGGCGGTTGAGCGACCTGCTGTTGGGCCGTGGCCGCGACGCCGTCGCCATTGCCCTGCGACCGGTGGCGGGGCCGTTGTCGCGCATCGTCGCCCACTCGATGTCTCGCCAGCGGCGAGTGCTTGCGGCGGCAATCGTAATGCTGGCCCTTGCATTGACATTCGCAGCATCCACCGCCACGTTCAACTCCACCTATCAGGCACAGGCCGAAGTAGACGCCAAACTGACCAACGGTGCCGATGTCACCGTCACCCAACCCCCCGCTGCCGCCACGCCGCCGGCGACGGCCCAACAACTGGCCGCAATCCCGGGAGTCCGTGCCGTGGAACCGGTCCAGCACCGTTTCGCCTATATCGGAAGCGATCTTCAGGACTTGTACGGTGTCAATCCGACGACCATCACGACGGTTACTGCGTTGCAGGACAACTACTTTCAGGGTGGCGCCGCCGATCAGTTGATGCGCCGACTCGCGACGCAGCCCGATTCCATCCTGGTCAGTGCCGAAACGGTCAAAGATTTCCAACTCGTTCCCGGCGACACGGTGAATCTTCGGCTACAGGACAGCCGGACCCACCAACTCAGTAGCGTGAAATTCCACTACATCGGGGTGGTCACGGAGTTTCCCACCGCGCCCAAAGACAGCTTCTTCGTGGCCAATGCCGGCTACGTCGCTGAACACACCGGCAGCGACGCCGTCGGCACCTTCCTCGTCGACACCGGTGGACGGGACACCACTACCGTGGCCCACCGCATCCAGGCTGCGGTTGGTACGTCGGCCACCGTGACCGACATCGCCACCACCCGAGGCACGATCGGATCCAGCCTCACCTCAGTGAGCCTTGATGGGCTTACCCGGATCGAGCTCGGCTTCGGGCTGTGTTTGGCCGCCGCTTTCGGTGGACTGGTCCTTGCGTTGGGGCTCGCCGAGCGCCGGCGCAGCTTCGCCATCGCCCACGCGCTCGGAGCCACCCGTCGCCAACTACAGGCTTTTGTGCTGGCTGAAGCCGCCATCCTCATCACCTGCGGCCTTACCGCCGGGGCGGCTCTGGGGTGGGCGCTGTCGCGAATGTTGGTGAGTGCGCTCACCGGCGTCTTCGATCCGCCGCCCACGGTTCTCTCGGTGCCCTGGATCTATCTTGCTGCGACCGTCGGCGCGATCACCGTCGCGTTAACTGCGGTGTCGGCCATGACGATCCGCCTGGCGCAGCGATCGCCGATCTCTGTGCTGCACGAGCTTTAACACGGCCCCGGCGCTACGGCGGGTGAACCTTGATGTACTGGCCTCCTAAACGTTGGCTAGGGAAGATCGTAAGTCTCCAGTTCCGCGCGGTCGGCCGCCGGACGGAGGGAGGCTGAATGACCGAAACCGATGACGCCGTCCCGAAGCTGATTGAGCGTTCCTAGACATCGTCGTAAACGACGACTACGAGCGGTTCGGCGAGTTGCTCACTAATGATTGCACCTTCACCCTGATGCCGATCGGCCGCACGTGGAGAGGCCGGGAGGACGTCATGAGCGCGGTCATGGCGGCGGGAAGCAGCAGGACGCACGATAGCCAGTCGAAGATCAATATCACCAACTGGTTTACGAACAACGAATATCTGGTCGTCGAATACGAGCACGCCGCACTCGTGGGCGGAGTTCGTCTCAGGATCGACGGATATTGCTGGGTATTTCACATTCGGGACGGGCGTTTCGAGTCGATGCGGGAATACATCAATCCCAGCAGCGCAGTCGTGAGCATGTCGTTGAGTCTTGTCTTGAGAGCGCTTCCGCTGCTGGCGCGATGGAGACCACGGACCCAACGCCGTCATGGCTGAGCCGGCGAAGGTCCTTGGACTGCGTTAGCCGTCTGGAGCGCGGTTTAGGCGGTAAGCGCCGGTGCGTTGGTTTGCTCCTGTCCGGGAGGGCTGGCGAGTGCGGCGCGGGATCGGCTCAGCACATCAAGTCCAAGGTAGCGGCGGCCTTCGATCCATTCGTCGTGCTGTTCGGCCAGCATGGCGCCGACGAGGCGAATGATAGCCCGCGGTCAGGGAAGATTCCGATGACGTCGGTGCGGCGGTGGATCTCCTTATTGAGCCGTTCCATCGGATTGTTGGACCAGATTTGGCGCCAGATCTGTTTGGGGAAGGCGGTAAACGCCAGGAGGTCGGCGCGGGCGCCATCGAGGTGCTCGGCGACCTTAGGCAGCTTATCGGTCAGTGCGTCGAG
>JAOPWC010000068.1 GCA_025965895.1 Mycobacterium sp.
CACCGGTGGTGCTGAGCAACATCGCGGCGCGGACATCGAAGATCGGATTGTTCACCGCGGTGACGACGTTGAGTCTGCTCGATCCGGTCCGCGCATTCGAGGACTATTCGACGCTCGACAACCTGTCCGGCGGGCGGCTCGAACTGATCATCGGCAAGGGTAACGGCGCGGCGCAGGCCGAGTTGTTTCACGTGACCACCGCCGATCAATGGAGCCGCAATCGCGAAGGCTACGAGCTGTTCCGCATGCTGTGGGACAACGAGCATGTGACGTGGTCTGGCCGGTTCCGTCCGCCTCTCGTCAACGCCAAGGCACTTCCCCGGCCGCTGCAGAGGCGAATTCGGATCTGGCACGGCAGCGCGACGAGCAAGGATTCCGTCGAGCTTGCCGCACGCTACGGTGACCCAATCTTCTCCGCCAACGTGACCAACTCCATCGAGCCCTACGCCGAGCTGGTGCGTCACTACCGGCAGCGGTGGGAGTTCTACGGCCACCGACCCGTGGACGCCTTGGTCGGCGCGGGAACTGCCGGGTTCTACGTCGCTCCGACCTCACAGCAAGCGGTGGCCGAGTACCGGCTTACGTTCGAGTCACGTTTGGCGGCGCAGCGGCGAGCCGGGATTTCAGTGGTGTTCGACTCGGTCGAAGATCTCGTAGACCGTAGCTCGGCGTTGATTGGTAGCCCCCAGCAAGTGATCGACAAGGTGGGTCGCTACCACGAGCAGCTTGGTCACGAGGTGATCCACCTCAGTGCCGATGCCGACGGTGTGACGGTCAGCCAACGGCGTCGCAGCCTCGAACAGTTTCAGTCCGACGTCGCCCCCGTTCTTCGTGAGCGGATTCCGAGCAGGCCGCTCGTCTCGCAGTCGACTCCGAAAGAGGTTGCGCTATGAGTGTTTTCGCGCTGTGTATCGAATTGGACGGCGAGGGAAACCATCCGGCCGCATGGCGCCGTGCGCACCATCCGCCGAGCGAGTCGCTGACCGGGCCAACACTGACCCAGAAGGTGCGTGCGGCCGAGAATGCGGGCTTCACGTTGGCGACGTTCGAGGATTCGATCCTGCCGCCGAGGGGCGGAATCAGGGGACGCGTCGACGCGGTCAACCGGGCGTCGTTCGTCGCCGCGACGACGTCGACGATCGGCCTGGTTCCGGTCGTCGAGACCACGTACGCCGAGCCGTTCCACACGTCGTCGCAGCTGGCCACCCTCGACTACTCCTCACGCGGTCGCGGTGGCTGGATCGCCGCTCGCGTCGACGATCCCGCGGCAGGGAGGGCGTGGGGCAGGCCGGTCTTCGCCGAGACGGTCGACCTGGACCGCGAGCAGCGGGACTCCATCACTGTGGTGCGCAGCCTGTGGGATTCGTGGGAGGACGATGCCGTCATCCGCGACTACGCGAGCGGCCGATTCCTGGATCGGGACAAGCTGCACTACGTCGACTTCGAGGGTGAGTCGTTCACGGTGAAGGGGCCGGCCATCGTCCCGAGACCGCCGCAGGGCCAATTGGTCGTGTTCGGTGCCGAGGCCGATCGCGAGCAGGTCGACGTCGTCCTGGTCACCGAGACGGATTGCGACACGGCGGTCGATGCAGCGAGCCGCCGCCGGGGGCTGACGTTCGTCGAGATCGACGTCACGCTAGACACACCGCACGCCTCTGCCGCGGACCGCCTCGCCGTGCTGAACCGACACGAGCCGGCCGCTCACAGCCCGCGGCTCGAATACACCGGCACGACAATCGGATTCGTTGGACTGCTAACTGAGCTCGCCAGCCACGCCGATGGCGTGCGTCTGTTCCCCACGGTGATCGACGAGGATCTGCCTGCTCTCGCCCGGTACGTCCTTCCCGCATTGTTCAAGTCGGGCGTGGCACATAGACCGGTACCCGGGTCGTCGCTACGGGGCAACCTCGGTCTCGCTCGGCCCACCAACCGCTACTCGAAGGCCTGAATTCGCATATGAGCTCTTCCGAAACACCCCGCCCCCACGCGCACGTGCACTTCGGTGTCTTCTTCCAAGGCGTCAACCACACGACAATCTGGTCGGATCCAGCGAGCGGTTCTCAGATCGACTTCGAGACCTTCCGTCGCGTCATCACGACCGCCGAGCGCGGACTGTTCGACGCCTTCTTCCTCGGTGAGGGTCTGCGACTACGGGAGCAGGACGGCAAGATCCTGGATCTCGACATCGCCGGTCGCCCCGACGCCATCGCGCAATTGGCCGCGCTGGCAGGCATCACCGAGCACATCGGTCTCGTCGCCACGCAGAACACCACCTACAACGAACCGGGAGAATTGGCCCGGCGTCTGGCAGGTCTGGACGTTCTCTCTTGGGGCCGGGCGGGCTGGAACGCTGTCACGACAGACAACGCGTGGACCGGGGAGAACTTCCGACGCCGCGGGTTCCTCGATCACGAACTGAGGTACGAACGGGCCGGTCAGTTCATTCGCGCGGCCCGCGTGATCTGGGATTCGTGGGCCGACGATGCGATCGCGACCTCCACCGACAGTGAGGTCTGGGCGAATCCAGATGCCGTACAGCACCTCGCACGCTCGACGTCGCAGTTCGACATCTCGCTCGACGCGACGTTACCGCGCAGCCCCCAGGGGCATC
Organism: Mycobacterium sp.; assembly: GCA_025965895.1. GTDB lineage: Bacteria > Actinomycetota > Actinomycetes > Mycobacteriales > Mycobacteriaceae > Mycobacterium. Next base: position 2,612 of record JAOPWC010000068.1, read on the forward strand.
CGGTGATCTTCCAGGCCGGAGATTCGCCGAAGGGCCGGGACTTTGCCGCAGCCAATGCCGATGTCATCTTCTCGCGCCACGGCACGCACTTCGACGACGCGCTCACGTTCGCCGACGACATTCGCGCCCGTCTGCTCGCGGCGGGCAGGCCAGCGGACGACATCAAGATCCTGCCGGGGACTCAGATCGTGCTGGCGGAGAAGACGTCGGAGGTAGAAGAGAAGAGACGCTGGGTTCTCGCCGGCCAGTACACCGGGCGGACTGCGTTGTCCCTCGTAGGTCAGGTTTGGGGACGTGACCTCTCCGACCTCGACCCCGACGGTCCACTCCCGCAGGACGATCCGGTACCCGCACCGATCTCGGTGACCCGCGGCGCGGCTCGGGACGGCAAGGATCCGATCGCCGTCGCCCAGGAGTGGCGTGCGCTCGCAGAGGCCAAAAACCTCTCGCTACGCGAAGTCGCCATTGAAACGTCGCAGCGTTCGGGATTCGTGGGTACGCCGGGCCAGGTTGCCGACGAACTCACCCGCTGGGTACGTGCCGGCGCGACCGACGGCTTCCTCATCTCGCCGTACATCGTGCCCGGCGGAGTCGACGAAATCGTCGACTGGTTGGTGCCCGAGCTGCAGGAACGCGGTGCCTACCGGACCGAGTACACGTCGACGACCCTGCGCGGTCACCTCGGACTTCGTGAACCGCTGACGCGAAGACAGAGCGGTGAGACCAGCAGCGCCGCAGGTTAGCTCGTCGACCTCGTCCATGTCACTCATGCGACCCAAGAAGGAGTGCGTGAATCATGACCATCGCCGGGGATACGGCAGCAGGAACGTTCGAAGCTGCGTGGTACGAGTGGCACAGTGAACGCGAACGCTACTACGGTGACCCGCTCGGGTGGGTGAGCATCACCGGTTTGTACTGGCTCACCGAAGAATTCGAGACTGTCGCTGACCTTCCGGGTCGTTGGCGAGCGGACGCCGATGCGGTGTACGTCCAGGGCATCGACGGAACCGAACGGATCGAACCGGCCGAGGGCGCACCAGGAGTGCTCGTCGAGGCCGGGATTCGCCGTATCGAGGTGATTCGCCGAACCGGCTCGGTTGCGTTGCGCGTACACGATCCAAAGTCTCCGCACCTGCAGGCCTACAACGGCATTCCCGCCTACGCACCGAGGGAACAGTGGCGTGTCACCGGCGCGTTCACGCCGTATCAGCAGCCGAAGATCGTCACAACGGGCGCCGTCGTCGAAGGACTCGAGCACCACCACAATGCCATTGGCGTCATCGACTTCGAACTGGCCGGTGCCCCATTGCAGCTCGTCGCCTTCGGTGGCTCCGCGGACGGGTTGCATGTGCTGTTCACCGACGCCACCAGCGGCGTGACGACATACCCTGCCGCCAGGTCACTCTTCACCGTACCGGGCGCCGACGGGACGGTGATGCTCGACTTCAACCGAGCGTCGAACCTGCCGTGCGCGTTCACCGACTACGCGACGTGCCCGGTGGCACCAGCCGAGAACAGGCTCCCCGTTGCTCTCGAAGCCGGCGAGAAGAATCCGCGATGAGTCGGGTGCCGCTGGCTGTCTTGGACCTCTCGCCGATCAGCGAAGGTTCCACGGCCCGGCAGGCTCTGCAGAACAGCTCCATTTGAGCGGCCGCCAGCTTGATCGGTGACGGCCTCTGGATGTGACCGATCCGGCGGCGCTCATGAAGCGCAAACACGTGGTTCACGACGCGTTGCAAATCTTGGGATACGCCGCTCAGACGGGGTGGGCGGCGAACCATTCGAGCAGCAGGTCGGCCACTGCTTCGGGTTGCTCGTCGAGCATCCAGTGGGACACTCCGTGCAGGGTCTCGAAGCGGTACTCGCCGCTGACGTGGCGGCCGCAGTCGCGAGCACCCTTGCCGAGCACGGCTTTGTCACCGTCGCTCCACACGTACATCGTCGGGACCCCGATCTTGGTCCCGACGCTGCGCATGTCCGACAGCGGGATCGCGCGGTACCAGTTGAGGGCGGCGGTCAATGCGCCAGGCTCGGCCATCGCGCGCGCGTCGCGGTCGGCGGCCCCACGTGACTGCTTGCCCGACTGCAGGACCATCGAGAGTCGGGTGGCGCTGCCTTGCCTGCCCAGGAGGAACCGCTCAGGGATGCGGGGCAACTGGAAAACGTACATGTACCAGGACGCGAGACCCTGCCGGCTCGTTGCGAGCGCCTTGAGGAACGCAGCGGGGTGTGGCACTGACAGCGGTGACACCGTCGCAAGGCGCTCGGGCATCTGCGCGGCAGCGCCCCACGCCACGGTGGCACCCCAGTCGTGCCCGACGAGGTGAACCCGCTGCGCGCCGCTCGCGTCGATCAGCGCGCGGACGTCCTCGACGAGTTCGGACGGGCGGTAGTCGCGGCGGCGGGTCGGCCGGGCACCGCGGGAGTAACCCCGCTGGTTGGGCGCGAGGCAGCGGAACCCCTGTGCGGTGAGCCGGGGGATGACAGCGTTCCAGCTCGTATTGAGCTGAGGAAAGCCGTGCAACAGCACAACCACCGGCCCGTCGGCCGGACCGGCATCAACGACGTCAAAGACGAGCTCACCGCGGCGGAACTGCTCCATGCGCTCAGCATTACATTTCTTCGTGAATGACTGCTAGCGAGACTCTTGTACACGAGCCCGAGGGGTACTACCGTTGGTAGTAGTTGTGGCTCGGGGTGACCGGCACAGAGATTAGGTGCTGGGTGATATGACCGACCGGTCCGCCGGTCGACCCACGGATTGGGACCGAATCTTCCGTTGGGCGGCACAAGTGCAAACCAAGTGCAGTCATCAGTGAAACACGAAGCCCACGTCAGCTGCGCAATCCCAAGGGCGGAGCGTGGGGTAGATGATCTGGTTGCCTAGCGCATCGTTTCCCGTCTGCTGGTGAACTCATTGACGAGCAGCTGGAGACGCTCCGAGTCGTAGCCAGGGCGTAGTCGGCCGGCACGGGTAAGGGTGACCAGTCCGTGCAGCGCGGCCCAGAACAGCTCGGTGAGCGCATCCGCGTCATGCTCGTCAGCGACCACGCCGACCGCTTGGCGCAGCTCGGCGAAGGCCGCCGTCAGCTGAGGCGGTGTGTCTTGGGCGGCGAAGCGCAAGGTGGTCGCACGGGTGAACATCGCGTCGTAAACGGCCGGGTTGTCGCGGGCAAAGTCGAGGTAGGCGTGTGCGATCCGGGTCAGGGCGTCGCTGGCCGTGCCGGCGCGGGAGCGGGCGGCCCGAATCACATCCGCGAGCTCGCCGAACCCGTCGATGGCGACGGCCTCAGCGATTTGTTCCATGCCGGTGAAGTGCTTGTACAACACAGGCTGGCTGTATTCGATCTCGGTGGACAGCCGACGCGTGGTGACGGCATCCCAGCCTTCGGCCTCGGCCAACTTGCGGGCCTTTGTGATGATCAGCCGTCGGCGGGCGGCCCGCTCACGCTCACGGCGATCCTCGTTGGCCATACCGCATGATAGCACCGCTAGAAGGACTAGCACTGCTATTGACACAGAACGAACAGAGGGTTAGCGTTGCTAGCAGTTACGACTGAGGGGAGTTACGACATGGCCTCGGACCTCATCACCCGTGCCGCCGCACTGATCGCGGTGCTGGGTACCGCGGTGGTCTACGGCACCGACGTGTTTTGCGCGATCGTGCTGCGACCGGCTTTGGCGTTGGTCGACGACCGTGCCCTGGTCGCGGTGACGGGAAGCGTGCATCGATACGGAGACCGGCGAATGCCTGTGCCCGGGGTGCTCGGGGTTCTCGCCACCGCGACAAGCGCGGTGCTGGCCGCGGTGGCCGCACACTGGGCACAGGCGATCGCGGCGGCCGCCGCCCTGGTCCTGCTGTTGGTCTGGATTGTGCTCTACACACAGGTGAGCGCACCAATCAATCGACAACTGACAGCGGCCGCCGACGCCAGGCAGCCGCTACCGAATGGGCGTGTGCTGCAAGCAAAGTGGGACCGAATCATCAGCGCTCGTGCCATGCTGCAAGGTCTGGCAATGGCCGCCCTATGCGTGGCGCTGATGATCTGACGCGCCCTCGCCCATGGATCCACACCAGCCGACATCAACTGAAGGAGCACGGCATGTTTCAGCTCAGGATCTACACCCTGCGGTCGCCCGAAGCCCTCCAGCGGTACGCGACGGTTCACTGGGCCCGCCACCTGGCAACCTTCAAGACATTCGGGGTCACCACCCACGGTGTGTGGACAGAGCGAAGCGGCGGCGCGAATCGACTCGTCGCGCTGATCCGCTACCCACAGGGCGCCGACCCCGAACAACTCACGCGGCATTGCATGACCAGCCCAGAATTCGCCGCCGACATGGCCGGCTTCAATGCCAACGAGATCGTCGGCGTTCAGTCGGTGCTGCTTGACCCGACATCATTCTCACCAATTCGCTGACAAAACCCCAGGAGTGTTCGACATGACCGCCACGACCATCGCCTACACGCTCGCCGGACTCATCGGCGCGTGCATCATACTCATCGGCGCACGGTTTATTGTCGCGCCGCGCGTCGCGGCCGCCGGCTACGGTGTGCAACCAGATCTCGGCCAGCGATCCGCCGGCGCCTATTTGAGCGTCAAGGGCGTCCGCGACATCGTATCGGGGCTGTTCGTCTTCATTCTCATGGCCGCGGGTGCGACGCACCTGCTCGGTTGGGTGATACTGGCCGCCACGATCATTCCGCTCGCCGACGCGACCATCGTGCTCGGCAACGGCGGCCCCAAGTCAATCGCCTTGGGAGTCCATGGTCTCACCGCCGCCGTCATGCTCATGACTTCTGCGCTCCTGCTCATTTCCTAGGAAGGAGGAAACTGTGCCCGCGACGTTCACCGACATCGCAAAATCCCGCTACGTCCTGCTGACCACATTCACGAAAAACGGTCGACCCAAACCCACGCCGATCTGGGTGGCGCCCAACGATGATCGGCTGCTAGCGATCACCGGCGCCGACTCGTGGAAGGTCAAGCGCATCCGCAAAAACCCCCAGGTCACACTCTCGGCCTGCAATCTGCGCGGAAAACCCACAAGCGAATCAGTGCAAGCCGTCGCTACCGTCCTCGACGAGTCCGAAACGGCCGACGCGCACCGGGCCATCGTCAAGCGATACGGACTTATCGGACAGATGTTCAACCTCTACAACCGCCTCCGCGGCAACCACCTCGCCGATGTCGGGATAGAGATCAAACCCGTCGCTGCTTCCCGCCGCTGACTTGGCGGCCACGTCTAGTTCCGGACTGGCCGACCTGTCTCTAGAGAACTCCGACAGTTCTTCCGGGCGTTCGACGCCGATCGTTTCCGCAGCTCACGCAGTCTCGTTTCCTGTCTCACATGGCGACCCGATCCAGGTCGTCAAGGTTCGCGACTGAAGTGCCGCGCTAGGCCGCGTCGCACAGCGGAATCGGAAATGCCTTGGCCTCGTCGAAGGTCTGGTGGGTTTTGGAGGCAGTGGTGAAGCTGGCTGAAAAGTTTGTTGAACAGGTGGCGGGTGGCGGCGGCATGGCGGTCGCCGTTTTCCCGCCGCTGGCGGTAATGCTGGCGGGCGGGCTCGCAGTTGGAGGCAGCCGAGAAGGCCCACATCCAGCCGACGTTGGCGAGCCGGTTTGTTCTTGATATGGCGATGGGTGACGGAGATCGAACGCCCGGAGGCCCGGGCGATGGGCGCGGATCCGGCGTAGGCCTTCAACGCTCGGGCGTCCGTGAAACGGGAGCGGTCGTCACCGATCTCGGCCAGCACGCGAGCACCAGTCGAGTCCGCCAGCCCGGGGAAACTTGTAATGATCGCGTAGTCGGGATGCTGTTGGAACAACTCCGCGGATGCCTGGCCGAGCTCGTCCACATTGGCACGCGCGGTGTCGAGTGCCGCGAGCAGCGCATGCGCGTTTTTGCCCATCGCGGTCTCGACCAGAAGTGGTCGGCGCAGTTGCGATTTCCGCAATTTGGCTTTGATATCGGCCGCGGTCTGATCGATGCCGCGGCTACGGCCGGCGCGACGTAACGCCGCGGCGATCCGGCTCACCGAAAGTTCGGCCGCCGCGGCTGTGGTGGGCGCGATCGCCAACACGGCGCGGGCCTCCGGGCTGGCGATCCCCAACGTGAACCGGCTGACGAAGGCGGCCAGGAAGGTCGGATAGAGCTCCGCAGCAGCGACCGCAGCTGGTGATGTGCGGCGGTGCGCCGCCAGATCGCGTCCTGATGCGCCCGGGCCAGCACCGCGATGCCCTGGCACAATTCGCTGTCTGCCGGCACGCGGCGGTGCAGGTGGGCGTCGACCCGCAGGATGTTGGCCAGAGTCATCGCATCGGCGTGATCGGACTTCGCCCGCGCCACCGAGTGACGCTCCCGGTAGCGGGCCACCGCCAGCGGGTTGATCGTATACACCGGCCGCCCCGTCGCCCGCAGCGTCGCAACCAGCAGGCCCCGCGGGGTCTCGATCGCCACCGGGACCGGGTCCTCCGCGCAATCACCGGCAGCAGTGAGCATTTCGATGAGATCGGCGAACCGGTTGAGGTCGTCGGCGATGCGCTTCTTGGCGACAATTGCCCCGCGCTATCGATGATGGCAACGTCGTGATGGGTTTCGGCCCAGTCGATGCCGCAGAACAGTGTCACGTCTGATTACCACCAAGCGTATTGCGGATATTTGTGCGGGTCATACCCCGAGCAGGATGCGCAGAGCTCTACTTACGAGGCTCGATGGCCTTCCCTTCGATGAGCTGTTCGCGATCCCAGCAACCCGCACGGCGTCGGCTAAGTAGATGAATCCCCCTCCAGCAATTGACCGGTTGCTTCGCGTGTTTCCTGGCGCCGGCATCAACGTATTAGGGCTCGCCGACGCATCGCCGCGGACACCAGCACGTCTCGGACCCGCATCGGTACCACGAGACCGATTGCCATGCAGGCCACGACCAGGGTCGCCACTGCTGCATCCGATACCGTCGCGGCCAGCAATTCGGGGGATGTCTTGCTTTGCAACTGCAGGATGCCGCTAAGCATGCGGAAGACAAAGACCCCCGGGATCAGCGCGACGACGGCGGCGAAGCCGATCGCGGCGAATGGCATCCGCAGGAAATGCGAGACGGGAATCAGCAAGACGCCGACCAGCAGGCATGCCACCAGGGCGGCCGTCGGCAGGTCCGCCTTCCAGCCCGTCAGCGCCCACCAATGGACACCGCGGGCCAGCATTCCGGCAGCCACCGGCCAGCTCACCATCCGGTAGGGCATCGAGAAGTACACGGGATAGGACCCCGCAGCCACTCCCGCCGCGAGAACGTCGGCATAGAACGGGACGGTTGCCCCGCTGCCCGTGACGGACAGCGTCTGCCCGCCTAGGCGCAGCCCGAAGATTAAGCCCGCGGCGATAGTCACCAGGATTAGCGTGGCGTAGCCGAGCCGCGCGATACCGAGGGTGATCCGCAGGGCCAACAGATCCAAGGCGCCGTTGAGAATGTGCGGTCCGGGTACCAGCACCATTCCGGGGCAGACCGCCACGAGTCCCGCCGCGGAGCCGAGGTTTAGGTGCACAACTGCCGCGCCGATCAGCCCGGCAACGGTGGCAGCGGCGAACGCCTGCGGCAGCGTGCCGATCCCACATCGTCCCAGCCCCCGTCGAATCAGGCCACCGATCGCGGCGCTCACCGCGACCAACAGCACCGCCAGCGGGTCGGTCGCGCCGAAAACCACCGCCAGGGCGCCGGCGCCGGTCGCGCAGGCAACAGTGAAAACCACGGTGTTCGAAGTCCCCAGGGCTCCTGCCGCATCAATCTCACGGTCGACGACCTCACGGTCAAGCGGGCCGTCCTCGGCACGGTCGATGGTTCGCATCGCGGACGCCACCCGACGCATGTTCACCGCGACCGGAGATACTGACGCCACCCGCACCGGTACGTTGGCGTGCCCGCTGGCCAGCAAGAGCGATGCCCATGACGGGATCAGGGTGCAGCGAATGCCCAGACCCATGTTCAGACGATCGACGGCGACCAGCGTCATGCTGGTTGACTGGCCGCTCTCCTGCAGCAGTACCGCAGCCTTCATCACGGTGCCGAGCGCGGCCTCCTCCCCTGCGGCATGGTCAAGCCGCCACTCAGACATCAAGCGCGCCGATGCCGTGTGCGAATGATGTCGTCGAACCGCTCACCAGGCACCTTCCCCGACACCAGTGCGGCCTCTGCGAGAGCGTGCGCTTCGGGGCAGGTACACCGCGCGACTGGGATCTTGCACCAGACAGCGTTAGGACCCTCTTGTTCCATGACACTCATCAGCGTAATTTTGGCATCGCGACCACCTCCAAGGGAGGGATGTCACGATGTCCGCATCACGCTGTATCAGGTCGTCTGGCCGCCATATGTCGCTCCATCAAGCCGTCTACTTAAGTAGCGTCACTAGCCATTCCCCCCCGCTAATCCGGATTTCGTTTCGTAGACAACAACATCGCTGTCGAATAGCCCCGCGATGTGCTCTCGTGCCGGCCCACTGGTCGGGTTCTCGATTGCCGCGACCAGCTAGCCGCAATAGGAGCATCGACGCCAACCGGAATCGATGAATGTGCGTCAGCCGTAAAGACGTTTAGCGCATTGTTGCTCATGCTTGTGCCAATGGGGTCGTCACCACACTTGGTGACGATTGTGTTGCTTCTAACAGTCGTGAAAGCTGGTCGCCGAAGACGTTTTTGGACAACTGAGGAGGCCCATCGTGACACGGCATGCGCCCGGCATTCCCGAGGCGCTGACTTTGCCCAGCACCAATCGGGGTACCGCTTTTGGCCTCGAGGAACGTCGCGAGCTCGGGCTGACGGGCCGGCTTCCCGCGGCGGTGTTGTCGCTGGAGGATCAGGCCCAGCGGCTGTGGCAGCAGTTAGCATGTCTGCCAAGCGATCTGGCCCGCAATCTGCTGTTGGAGCAGGTCCACAACCGCAACGAGGTGCTGTATTTCAAGGTGCTGTCTGAGCACCTGACCGAATTGTTGCCGGTGGTGTATGACCCCACGGTCGGAGACGCGATCGAGAAGTACTCCGATGAATACCGTGGCCAGCGCGGGATCTATCTGTCCATCGACCGCCCCGAACAGATCGCCGAATCCTTCGCCACACTGCGCCTGGGCCCCGATGACGTTGATCTGATCGTGTGCAGCGACGCCGAAGAGATCCTCGGCATCGGGGACTGGGGTGTGGGTGGAATTCAGATCGCGATCGGCAAGTTGGCGATCTACACCGCCGGAGCCGGAATCGATCCGTGGCGAGCCATCCCGGTGTCGCTGGATGTCGGGACCGACAACGAGCGCCTGCTGAATGACCCGTTCTATCTGGGCAACCGCCACGCGCGGCGCCGGGGCGCCGACTATGACGCGTTCATCCAGAAATACATCGAAACCGCGCATCAGCTGTTCCCCAACGCCATGCTGCACTTCGAGGACTTCGGACCCGAGCACGCCACGGCGATCCTGGCCAAATACTCGCCGGACTACTGCCTGTTCAACGATGACGTGCAGGGCACCGGCGCGGTGGTGCTGGCCGCGGTCTACTCGGGGCTTCGGGTCACCGGCGCGCGGATGAAAGACCAGAAAATGGTGGTCTTCGGATCGGGCAGCGCCGGCATCGGCATCGCCGACCAGTTGCGCGACGCGATGATCGCCGACGGCGCCAGCGCCGAGCAGACCAGAGCACAGATCTGGCCGGTCGACAAGCACGGGCTGCTGTTTGACGACACGGACGACCTGCGCGACTTCCAGAGGCCCTATGCCAAGAACCGCCAGCAGCTCGGCGCCGCCGACGGGGCCCGGGTCGGGTTGGTCGACACCATCAAGATGGCCTCCCCGACCATTCTGCTGGGCACCTCCACCGCGCACGGCGCGTTCACCCGGGAGGTGATCGAGGCGACGGCCGCATCCGCCGAGCGACCGATGGTGTTCCCGATCTCCAACCCCACCTCGCGCATCGAGGCTATGCCGGCCGATGTGCTGGCCTGGTCGCACGGCGCCGCGTTGGTGGCCACCGGCATCCCGGTCGAGCCGGTCCCATACAACGGGGTGAGCTATGAGATCGGGCAGGCCAACAACTTCCTGGTGTTCCCCGGATTGGGGCTGGGTGTCATCGTAGCGGGCGCGCAGCGAGTCACCAAGGCAATGCTGCAGGCCGCCGCCAAAGCCGTTGCCGCCCAAACTGATCCGACGGCCACAGGGGCGGCGCTGCTGCCGAACGTGAAAAACCTGCGCGCGTTGTCGGCCGTCGTGGCTGAGGCGGTCTACGCCGCCGCCCACGCCGACGGGGTGGCCACCAAGACGCCCGACAACGTGGTCCAAGCGATCGCCGACACCATGTGGCAACCGGAATACAACTGGGGACAGCAGAAATGACGACTGCCGACGCACCGCTGATACTGAACATCCCAATCGGCATCAAGGCCACCGGCACGCGGCGGGAAACCGATTCGATGGGTGCGATCGAGGTACCTGCCGACCGGGTACTGGGGTGCGCAGACGCAGCGGTCGCTGATCCACTTCTCCATCGGCGCCGACCGAATGCCCAAACAGGTGTATCACGCCTACGGCTATGTCAAAAAGGCCGCGGCGCGCGTGAACGCCGGCGCGGGACGGCTTGCCGGCTGGAAAGCCGAACTGATCGGGCAAGTCTGTGACGAGGTGACCGGGGGCAAGCTCGATGAGCACTTCCCGCTGTACGTGTGGCAGACCGGCTCGGGCACCCAGTCGAACATGAACGTCAACGAGGTGATCAGCAACCGTTGCGTTCAACTGGTGGGCGGTGAACTGGGCTCGAAGACCCCGATTCATCCCAATGACGATGTGAACATGGGCCAGTCGTCCAACGACAGCTTCCCCACCGCCATGCACATCGCCGCGGTACTGGAAATCCAGGAGCAGCTGCTCCCGAAAGTGAGATCGCTGCAGCAGGCCATCGCCGCCAAGGCAGAGCAGTGGCACGACGTGGTGAAGATCGGCCGCACCCACCTCGAGGACGCGGTGCCGCTGACGGTAGGTCAGGAGTGGTCGGGGTGGGCGGCCCAAGTCGATACGGCGGCCGCCCGCGTCGACGCCGCCCAGAGCGAGCTGTACCGGCTGGCTGCCGGCGGCACCGCGGTGGGCACGGGCCTGAACGCGCCGCACAACTTCGGAGCCGACATCGCGGGAGAAATCGCGGAACTCACTTGTAAGCCGTTTGTCACCGCGCCCAACAAGTTTGAAGGCCAAGGCGGACTTGATGGGATCGTCGCCGCCGGTGCGGCACTGCGGGGACTGGCGGTGAGCCTCATGAAGATCGCCAACGACATCCGCTGGCTCGCGTCGGGGCCGCGCTGCGGTATTGGCGAGTTGAAACTGCCCGCCAACGAGCCCGGGAGTTCGATCATGCCAGGCAAGGTCAACCCCACCCAATGCGAAGCGATGGTGATGGTGTGCATCCAGGTCATCGGTGACGACACCGCCGTCGCCTCGCCGGCTCGCAGGGCAACTTCGAACTCAACGCGATGCGACCGATCGTGATCAACAACTTCTTACATACGGCGCGGATCCTCGGCGACGCCTCGGAGAAGCTACAAACCTTCTGCATCGACGGAATCGAGCTCAACAAGGACCAGATCAGCCAGTACGTCAACCGGTCCCTGATGCTCGTCACCGCGTTGTCACCGGTGATCGGATACGACAAGGCATCGGTGATCGCCCACGATGCCGACCGGACCGGCCGGACCTTGCGTGAGTCGGCCCTCGACTCGGGCTTCCTCAGCGCCGAAGAGTTCGACCGCTTCGTCAACCCCGCCGCCATGGTCGGCCCGTTCTAAAGAGATCCACGGTGCCCACCGTTAACCCCAACGACGTTCCGTCAACTGCGGTTCGACGCTGGCTTCACGCGATGCTGGCACCTCGCCACGGCAACGAGGTCTATCAGACCTCCACGATGGGTGCGCTGCTCGCCGGCGTGTACGAGGGCAATGTCACCGTCCGGGAGTTACTGCACCACGGGGACTTCGGCCTGGGCACCTTCAACGCGCTGGACGGCGAGATGCTGGTGCTCGACGGAGCCTGCTATCAGCTGCGAAACGACGGCAGCGCCACACTCGCCGATGCTGCCGAACTGTCCCCGTTCGCCGTGGTCACCTGGTTTCACGCCGACCACACCATCGATGTGTCCGCGCCGAGTGACGCGGCGGCGCTCAAAGCCATGATCGACGAGACGGTGTCGAGCACCAACCTCATCGTGGCCATCCGGATCACCGCCGAATTCAACGAGGTGCACACCCGCACCGTCACCGCCCAGCACAAGCCGTACCGCCCGTTCAGCGAGGCCACCCAAGACCAGCACGAGGTTCGGTTCGCCGATGTGTCAGGGACCCTGGCCGGATTTCGCACGCCCGCGTACGAGCAGGGCATTTCAGTGGCCGGCTACCACGCGCACTTCATCGACAAGGATCGCCGCCATGGCGGGCACGCACTGAAATACCGGCTCAGTCGCGGCACCATCGAAATCTGTATTCGCTCCGAATTGCACCTCAGCTTGCAGCGCACAACGGGGTTCCTCGGCGCCGATCTGAGCGCCGCGGATGTCGACAGCCAGATCCGGCAGACCGAGGGAGGTTGAAATGACCGACAACACAGTCCGCTCAGCGCAGCGCGTGGTCGAGACGCTGTCGGCGTACGGCATCGAGCACGTCTTCGGAATCCCCGGTGGGAAAATCGACGCGGTCTTCGACGCTCTGCACGACGGCGGGCTCAAAGTCGTGGTCTGCCGCCACGAACAGAACGCCGCCTTCATGGCCGCCGCCATCGGCCGGCTCACCGGGACGCCGGGCGTCGCCGTGGTGACGTCGGGGCCGGGCACCACCAACCTGGCCACCGGCCTGGTCACCGCGACCACCGAGCAGGACCCGATGGTCGCAATCTGCGGCGCCGTACCGCGGGCCGACCGGCTCAAGCGCACCCACCAGACGATGGACGCCGTCGCGGCCCTGAAGCCTTTCACCAAATACACCGGCGAGGTCGACGACCCCGACAACGTGGCAGAAACGATCGCCAACGCGATCCGCGCCGCCACCACCGCCCCGCGCGGCGCCGCCGCGGTCGTGCTTCCCGCCGACGTCGCCGCTGCGCCAACCGCGGCCACCATCACCCAACGAGAACGGGTCTCTGCGCTGGGCGCGGCACCCGCAGACCAGGTTGAGCGCGCCGCCAGTCTGATTCGGGCGGCGCGCTCACCGGTCCTGTTTGTCGGTGCCCGCGCCGGCGGCCCGGCACCCTGCGCGGCGCTGCGCGAACTGCTCGCCGTCACCCACCTGCCGGTCGTCGACACGTTCCAGGCCGCCGGCGTGGTCTCGCACGAACTGGAGGATCACTTCTTCGGGCGCGTCGGGCTGTTTCGCAACCAGCCCGGTGACATTCTCATCGCTCACGCCGATGTGGTGGTGACGGTGGGCTTCGACCCGGTGGAATACGACCCCCGAATGTGGAACACGGATTCCGGCCGGACCCTCGTCCACATCGATGAGCTGCCCGCCGACATCGACGAGCACTACCAGCCAGCGCTGGAGTTGCGCGGCGACATCGCCGCCACCCTAAGTGAACTGACCCGGCGGCTATCGGGGTTGCGCCTGCCCGACACCGCGCTGGCCGCCGCCACCGAACAGCGCACGGCGCTGCAGCGCATCGATGAGGACGCGCGGAATCACCCCGAGACCGAGCTCGGGCTCAATCCCGCGGCCCTTTCCCTCAAGATCCGGGAGCTCGTCGACGACGACGCCACCATCGCGTGCGACATCGGGACGAACTACATCTACATGGCCCGCCACTTCCGCGTGTACGAGCCGCGGCGGCTGCTGTTCTCCGACGGCCAACAGACTCTCGGTGTCGCGCTCCCTTGGGGGATGGCTGCGGCGATGGTCCGCCCCGGCACTCATGTGGTCTCCGTTTCAGGTGACGGCGGATTCCTCTTCAGTGCACAGGAATTGGAGACGGCGTCCCGCCTCGGGCTCAGTTTCACCCATGTCATCTTCCGTGACAACGCCTACGACATGGTGGCCTTTCAGGAGGTCATGAAGTACGGGCGGAAGTCGGGTGTCCAGCTCGGCGACTTCGACATCGCACACTACGCCGCGGCTTTCGGCGCCACCGGGATCCGGGTGACCAGCATGCACGAGTTCGAAAACGCATTCAAACAATCGCTGACTGAACCCGGAATCACCATTCTCGACGTTCGGGTCGACTACAGCCACAGCATCGACCTCTGCGCCCAGCTTCATGAAGGAGTGCTGAATTGACCATGCGTATCGGATTGATGATTCCCTGCTACGTCGACATGTTCTATCCCCAGGTCGGTAAGTCGACTCTGGGATTGCTGGAGAGGCTTGGCGTGCAGGTCGACTATCCGTTCGATCAGACGTGTTGCGGGCAGCCGATGGCCAACAGCGGCGCGCATATCGAGGCCAAGGGCACCGAGGAACTTTTCGTCCGCAACTTCGCCGATTACGACTACATCGTCGCCCCGTCGGGTAGTTGCGTGCACCACATCCGCAACAAGTTCACCGCGGCCGACGACACCCCCGCACGCCGGCACGTCAGTACCCACGTGTGGGATCTGCCCGAGTTTCTTTGCGACGTCCTCAAAGTCGAAGAGTTCCCCTGGGCGCGGTTCCCCCACGACGTCGTTCTGCACGTGAGCTGCTCAGCGATCCGCGGTTTATGCGAGCAGTCGATGAGCGAGCGGCCCAACGACCCATGGTTTTCCAAACCGAGAAGCCTATTGGAGAAAGTCGACGGCATCAGGATCCTCGATTTCGACCGCCCAGATGAATGCTGCGGGTTCGGCGGCACATTCTCGGTCACCGACGAAGCGGTCGCGGCGGCGATGGGCAACGACAAGCTGGACCGCATCGGCGCCAGCGGGTCCCGCTACATCGTGTCCTCGGACATGTCGTGCCTGATGCACCTGCAGGGCTGCGCGCACCGCGACCGCGAAGATTTCCACTTCCTGCACCTCGCCGAAATACTGAACGGAGACACCCAATGACATCGGTCGACCAGGCCCGCAACGCGCTTGGCTTCCTCGAGGATGAACCCCACGAGCGCGCGTTCGACACCCTGATCTGGGGACTTCGCGAGCGCCGCGACGCCGCCGCACGCGAGGTCCCCGAGTGGGAGGACCTGCGCACCCTGGCCTCGCAGATCAAAGAACACACCCTGTCAAATCTGGCGCACTACCTGCAGATGTTCGAAGCAAGTGCGGTGCGCAACGGCGCCACCGTGCACTGGGCGCGCGACGCCCACGAGCACAACCAGATCGTCTACGACGTCCTCAACTCGCACAGGGCACGGCATCTGGTGAAGTCCAAGTCGATGCTGACCGAGGAATGCGAGCTGCGACCGTTTCTGCAGCGGCGGGGCATCGAGGTCACCGAGACCGATCTCGGCGAGCGGATCCAGCAGCTCGACGACCAACCGCCCACCCACATCGTGGGGCCGGCCTTCCAGAAGACGACGCAGGACGTGGCCGACCTGTTCCACCGGGTGTATGGCTCCGACCCCGGCCGCGCCGATCCGGTCTATCTCGCCCAGGTCATGCGCGAACACACCCGGCCGCTGATCCTGGCCGCTGACGCGGGCATGACCGGCGCCAACTTCGCCGTCGCGCAGACCGGGGCGATCGTCACGGTGACCAACGAGGGCAACGCCGACCTTTCCGGCAACGTCCCGAACCTGCGGATCTGCTCGGTGGGCATCGAGAAAATCATCCCCGGCACCGACGAGCTGGCGGTGTTCATCCGGCTGCTCACCCGCAGCGCCACCGGAGAGCGCATCACCCAGTACACCTCGCATTTCGCCAAACCGCGCGAGGGCGGCGAAATGCATATCGTGCTGGTCGACAACGGCCGCTCGCAGCGGCTGGCCGATGAGCGCTTTTGGCCGTCACTCAAATGCATCCGCTGCGGCGCGTGCATGAACACCTGCCCGGTCTACCGGCGCAGCGGCGGGCTCAGCTACGGCGCCACCTACATGGGCCCCATCGGCATCATTACAATGCCGGCCGCCGACATCCGCCGGTACCGCGAGCTGCCGTTCGCCTCGACAATCAACGGCAGCTGCTCCAACGTCTGCCCGGTACACATCGACATCCACGAGCAGATCTACCAGTGGCGCGAGGTGATGGACGACCACGGCCAGTTCTCCACCACCAAGAAGGCGGCCATGAAGGTCGCTGGCAAGTTACTCAGCCACCCCCGCGCCTTCCGCGCGGCCGCCGAGAGCGGCATGGCTGCGCTTAAAGTGTTGCCGCACTTCGCGCTCTACAACCGGTTCAACGCGTGGGGACGCCACCGCGACGTACCTGAGCCGCCGAAAGAAACCTTCCACCAGTGGTACGCCCGTACCCGTGGCCGCGACGGCCAAGCCGGTACAGCCGCCGCGGAACCGACCGCCGAGCGGGAGGAAGTTCACCATGAGCACGCGTGACGACATCCTCACCGCGGTCCGCGACCACGCCCCGGCCAGGCAGGAACTGCCACAGGTCCCGGATTTCCGGCGGGGTCCCGACGATCTGGTCAACCTGTTCACCGCCGCCCTGGCTCGACTGGACGGCAAGGTGATCACGCAGCCGCCCTCGGCGATCCAGGACTGGCTGTCGACCACCTACCCCGATGCGCATCGCATCTGTTCAGCTGTTAGCGAAGTGAGCGGAAACGCCGGCCCGTCAGCATTCTCCGGTTGGGCCGCACCCGCCGACATCGATGTCACGGTCGTGTGCACGCCGCTGGGGGTCGCTGAGACGGGGTCGATCCTGCTCACCGAGAAAGAACTCGCTGTCACCACCGCCGCGGCGCTGGCACAGCATCTGGTGGTGCTGCTCGATCCCGCCGACATCGTCGAGAACATCCACTTTGCCTACCGGCACCCCGCCTTCCAGGCGGCCGCGTACGCGGTGCTGCTGTCGGGACCATCCGGCTCCGCCGACATCGGCGGCGTCACTGTCCATCCCGCGCAGGGCGTCACCACCCTGACCGTGGTGCTGTCGCCCCGCAACGGCGAACCGTCTCCCGACCTGGCGACAACTTGATTCCTAGCTTGACTCCTGGAAAGCAACAACTCGGGAGACATACGTCGGGGGTGAACTGATGCCTTTCAGCAACGCGGTGATGGTGCTGGCGTCCGGCGGGCCGCCCGGCCTCTTACCCGCTCGGCAGCAGATGGCTGTGTCGCTGGGCTTTCACATCGTTCTTGCCTGTTTCGGTGTGGCATTCCCAACCATGATCTACGTGATGCATCGGCGCGGGATCGTTCGTGACGACCCGATTGCGCGCCGGCTGGCCAAGCGGTGGTCGAAAGCATCGGCGGTGCTGTTTGCGATCGGAGCAGTCTCGGGAACGGTGCTGAGCTTCGAGATGGGCTTGCTGTGGCCGGGTTTGATGGGCCGTTTCGGGGACGTGTTGGGCTTGCCGTTTGCGCTGGAGGGGTTGTCGTTCTTCACCGAGGCAATCTTCTTGGGCCTCTACCTCTACGGGTGGGGCCGCATGCCGCCGCGGCTGCATCTGGCAACGCTGATCCCGATGGCGATCTCGGGCATCGTCGGATCGTTCTGCGTCGTTTCGGCGAACGCCTGGATGAACTACCCCACCGGGTTCACCATCCGCAACGGCATTGTCACCGACGTCAACCCCTGGGCGGCGATGTTCAACCCCCTGGCTTGGCTGCAGTTCCTGCACATGTGGCTGGCCGCGTTCATGCTCGTCGGCCTGGTGGTCTCAGGTGTGTACGCGGCTGGTCTGCTGCGCGGCCGAACCGATGCCCACCACCGTCTCGGGTTCACCGTGCCGTTTGTGTTCGCATCGGTAGCGGCGGTGATCCAACCCTTTGTCGGCCATCTGCTCGGGATACAGGTCGGCCACAAACAGCCCTCCAAACTCGCGTCATTCGAGCTCGCCCTACACTCCGAACCGGGGCCCGCACCGGAGCGGTTTGGCGGAATTTTGATCGATGACACGGTCCGGTGGGCGGTCGCCATTCCGCGGATCGGCTCCATCATTGCCCGCGGCACCCTCAACGGATCCATTCCCGGCCTCGACACCGTTCCGAGATCCGATTGGCCGCCGGTCAACGTCACACACTGGTGCTTCCAATCGATGATCGGCTTCGGCCTGCTGCTGGCCTTGGTTGTGGTGGTGTTCTGGGTGGCGCGCCGGCGCGGGCATGACCTGCTGGGCAGCCGCTGGTTCCTGCGGTTCTCCGTCATCGCCGGACCGCTGGCGATACTGACGTTGGAGCTGGGGTGGGTCACCACCGAAGTCGGGCGCCAGCCGTGGACGGTGTGGCAGGTCTTGCGTACCAGCGACGCGGCCACCATGAATAGAGCAATCTGGTGGAGCTACACCGGTGTGCTGGTGATCTACCTCGGCATGGCCGTCGCGGCATACGTGGTGTTACGGTCGATGGCCCGGCGGTGGAGGGCCGGCGACGAAGAGCTGCCGAGTCCCTACGGGCCGGCGGCATTGGCGGACGCGCGGGCGGACGTGTCAGCGGGGGTGCACCCGTGAGCCTGGCCACCGTGATCGCGGCTGCGATGTTCGTCGGTGTGATCGCCTACGGGCTGTTGGGTGGTGCCGATTCGGTTCTGGCTTCTACGATTTGACCGCGGGCGGTGGTGAGCGCGGAGCCGAAGTGCGGACGCTAATCGACCGCAGGATCGGTCCGGTGTGGGAGGCCAACCATGTGTGGCTGATCTACGTTCTGGTGATGTGGTGGACCGGATTTCCAGCGGCGTTCGCCGCGGTCACCACGACCCTGTTCATCCCGTTCATGCTTGCCCTTGCCGGGATCGTGCTGAGGCGGGCTAGCTTTGCGTTTCGCAAGTTCGCCGCGACGTTTGGGCAGGCGCGGCTGTTCGGCGCGGTCGTCGCGGGATCGTCGTTGATCACACCATTTTTCTTGGGCACGGTGGCGGGTGCGATCGCCTCCGGCCGGGTGCCTGCGCATCCGCACCATCGTCGTCGGACTTGTCTCCGGCCTCATCGTGTTCGCGGGTCTATATCCCGTCGTGCGCGACGCCCGACGCTCAGCCATGGCCTACTCGGCCGCGCCCTCCCGCTGCTTGTCGTCGCCGCGCTCGCCGGCGCAGTCACGCTGGTACTGCTCTATCGCCGTCGTTCTGCCGTCGTTATTCATCATCGACGTTTTCCTAGTGCAAGGATTTTCGCCGCTACGGCGGTCGCCGCGGTGGTCGCGGGGTTGGGTGTGGGCCAACACCCCTGGATGTTCGTCGATCACATGACCATCGCCGACGCAGCCGGAGCGACAACCACCCTGGCCGCACTGCTCGTGGTCGTTGTGCTCGCCGCGGTCACCGTGGTACCGGCGCTGAGCTACCTGCTGTGGTTCACCCAAACCGAGAGAACAGCGATGAGCTGAGATAGTTCGATGGGCATCGAACGACTTCGCGCCTGCCTTCGGCTCAGCGGGCGCGAAAAAGGACTTGTCATGCGGGATGTCGCCGCCCGCCGGCTCGCATTTACGGGCCGCCTTGACCGGCCTGTGCACTGCTCGTCGATATCTACCTGTACTAAGCGATCTACCTGTACTAAGCGATCTAGCTGTACTAAAGAGTGCATGCACTCCTCACAACCCGTTCTAGGTCCGGGGTTGGTTGCGGTGTGCGTCGCCATGGTGGTGGCCGCCGCGCTCATGTACCGGTTGACCGGACTCGGCTCACCGTGGACGGTGCCTTGGGCGTCGATTCGCGCCGCGGTCCAACTGGCCGCCGTCGCAGGGATTTTGGCCGCGGCGATCACGCGGCTATGGTCCTCAATCTTGGTGCTGGCAGTGATGTTTGTTGTCGCCAGCTTCACCGCGGCCCGGCGCAGCCAGGCCAGCCGTGGATCCCTCTGGCTTACGGTGCCGTTGGGACTCGGGTTGGTCGCCGTGCTGCCCCTGCTGTTGCTCTCACGCGTCGTGCAGTTGACCGGCGTAGCGGTCGTACCGATTGTTGCCATTGTGCTCGGCAACACCATGACCGCCGTCGCAGTGGCAGCCCGTCTAGCACTCGACACCCTCAAGCAGCGCGCAGGCGAGGTGGAGGCGGCGCTCAGCCTCGGTATGAGGGAACGTGACTCCCGTATGGAAATCATCGGAACCACGCCTACGAATGCGCTGCTGCCTAACCTGGATTCGACCAGGACCGTCGGCCTTGTGACATTGCCGGGCGCCTTCGTCGGCGTTCTGCTGAGCACCGGATCGGCTGCGCAGGCTGGCGCCGTGCAGATCCTCATCCTCATCGCCCTACTGCTTTCGCAGACCTGCGGTGTCGGCGCGACCGTCGAACTGATCGCACGGGGCGTGATCACACGTGCACCACAACCTCAGCTTCAATCGCCCAAGAGGTTCGGCGTGCTCAACTGGTGTCGCGTCTCACGCCGGTGAATCGACTCCGGACAGGTTCGAACCCTGCCGGGGGCAGACATTGCCGGCGGCACTCTGTGATGTCGCAAGACATCGGAATAGTTCCGAACCTGCATTAGGTTCGGAACTTTCTCCGTTTGGGGCCTTTTGGGGCGGTGGGCAACGGGAGGAGATTCCGGAAGACTGACAGACGATCCGCTCTCTGGTAGACGACGGACAGATCCGAGTGGGCTACCGCGGTCAAGACGGCCAGTTGGTGCCCGAACCGCTCGAGAAGGCCTTGGCCGACGATTACCTACCGCGGTGCGGACCCAGAATTGGGCGCCACCGGACGGTGTTGCTGCCGAATGTGCCGAGTACGAGGGCCATTGCCGCAGCACGTGTCCATTTGCGAACGTTATGAGGTGTCTTCATCGCATGTCTTCTATCGGTACTGAATGGGGACAACTGAACGGCAGCGACAAAACCCTCCGCCCCAATAGGAGGCCTGCTGTAGCTCCTCGGGTGGGGGCGGTTCCACGGCCGCTGGGGCGATCCGCACGGAACCTGGCGCACCCTCTACGTGACGCGGACGCAGCGCAGCGGGCCGTCGGGGGTGTCGACTTGGAGGTGGTTGGTCCCCAGGGTGTACGACACGGAGATCGGCCTCGGCGCCCGTCAGTTCGCCGCCGTGGGGTGATGCCGACTTTGGCACTGATCAAGCGGAACACGTTGGTGGCTGGTCGGCCGCGCAAGGCGGCGACGCGATACCGGCGGCCCGCACGAGCAGGCGGTAGAGGGTGCCGCGTTCCCGGGCACTCAGGGCGCCCAGCAGGTCGTCTTCGACACGGCTCAGGCGGGTTTGGGCGCACGCCAGCTCGTCGCGCCCCGCGCTGGACAGCTCCACGATGTGGCGGCGGCGATCAGTGGGATCGCGGCGGCGGGTGATCAGCCCACGCTCCTCGAGTTCGTTCAGCAGCGCGACTACGTTGCTCGGGTCGAGCTGCAGCGCGTCGGTCAGGCCCTGTTGACTGGCAGATCGCTGTTCGCTCAGCAGCTTCAGCGCGATCAGGTGGCGGGGGCGAAGCCCGCCAGGAGTCATCGAGGCCTCGGCGGCGCGGCGGCCCACGCGGGCAAGATGATCGAGCAATGGCAACAGCTGGCGATCCGTCACCGCTTTTGGTTTCGCCTTTGCCACACCCAAAGCGTACGCCGTACGACCTATTATTTGTTGTTACGAATAATAGGTGGTATACCATGTATCTGTGCGGCGCAGTTGGGCCGGCACTGGATGCTCAGCCGTGGCTCGCCGGCTATCCGCTCATCCTGTTCTGGCGCGGCGGCTCGAGAAGGTCGTGGGCTTGGAGGTCTGATGTTCATCGCAACGGCGATCGTGTCCGCCTTGCTCGCGGTGGTTCTGTTGGCGTCGGCTGGCGCAAAGTTCGCTAAATATTCGCCAGTCATGGATACCATGGCGACTGTCGGGTTTCCGCAGGACAAGCTGTGGCTGCTGGCGGTCGCCGAGATCGCCGGTGGTGTGGGCCTGGTGGTGGGTCTTTTCTGGTGGCCGATCGGCATCGCCGCCGCAATAGGGGTGATTCTGTATTTCATCGGCGCGGTCGGTTCGCACGTGCGCGTCAAGGACAAGAATTTTATCCCCGCACTGGTGCTGCTCGTGGCTGCGGTGGCCGCGCTGGTGCTGCGTTGGCTGACAATCTGATTCAACCATCCGGGGGCGTTGACCGCTCAGAGAACTCGCACGCAGTGGCCGTTGGGATTCGTGGTTGTGCTGCTCGTGACGTTTGGTGGTTTGGCGACCGTAGTCGTGGCCGGCATCTTGACTCCGGGGAGAACCAGAACCAAGCCCGGCTGGCTGCGGTCCAGCAGCTCGGCGATGCGGGTTCTGAAGCGATATAACGATCACTCACAAAACGGCCGCAACTCCGCGCTCCCCGTTTGGGCTGCTCACACACGTGGGACGCCGCAGCGGGCGCCGCTTCCAGACCCCGCTGGATGCGTGCGCCTACCGCAACGGTTTCGTGCTGCGCGGACCGTTTCCGACATGGGCTCTTCGCGGCGCCGGAGCCGTTATGGGCACAGCGAAGGGGCAGGTATTGCGGCAGCCCGCCGGCCCGGCTACGGATTGCGACTTGATTTCATGCAGAAGCCGCAGCTGGTGCACAACCAGGCCTGCTGCTCGACCGACTACAGCTACAACGACGGTTTCGGCTGGTTCATCTCCACCTACCACGCTTAAAAAGTGTCGCTGACGCGGAAGAACGGCGGAGTCGCCGGCTTCACTTCATTTCTGGGCTTCGTGTCCACACAGGATGGAGCCGACTCGCGGGCGGGTCTGTTCGTACTGGCCAACACTCAGGACGCTGCGCCCGTTCGAAGTCACCGGTCAGGGCGCTTTGAGAACCCATTTCGGCGGAACTCCCCTGTTCGCTGACTTTGCGGTGAGAGAATCACCTAACGCATGGGGGTAGCGATGGCCGCAGATCTTTACATCCAGATCCCGGCGTACCGCGACTCCGAACTAGCCCCCACATTGCGGTCGCTGTACCGCAACGCGAGCCACCGGATAGCCCTGCGGGTGCGTGTTCTGTGGCAACACGGCCATGGTGAGTCGCTACCCTCCGACGTGTGGCGGCTCCGGGGACTGGAAGTCGAAGCGGTGCCGGCCAAAGACAGCCACGGCTGCAATTGGGCGCGCCGACGCCTGCAGGCCGCCTGGCGCGACGAGCCGTACACACTGCTGCTGGACTCCCATCACCGATTCGTGCGCGACTGGGATCAGCGCTCGATAGCGATGCTGGAAGGTCTCCGGGCCAACGGCGTTCGCGCACCACTGCTCACCGCCTATCTGCCGCCCTATCAGGCTGCGCATCCGGCGAAGCGGGAGTATCGGCCGTACAAGATCTATCCGCTGAAGCGCGAAAGCGGCGTCCTGACTAAGCTGACGAGCTTTCCGATCCGCCACTGGCGCAACCTGAATCGGCCCGTGCGCGCGGACTTCCTGTCGCTGCATTTCGCCCTGGCAGACGGTCGGTTCAACATCGACGTCCCGATGGACCCGAGCATCTACTTCTTCGGCGATGAGGTCCTCACCGGCGCACGCGCCTTCACCTCGGGCTATCGTCTGTTTCACCCGCACCGGGTGCTCGGCTGGCACGCTTACGAGCGCGCGCAGCGGGTGACACACTGGAGTGAGCACCCGGGAACCGCTCAGCGCCATTGTGATTCACTGCTGCGGATGCGAGCGATATACGAGTCATCGGCCGTCGCACGATATCAGGCATATGTCGGGGTGCCACTGGTGATGCCATGACCGTGACCATGCTGCAACCGGGAGCCATCGCCTGCCTCGACGACATGCTGTCGGCAGCCGAATGCGCCGAAATCGCCGAGGAACTGCAGTTCGCATGGTGGTGGGACAGTCCGCTGGTGCAGATCCGTCCGAACGGCGTGCAGGTGTCGAGGCGGTCATACCGCAGAACGAGCCGCACCACGAGCGAACAATGGATGGGCGAGCACACCTTGCGACTGCTGCGCCGTCTAGAAGACGACCTTCACCACCAAGTCGGGCTTCGCCCGAATCATCTGGAGCACTGGCAGGCGGCGCGCTACCGCCGCGGAGAACGGTTCGACGAGCACCACGACGCCGGATTCTTCGGTTCCGATCCACGAGGCGAACGAACGACTTCGGTAGTGGTGTATCTGGACAGCCAGCCCAGCGGCGGCGCCATCTATTTCCCGGCCTTACGTCTGCGCATCCAGCCGCGGCCTGGCCGAGCCGTGGTGTGGCCGAACCTGCTACCCGATGCCAGCCCCGATCCGCGGATGCGCCACGTCGCGTGCCCGGCGCGACGCGGGAAGACGACGCTCACCGTATGGGAGCGCCAACGACCGACACGCAACACCGCAGCCAGGAGGAGGTAGCCGGATGCCAAGGCTGACAAAGGAAGACCGCATCGTTCGACAAATCATCAAAGAGTACGGCCCGCAGCTGGATCTGCGCGCCAACCCGGAGGTGTTTATCGAGATCATGCGTAAGTACGCCATGGACCTCGCCGAGGACGGCGGCCTGCCCCCCGGCGGCGTGGGTCCCGTCGGCCCAGTGGCCAAGGAGGTGGGCCCGGGACTCGAAGACGTCCTCAAAGAGATCCAGAAGCTGCAGCGCCAAGTGACCAAGCTCGCCAAACAAATAGGTCAGTAAGCCAGGCGGAAGGCCCATGCTGCGGTGTTGAAGACCGCATGCTGAGGCACACGGCAATAAAACCGGATGCAGCCGTCCTCTGTCACGCAAGAAACGGCTCACCCCGGCCATGGTCAGATCGGGGCGGTCCCGGCGGCCGGGCGTCGAGAGCCGTGGCGGCCGCTGCGGGTCAATCGGATCCCGGTGTGGCGACGGGGCATTTAAGCCCAGGTGCTCCTCGGATTCGTCGATCCAACGTCACCAGCGTCGCGGTGAGAGCCTCCGCGAGTGCCACATAGGCGGCGTCGTAGCTGGAGAGGTTTTCGCGAAGTGCCCACACGCGGGTGGACAACATCTCGTATGGCCATAGGTTGACCGGCAGATCGAGCAGGTCGGCGTGTGCCTGGGCAGCCTGATCAGCACTGACGGCACCCCCGAGTTCGTGTCGACGGATGATGTTCGCGCACTCATACGACAGCAGCGTCGGCGCGAAAAGCTCAGCGCCGGTCATCTGCGCTGTGGCCCATCGACCGTCGCGACCCGAGTCGAGCAGTACGGCCACCACCGCGGAGGCGTCGCACACGATCCGGGTCATCGTCGGTCGGCATCCTTCGCCGCCAAAATCGTTGCTGCGTCGAGTCGCACTCCTGTCGTTTCGACCCGGGCACGGGCGCGCGCGATGAGGTCGTCGGCGGTGGGTTTGGCGGCGGCGGCGACGAGCAAGCCGCGCAGATACTCCTGCAGCGACTTCCCGGCGCGGGCGGCGCGTGCGGCAAGTTCGTCGCGCACCTCGTCAGGTACTCCGCGCACTGTGATCGCAACCATGGCTGTATTTTAGCAGCATTGCAGGCGTTCTGCAGTCGTTGTGTCACACCATCGAACGTCGGTGCTGCGGCTTCGACTCGTCGAAGTCATCGAGGGTCGGCTCGCACGTATAGCAAAAGGCGCATCTGCGGAAAAGCCGAGGGCCAGCTAGAGAACGAGATTGCGCAATGTACTTGCCACACCCGGTCGCGGTTTCGCCACGCACAACCTTCAACGCGAACATCCTCGCAACCGGCACAGACTCCTACCGGCTTCGCACTTCCAAAAGCTCAACCCGACACAAACACCCGGGCCGACCACAACCCGTTGAATGACCCCAACGAGTCCACACGGGCGTTCACTTCTGCGGCCGCCACGAGGGATCACGGCCGAGGCGACCGAGAAGCCTTGACTGGACGTCGGCCTCGTCATCGACAGCGACCGGAGCCGCGAACATCCCCGACCCACTCAACGCATTATCGTCGGCCGGTAGTCGGTCGAAGAACAGCGCACACCAGCCTGGATCTAGGCGGTCATCGGCGCCCACCGCCCGAGCTAGATCCCAGGTGTGCACCAGCATGTCCTGCGTCAAACGCGGCACCAACTTGCCGGCATCAACCCGCGTCGCCGGATTGTTCGCAACCCCCGGCACCTCGATAATCCGCTCGAACAGGCCGTCTCGCCCCAACGCCCCAGACAGCCGCTCGACGGTCAACTCCCATCGCCGTTGCGGATCGTCATGGGGGCGGTCCGGCTTCAATCCCAACAGACGCAAAAGCAGCACATCAGGAAAGCCGATGACGCGCTCCAGCACGTCCCTTGCGTCCCAGGCCTCACATGGCGAACGACGATCCCACTTCCCGTCAGCCGACCGAACGGCTTCACCAAATCGTCGACACACCGCCAGGTGCAACTCGCCAACACCCGCGTCCATCCCCACCATCGTGCCGCGAGGGTCGACCCGATCCGCCGCACACGCACGGCTGTGGCATTACCGATGCGCAGGTCGGGGAAGGACCTCAATCACCCTGTGATCCGGTGATCCGATCACCGCAGCTGACGAGATTCGAGCAAGACGACGACGTTGCCTGCGAAAAGCAATTAGCGCCAAGTGTGTCGCGGCTCACCGACGGGCTGGCGCGTTCGTGCGGCCTGCAGTTCGTCGGCGATGCGGCCGGCGATGCGCTCTGATTGTCGTGCGACAAACGCGATCAGCGCGGGGCGCGAAAGGAATCCGACGAACCGCAACCCCGCCTCGGCCGCAGCCTCGCCGGTGGCGCGCGGCAACCCGCGGTCGTCGAGGACGCCGAGGTGCCCGACCAGGGGTTCCAATCCATGCAGGTAGCCGGTCGCGCAGATCACCGCGTGCGGCTCGAGCCGCCGCCCGTTCACCAGGTAGACGCCGCGGCCGTCGAAGCGCTCGATGGTGGGGACCACCTCGATGGTTCCGCGTCGGATCGCGTCGAGTACGTCCCTGTCGACGATCGCCGGCGCGCGCCCTAGGCGGATCCCCTGCGCGAAGACGCCCTCCGCGGGAGTGGGCAACCCGTACTCCGACAGGTCCCCGACGTTCACCCGCCGCGCCAGCGCCGCCATCGCGTCGGCGAACCAGACTGGCGCGTTGTACAGCGGCGTCGCCAGGAAATCCGACGGCAAGCCGCCCGGCAGCGAGCGCAGCATGATGTTGGGTGGGCTGCGCACTGCCAGCCACGCCTTTGCCGCGCCGCAGGTGGCGACATCGTGCACGATTTCCATCGCGGACGAGCCCGCTCCGACGACCAGAACGTACTTGTTCACGTACGGCGCCGAATTGCGGTACGCCGAGGAATGCGTGACCTCACCGGCGAATCGTTCGCGGTCGGGCCATTCGGGAACTCGTGGGGTGTGTTCGTAACCCGTCGCGACAACGACCTGTCGTGCGTCAATGTCCCCGCCGCCGGTACGGAGACACCAGCCGGCCGGCCGGCGGTCAATGCGGTTGACGAGCGTGTTGAGCCGCAACGTGATCCCGTCTTCGCGGGCATGCCGGTCGAGGTGCGCAACGACCTGATCACGGCTCGGGAACACCGGCGTGTGTCTGGGGTACGGCCGGTGGGGCAGATGCGAGAACTGCTTGCCGGTGTTGAGCCTGAGGCGGTCGTAGCGTCCCCGCCAGGACGACCCCACCTTGTCCGCCCGGTCGACGAGCAGCGGACGCACCCCCCGATCGCGCAGGCTCAACGCCACCGACAGGCCCGAAGGACCGGCGCCGATGATCGCGACATCGTGAAAGGCGCAGTCTCGATTCGCACCTGACCGCACATCTGTCTGCATAGCAACCCCGCTCACCGTCGCGTAGCGCTCCGACCCAGTGACCTCGTTGACTGGGACGAAATCTGGGCTCGGCCGGTTCAACGGGATGCCGTCACTGCTGAGGGCAGCTGGACTCGTGGCCATCAAGACCCTCGTGCGCTGTCCGGCGGGTTGGGGCTCTGCACGGGGACGATCGCGTCGCGGGTCGGCGGGAAAAACAGGTAGCCATGCCGACGATCGGGCACGCGTTGGCCCTGGCGGGATAGATGACCTCGGTGAACCTCTGGGCGTTGATCCTGATGTTCTTCCCGTCGGCGGTGGTGCGGGCGGTGGTGCGTAAGGCCACGATCGTGCGACTGCTCGGTGATGACCGCCCGCGGACCCTGGCCATCGCCGCCGTGCTGGGCGCCGCGTCGTCGTCGTGCTCCTATGCCGCGGTCGCGTTAGCGCGCTCACTCATCCGCACGGGGGCGAAACTTCACCGCAGCCCACAACATCTATCGCAAATGTTACGGCGCAAAGATAATGCTGGTGCTGCTCGGCACCTTCTATGTCTCGATCGTGCGCGCCCGGCTATGTCGCCGAATTGCTCGTTGGGGCAACCGGTCTCATCCCACGCCAGCGCAACACGACGGTGACGCACACCGGTATCTCGTGGGACTACACCACGCGGCTGAACATCGCCGTGCTCATCCTGGCCGTAGTCCTGGTCGTGGGGCTCGTCCGCACATGCGGCGTCCCGATGCTGCGGATGATGGGCGGTTCACCCGACGCCGGCCACGAGCATCACGGACACCACCAGGGCGATGGAAGCCCGGCCGCCGGCACTGCCGATACCGGCGACCAGCACCACCGCCGCCACGATCAGGGCAGACGTGGCGACGACGCGGTGATGGGGCGGGAGTCCAACCGACATCCCGGCGACGAATGAGCAGCCTCGAGTGGTAGTCCTTGCCGACGACGCGGCAGCGGTGTGCGCGATTGATGACGCGACGCTGATGACCGGAACCCATGAGAGCGGGCGCGTTTGAGTCGGCGAGGGTTGCCGCCGCGTTCGCCGGTGGGTTTGCACTGGCAGGTTGTGGTCGTTCAGGTGGGCCGCGGTCCTGGACGCCCTCGACTGGTCTAACGAGAACACGGGCAAGCTGATCCGCGCACGTGACGACATCGTCATTAGGTTGTCTTCCAAGGCATTCGACGGACCCACGCCGCTTCTGGCGAGTTGAGCAGATGAGCAAATTTTCCGAACGAAACTTCGAACGCGATGGCGGTCGCCGCCGTATTCAAGTTATAGGGTGCGCAATGGCGCGCGCCCGGAACGGACTGTGATCATGATGCGCACACTCTTCGCCACTAGTTGTCTGGCCGGCATCGTCATCACCGGCGCCGCAGCAGCACCGGCATACGCCGGACCGCCTGGAAAGACCTGCCAGAACACCGCGAATTCTGCGGGCCAGCTCTCTACACCAGGCCACTCCGGCAGCTCACCGGGGTCGGTGTTCAACGAACCCGGATTCGGCAGCCAAAACGGCGGGACTGGCGGCAACGCGTACAACGCAGCCGGCGCGCCTTCGCAATACGACGTCGCCTGCTTCAACAATCAGTCTGGGGCTCTCAGCCCACCGTCAGCGCCGGCGTCGACAGCACCCACCACCAATGCGTCGTCTTCGTCAATGTCGAGTTCGAGCGCACCGGCAACCAACGCCCCAACCACACCGACCACCGCTAAGACCGGACACACCTCGCACGGCAAATAGACCACTTGAGGGCTGACGCAGAATCCGTAACGGCGAGCAGGTTCGCCCGCTGATATGAGTTGGTAGCCCTTCACAAACGCCTCCGGGGGTGTCAGGAAAGGATTGTCAGAGATTCCCTTCGAGAGGATCCGGGCGTTGTCGCTCGGGTTCTCCTGACACGACCCCGGAGGTGGTGTCACGGCGAAGCGCCTGCCACCCTAAGTGACGGCATCACCGAATCACTGTGTGAGTGACCTCCCCTGACGGGGGCAGTTTCGGTCAGCACGCGGCCTGCGGACTTGTCGCGTCAAGCCAATGCTGGAAGAGCAGGGCACCGGCCAGTTCGGCGACCGCGTGCGGCCATGTCAAGGTCTGCTTGGCGTTCGCCACGGTCACGAGCTGTCTGCAGGATCTCGACGATGCGCGCGAGCAGGCCTGATGCCTACTACGCAGGCGTTGGCCAAGGTGCTGCATCAGTGGACCGCTGAGGCGCGCCGGGGGCGCAGCGGCGGACATATCGTTTGTGCATCTCATACTACCTTGTCATCACCGACGATAATGTGGTATAGATAGTTTGTCATGCACTAATGATTTAGGATGGTCAAATGATCTATCGATTGCAAATAGAATTGCCCGGGCTCAGGCCAATGCGTTCTCGCGGCCCCAGCCACCCAACCCAGAAACAGCGGAACCGAGACCGTGGAGGTAAATCTCGAGGTCCTGATGGGGCCCGACGCCCCACGCGCGAGCGCAGAAGTGTGTTGGATGCCGCCTACCTCACCCCGTGTCGCCTGACCGGTCCTCGTCCCCCAACACTCGGTACGGAACCAAGGCCGGATAAGGCCAGCCATCGGAGAAGCATCGCCATGCCTAGCAAACGTAGTTACATCACACCGCTGTTGGCAGCGGTTACCGCAGCAGTGATCGCCACCGCACCAACTGCCGTAGCCAATGCGGCTCCACCGTCGTGCACCAGCTTGGGCGGTACGGCAACCCAGTGCCAGACGCCCGGCAATGTTCAAATCAACGATGCCCCTCCTCCTGTTCACTACAAGCCTCAATGGAACGACAGGTATGGCGGAGACCCAATACCAGCCGTCTAAACACCGTCAGTCGAGTGACGGCTACTTAGGTGGCCGTGACAGCGTGGATTGGGCCCGGGAGGGCGGGGACGATGACTGGAATCCGCCCGGCTTGAACTGGCCCCACTTCAGCGTGATCAGTGTCCGGATAGTTCGGATCGCTAGTCACGAGAGTGAGGCTGGAGGGTGAGGTCGAGGGTGGGTAAAGGCGGTGACCGCCCCCGCTGCGGTCCGGTTCGTGCAGCAGGCCGCGTGGCTCGTAGTAGCGCAGGGTCTGCACATTCACCCCGGCAGCATCGGCGACCTCATCGCTGCGTAATCCGGTCTCAGACATCGGCGTTGACCGGCGTCACGCCCACCACGGTGAAGATCCGGGCTTGCAAGGCATCTAGGACGTCGACGTGGTCTTTGGGGACGCTGATCCGCATCACCAGACCGTCCGCCACGTCGTCGTACTTGAAGCAGAAGAGCGAGCAGCAGCGGGTCTCGCGTTCGGCGAGATCGCGGGCGGCGGCTCCGCTCTCCCGCAAGATCACCAGGTCGAGCCGCGTCGCCGATGGTCGGGTCGACCGCCGCACGGCGCCCCGGAAGAACGCGTCGAACTCCGCCAGGCGCAGCGGCTGCTCCACAGTGGGCAGCGTGCACGAGGCCGGAGCCCAGTCTTCGGCGGTGGGTGTCTTTGCCATAAACCCAAGGTTAAACCCGTACCTAGGTACCGGATGCAAACACGGCAGCCGCGTGATCGTCACCGTTGAGCCAAGCGGCGCCCACTATCTGGCAGCGCGAAGTGGGCGATGGTCTCCTAGGGTCAGCGCTATGACTGTGGCCCGTTCCATCCTGCTATTCGTCCTGGCCGCGGTCGCCGAGATCGGCGGGGCATGGCTGATCTGGCAGGGCGTCAGGGAACACCGCGGCTGGATCTGGATGGGCGCCGGCGTCATTGCACTGGGGCTCTACGGCTTCGGCGCCACCCTGCAACCTGACACACACTTCGGGCGCATCCTCGCCGCCTACGGCGGCATCTTCGTCGCCGGATCCCTCCTCTGGGGCATGGCCCTGGACGGATACCGGCCCGACCGATGGGACATCACCGGAGCCCTCATCTGCCTGGCCGGCGTCGGCATCATCATGTACGCCCCTCGTGGCGCCTGATCCGACTCAGATGTCCTAACTCTGGTCGGACTCAGTGCTGTCCAGTATCGCTTGATCTGGTAGGCGTCGTATGCGTCACCAACCGAGACGATGACGTCTACGCGACCGTCTCCCTGTGATGGGGTGATGTGAGTGCCCAGCTCAGATCGCAGTAGGATCAGCGCCGCGATGAAGTCCTCAACGAGGTCTTCGTTGAGGCCCTCTCACCGTACTTGCATCATCGAATCCTGATCACCGTGAGGGTCGGTACAGCCCTGAGAAATGTTGGTTGCCGACCTGCACCACTTCCTCGACCTACTCCCCGACACGCCGGTTCAGCCCGCCGCCTGGCCGAGCACCTGATCAACCCACCGGCCGCAGTGAACGCGACCAGCGACGTGCCCGGCATCGCGACGACCACGCAGTCATGATGCCAACCAATCAAGCAGTTCCGCGGGTGCATCGAAAGCGACGGCATCGTCGTCAAATTCAGTGCCCGGCAACACCTTCAGCGCGGATCACCGGGAATTGTCACGTTACGTCTCCCGAATCGTGGGTGAGCTATCTCGGGTTTTCCAGTGAGCGGGGCTATATCGAGCGCCGGTTCTTGCTGGACGCCATCGGCTACCTACGCGATCTGATCGAGGGTGTCGGCTGGGACGCCGAATACCCGCGCGATGTCTGGCTGTTGCGCCGGCTGGGCCATCCCGGGCGTGACACCTGTCTGCGGTTCACCTGTCGCTTCTACTATCTGGGATGGCCCGCCTTTGGGGCTGCTATTCAGTGGCGGACCACCTTGCGGACCGCGCATTCGTCGGGGATCCAAACAGAGGCCGCGACGTCACGGGCCCCCGGCAGCTGTCAATACGGTGAACAAGCTGAGGATCATGGTCAGCGTTTACCGCGGACCACCTGGCGTATCACGGGCGCAACCGATCGGCCGTGTTGCTGTGACAGCGCAACGAGAAGATCGCCCGCCCAGGATGCCGATGCCCCGGCTCGCCAGGTCCGATCGCCCACGTAGGCGGAATTTCCCGCCAGCGGGAAGCGTTAACGGGGGTCAGCGGAGCCGACTGCGCTCGCTGGAGCGCAGTCGTGGCAGGTGCATCGTCGCCCCCGAGATCTTGACGACAACGAGGCGGGAGCCGCACCCCGCCTGATCGGAGGATTCGGATGCTTAGTTACCCACGAGTGGCCGATATCTACCGGATGCGACCCGGCCCGTCGCTCGTGGATGCGCGGCGGCGGGTCGTACCCAAAATGACGCCATATCGGGGCGCACGTCCCACAGCTGGTGGTGACGGGAGCAACGAGGCGACGATTCAGCAGCTCGACGACCGGCGACAACAGTCGAATGGTCCGGAAAAGCTCGACGGCAGCGGCGTCGAGGGGCAGGCCGCGCGAGACGGTGCAAACGTGATCTTGGCTCGCGCCGGCATGTTTCAGCGTACTGAGTCCAGCACCGTTTCCGCGCTCACAAAGCGACTGGGTCCCGTGGAATTCCCACCTGGGCACACGGTGTTCGGCGAAGGGGAACCCGGGGACCGCCTCTACATCATCATTTCCGGCAAGGTGAAGATCGGCCGCCGCTCACCCGACGGCCGGGAAAATCTGCTGACCATCATGGGCCCGTCGGACATGTTCGGCGAGCTG
>JAOPWC010000078.1 GCA_025965895.1 Mycobacterium sp.
AGCACCCATCGGTGCTCGAATGCCAATACCGTTGCTGCCGTTTCGAAGTCGGAGTCGTAGTGCACGACCGTGAGGTTGTGGGCAGCGGCGAGCACCGCCGTCAACAGATCGTGCACACCTACCGCCCCATGCCGGCCTGTGCGGGCCAGCTCACGTTGTGCATTCAATGCAGCCTGCCAGTGTTCGTCGTTGGTTGGCAGGTGTTCGTAGGCCAGGCGCCGGTCGTTCCACAACACCTCGTACTCATCGGCACCGCGCGCGCTGTACAACGCTTCGGCATCGAGCGTCGCCGTCGTCGCCACCACGCCGCCCTTGATCAGCGGCGCGAGGCGCTCGGCGACGTCCGGATTGGCCATCCGGGGCCCCGGCGCTCGTGTCGATCAGAAAGCGGGCTGTCGGACCGACCCCGGACGAGAATTAGCAGTCGACGATCGCCGCGCCACGGTCCTGATCAGCTTTTTGGATCGGCATGTGGCGCTGTGGTGGCGATGAAGTCGTCGAGAATCTCGATGACCGCGGTTGGGGACTCAACGTGCGGGAAGTGCCCGACACCGGCGAGTACTTCAAGCCGGCTGTCCGGTAGTGCGTCGTGAGTGGCGTAACCGTGGGCAACGGGAATGATGCGGTCCTGGTCGCCCCAGATCAGCAAGGTGGGTAGCCCAGCACTTAGATGCAGTTTCTTGACCGCGCTGACGGCTTGGCCGCGGTAGTCCACCACCGAGCGCAGCGTGCGCAGGAACGCCTGCCGGGTTTGGCCGTCCGACAGTGACGAGTAGGCGTTCCACATCTCGCCGCCGCGTGGCGAGTGGATTCCGGCCGACGTGAGCCAGAACCCGAGCTTGTTGCCGACGTTCACCACCGGCTGGGGTGTGACCACGGGCAGCACCAGCTCGGCTCCGGGTGCCGACAGGATGCGCAGTATCCAGCTGAGGTCGGGTCCCAGGCCGCCGCTGCTGATGAGAACTAGCCGTTGGCAGTAGTCGCGGTGTTGGTAGGTGAACTGCATGGCCACACCGCCACCAAGCGATTGACCGACCACTGTCGCGCGGGTGATGCCGAGCTCGTCGAGCAAATCACGCAGCCATGCCGCGAACGCCCCCAGTGAATAGTCACCGCGCGGCTTGGCGGATTCACCGTGCCCGAACAGGTCCGGTGCCACCACCCGGTACTTCTTCGACAGCTGCGGCAGCACCGCTCGCCAGGTCGCCGAACTTCCGGCCATGCCATGAACCAACAGCAGCACCTCGCCGATGCCCGCCTCCCGATAGGCAGCACGGTCGCCATGCAGATCGAGATACTTCATCTCGCTCACGTCAACCGATCTCCACCCAATCGTGATCCGGCCTGCTGGCACAACGTCATAACACTCGCTTCCTCAGCTCCTAGCCGACGATAACCTAACCTACGGTCCCGTAGGTCTACCGGCCAATAAGTGCATGGACCTCGGTTTGGCGTAGCCATCGATCTGCTCTACGTGGTCTTAACGGGTAGCTGCGCCCAGCCCCTCACACTGGATGTCCGCGCTCTGCTCGCGTTGTTGTAGTCAACCTCCCAGTCGCTCCATCGCTTAAGGACCTCTTCGAAGGCGACCCGCGCCTCAAGCCGCGCAAGCGCCGAGCCCAGGCAGAAGTGCAGTCCCTGCCCGAAGCTCAAATGTCCGCCCTTCCGGTGGATGTCGAAGCGGTCTGGTTCAGTGAACTTCGCTTCGTCACGATTAGCTGACCCGTTCAATATCAACATGTAAGAGCCTTCGGTCGCGGTGCGTCCGTAGAGCTCGCCGTCGCACGCGACGTACCGCGCCTGTACCGGTGATGGCGGCTCGTAGCGCAGTGTCTCTTCTACTGCTGAGGCGATCAGGGACGAATCCGCGACGCGTTCGTGTCGTTGATCGGGGTGTTCGCCGAGCAGTTGGCCCATGAATCCAATTAGCCTGGCGGTGGTTTCGTTGCCGGCGCCGGCGATCATCGCGGTGTAGGCGAGAACTTCATTGCGTTCGAGTGGGCGCCGGGTTCCGTCTTGTTCTTCTACCTCTGCAAAGAAGGAGGCATGGAAGGCCTGCCGGGACGCTATGCGGGAGGCCGAACACGGCCGAGTCGTGAGGCCGTCTACTGGCACAGTCGGTCAGTTCCTAGCCGAGTGGTTCGCAGCGGTGGAGGCATCACTCGAAGCGACCACCTGGCAAAACTGGAAGGACTATGCCCGCGCATACATCGTTCCCCGGATCGGCGCGGGGAAGCTTCAACAGCTCGACGAACCGCAGCTGTTGAAGCTCTACCCAACGCTGATCGCTGAGGGAAGAGTCAAGCGCGACTGGAACAGCGAGATGTTCAAGTACTGGTCCGCCCGCGTCGCAAACAGCGAAAACCCAAAACCTCTTGATGTTTCCCAGGCATGCGGGACGTCGATCCACGCGGCACGTGCTGCGGTTCGCCGGTACAAATCAGGGATCGCTCCGAAAGAGCGGCCCGCAGGACTTGCAACCAAGACGGTTCGCAACGTCCACGCGATGCTCCATCGAGCCCTCGTTGATGCCGTCGCCTGGAAGTACATCGCGTACAACCGGCATGCAACATCAAACCCCCCAAGCGCCCTCGAAATCGGCGGGAGGTGTGGAACTCGGAGCAGATCCAGACTTCCTGATGTCGGCGCAGCGGGACCGGTTCGCGGCGCTTTTCCTTCTCGAACTAACCACCGGAATCCGACGGGGCCAAATCTGTGGTCTTAGGTGGTCGGCTGTCGACCTCGACGTCGGCGAGATCGCTGTCCATACAATCGGGTGGTCGTCGGTGGGCGCGCGGGACAAGGCCGGTGGCAAAACCCATAACGCCGACAAGACGATCTCGGTTGATCAGGCCACCCTCGCCGCGTTGCGCAGATGGCGCGAGCGGCAAAACGGCGAGCGAGAGTTCTTCGGCGCCGACTATCACCCCGGCGACTATGTGTTCACCTTCGAGGACGGCCGCCCACCGCATCCGGACACGATCAGGCAGCGATTCGACCGCCTCGCGGCGGCCGCGGGGCTCTCCCGGATCACCTTCCACGATTATGCCGACCTCCGCGTTATGCCGACTTCGGTGCGATCGTGCCTGTGGCGCACGGAATCCCGCCTGATGAGGTCGGCATAACGGGCCGAGCTCGATCATTGTCTCCTTCCTATTCCCGGA
>JAOPWC010000092.1 GCA_025965895.1 Mycobacterium sp.
CGACGGTTGTAAAACGATCGGTATACTTCGCTGTATGTGCTTACCTGCTGCCACGATGTCGGCCGCGCAGGCCCCTGACAAGTGCGACGCCCTGCGAAAGGCGTCCCGGCCGTGAGCCGGCTATACGACGCGGAACCGCGTGGCGCGGGACTGCGTACGACCCAGTTCTCGCGGCTCGACCACCTTCATCACGCGGGTGAGGTGTGGCAGCGGGACCTCGGCGGCCTGACGTCGCTGGACGAGACGACGCTGACTCGTAACCTCCGACTCCTGATCGACGCCGGCTGGATTGCCATCAGCACCGGGGAAGACCGGCGCGACAAGCTCGTCCGCGTCACCGAGGCCGGCGCGGCCAAGTTGGAGGAGGCATATACATGTTTTTACCTGCGGCGATACGACCCACAGGAGAGGTTGGATGATGACGACTGATGCACCGAATGACATCGGCGGCCTACAGGGCGTGGGCGGGAGCCGCGAAGGTCGGCTCGCACGCCGGATCGCAGACTTGTACGCCATTGACCCGCAATTCCGGGCTGCCGAGCCAATCCCTGCCGTGATCCAGGCGGCGCGCCGGGCGGGCCTTCGGCTCGCGAACCTGTTGCAGACGCTGGTGGAAGGCTACGCGGACCGTCCCGCGCTCGGGCAGCGCGCGCGTGAATTGGTGAGGGACCGGGCGACGGGCCGCACTTCCGCCCATCTGCTGCCCAGGTTCGAGACCACAAGCTACCGCGACCTGTGGGCGCGCGTGAGCGCGATCGCCAGCTCCTGGCGGCACGACCCGATCCACCCGCTCAACCCGGGAGACTTCGTCGCCACCGTCGGTTTCGCGAGTCCCGAATACCTGATCATCGACCTGGTTTGCGCCTATCTCGGCTTAGTGGCCGTGCCCCTGCAGCACAACGCGCCGGCGTCTCGGATGAAGCCGATCATCGCCGAGGTCGAGCCGCGGGTGCTCGCCGTCAGCGCCGAGTATCTGGATTTGGCTGTCGAGTCCGCGTTGAACAGTGTCTCGCTGCGACGTCTAGTGGTCTTCGACTACCAGCCCGAGGTCGACGACCACCGGGAGAATCTCGAGCTGGCGCGCCGGCGCCTGCACGACGCGGGCATGCCGGTCGTCATCGACACCCTGGGCGAGGTTATCGAGCGCGGTACGGCGTCGCCGCCTGAGCCGTTGTACACTGCCGGTACCGACGAGCGCCTCGCGATGATCCTCTACACCTCCGGGAGCACCGGGGCGCCCAAGGGCGCCATGTACACCGAGCGGATGCTCGCCAACCTGTGGACGACGTCGTTCGTGTCCCAGTCTGATCGGCCGGTGTTCAACGTCAACTTCATGCCGCTCAATCACCTCGGCGGCCGGATGCCGCTGGTGTCGTCCTTCCTTGCCGGCGGCACCAGCTACTTCGTTCCCGAACCTGACCGGTCGACGCTGTTCGAGGACTGGAAGCTGGTTCGTCCCACCGAGATGGGCCTGGTGCCCAGGGTCGTTGACATGTTGTTCCAGCGCTACCGCAGCGCAACCGACCGACGCCACGTCGCCGGTGGCGAGCCCGCGGTGGCCGAGGCGGAGGCGGCGGCCGAGCTGCGCGAGCAGCTACTTGGTGGGCGCGTGCTCGGGGGGTTTGTCAGCACCGCGCCACTGGCCGGCGAAATGAAGGACTTCATCGAGTCCTGCCTGGACGTGCACTTAATCGACGGCTACGGCCTGACCGAGCTCGGCGCCGTAACAAGGGACACTGTGGTAACGCGTCCGCCGGTGATCGACTACAAGCTCATTGATGTCCCCGAACTGGGGTATTTCCTGACTGACAAGCCCTACCCGCGGGGCGAACTGCTGGTCAAGTCGCAGACCGCGACGCCCGGGTATTACAAACGCCGCGAAGTCACCGCCGATGTCTTCGACGCCGACGGCTACTACCAGACCGGGGATGTGATGGCCGAAGTCGAACAGGATCGGCTTGTCTACGTCGACCGGCGCAACAACGTACTGAAGCTCGCACAGGGTGAGTTCGTCGCCGTCGCGCGCCTGGAGGCCGTGTTCGCCGGTGCCCCGCTGGTCCGCCAGATCTTTGTCTACGGCAACAGCGAACGCCCCAGCCTGCTGGCGGTCATCGTTCCTACCCCCGAGGCACTGCAGCGGTTCGCCGACCATGCCGGGGCACTCAAGGCCGCGCTGCACCAGTCGCTGCAGCAGATGGCAAAGGTCGCCGAGCTGCAGTCCTACGAGGTCCCGGTCGATTTTCTGATCGAGTCCGAACCGTTTAGCGCCGACAATGGTTTGCTTTCCGGGGTCGGCAAGCTGCTGCGGCCTAAGCTCAAGGAACATTACGGCGAGCGGCTGGAGCAGTTGTACGCCGATCTGGCTGCCGCACGAGTCGACGAGCTAAGCACACTACGCGGGGCTGCTGCCGATCAACCGGTGATCGACACGTTGACCCGGGCCGCCCGGGCGCTGTTGGGATCCTCGGGCGCCGACCTCGACGCGGACGTGCATTTCATCGACCTCGGCGGCGACTCGCTGTCCGCGCTGAGTTTCTCCAACCTGTTGCAGGAGATCTTCGGTGTCGAGGTGCCGGTGAGCGTCATCATCGGTCCCGCGACGAATCTGCGACAACTTGCGGAATACATCGAGGCCGACCGCGGGTCTGGTGCGAAGCGCCCCAGCTTCGCGACGGTTCACGGGCAAGGCGCCACACAAGTCCGCGCCAGCGACCTCACGCTAGACAAGTTCATCGACGCTAAGACGCTGGCGAACGCCCGGACGCTCCCCCACACCACCGGCGGGCCGAAAACTGTTCTGTTAACCGGGGCGAACGGTTGGCTCGGGCGCTTCCTGGCCCTTGAATGGCTGGAACCGCTGTCCCAAACCGGCGGCACGCTGATCACCATCGTCCGGGGACGGGACGCGGCCGCGGCCAGGACACGGCTCGAGCGTGTCTTCGACAGCGGTGACCCAGAGCTACTGCGGCGATTCCGCGAACTTGCCGCCGATCACCTCGAGGTCGTCGCCGGCGACATCGGTGACCCCAACCTCGGCCTGGACGAGGCGACATGGAACCGACTGGCCCACAACGTCGATCTGATCGTTCACCCCGCCGCTCTGGTCAACCACGTGCTGCCGTACGTCCAACTGTTCGGCCCCAATGTAGTGGGTACCGCCGAGCTGATCCGCCTGGCGATCACCACCCGGATCAAGCCGATCACCTACCTCTCAACGGTGGCTGTGGCCATGACCGTCGCCCCTGAAATGTTCACGGAGAACGGCGATATCCGTACTGTCAGCCCCCTCCGCCCGATCGACGACACCTACGCCAACGGCTACGCGAACAGCAAGTGGGCCGGCGAGGTGCTGCTGCGGGAAGCCCACGATCTATGCGGCCTTCCCGTCGCGGTGTTCCGCTCCGACATGATTCTCGCCCACTCGCGATACACCGGGCAGCTCAATGTGCCCGACGCATTCACCCGCCTGATTTTCAGCCTTCTCTCGACAGGCATCGCGCCGCGATCGTTCTACAAGACCGACACTGCGGGCAACCGGCCGAGGGCCCACTACGACGGACTTCCCGCCGACTTTGTCGCCGAATCGATCACCACACTCGGCGAGCAAACCACCGAAGGGTTCCACTCCTTCGACGTGATGAACCCCTACGACGACGGGGTCTCGCTTGACACGTTCGTCGACTGGCTCAACGACGCCGGCCACCACATCCAACACGTCGACGACTACCAAGACTGGCTCGCCCGCTTCGAAACCGCGTTGAGGACGCTACCGCACAAGCAACGACAGAACACGGTTCTCCCCCTGCTCAACGCCTATCAGGAACCCGAGAAGCCGATCCGTGGCGGCCCCGCCCCCTCCGAGGAGTTCCACTCCGCCGTACGCAGAGCCAAAAGCGGCGCCGACAAAGACATCCCCCACCTGTCGGCTCCACTGATCAACAAGTACGTCACCGACCTACACCACCTAGGCCTGCTCTAACCGGATCTGGCCCGTGGACTGCATCATGCCGTTCGCGCTCGAGGGCGTCAGGGCTGCCGTCTAACAGGCTGACGTGCAATGCATTTAGGTCAGCGAGGTTCAGGGATAGCGGTTCAGGGATTATGAATAATCGGTGGATTCGGCCCAGCTAGCCTTCCTTGAGGTTGCCACCTTCACCCGGCCATCCCACCTCGGTACGCGGGGAATCCGGCAACGCGTACTGCCGCGCTCTGCGGCCCAGACCGTGCCGAGCCAACCGGGGCACAGACACGATCAGCGACGGAGATTCGTGCGCGAGATCCGAACTGGTCATCACCATCACTGTCACTGACTCGCCTGGACCAAGGGCGCTAAGCGTGTCGTTCCACATAGGCGGCCCCACTTCGACTAGCTGCCCTTCCATCGGGTGCTGGAAGGCGTCGCCCACCCAAACGCGCGGCCGACAGTGCGTTCCTTTGAACTGGATGTCATAGGCAGTGCCGTTCCCGTAATTCGTCAGTCGCACCGCATCCGGGTGCGCGAACGCGTGATGGCTGAAGTTGCTGCTCCTCTTATTGCCGCGCAGAAGCCGCTCCTAGTCCTCGACCATCATCGACCCGGCCGCTATACGCAGGTCAGCGCGCGGATGTTGTAGCCACCAAGCGGCAACGGCTCCCAGCACACCACCGATCGCCGCCGGCGGAAGTGCTATCAGCCACGACACAATGCGAATACCCCCGCCTGCGGAAAGTTGGAGTGGCCGGTCGTGGCCAACGCGGGATTCATCAGATAACTAGGCGGCGGCCTCTTCGAAGACCTTGACCATCTCGGTATCGAGCAGCTTGGGAACGTCTGATGGCGCCGTTTCAGGGAATTTGCCGAAGAAGGCGGTGACCTGGTCTAAGTCGATGCGCGTTTCTTCACCGTCGCGCTGGGAGACGCAGATACGAACCGGTGCTCCGAGACCGGCGGCGGCGGTGTACCGGAACAGGCCTCTGGCGATGACGGCATTGCCGACCAGGTAGAACTTGGACTCGATGGGGATTCCGGCCAGTCTCATCGTTGGGCCCTGCTCCATTTCCCAGAAGATGGAGAACTTGCTCGGCGCGGAGACCTCATCGACGTAAGCCTCCAATCCGTCGCGATCGGCGTGCGCCACGTATTCCATCAGCCGTGGGACCGAGAAGCGCTGCAAGGTGGACTCGATGGCCTTGGTCACCTCGAAAAATGACTTCTTGGAACGGATCGTCACGAGGACTCCGTCGTATTTGGTCAATGCCGTCTGAGCTGACATGGGGTATTCACTCACTTTCTCTTTGTCCTTTCTCTTTGTCGGGCGCCCTCGGCTCGCAGGGCCTTCAGCGGGAGTCTGGTCGAACACGGTCTGCTCGTCGGCGGGCACGGCGAGGTGGTGCTCGGAATGGATCGGGTTGGCGCGGGCACAAGAGGTGGCGATGTGCGCCTTGCGCGGGTGGCCGCCGTTTGGCCCGGGTGTTGACCACGGCGTGAGGCCGTGCCCTTCGAGTCTGAATTGCTCTGTTTGTCTCCCTTGACTGGGCTTGGTTTGCTTGCAAAGCACGATGGTCACGGGTCGGTGGCGGCGTCGATGAGGGCTTCGGCGGCGGATCGGGCGTGTACCAGCGGCGATGTGTCATTGAGTGTGGTCGCCAGCGCTTTGGCGCCCTCGAACAGGACGGCCAGTTGGTGTCCGAGGCGGTAAGGGTCCTTCGCGCCGGCTTGCGCCGCTGTCTGGATGAGCCGCTCAATGAATTCGAGCTTGTGTACACGCACGACATCCTCGACGCCGGGCATCGCCCCCGCCGACTCGACGGCGGCGTTGTGGAACGGGCAGCCGCGGACGCGGTCGACGGGTGTGCCATCGAAGATCGCCAGCAGGCGATGGCGCGGGCTTCCGATGGCAGTGTCGATGGCCTGCTCGCTGGCGGTTCCGCCGGCTTCGCGGATGCCACGCAGGTACTCCTCAACAACGTCGGTCTTGCTGGCGAAGTGTTGGTAGAAGGTGCGTTTGGAGACGTTCGCCTCCTGCGTTAACCGCTGCACACCGGTCGCCTGTATTCCCTCGCGATAAAACAGGGTCGTCGCGGCGGTGAGAATCCGTTGGCGCGCTCCGCGGCCCCCACGGCGCGTCGGCGACCCCACGATGCTTGGTACGCTCATGACTACAAAGTATACCGACTGGTTTATATATGGTCAAGGTAGTTGTACAGTAACAAGTATTAAGTACACCGATCGTTATCCCACGGGTCGGGTTGCCAGACCCATCCCCGTTTCGGCCACGACCGCGGCAACGAACACCCTGTAAGGACGGTAAGAACCACATGACCGACACACCCACCCAGACGTTGGGACAATTCACGGCGCCGAACCTGAGCATCGATGCTGCCAACGGCATCACCTACGCCTACCGCCGGTTCGGCGCACCCGCTTCGGCCCCGCCGCTGGTGTTCTTACAACACTTCCGCGGCAACCTCGACAATTGGGACCCGTCACTGGTCGACACCATCGCCGCCCATCGCGAGGTCGTCCTGCTCGACAACACCGGTGTCGGACTGTCCTCCGGTGAGGTGCCATCCACGGTCACCCAGATGGCCCGCGACGCCATCGCATTCCTCGACGCCATGGACCTGTCTGAGGTAGACCTACTTGGCTACTCACTGGGCGGCATGGTCGCCCAGGAGGTTGCGCTGTTCCGGCCGCGGGCGGTTCGGCGGCTGGTGCTG
Source organism: Mycobacterium sp. (assembly GCA_025965895.1). Taxonomy (GTDB): domain Bacteria; phylum Actinomycetota; class Actinomycetes; order Mycobacteriales; family Mycobacteriaceae; genus Mycobacterium. Next base: position 6,700 of record JAOPWC010000092.1, read on the forward strand.
GCCGGCACCGGGCCACGCGGCGGTGGCCGCCAGATGCACGGCTGGATCCGCGACATCGAGCGCACCGCCAACGCCGCCGACAACGGCGTGGAGGACTTACTGCACATCTTCTTCGAAATCACCGAGACCAGCCGGGCTCTGGGCCGCGAATACATCGGCCGCATCTTCACCCGCAGCGACGACCGGGATAGGCCCACCGGCCCGCAGGTGACCCGCTCCCAGTACGACGCGATCGTCGAATGGGGCATCCCCGACGCCAGCCAGCTGAACCGGCTGGCCGGAATCACCGCGCCCACACTGGTTGCCAATGGCGACAACGATGCAATGGTCCCAACGATCAACTCGCACATCCTCGCCGACCACATTCCCGATGCGCGGCTACGGATCTACCCCGACGCCGGCCACGGGTTCCTTTTCCAATACCCCAAACAGTTCGCCGA
>JAOPWC010000099.1 GCA_025965895.1 Mycobacterium sp.
GCAGCACGATCGCCACCCGATCACCCCTGCGCACCCCCCGACCCACCAGATCCGCGGCGATCGACAGCGCCTGCTGCCGAACCTGCGCCATCGGGACCTCGTGGTCTTCCTCGCGGCGGTCCACAAACACCAAGCGCTCACCACTGTGCGCAGCCGCGGCCAGCATCTCCGTCAGCGTCGCGTACTTCGGAACAAGCGGGGGATCTCCCCTCACGACCGCTCCTGAATGCGGCGGACCACCAGACGTGCCAGGTCGGCAACGGTCTGGATCTCGTCCGCGTCCCCCTCTTCCAACTGAATGTCGTAGCGGGCTTCGATCTTGAAGACAAGCGACATGATCTTGAGTGAATCCATCCCGCGACTCTCGAGGGTCGAGTCGGCCGTGAGATCGACAGGGCCCACCTCAGCGCGGACGAGGTCGATGATCGCCTGGGTCACGGCCTCAACACTCGGCGACTTCTCTGCTGGCAACGTCATGAAAACCACCCCCTGGTCAAAGCGGTGAAAGCCGGTGAAGGGGTCGACACGCTCACCGTCCGGCTTCGCAGGCGTGTATCGCGCGCGCGTCGACCGCACGCTCGTGACACGAAGAAACGTGCCCTACGGTTCAACGCCATCGCACAGCCCCCACCCCGGCGCACCGCGGCCGCACCCGTGGCCGACCTGCGTGCTGGCAACGTCATCAAACCCATCAAACCCACCCCCGGGGTTACTACATGGAAAGTCGCGAACTTTGCTGTTTACCGCGGCGTCAATCATAAAACGCGCTCACTCGCCGGCGCAGCAGATTAGCGCTACCGCTCACAAAGTGAGCGGATGTGAACCGCGACCGCATCGAGCGGCTAGCCGGTGCGACTCGGCAGAAGCCCCTTGGTCCTCAGCCAGTCGAGCGCAATCGTGTTGAACCGGTCGTGCTGCTCGAAATAGCCGAGATGTCCGCCGCCTTCGAGGAGCTTGAATTCAGCACCATCGATGTGGTCGGCGAGATATTTCCCATGCTCGACGGGGACGTCCTCGTCCAGCGTTCCCGACATGATCAGCGTGGGAACACCCTTGATCCGTGGCAGAACGTCGTGGTTCCGCGTGTTCCTGAGGATCAGATAACGGTTGCGAACGGTCCGTCTCGGCATTGCCGACACCGTGCGCATGAACAGATCGCCGAGTTCCCGGTCGCGGTCCCCGCAAACCAGAACACGTGAACGACCAGCGAGGAAACTGGTCGGTACCACATAGGACCCGACCAGACCCACATTGATCATCAGCCGCTGCGGAAAGCGCGGGAATGACGAGCAGATCACCATCCCGTTGAGCCGATCCGGGTGATCCGCGGCGTAGCGGGCGGTGAAGAGCCCGCCCATCGATGACGCAATGATCGTCACCGGAGCAAGATCGAGTTGCTCGATGATGTCGGCCAGGTCGGCGGTGAAGCCGTCGGCATTGTTGGCACGAGGTCCCGATTCGCGGTAGTCGTAGACGATCGTGCGGAAATGCTGAGCGAAGACCGGCGCCTGGTATTTCCAGAAGTCCATGGTCAGCAGAGCGCCGTTGGTGAAGACCAGGTTCGGCGCATCGCGCGGTCCCAGGTCGAGGTAGGGCAGATCCTCGCCGTCGATCCGGATTGATTTCCGTGCGGTCGCTTTGATGTTGTCCCAGTCAGCTTGCGTGAAAGTCATCGTTGCGCCCCTCCTTTGGCAACGAGCTGAGCCTCGATTGATGTCCAGGCCGCTTCTTCCCCGGCTATCTTTGCGGGTCGACAAGCGTCACACACAACTTTTGCGAATTCTCATCTGTGTGGTCGCGAGAAAACGACGAGCGGATCACCAATACCGTGCCGTTGCGTCATCGTCGCGTTGCCCTGATCAGGGGGGTCTGACGATCGTGCCCCCGGTACAGCGCCCGCGCCGCCACACCGCCCAACACCGCCGCATAGGGGCCGAAATTTGTTGTCTCACAGGTTAACAACGCGAGAATGCTGGGCATGTCGCGCAGGTTTGGGACGGCTGATCACCGGGGAGTCTTGCCTTGGCGGATGTCCGGGGAGGACGGTTGTTCGCGAACCTTGAGCAGAGAGGTCGACGGATGTCTCAGTTGGCGAGTATGGGCGGCGACACCTCGGCGGATTATGAAGGCGGAACCAGCGGCGAGACGCGACCTCCCCGGCCGTACGTGCTGGATGACGTCGAAGGGCCGCTGAACCGCGAAGAGCTCACGCAGATCGATGCCTGGTGGCGAGCGGCAAACTACCTCGCGGTCGGCCAGATTTACCTGTTGGACAATCCGCTGCTGCGCGAGCCGCTGACCGCGGAGCACATCAAGCCGCGGCTGCTCGGGCATTTCGGCACCGTCCCGGGTCTGAACCTGGTCTGGACACACGCCAACCGCGAGATCGTCCGGAGAAACCTCGACGCGGTGTTCGTCGCGGGCCCCGGCCATGGCGGACCCGGACCCAACGCCTGCGGTTGGCTGGAAGGCACGTACTCGGAGCTGTACAGCCACATCGACCAGGACGCCGCCGGTATGAAGCGGTTCTTCGCCCAGTTCTCGTTCCCCGGCGGCGTGCCGAGCCACTGCGCCCCGGAGACTCCCGGCTCTTTCCACGAAGGGGGCGAACTCGGATACTCGCTGCTGCACGCCTTCGGAGCGGCCTTCGACAGCCCCGACCTCACCGTCTTCTGCGTCGTCGGCGACGGGGAGGCCGAGACCGCGCCGTTGGCGACCAGCTGGCATGCCAACACGTTTTTGAACCCGGCTCGCGATGGCGCTGTCCTGCCGATCCTTGCGTTGAACGAATACAAGATCGCCAACCCGACCGTCCTCGCCCGCATCCCCGAATCGCAGTTGCTCGAACTGTTGCGGGGCTACGGCTACGAGCCGACTGTAGTCGCCGGCGATAACCCGGCTGCGGTGCACCAGGCGATGGCCGCAGCCCTCGACAAGTGCCTGGACCGCATCGCCGGGATCCAGTACGCGGCACGCTCGGACGGCGTGGAGCCTCCGTACCACTGGCCGATGATCGTGATGCGCACGCCGAAAGGCTGGACCTGTCCACCGGTGGTGGATGGTCAGCGCGTGGAAGGCACCTTCCGTGCGCATCAAGTGCCGCTGCCCGCGGTCCGGTCCAACCAGGCCCACCGCCACGTCCTCGAGCAGTGGCTGCGGTCCTACCGACCGGAGGAGCTGTTCGACGACAACGGCTCCCCGGTCCCTGAACTGCGGGAGCTGGCCCCAACGGGTGAGCGACGCATGAGCGCCAACCCCGTCGCCAACGGCGGCGCAAATCGCCGTGACCTCCGGCTGCCGGACTGGCGGGCATACGGTGTCGAAGTCGGCACTCCCGGAACCGAATCGCATGAAGCCACCCGTGTGCTCGGCACCTGGCTGCGCGACGTCACCGCTCAGAACCCGTCCAACTTCCTCACGTTCGCACCAGACGAGCTGGCCAGCAACCGACTTCAGGACATTCTGGACGTCACGGGGCGCGACTGGCAGGCGCTGATCGGCGAATTCGACGAGAAACTCGATCGCCGCGGCCGTGTGATCGAGGTGCTGTCGGAACATATGTGCCAGGGGCTGCTCGAGGGCTACCTCCTGACTGGCCGCCACGGACTGTTCACGTGCTACGAGGCGTTCATCCACATCGTCGACGCGATGTTCAATCAGCACGCGAAGTGGCTCGAGGCGAGTTCCCAGGTGCCGTGGCGGCGGCCCATCTCCAGCCTCAATTATCTTCTGTCATCCCATGTTTGGCGTCAGGACCACAACGGATTCACTCATCAGGACCCCGGCTTCCTCGACGTCGTGCTGAACAAACGCCCGGAGATTGTGCGGGTCTACCTGCCGCCGGACGCGAACACGCTGCTCTCCACTTACGACCACTGCCTACGGTCCACGCAGTACGTCAACGTCGTCGTCGCGGGCAAGCAGCCGCAACTCGACTGGTTGGCTGTGCAGGACGCGGCGTTGCATTGCGCCCGCGGTGCGGGCATCTGGCCGTGGGCCGGAAACAACGACGACACCGGGACTGTGCCCGACGTGGTGCTGGCGTGCGCCGGTGACATACCGACGCTGGAGACCCTGGCGGCAGCCTCCATCCTGCGTGAGCGGCTGCCGGAACTGCGGGTGCGCGTGGTCAACGTGGTGGACCTGATGCGACTGCTGCCCGACACCGAACACCCACATGGACTCCCCGACAATGAATTCGACACCCTCTTCACCCGGGACCGGCCCGTCATCTTCGCGTTCCACGGCTACCCCTGGCTGATCCACCGCCTGAGCTACCAGCGCGCCAACCACGCCGGACTGCATGTGCGGGGCTACAAGGAGCGCGGGACGACCACCACACCGTTCGACATGGTCATGCTCAACGACCTGGACCGCTACCACCTCGTCGTCGACGTGATCGACCGGGTGCCCACACTCCAGACCCGCGCCGCCACGCTGCGCCAAGACATGGTCGACGCCAGGCTTCGGGCCAGGACCTGGACCCGCGAGCACGGCGCCGACATTCCCGAAGTGGCGAACTGGACCTGGCCAGGGTGAACTCCTCGGTCAATAGGAGTAAACGTGGACCTATGGACGTCGGGTTTATCGGGTTGGGTCAAATGGGTTCGGGTATGGCCTTGAACCTCGCCAAGGCCGGTCACAATGAGACGGTTTACAACCGGTCACCAGAGAAAATGGAACCGCTGGTTCAGGCAGGGGCGCGGCCCGCGAAATCCGTGGCCGACGCATGCCGCGGCGAAGTGGTTTTCACCATGCTCGCCGATGATGCGGCCGTCGAAGCCGTCACGTTCGGCGATGACGGAATCCTGGCATCGCTGTCGAAGGGCGCGACCCACATCTCGTCGAGCACGATCAGCACAGCCCTGTCCGAACGGCTGACGCAGGCGCACGCCGACGCCGGCCAGAATTTCTTGGCGGCGCCGGTATTCGGGCGACCCGACGCCGCCCGTGCCGGGAAGCTGTTCATCATCGTCGCCGGTGCCGCGGACACCATCGAAAAGATGTCGCCGCTCTTCGACGTGATCGGCCAGCGCACGTTCACCGTCAGCGACACACCGAAGAATGCCAACCTCGTGAAGCTCAGCGGGAACTTCCTGATCGCGGTGGTGATCGAGTCCCTCGGCGAAGCGATGGCACTGGTCAGCAAGGCCGGCGTCGACAAGCACGCGTACCTGGAGGTCCTGACGTCGACACTGTTCGGTGCGCCGGTGTACAAGACTTACGGCGGCCTGATCGCAGACGAACAGTTCGAGCCCCCGGGGTTTGCGGCGCCGCTCGGCCTCAAAGACGTCCGGCTGGCCCTGACCGCCGGAGAGGAGCTACGGGTACCGCTACCGTTCGCCAGCCTGGTGCGCGATCGCTTCATCACGCTGCTGGCCCATGGCGGCGACAAGCTGGATTGGGCTGCCGTCGGCAGCGTGGCCGCATGGGAGGCAGGGGCAGGAAGCCTCAAGACGTCCAGCGGTTAATTCACGAGGTCAATCAACGACGCCGCGCAGGCCCTCCGCGCCGAAGACCGGCTCGAGCATCCCGGTGAAGTCCGGTCCGCGCCGCAGCGACTGGCCGCCGTCAACGTTGATGACCTGGCCGGTGATCCAGCTGGCCGCGTCACTGAGCAGGAACAACGCCAACGCGGCGACGTCCTCCACCTCTCCGACTCTCGGCAGCGGGGTGTTGATCTGATAGTCGTCGAACACGGCCTGAGTTTGCATCACCGGCGCCACCAGATCCGTACGCGTCAGCCCCGGGCGAATAGCGTTGACGCGCACCCATGAGGCGCCGAGTTCGTCTGCCGCCAACATCATCAAGTTGTCGACCGCGGCCTTGGTCGGCCCGTAAGCGCCGAACCATCGGTGGGTGTTGGAGGACGCGATCGACGAGATGCCGACGAACGACCCGCCCCCGCCACGTACCAGTTCCCTGGCTGCGTGTTTCAGGACGTACATGGTTCCGTTGACGTTGAGATCCACCGTGCGACGCCACGCGTCCGAGTCGATCTGCGTGATCGGTCCGATGGTCTCCGAACCGCCGGCACAGTGCACGGCGCCGTGCAACCGGCCGGTCCATGCCGTCGCCGCTTCGACGACTCGGCCCACCTCGTCCTCGTTGGTCACGTCGGCCGGCTCGTACAACACCGAGCCGGGACCCTTGGCCGTGAGGTCGCCGGTGGCCGCGGCCAGCCGATCGGCATTGCGGCCGACGATCATCACGTTCGCCCCGGCTCCGGCGAGCGCCTCGGTGACTCCCTTGCCGATACCGCTGCCACCGCCTGTGACAAGGTAAGTCCGGTCCGTCAACAGCAGCCGCACCGCAACCCCTTACGCCGAAACTGAAACACGTTTCAGTAATGGAACCACGCTTGGCGGCTTCCGCACAGCGGTTATGGGGTGTCCCTGGCCGCAAGCTTCGGCGGCCCAGCCGCGCGCCAGTCCGGCACCTCCGGCGGCCTGGCCACCGCCATCCGGTCGTCGTAGTACGCGCTCCAATGCGCGTGACCGAGCTCGTGTATGTGGAAGGTGTGCCGCAGCGCCTCGGTGAATCCCATGGTGTCTGCCGCTGCGTTCACCGAATCCTTTACCAGCAGGGCCGCAATCGTCGGCCGCTGCGCGATCCGGCGCGCAAACTGCAGCGTGCGGTCCTCGAGCTCGTCGAGTGGAAACACCTTCGACACCATGCCAAGGCGATAAGCCTCATCGGCGTCAATCGAATCACCGGTCAATAAAAGCTCTTTCGCTTTACGTGGGCCGAATTCCCAGGGATGGGCGAAATATTCGACTCCAGGCATGCCAAGCCGGGCAGCGACCACGTCGCTGAACTTCGCGTTGTCGGCCGCCACGATGAGATCACACGCCCATATCAACATCAGCCCGGCGGAGATCGCGTTGCCCTGGACCTGCGCGATGGTGATCTTGCGAAGATCCCGCCACGAGCGGGTGTTCTCGAAGAAATAATGCCATTCCTGCAGATAAATCTTCTCAACGACGCTGGTCAGCGAGCCGCCGCGGTCACGGAACGTCGGATGTTGGCCGGGGCCGGGTGTCCGCTCGGCGATCGCCTGCTCCGAACCCAGGTCGTGACCCGCGGAGAAGTTCCTGCCGCGCGCCGCCAAGATAACCACCCGCACAATGTCGTCGGCCTCGGCACGCTTGAACGCCTCATCGAGCGCAACCAACAGCGTGCGTGACTGCGCATTCTGGGCTTCCGGGCGATTCAGCCAGATGCGCGCGATGCGCCCGTCATCGAGGGTCTCGTACTCCACCGAATCCGTCATCCGGGCAGCGTAACCCCCGCCACTATTGATTATTAAGAGCCCCGTTCAGACAGGCAGGCACGATGGCACGAATCGACCTGGCCCCGCGGCCAGTGCTGCGGGTGGTATCCGACGCTCGGTACGACGACTGGGAGGCTGTCTATCAGGACAATGCCAACTGGGTTTACCGGACCATCTATGCGCGGGTGGGCAACCAGGCCGACGCGGAAGACCTCACCGCGGAGGTCTTCCTCGCCGCGCTGCGTCCGCTGCGAATCCCTGCCACCGTCACGGAGGTCCGCGCCTACCTGCGGGCGACCGCCAGTACCGTGCTCGCCGCGCATTGGCGCGGAAGAATGGGACGCGAAATCACGTCGATCGACGACATCGGATTCGCCGCGGCCGACACCGGACAAGCCATCGGTACCGGCCCGCGGTCCGTACTCGCGGTGCTGGCGAAGCTGCCCGACAACTATCGCCGCATCCTGCAGCTACGGTTTCTTCAAGGCCGCTCGATTAACGAGTCGGCCGCGGAGCTTGGGATCAGCGTCGGCAACGCCAAGGTGCTGCAGCATCGCGCCTTGCGGCTGGCGGCGCAGATGAACGAGAAGGACGAGCGATGAATGCCCGAGAATTGCGTCGATACGTTGACGACCTGCTGCGCGGCCGCCGGCCCAAACCGTTCCACACGGACGAGTTCGAGGCGGCCCAGATCCGCACGGCGATCGCCCTGCGCGCGGCCCGACCAGAAGGCGACGCGCCGCGCGAGGAGTTCCTCACCGACCTGCACAGTCGGCTGGCCGCGCAGATGGAGGGCAACACGAGTCCGACGCCGAAGGCCTCGGCGACGCGGCGGCAGGTAATCGTCGGCACGTCCGCGGCGGCGGCCGCTGCGGTGGCGGCGGTGACGGCCGACCGGCTGCTGTTCGGCGGGCACACCACAGGCGGGACCGGCACTGCCGATGGTGGCGAGCTGGTGCCCAACAGTGGCAATTGGCAGCCCGTCGCGGCCAGCAAGGACATTGCCGAGGGTGATATGCGCCCGTTCGAGGTGGGATCGCTGATCGGATTCGTTCGCCGAGTCGACGGGCGCGCCGAGGCCGTCTCCGGAGTGTGTACACACCAGGGTTGCCGGCTGTGGTTCGACAAACCCGACGACTCCCTGCGCTGCCCATGCCACACCACGTCGTTCGCCCCCACCGGGCAGGTTCTCACGCATCAGCTCCCGATCGCGCCAAAGCCGTTGCCGCGGCTGGAAGCTCGTGAGCGCAGCGGCACGATCGAGGTTTTCGCACCGGCGACGCCCGCGCAGCCGTCATAATCCGCACCACCAGGCAACTCGTAGAACTTGTGCAGATTACTTTCAGTTTCCATAGAATCCACCAAACGAACGGTCGGCGAAACAACGGAAAGCCTGGAGATGGCGAGGATACAACTTCGAGTTCGACGGCGTAATCCTTGCGGGGTCCGAACGCCCATCGCACAGCGCGACACTACGGTCGAGCAGAGCCGTAGCCGGGAAGGGGCAGCACGTGGGGCAGTGGCCGCCTTCGCCTAGAGTTGATCGCATGCCCGCAAAATCTGACCCAGCCGAGATCGGCGACGTGGAGCCGCTCGCCGACAGCACCGCTCGTCAGGCCAGGCGGGTAGTTGCCGCCTACGCCACTGACGCGGATGAATGCCGGATTTTCCTGTCGATGCTCGGCATTGGACCAGCGAAACACGAGTCGTAAATGAATACCGGGGCTGACCCCGGCGACGGCCGCTCAGAGTTCGTGGTGGTCGCGAACCGGTTGCCGGTCGACATGGAGCGACTCCCCGACGGCAGCACGACCTGGAAACGCAGCCCCGGCGGCCTCGTCACCGCCCTGGAGCCGCTGCTGCGTCGTCAGAAGGGCGCCTGGATCGGTTGGCCCGGCGTCAGCGACAGCGACGAAGAACCGATCGTCGAGGACGAGCTGCGCATGTACCCGGTCCGTCTCAGCGACGACGATGTGGCCAAGTACTACGAGGGCTTTTCCAACGCCACGCTGTGGCCGCTGTACCACGACGTAATCGTCAAGCCGATTTACAACCGCGAATGGTGGGAACGCTACGTCGAGGTCAACCGCCGCTTCGCCGAGGCCACGTCAAAGGCCGCCGCGCCGAACGTCACGGTGTGGATCCAGGACTACCAGCTACAGCTGGTGCCGAAGATGCTGCGGATGCTACGGCCCGACCTCACCATCGGCTTTTTCCTGCACATCCCGTTCCCTCCCGTCGAGCTGTTCATGCAGCTGCCGTGGCGCACCGAGATCGTGGAGGGCTTGCTGGGCGCCGACCTGGTCGGGTTTCAGCTGCCCGGCGGTGCCGAGAATTTTCTGTACCTCGCGCGGCGGCTGGTCGGCGCGAACACCTCCCGCGGCTCGATCGGCGTCCGGTCACGCTTGGGCGAGGTCCAATACGGTTTCCGCACAGTCAGAGTCGGCGCGTTCCCGATCTCCATCGACTCGACGGCGCTCGACCAGATGGCGCGCCAGCGCGACGTCCGTCAGCATGCCGGGGAACTGCGCGCCGAGATGGGAAACCCCCGCAAAATCCTGCTCGGCGTTGACCGGTTGGACTACACCAAGGGCATCGACGTTCGGCTACAAGCTTTTTCCGAGTTGCTCGCAGAAGGCCGGGCCAAACGTGACGACACCGTTCTGGTGCAGCTGGCCACCCCCAGCCGCGAACGTGTCGAGAGCTACAAGCTTCTCCGCAACGACATCGAACGCCAGGTCGGCCACATCAACGGCGAATACGGTGAGGTCGGTCATCCTGTCGTGCATTACCTGCACCGGCCCGTCCGCCGTGCGGAGCTGATCGCGTTCTTCGTCGCTGCCGACGTGATGCTGGTAACCCCTCTTCGCGACGGGATGAACCTGGTCGCCAAGGAGTACGTCGCGTGCCGCAGCGACCTCGGCGGCGCCCTGGTGCTGAGTGAATTCGCCGGCGCCGCAAGCGAATTACGCCAGGCGTATCTGACAAACCCGCACGACCTCGATGGGGTCAAGGACGCCATCGAGGCAGCGCTGAATCAGACACCTGAGGAGGGGCGCAGGCGAATGCGGGCGTTACGACGCCAAGTCCTGGCCCACGACGTCGACCGTTGGGCACTGTCATTCCTCGACGCGCTGGCGGAGCGCAGGGGCGACTAGAGGCAGCAGCGCTCGCCGAGTGCTGGATTCACCGTCAGCCGGATTGCCCCGAGCCGGCCCACCGTTGACAGGCCGTTATACGTCGAGCCCCACCTAAGTCCAAGCCTGGATGGGTACATATACTCGCGTGAAAAAGTTTGCACATATGACAGCAGCAACCGTCGTCATGACCGCAGGTATGGGTTTGGCTGGCTTGGGTGTCGCATCCGACGCCCAGGCCCAATTCGCCCAATTCGGTCCCTTCCCGGCTATCACTGGTGCCCGGGCGAATTCTGGCATCCAGAGTGGGGCTTCAACTGGGATTGGGGCAACTGCCACGACGATCATCATCGCGACCGCGACGGTGGCGATCACAGCAACGACTGGCACTGATCTGAGCGGTTTTCACGTTCGGTAACGAACTGAGTCGGCCCGCCATCCGCTCGGGTGGCGGGCCGACCAAAAAAGGAATCAGCAGCCGAGGGTAATGCCCGAACATTGCGGCGGGTGGCATGACCTGATATGCGGGTGGCATGACCGAGGGTCCGGGGTCACCGCATTGGTCGTGCCGAGAGAGCGATCTCACGAATATCAGCCTGCCTCCCAACGCTTTTCGTAACATCACCGACTTCCCTATCTATCTCCGATATCCGATGCCGTAATATTACCGGGATGCTGGGCACTGGGGACGGCGTGACCAATCCGCCAAGTGCGGCCGTTGTTCGTGACGGGCTACGCCGACGGTCGGTGGTGTTCGATGCGATCGTAGTCGGCCTTTCAATGCTGCTGGCCTCATCACATAGCGGCGCTGACCGGACTCGCGGCCGGTGGGTGAGTCTCAAGCAGCGGCTGCCGTTATTGAGGTGGTCGTTTTGGCGGCAGACGATAGGCTTCCTTATCGCGGGCGACACCGGCCAGATTGGCGACGGACGCGAAGCCGCCGCAGCGGACTACGTGCTCAGCCACGCACGACGGGGTGACATCGACGATGTGCTGGCGGCGTTCGACACCTTCGCCTACAACAAATCTCTGCTGATGAATGTCGGCGATGAGAAAGGCCAGTTGCTCGACGCCGCGGTGCACCGCGCCGCTCCCGATCGGGCCCTCGAGCTGGGCACCTACTGTGGCTACGGCGCCTTGCGCATCGCCCGTGCCGCGCCGGGGGCATGCGTGTATTCCATCGAATTGGCCGAAGCCAACGCGACGATCGCCCGAAGCATCTGGGCCCATGCCGGCGTGGCTGACCGCGTGATCTGCATTGTCGGCACGATCGGAGACGGCGGGACAACGACCGCGAGGTTGACTGCCAAGCACGGCTTCACCCCTGGCGAGCTGGACTTCCTGTTCATCGACCACCACAAGAGCGCCTATGTCGAGGACCTGAAAACCATCCTCGGGCTGGGATGGCTTCGGCAGGGTTCGATCGTCGTCGCCGACAACATCATCTATCCCGGCGCCCCGAGGTACCGCCGATACATGCATGAGCAGCAGGGAAAGCTGTTCGACACGGTGGAACACAAGACGCACCTCGAGTACCAGACGTTGATTCCTGATCTGGTATTGGAGTCGGAATACCTCGCCACATAGGTCCGGCAGGTCGGCAGCTTTGCCCAGCTTATCGTCGATGCCGCCGCCGAGCGCCGCGACTGCCGGGCAACGAACATTAGCGCCTGGCGTGACAATCGATATATCGGAATCCGATATCGTATGTCACATGATGGGCAGGGGTGGTCCTGACATTCGCTTTGCCGGTGTCCTCGGTGGTGTCGGGGGCAGCGCCGCAACGCGACAGACCTGATGGCTGTCCTGACAACCCGACCACGGGCAAGTGAATTCGATCGGATCCAACGCAATTGCTGAAGGGCAACGATGGGCGAGTAATAGATGGATCGCGGCACGTCGTGGCTTACCAACCTCGACCAGTGCGCCCCGCTGCGGTGATACTTATCCGCCTCTATGTGGGGGTGACATTCGCCTGCGAAGGGACGCGGCGACGGCCCGAGCGGCCGCCGACTCCGGACCTCCGCGAGGAGGACCCCCGCCAGGCGCAATCTGGGCGCCGAGCACTTCACGAGCCAGCTCCTCCAGCGCTTTGCGATCTTCGCGCAACGCTCGCTTGCCAGCCTCGGTGACCCGATAAAGGCGGCGGGTTCGGCCGTCCACCAGTCGCTGCACCGAGCTCAGCAGACCCTCGGCCTCCAGCCGGTGCAGCGTTGGATACAACGTGCCGGGGCTGATGTCGTAGCCGTGACGCGCGAGCTCCTTCGTCATCCAGGCACCGTGGACCTCTTGCTCGGCGGCATGATGCAAAATGTGCAGCCGCACCGCGCCGCGCTGGAACTCGCGCACCGCCCACCTCTCGTACAGTGACGAAACCGATATCGGTTTCCGATCGTACCGCGTGTGATCTGCAAAAGTCAGGTAACCGCAGTAAAGAGTCCAATTGGCTCCGCGGACATCAGATCGCAACCCGCGACTCGCCAGCCGGACCAAGTTGGAAGTGATGTGTAGCTTAGCTAGCCGCCAACTAGACGCTATATCGGCTGCATGTAGTTGATCAGCCACTTGCCGTTGACGCGCTGGTAGTCGACCCGAAGTCGACTGCCGTCGTAGATGGGCTGTTTCGATTTGTCGGTCACGGTGCGATTCAGATACACCATCACCGAGCCGGAGTTACGGTGGGCGTCCATCACCCCGACGCCGACGACGTTGGCCTGGCTGACCACCTGCCGGTCACGGGCCTGGGGAATGATCTCCTGGTTTGCTCGCTGCTCGAATTCCCGACGGTAGTCGGGCGTCAGCATCGAGTACGCGTTGATGAGACTGCGTTCGACGGTTTGGTAGTCGTAGGTGAATACGGACGGAATCTGCCGTTTCGCGATCGGTGCCAGTTCGGCACGGGCGGCCTGCTCCGCGCGCAGTTCGACGCGGTTCCAATACAGCCAGCCGCCGGCACCGGCGAGTGCGACGAACGCGGCAGCCAGCAACCCGGTCAAGCCGGTGACCAACCAGCGCATCAGTTGCCCCCGTCGGGGTACTTCAGGTCGTAGGCCGTCATTCGGCCGCTGTCGTCCTCATTGACGATAACCCGCATCCGGTAGGGCTGCGACGGCTTGTTGTTGCCGTTCTGGTCGCTGACGGTCACTCGTACCGAGACGAGCACCGCGGCGTTGTCACTGATGTTGTCAAAGCTTTCCAACGCGGCTCCGTTGATCACCGCCTCCGAACTGCCCCCGGTGTCACGGAAGATGGCCTTGAGGTTGTTGACGTTGTCGCTCTGGCTGAGCATGTCCCGCAGTGGACCGCTGGTGCCGTTGTAGAAGCGGTTGACGCTGTCTTCCACGCTATTCTGCTTGAACGTGAACATGTTCACGACAGTCTGCGACGCCGTGTCGACGAACCTCTGGTTGCGGTCCAGCTGCGCCTCCGTGTGCCGCTGCTGGACAAGCATGACCGTCACGAGCGCCGCGATCGCCCCTGCAGCAATGAATCCGGTGACCAACGCCACGATGCCGACCGTCCTCCGGTTCGCGGTCCGGCGCGGAGGTCGTCCGGCCGGCCGGGCCGGCTTCGCGGACTTCGGCTTCGGCGCGTCGACCCGCATAGGGGGCCCTGAGACAGCGTCGCCTTTCGCCGGGCCGGCCGCGCGCGACGCCCGACGGCGAACCGCCGCGTTGTTCGGCACGGATGACGTCGACGTCATCTAGGCCTTCCTCGGATCAAGCATCAGATCAACCCAATTCTCCTGTGGCCGCATGTCAACGGCACCCGGTGCGTAGACCGCGGCCTTGCCCGCCGGGTCGACGAACTCACCGCTGTGCTGGTCATAGGTACCGTACGCGGCGCCGTTGGTCTGCGGCGGGGTCACCTCGGCGGGTGGCTCTGCAGGGGGGTTCGGCGGCGCCGGCGGGGCCGGCGCCGGTCCCGGTGGTGGCACCACCGGGTTGTACGGGGGCGGTGACAGGGGCCCCGGCGGCGGCTGGGGATTCGCCGGCGGCGGCCACGCGTTCGGGTACGGCGCCGGCGGAATCCACGCCGTCTCCGGCGGCGGCGGACCGTTGTTGTTCGGCGGCGGTGGGACCGGCCAGGGCTGGTTCGGCGCGGGCCCCGGCCCCGGCTGAACTCCCGGCGGCACCGCGCCGGGCGGAACCGGATACCCCGGATCAGGGTCGACTCCCGGCGATATGTACGGATACTTGTTCGGCGGCAGGATGTTCCGCGGGTCGGTGATCGGCGTGCCGGTGGGAACCGGAGGTCCACGCCAGGGGTTGTTGCCGATCGGCACGTAGCCGCGCGGATCCCGGCACAGCTGCACGGTCGGAGCCCGCTTGCCGGGGTATTCCTGGCAGGGGTAGTTCCTGGCGCCGCGTACCGCGCTGGGATCGTTCTGCGGCACTTTGCAGTACATGTCGGGCGGCAGGTCTCGCACGGTTTCGTCGGCCGGTGACCGGATGAACTGTGGCGGAAGAAATCCGGTGCTGCACGGCGGCGGATCACCCAGGTCGACCTTGAAATCCAGCTTGCCGCCCTCATCGAACGGGACGCCGCCGGCCACTGTCAGGAGCGTAGACGTCAGGGCCGGAAAGATCACCAGGGCCTGCTCGATGGACTTGTTGTAGATCACGCCGATCCGGCCGAGGTTGGCCAGGTTCGCCGCAAGCACCGGGAACGACGGCCGGATCCCGCTGAACGTGGCGCTGGCTTGATCCGCCGCTCCCGGCGCGGTCGCGAGCGTGCCGCGCAGCTGCGGGTCGGCCTGGCGCAGCTCCGTGGTGAACCGCGCCAGCCCGTCAGCCAGTGACCTGATGTCCCCGCCGCTTTGGATCTGAGCCTGCAGGAAAGGGCCGACCTGATCGATCAGCTGGGACGTCTCTGGCCAGTTGGCGTTGGCTTCGTCGACCAGCAGCCGTGACGACTGGATCAGCCGTGCCAGTTCGGGCCCGGATCCGTTGAACGCCGTGAAGGTTTCACGCAACAGATCCCGCAGCCGACTGTTGTTGATGCTGCTGACCAACTGGTCCGCCTGCTGCAGAAGTCCGGCGATGTCCTGACCGATCGCGGTGCGGTCTTTGCCGATGCGCGACCCGTTGTGCAGCGAAGCGTTCCCCGGGTTGCCCGTCGGTACCAGGTCGACGTACTGCTCGCCCACCGCCGACACGCTCTTGACCGTCGCCGTCACGTCGGCGGGGACCTTGACGTCGCTGTTGAGCCGCATATGAGCGGCGACGCCGTCGTTGGTCAGGGTCACCGCCTCGACCCGCCCGATGGTCACACCACGGAACGCGACGTTGGCGTTCTTGTACAGGCCGCCGCCCGCGACGAATTCGGCGGTGACGTTGTAGGCACCCAAACCGAGCTTGGCGGGAACGTGGAGGTAGTACACCGCGATCGCGCCGACGGTCAACACGGTGACGATCGCGAAGATCGCCAGCTGAAAGCGTGCCATTCGGTCCAACATCAGCTCGGCGGCACCTCCTGACCCGACGCAGTGCCGGGCGGGATCTTGAACGGATCGGCCGCCTGCCCGGACAGGTTCGCCTTCTCCCCGGCCAGCCAGTCAGGGCCGTTGACCGCCTCGTCGAGGTGCTTCATGTTCGGGTCGAAGAACGACGTGGTGAAGATGGATTCGCCGAGCCGGCGCAACGTCAGGTCGAACGTGACGAACACGTTGAGGTAGTCGCCGCGCACGGCGCGTTTCAGAAACCTTGAGCTGAACGGGAAGGTCGGCAACAAGTCGAGGTCGTTGACGAAGGCGGCGCGGTTGTCGTTGAGCGGCTTGATGACCGCGTACAAATCCTTGAAGTCCGCCGCGAAGTCGTCTTTTGTCTGGGCCAGGATGCGGGACGCGACCGTGGCGAAACTTTGCAGCGCACCGAACGCGTCGACGATGTTGGTCCGGTTGGCGTTGAGCACCTTCAGCGCCCCGGGCACGGTGTCGAGGGCGCGCCCGAGGCTGTCCTTGTTGCGCGCCAGGATCGCGGCGAAGCGGTTCAGCCCATCAGCGGCGGCGATGATGTCGTTGGTCTGCTGATTCAGCTGTGATGTCAGCTCCGCGAGCCGCGGCACCAGATCGACGAAGCTCCCGGCGCGACCGGCCACCGCCGCATATGCCTCGTTGGTGATGTCCTGCAGGGCACCGAGGTTGCCCTTGTTCACCACCGTGCCGAGGGCGGACAGTACTTCCTCGGTGGTCGGATACCGGGCGGACTGGTCCAGTTCGATATGGGAGCCGTTGTGCAGCGCGCCGATCGGAGGCTGATTCGTCGGCGGGGTGAGATCGACGTGCTGCGAACCCAGCAGCGACGTCTGCGCGACCTTGGCGCTCGCGTTGGCCGGCAGCTTGACGCTCTTGTCCAGCGAAAGCTTGAGCGCGGCATAGAAAGTGCCGTCGGGCCGCTGAACCGCCTCGACGCCCGAGACACTGCCCACCGTCACGTCGTCGACCATCACCGGCGAGTTCTGGGGCAGCGTCGCCACGTCGGGCATGTCCACCGACACCATGAACGATCCCGGGCCATGACCTGCGGTGCCCGGCATGTTCAGCGAGTTCAATCCCCCGAACTGGCAACCGGCAAGCAGCACCATACCCGACCCGAAGGCGGTCGTACGGACACCGATACGGGCCAGCTTGCGGCGCGGGGGCACCAGTCGCCTCATCCGCCGCCTCCCGGTGCCGGCGGTGGCGGGCCGGCCTCGGCCGGGAACTGGCCGTTCACGGGTCCCGGCGCCGGCCCTGGTGGTGGACCCGCGGGCATGTCCGGCGGGACGACCGGGCCCAGTGTGAACGGCTGCGCCGGTGGTGGTGGCCCCGGTGCGGGGTTGGGTGGCAGCATCAGCGACGAGATATCCCCGCCTGCTCCCGATCGCGGCGGCGTGCGCCCCTGCGCCGGTATCCACTGCAGATACGGCAGGTACGTTTGCGACTTGGCTTGCGTGGCCGGCGTGTCGTAGCTGATCTGGCCCTTGTAGGCGGTGATGCTGTTGATCGGGTGAAACAGCACAGGCGGATAGTTCATGCTGATCCGCCGCAACACCGGTGCCATCCGCTCGCGGCAGATCTCCGAACGCTTGAAGTAGTCGGGGGTCGCGCCGACGTCGAAGTTGCCGCCGCAGATGAACTGCACAGGGTTGGCGAAGTTCGGCAGCGACAGCAGACCCGTCAACGCGCCCTGAGCCGGGTCGTAGATGTTGTAGAAGTTCGCCAGCCCGTTCGGGGTGATGTGCAGCAACTGCTCGATGTCGTCGTGCTGATCCGACAGGATCTTGGTGAAATCGGTGAGCTTGTTGATCTGACCGATCAGCGCGTCGTTGTTCTGCTGCAGGAACCCGCGGATGTCGGACAGCGCCTGGTTGAGGGTGCCGAGCGTGATGTCGAGGTCCGTGGAGCTGTCCGCGAGTACTTGCGACACCGATGCCAGGTGACCGCTGAACTGGACGATCTGCTGGTTGCTGTTGGACAGCGCGTTGATCAGGACCTGCAGGTTCTTGACCGTGCCGAACAGGTCGGTGCGGGAGTCACCGAGCCGGCCCGCGGTCTGAGAGAGCTCCCGCAGGGCCGCGCGGAAGGAATCGCCGTTGCCGTCGAAGGTGTCCGCGGCCTGGTTGACGAACCTGCTCAACGGACCCTGCAGGTCCCCTTGCTGCGGGCCGAGTTGCTGGCTGAGCTTGCTCAGCTCCGACTTGACCTCGTCCCACTCCACCGGGACGCCGGTGTGGTCCAGGTTGATCGCGCCGCCGTCGGGCATTGCGGATCCCCTGGTGTAGGCCGGGGCGAGCTGAATGAATCGGGCCGACACGATGTTGGGCGCCATGATGATGGCGTGCGCATCGGCGGGGACCTTGACGCCGTCCTGCACGGTCATCGTGATCTTGACGGCCTTGGCCTGGGGCTCGATCGAGGCGATCTTGCCAACCGGCACGCCGATGATTCGCACGTCGTCACCGGGGTAGATGCCCACCGCTGAGGTGAAATAGCCGACCACCTTGTGGCCCGATTTTCCCGGCCACGCCACGTAGATGCCGCCGATCAGTGCCACCACCAGGGCGGCGATCACGCCGTAGCGCAACCACCTGTTGTCGCGGGTCGCCGTATGTGAACTCATGGCGACTTGGGCCTGATGATCAGTCGTTCGGAGATGAAGCCCTTCAGGTAGTCGGCGAGGCTTTGGGGAATCTTGCCGGGCTGGAAGTACGTATCCAACAGCACCGCGGACAGCGGCGCGGGCGGCAGGCCGTACAGGTTGATGTGGAAGCCGGGACCGGAAGCGACCACCTCACCGAGCGTCGTGGCGTACGGCGGCAGGCGCTTCAGCGCCTCGCTGATGTGTTGGCGGCGCTCCAGCAGGTTGTCCAGCACCGCGTTCAGCCTTTTCAATGCCGGGCCGAATTCCCTGCGGTTGTCCGCGACGAACCCCGAGATCTGCCGGGCGACGGGCTGGATCCCAGCGATCAGGTTGCTCAGCGCCGTGCGCCGCTCATCGAGTGCGGCGAACAGCTGGTTGCCGTCAACGATCAGCTGGTTGACCTGGCCGGCCCGGTCGGCCAGCAGCTTCGTCACGGACCTGGCGTGAGCGAGCAGTTGCGCGAGCGCCTCGTCGTTGGCGTTGATGCTGCGGGACAGCGCCGCCACCCCGTCGAGTGCGCCACGTAGCTGCGGCGTCGCGTCGTGCAGCGAACCGGTCAGCACGTCCAGCGCCTGCGCGAACTGCTGCTTGTCCAGCTCGCTGGAGTTCTGGCCGAGATCTTGCAGCGCCTGGTTCAACGTGTACGGCGTCGTCGTGCGCCCGATCGGGATCACGGTCGACTCGCCGCCGCCCTTCGGGGTCACCGACAGCGACTTCTGGCCCAGAATTGTGTCGGTCTTGATCGACACCAGGGACTGGTCACCGACCCTGATCTTGCGGTTGACGCTGAACGTGACTTTGGCGGCGTCACCGGCCAGCGCCACGCTGTTCACCTGCCCGACCCTGATCCCGGACACGTTGACGTCGTTGCCCGCGGAGATCCCGCCGGCATCGGTGAAATACGCTTCGTACGTCTTGCCCTGGGGAAAGAACGGCAGCTTGCTGTATCCGAACGACACCAGCACCACGCTGATGACCAGCACGATGCCGATGATCCCGGTGCGGAGCGGATTCCCGCTGTTACCCATTCTCCGAGCACCTCCCCTTCGACGGATCGGGCGGGCCGCCCTGAGGGATCAAGATGTCGCTGTCGCCGCCGAACGGGTTACCGCCGGTCATCGCGAAACCGTTTATCTTGATGCGCACCGAACAGTAGAAGATGTCGAAGTACGCGCCATAGGCACCAAGGGCGTTGAGCCGCAGATAATTCTCGGCCAGCGGCTCGACGACTTTGTTCACCTCCGCCTTGCGGTTGTCCAACTCGGTGGCGAGCGGCCGCGCGTTTTCGATCACGCCCTGAATGGGGCGACGCCCCTTCTGCAGCATGTCGGTGAGATCGTTCTCGGCCGACGCCAGCGGCGCGATCGCGCCGGCGATCGGATCGCGGCCCTGCGCCAGCCCGGTAACCAGCTGCTGGAGCTGATCGACGCTCGCGTCGAACTCGGCACCTTTCGCGTCGACGGTCGACAACACGTCGTTGAGGTTGTGGACGACATCTGAGATGACTTGATAGCGGTCGGCGAGGGTCTGCGTGAAGGATCCGGTGTTCATCAGCAAGTCGTTCAACGCGCCACCCTGGCCCTGTAACAACTCGATGATCGCGCTGCTGATCTCGTTGATCTTGTTGCCGTCCAGCCCTTTCAGCACCGGATGCAGGCCGCCCAGCAGCGCGTCGAGGTCGAGTGCCGGTTGGGTGTGGCTCTTGTCGATGGTGCCGTCCGGCGGTAGTTTGCGCAGGTCACCGGGGCCGGACGCGACTTCCAGATAGCGGTCGCCCACCAGGTTTTCGTACCGGATCAGCGCCCTGGTCGACGTGTACAGCTGGTAGCGCTTGTCGATGTCGAAGGTGACGTCCACGCTGTTGTCGGGTTTGAGCGTGAGGGCTTTGACCGAGCCCACGTTCACCCCGGCGATGCGCACTTTGTTGCCGGACTTCAGCCGCGACGCCGTATCGAAGATCGCGTGATAAGAGTTCGTGGCCGAAAACCTGAACTGGCCGAAAACGATCACCAGGCCGGCGGCCACCAGCAACATCGCCACGGCGAAGATGATGACCTTGATCAAGATCGATCGATCGCTGCCCATCAGCTTCGCCTCTTCTTCGCGCAAGCGCTCATCGGCTGTCGTCTCTTCTTCGCGCAAGCGCTCATCAGAACGCATCCCGTTCCGCGAACGCGCCGTTGAACAGGAACTGCAACGTGGAGGGGGCATCCACCTGCATCTCGGTGAACGGCTCGTAGGGGATGTACGCGTTGTCGGTGACCAGGAACGGCGGGTGATACCAGGAGCCGCCGAACTGCTTGCTGGGCATATCGGGAAGGCCGCGGCAATTGGGGCCGCCGGTGGCGTTTACGATCGGCAGGCTCTCGGGGTAGGTGTAGTTCGGCGCGCCGAGGATGAAGTTGGAGGAGACGAACAGGCCCGGCTTGGTTCCGCCGATGACCGGGGCGAACGTCGTCAGGGCTTTTGATATCGATTGAAGGATGCAGCCGATTTCCGGTGAATAGTCCGAAAGCACCTTCAGCGGCACACGGAACCTCTGGATCGCCGCAATGTAGTCGTTCTCGGCGGGGGCCAGCGTCGCATATCCGTTGTTCGCCAGGCCGGTGGCAGCCAACAACGTCGCGTTCAGGTTGTCCCGTTGGTCCACGATGGTGTTGCTGATCGTCGGCACGTTGTTGAGGATGGTGACGAGGTCCGGACCCGCGTCGGCGTAGATGTTGGCCACCGCGGCGGTTCCCTGAAAATCGGACTGCAGTGCAGGAAGCTTCGGATTCAGCTGCGGCAGATAGTGATTCAGGCCTGCCAGCGTGGCGCCGAGATCGTCGCCGTGGCCGCGCAAGCCTTCGCTGAGCGCGCTCAACGTCGCATTCAGATTGACCGGATCGATTTTGTCGAGCACATCGACGAGGGTTTGAAATAGCGTGTTGACCTCCAGCTGCACGGCGGAGGCCTGCACGTGGGCGCCCGGACGCAGCGGCGATCCAGACGGCTTGGCGGGCGGCAGGAACTCCACCGACTTGGCGCCGAAGACCGTAGTGCTCGCGATGCGCACGGGCGCGTTCGACGGGATGTATCGGATCTGGTTGCTGTCGATCGCCAGCGTCAGCTCCGCCTCGTCATCGGAAAGGCCGATTTGTTTGACCTTGCCGACCTGAATTCCGCGGTATTTGACTTTCGCGTCTTTCTCCATCACCAGCCCCGCTCGTGGCGAGGTGACCGTGACGGTGTCGGTGGAGGTGAATGCGCCGGCGTAGGACAGGTAGGTGATGACGGCGAACAACACGATCAACGACGCGAGGACTACCGCCGCAATCCTGACGTTGCGTTTCGTCGACCAGCCGCCGTCCATGTCCCCCTCTATCCGGAGAGGTTGAAGTTACCGGACGAGCCGTAAACGGCCAGTGAGATGAACAACGTAATTACCACAACGACAATTAGCGACGTGCGCACCGCCTGCCCGACGGCGATGCCGACCCCGACCGGGCCGCCGGACGCGTTGTACCCGTAGTACGTGTGGACCAGCATCACCGCGATCGACATGACGATCGCCTGCAGGAACGACCACAATAGGTCCGTCGAGTTCAGGAACGTGTTGAAGTAGTGGTCGTAGAGGCCGCCTGACTGGCCGTTGATGTATACGGTCGTGAACCGCGCGGCAAAGAACGCCGCCAGTGTCGACAGGGAATAGAGCGGGATGATCGCGATCAGGCCCGCTACCAGGCGCGTCGACACCAGGTATGAGACGGAATGGATCGCCATCGACTCCACGGCGTCGATCTCCTCGGCGACCCTCATCGCGCCCAACTGGGCGGTGGTGCCGGCGCCGATCGTCGCTGCCAGCGCGATTCCGGCGATCACCGGGGCCACGATGCGCACGTTGAGAAACGCCGACAAGAATCCGGTCAACGCCTCGATGCCGATGTTGCCCAGTGACGAGTAGCCCTGCACGGCAATGACGCCGCCGGAGGCCAACGTTAGAAAGGCCGCCACGCCAACCGTGCCGCCGATGATTGCCAGCGCACCGGCACCCAGTGTCATCTCCGCGACCAGCCGGACGGTCTCCTTGCGGTAGCGGTTGATCGCAGCGGGGACGTAGCGGAACGCTTCGGCATAGAACAGCGCCTGCTCGCCGAAGGTGTCGACGATCCGCGGCAGGCCTCGGAAAAGGCGGCGCAGGCGAAGTGTGGCGTCGTAGCTCATACGCCGCCCGCTACCCGGGAGCGGCGGGCGCGCAGTGACACAACAGCGCAATCAATGACCGCGAGCTGCTGCGTCAACTCGGCTCCCTTCTCCGGGAAGGGCGTGCGAATGTCATCCCTGAGGAAACTTTTCTTTCGCCCTCCGCCCAGCGCCTTCCCACCCCTATGACGGACCTCTCGCTCTGTGAGCCGGATCATACTAACTAGAACATGTTCGCAGTGTCAAAGAGTCCGAAATTGAGACATCAGGCGTGCAAATGTCCAGTTCACAGCTATTTACCAAGATCGACTCTGTAACGTGTTCTAGTGCAGGATTCGGTGCCGAATCGGGGGCCTCGCCCGGTTCGGTAACACCTCCTTGCGTACCACGCCAGCAAAGCATCTACGCGAGGTTGCGCTGCGGTTCGGGACCATCCGGGAAGCGGTTCAGGTGGCCCCGACGTGCTGAACGCGCTGAACCGAATGGCGTTCCGGGAGGATAGCGCCCATCCCGCACTGGTGGCCCGTTGTCCGAGAAATCGCTTGGCGAAGCCTAGAAACATTGCTTGGCGAAGTCGCATATCAGCGGGTCCTGGTTCACCGGGAAGGGGATCGGGGCCTGGAATGCAAGCGTGAACGGTGCCCTGGTCAGCCCGGGTTGCAGGCCGCAGACAGCGCCATGGGTGACGGTATGGGTGCCGGTCAGCGTCACGTCGTCGAACCTGTAGACGTCCACCGAAGGGGCTTTGCTGCCGTCAGGACAGGTGAAGCCGTCGATTTTGTTGACCGGCAGCGTCCACAGGCCCTCCACCGGCCGGGCGTCGCCTGCGTACGGTGGGTCGTCGCTTTCCGGCCCTTTATGAGGTGTTTCGCCTCCCACGTGCAGCACGCAGCCGGCCGGAACACATGTGGGATAGATCGTCCAGGTGGAGGGAGCGCGGCCCTCCTGGCTATAGGCGTATATCCCCTGCATCGGATCCGACGCCGAGGCGGGGCACGCCGACACGACAGCGAAGCCGACGGCGATGACGGCCGCGGTGACTCCCCGAATGATCGTCATCGCAGTCCCCCTACCGGTGCAGAATTCGGACGCCGACCGCGGTCATCAAGACGTTGATCACAAACAGGCAGATGAAGGCGTACACGACGGTCTCGTTGACGGCGTTTCCGACGCCCTTCGGACCGCCTTTGACGGTGAGCCCGCGGTAGCAGCCGACCAGCCCGGCACACACACCGAACAGCAGCGCCTTGACCTCGGCCAGCAGGAGCTCGCCCAAACCGGTGAGCACGGTCAGCCCGTTGATGAACGCCCCCGGGTTGACGCCCTGCAGAAGCACCGAGAACACGTATCCGCCGGTGAGTCCGATTGCGCAGACCAGGCCGTTGAGCAGCAACGCGACGAGCGTGGACGCCAAAACCCTCGGCACCACGAGACGCTGGATCGGATCGATGCCCAGCACCCGCATCGCGTCGATCTCCTCGCGGATGGTGCGCGCACCGAGGTCGGCGCAGATGGCCGTGGCGCCGGCGCCCGCGACGACGAGGACCGTGCACACCGGACCAAGCTGCGTGACGGTGCCGAATGCGGTGCCGGCGCCCGAGAGGTCGGCGGCACCGATCTCGCGAAGCAGGATATTGAGGGTGAACGCGACCAGCACGGTGAACGGAATCGCGACCAGCAGCGTCGGAAGCAGCGACACCCGGGCGATCATCCAGGTCTGCTCGAGGAACTCACGGATCTGGAACGGCCGCCGGAAGGTGGCGCGGAGGGTCTCCCCGGACATCTCGAAGAAGCCGCCCACGGCCCGGGCGGGAACCGCGAGCTGTTCTTTCACTCGGCCCCCCTTCATGGCCACCGGGCCTGGGGCGAAGAACTGACCGCCCTTCGCCAGGCGCCACTCCCACCTGTATCAGGACAAAGCGCTGCGTGGGACGGATCATATTAACTAGAACGTGTTCCGAGGTCAAAGAACCGCGAAATAAGACAAGAACTAGGGTTTGTCCAGCTAACGACGGTCGGCCGACGCTAGTTCTGTAACGTGTTCTAATTCACGCCGGCCTGCCGGTCAGGCTCCCGTCAGTGCTGTCCCTCCATCAGCGCCGTCGCGGCGAATGTCAGCCCCTCGTCACGTTCAGCAAAGTACTTGTGCAGCGTCGTGGACAGATCCGCGGGCGTCCATGCCGCTGCGGCAGCGGTGAACCGCTGCTCAGCGGTGGGCGCCGCGACCAGGGTCACCGACGGACCGTAGACGATGAACACCTGGCCGTTGACTGCCTCCCCCGCCGGGGAAGCCAGGAAGCCGACCAGCGTGACGACGTGCTCGGGTGAGAGCGGATCCATCTCGCCGTCGGTCAGTTCGGCGGCTTCGCCGAACACGTCGGCGGTCATCGCCGTACGGGCCCTGGGGCAGATCGCGTTGGCGCACACGCCGTATCGCCCCAGAGCGCGCGCCGCCGACAACGTCAGCGCGATGATGCCGGCTTTCGCCGCGCCATAGTTGGCCTGTCCGGCTGGACCGGACAGCCCGGCCTCCGAAGAGGTGTTGATGAGCCGGCCGTAGAGCCGGCCGTCGGAGTCCTTGGCTTTCGACCGCCAGTAGGCCGCGGCGTTTCGGGTCAGCAGGAAATGTCCACGCAGGTGCACGTTGATGACCAGATCCCAGTCCTCGTCGGACATGTTGAACAGCATCCGGTCGCGCGTGATGCCCGCGTTGTTGACCACGATGTCGAGTCGGCCCCTGCCTTCCGCGGCGGCGATCAGTGCGTCCGCGGTCTCGCGCCGACTCACGTCGCCGGTCACGGGCACGGCCTGGCTGCCCGCCGCCTTGATCTCGTCAACGACGTCGGAGTTGTCCAGTGCCGAGGCGATGTCGTTGATTACCACGGTGGCCCCTGCGCGGGCCAGGCCGATCGCCTCTGCCCGGCCCAACCCGGCGGCGGCACCGGTCACCACCGCGACGCGCCCAGACAAATCCGTCATCTGATCGGCCTGCCGGCCAGCGTCTAACCCCTCGGAATGGCTCAACTTATGAATACCTCTAGTCCTTGCGCAGTAACGCTGCTCGTGGGCACTCGGCGATGGCTTGCTCGGCCAGGTCCTCCTTGTCGGCCGGGATCGGGTCGGCTTTCACCACCGCGTAGTCCTCGTCGTCGAGATCAAACAGGTCAGGCGAGATCCCGACGCATACCGCGTTGCCCTCACAGCGATCGCGGTCCACTTCCACTCGCACGGCAACCTCCTCGCAGTTACTCCTCGTAGGAGCAGGACGCCCCCACTTCCCCGGGCAGCACCACAATACGACCGGACCGGGATGCCGCGGGTGAGGAAACCTCGCTGGACCCCAAGACTAGAACGTGTTACAACCGGGGTGGTCCATCGGGTACCCATCGAAGACTAAGGACGAGGCGATGCGGATCAGCTACACCCCTGAGCAGGAGGAGTTGCGCCGCGAGCTGCGGTCCTACTTCGCCACGCTGATGACCCCCGAGCGCAGCGAGGCGCTGAGCATGACATCGGGCGAGTACGGCACCGGCAACGCGTACCGCGAGACCGTCGCGCAGATGGGCCGCGACGGTTGGCTGGCTCTGGGCTGGCCGAAGGAGTACGGCGGGCAGGCGCGCTCCCCGATGGACCAGCTGATCTTCACCGACGAAGCCGCCGTCGCCGGAGCGCCGGTACCGTTCCTGACCGTCAACAGTGTGGCGCCGACGATCATGGCGTTCGGGACCGAGGAGCAGAAGCGCTTCTACCTCCCGAAGATCGCGGCGGGTGATGCTCACTTCTCGATCGGTTATTCCGAGCCCGGCGCGGGCACCGATCTGGCGGCGCTGCGCACGACCGCTGTGCGCGACGGCGACGAGTACGTGATCAACGGCCAGAAGATGTGGACGAGCCTGATCCAGTACGCGGACTACGTCTGGCTGGCTGCCCGCACCAACCCGGAGGCGAAGAAACACCGCGGCATTTCGATGCTGATCGTGCCCACCGACGCGCCAGGCTTCTCCTGGACCGCGGTGCACACGATGGCGGGACCGGACACCAGCGCCACCTACTACCAGGACGTGCGGGTTCCCGCGGCGAATCTGGTCGGCGAGGAGAACGGCGGCTGGAAACTGGTCACCAACCAGCTCAACCACGAACGCGTCGCGCTGGTTTCGGCCCAGCCGATCTTCCTGGCGCTCAACGCCGTTCGCGAATGGGCCCAGAACACCAAGGATGTCCACGGGACGCGGCTGATCGACTCGGAGTGGGTGCAGCTCAATCTTGCGCGGGTGCACGCCAAGGCCGAGGTCCTCAAGTTGATCAACTGGGAACTGGCATCATCCGACAGCGACGCGTCGCCGTCGCCGGCCGATGCGTCGGCGGCCAAGGTGTTCGGCACCGAACTGGCCACCGAGGCGTACCGCCTCCTGATGGAGGTCCTCGGCACCGCCGCCACGGTGCGCCAGGACTCCCCCGGCGCGCTGCTGCGCGGACGGGTGGAGCGGATGCACCGGGCCTGCCTGATCCTGACGTTCGGCGGCGGCACCAACGAGATTCAGCGCGACATCATCGGCATGGTGGCGCTCGGCCTGCCCCGCGCCAACCGCTGATGAGCGCTCGCGCGAAGAAGAAACACTCCGTGAGAGGAACCCATGGATTTCACGACAACCGAGGCGGCTGAGGATCTTTCGGGCCTGGTGCGCACGATCACCGAATCGGTGTGCACGCCCGAGCACCAGCGCGACCTCGACAAGCTCGACCAGCGGGTGGATCACGACCTGTGGCGCAAGCTGATCGACGCCGACGTGTTGAGCGCCGTCGCGCCGGAGTCTTTGGACGGCGGCGGTTTCGGGGTGCTCGAGCAGGTGGCGGTGCTCACCGCGCTGGGCCGTCAGCTTGCCGCGGTGCCGTACCTGGAGTCGGTGGTGCTCGCCGCCGGCGCGCTGGCTCGATTCGGATCTTCCGGGCTGCAGCAGAGCTGGGCGGCGCCGGCCGTCAGCGGCGAGAAGGTCCTCACGGTCGCGCTCGAGGGCGAGATGGGTCAGGGACCGGTGCAGGCGACGACGGCGGGCGACGGGTATCGGCTCACCGGCACCCGCACACTGGTCGGCTACGCGCCCGTTGCCGACGCGTTCCTGGTGCCGGCCGAAACCGGGTCGGGTACCAGTGTCTTCCTGGTGTCGAACGAAGACACCGGGGTGTCGGTGACGCCACTGGAAACCACCGGCCTCGGCAGCGTCGGGCAGCTCGAGTGCCACGGCGTGGAGGTCGACGCCGGGCGGCTTGTCGGCGGTGGCGTGGGGGCACCCCCCGCTTGCGGGGGAGTGGTCGAGTGGCTGAGCGCACTGGACACGCTGGGCCGTACGGCTTTTCAGCTCGGCGTGCTTGACCGCGCGTTGGAGCTCACCGCCGAGTATGCGCGCACCCGTGAGCAATTCGGCAAGCCGATCGGCAGCTTCCAGGCGGTCGCGCAGCGCTTGGCCGACGGCTACATCGACATCAAGGGCTTGCGGTTGACACTGACCCAGGCCGCCTGGCGGCTTTCGGAGAATCTGCCCGCCGACGTCGAGGTCGCCACGGCGGCGTTCTGGGCCGCCGACGCCGGACACCGCGTCGCCCACACGACCGTGCACGTGCACGGCGGCGTCGGTATCGACATCGACCACCCCGTGCACCGTTACTTCCTCGCCGCGAAGCAGACCGAGTTCGCATTGGGCAGTGCGACAGGTCAGCTGCGCCGCATCGGCCGCGAACTGGCCGACACCCCGGCCTGATCTTGAGCGACGATCTTCCAACCGTCACCGAGCTTTTGACGCCGCTGGCCGACGTCGACGATCGGGGCGTGTACTTCGAGGACTCGTTCACCAGCTGGCGCGATCACATCAAGCACGGTGCCGCGGTGGCCGCCGCGCTGCGTGAGCGCCTCGATCCGCAGCGTCCGCCGCATGTTGGGGTTCTGCTGCAGAACACGCCTTTCTTCTCGGCCGTTCTGGTTGCCGCGGCGCTGTCCGGAATCGTTCCGGTGGGCCTCAACCCGATTCGCCGAGGGGCGGCGCTGGTCCGCGACATCGGCCGCGCCGACTGCCAGGTCGTGCTGGCGGACTCCGCCTCGGCGCCTGCTCTCGCCGACATCGAACATATCGACGTCGATTCCCCGCAATGGGCGGCCGAATTGGCAGCCCACAAGAACGCGCCGGTTGTCGCCCGAGATGCCGGTCCCGCCGATCTGTTCATGCTGATCTACACCTCCGGCACGAGCGGCGACCCTAAGGCGGTGATCTGCAGCCAGGGCAAGGTCGCCATCGCCGGCGTCATGATGGCGCAGCGCTTCTCCCTCGGCCCGGGCGATGTCTGCTATGTCTCGATGCCGTTGTTCCATTCGAACGCGGTGCTGGTCGGATGGTCGGTGGCGCTGGCCTGCGGCGGCTCGATGGTGTTGCGACGCAAGTTCTCCGCGTCGCAGTTTCTTCCCGACATCCGCCGCTACGGCGCGACGTACGCGAATTACGTGGGCAAGCCGCTGTCGTACGTGCTTGCCACGCCCGAGCGTCCGGATGACGCGGACAATCCGCTCAAGGCGGTGTACGGCAATGAGGGTGCACCCGGCGACCTCGAGCGGTTTGCCCGCAGGTTCGGCGCTCTGGTGGTGGACGGCTTCGGCTCCACGGAGGGCGGCGTGGCGATCGGCCGCACCCCCGACACGCCCCAGGGCGCGCTGGGCCCGCTGCCCGACGGCATCGAGATCGCAGACCCCGACACCGGCGAGCGATGCCCGCCGGGGGTGATCGGCGAGCTGGTAAACGTCTCCGGCACAGGACGTTTCGAGGGGTACTACAACGATCCCGCCGCGGAGGCCGAGCGGATGGCAGGCGGCGTCTATCACAGCGGTGACCTGGCGTACTGCGACGAGGACGGCTACCTGTATTTCGCCGGTCGGCTCGGGGACTGGATGCGCGTCGACGGCGAGAACCTCGGCACGGCGCCGATCGAACGGGTGCTGCTGCGCCACCCCGATGTCGTGGAGGCAGCGGTGTACGGAATTCCGGCACCCGACGTCGGTGACCAGGTGATGGCGGCCCTGACGCTGCCCGAGGGTGCCACGTTCGGCGTCGATGCGTTCCGGCAGTTCTTGGCCGCACAACCCGACCTCGGCCCTAAACAGTGGCCGTCGTACGTACGTATCAGCGGCGAACTGCCGCGCACCGAGACTTTCAAGGTGCTCAAACGCCAACTGGCGGCCGAGGGCGTCGACTGTGAAGACCCGGTGTACCTGATTCCCCGCGACTGACGCGGTTGCGCGCGTCATGACTCGGCGATCCGGTCCAGGTTCTTCGTGGCTTCCTCGAAGCCGCTGACCAACTCGGCGATGATGTCGGCCACGGGCCGAATCTCGTTCATCCGCCCGACGATCTGGCCGACTGGCATCGCCACGGCAGTCGGGTCGTTGGACTCGTTCATCCGCTGATGAGCCTCGCTGACCAAGATGTTCTGCAGCGGCATCGGCAAGGGTTCGGGCGCATCGGCGCCGTCCCACGCGTCGGTCCACCGGCTCTTCAGCAGTCGGGCGGGCTTGCCGGTGTAGATGCGACGACGAACGGTGTCGCCGGACGTCGCGTTCAGCAGCGCCTGCTGGATCACCGACACCCCTGACTCGTGGCGCACCCCGAGGTCGTATTCGGCAGACGTGAGGAACGCCGAACCCATCCACACCCCGGAGGCACCAAGGGCGAGCGCCGCGGCGACCTGCCTGCCGGTGCCGATGCCGCCGGCCGCGAGCACCGGCGCCTTCCCGGCGAGGGCGTCCACGACCTCCGGCACCAGTACCATCGACGCGATCTCGCCGGTGTGCCCACCGGCCTCATGGCCCTGCGCGACCACGATGTCGACGCCGTTGTCGACGTGGCGCAACGCGTGCTTGGAGCTGCCCGCCAACGCCGCGACAAGAACGCCGGCCTGGTGAGCCTGTTCGATGACGTCGGTGGGCGGCGAGCCGAGCGCGTTGGCGATCAGCTTGATCGGATGCTTCAGCGCCACCTCGACGTGCGACCGCGCCACCGAATGCAGCCAGCCGAGCACCCCTTCCGAGCGCGTCTCGTCGTCGGGCAGCGGCGGCACGCCGAGGTCGGCCAGGGTCTTGTCGACAAAGTCGCGATGTGCCTGCGGGATGAGCTTGTTGATGTCGACCGCGGTGCCCTCGGTGGGGATCTTGGCCGGCATCACGACATCGACCCCGTAGGGCTTGCCTTCGGTGTTCTCGTCCATCCATCCCAGTACCGTCTCGAGCTCGTCAGCCTCGTTGAACCGCACACAACCCAAGACACCGAGCCCGCCGGCCCTGCTCACCGCGGCCGCCACCTTCTCCGACGGCGTGAAGACGAAGATCGGGTAGTCGATGCCGAAGCGGTCACACAGTTCGGTACGCATCAGGCTTTCGCCCCGACATGCCTGGCGCTGACGTCGTCGGGCGGCCGCACCTCGGTCTGCTCCTTGGCCCACCGGTAGTCAGGCTTACCCGCCGGCGACCGCTTCACCTCGTCGACGAACCAAAGGCTTCGCGGCACTTTGTATCCCGCGATCTCGGCACGGACGAACCCGTCGAGCTCGGCCAGCGTCGGACGGGTGCCGTCGCGCGGCTGCAGGACGGCGCCCACACGCTGGCCGTAACGGGGATCGGGCACGCCCACCACAAGCGCGTCGAACACGTCGGGGTGTCCCTTGAGCGCGGCTTCGACCTCCTCGGGGTAGATCTTCTCTCCGCCGCTGTTGATCGACACCGATCCGCGGCCGAGCATCGTCACGGAGCCGTCCTCTTCCACCTGCGCGTAGTCGCCGGGGATCGCATAGCGGACGCCGTTGATGACCTTGAATGTGGCGGCGGATTTCGCCTCGTCCTTGTAGTAGCCGACGGGGACGTGGCCACGCTTGGCGATGACGCCCCGCACACCCGAGCCGGGCTTGACTTCATTGCCGTCGTCGTCGAGGACAACGGTCCACTTGTCGATGCTGACCCGGGGTCCGCCGGTGTGCGCCTCGCCCTTGGCGACGATGCTGGTGCCGCCGAACCCGGTCTCCGACGAACCGATGGAGTCGGTGATGACCCGGTTGGGCAGCAGCTCGACCAGTTTTTCCTTGATACTCGGCGAGAACAACGCCGCGGTGCTGGCGAGCAAAAACAGCGACGACAGGTCGTAATCATTGTCCGCGGTCAGCGCGTCGAGCAACGGCCGCGCCATCGCGTCGCCGGTGAAGAACAGCAGGTTCACCTGATGTTTGTGGATCGTCCGCCACACCTCATCGGCGTCGAACTCCGGCGCCAGGACCACGGTTCCCCCCGAGAACAACGCCATCCAGGTCGCCGACTGCGTGGCGCCGTGGATCATCGGCGGGATCGGGAACCGGATCATCGGTGGTCCGGCGGCGGCCTGCTTGGCCAGGTCGTATTCGTCTTTGACGTATTCGCCGGTCGCGAAGTCCGTTCCGCCGAGCAGTACCCGGTAGATGTCCTCGTGGCGCCACATGACGCCCTTCGGAAAGCCGGTGGTGCCGCCGGTGTAGAGCAGGTAGATGTCGTCGGCGCTGCGTTCGCCGAAATCACGCTCCGGTGAGCCCTGCGCGAGCGCGGAGTCGAACTCGACGCCGCCGTCGCGTTGATGGGCGTGAACATCCGAGCCGTCCTCGACCACCACAATCGTCTTCACGTTCGGGGTGTCCGGGAGCACGTTCGCGACGCGGTCGCTGTAGCGGCGTTCGTGGACCAGCGCGACCATGTCGGAGTTCTCGAACAGATAGCGCAGTTCGCCCTCGACGTAGCGGAAGTTGACGTTCACCATGATGGCGCCCGCCTTCACGATGCCGAGCATCGCGATCACGATCTCACTGCGGTTGCGGCAGTAAAGTCCGACCTTGTCGTCCTTCTTGACGCCCTGCGCGATGAGGTAGTGCGCAAGGCGGTTGGCCTTTTCCTCGAGTCGCGCGTAGGTCAACCGGTCGTCGCCGCAGATGAGGGCGACACGGTCAGGCACAGCGTCGATGGCGTGCTCGGCGAGATCGGCAATGTTGAGGGCCACGGACCCCAAATTAGAACGTGTTACATTTCCTGACAAGTCTGCGGCTCCGACACAGGAAGGCGGACACCCGTGACCGAGTCTGAGAAAGAACCCGACGCCCTCGTCGAGCAGCGTGGACACACCCTGATTGTGACGCTGAACCGGCCCGCGGCACGCAATGCGCTTTCCACCGAGATGCTCTCGATAATGGTCGAGGCGTGGGACCGCGTCGATAACGATCCCGATATTCGGACCTGCATTCTGACGGGTGCGGGCGGCTACTTCTGTGCGGGCATGGACCTCAAGGCGGCCAGCGCCAAACCACCGGGCGACTCGTTCAAGGACGGCAGCTATGACCCGTCACGCATCGACGGCCTGCTCAAGGGTCGGCGCTTGAAGAAGCCGCTGATCGCGGCGGTGGAAGGTCCCGCGATCGCCGGCGGCACCGAGATCCTGCAGGGGACCGACATCCGGATCGCAGGCGAGAGCGCCAAGTTCGGCATCTCGGAAGCCAAGTGGAGCCTGTACCCGATGGGCGGGTCGGCGGTGCGACTGGTCAGGCAGATCCCCTACACGGTGGCGTGCGACTTGCTACTGACCGGCCGGCACATCAAGGCCGCGGAGGCCAAGGAGATCGGCCTGATCGGCTATGTCGTGCCCGACGGCCACGCCCTCACCAAGGCGCTCGAGATCGCCGAGATCGTCAACAACAACGGACCCCTCGCGGTGCAGGCGATTCTTCAGTCGATCCGCGAGACCGAGGGTCTCAACGAGAACGACGCCTTCAAGATCGACACCCAGATCGGCATCAAGGTGTTCCTCAGCGAGGATGCGAAAGAAGGTCCGAAGGCGTTCGCAGAGAAGCGGACTCCGAACTTTCAAGGTCGTTGACCCGCCCGCGCCGCCGGGCCTTGTCGGTGCCCGTCGGCACGCTGCCTGAATGGCTGAGGCATTCGTCGGCAGTGAGGCGCTCGCTGCCGGACGACTAACTCCGTATGCGCTGAGAAGCCGCTTCGTCGCAATCTTTCCGGATGTTTACCTGCCAAAGGACGCCGAGATCACCGCGAAACTGCGGGCACAGGCGGGGTGGCTGTGGTCCCGGCGACGGGGAGTAGTCGCCGGCCTCTCGGCGTCGGCGCTGCACGGCGCCAAGTGGATCGACGGGCGCGGTCCCACCGAGATTCTCTACGAGAACCGGCACGCGCCAACCGGAATCCGCACCTACTCGAACCGTCTCGGCGGGGACGAGGTCGTGCTCATTGGGGGTATGCAGGTGACGACACCCGCACGGACCGCGCTCGACCTCGCGTGCCGAAATCCGGTCGAGGGCGCGGTCGCGGCGATCGATGCCCTCGCGCGTGCCACCCGGCTGAAGCTGACCGACGTCGAGCTGCTCGCGCAACGCTACCCGGGCCGTCGCGGCATGAAGCGCGCCCGGGTGGCACTCAGCCTGGTCGACCCTGGAGCCGAGTCACCCCGCGAGACATGGCTGCGGCTGCTTCTCATCCGGGCCGGCTTTCCACGACCGAAGACCCAGGTCGCGGTCCGTGACGAATTCGGCCAGCTGATCGCCCTGCTCGACATGGGCTGGGAAGACATCAAAGTGGCGGCCGAATACGACGGCGACCATCACCGGACGAACCGGAGGCAATACCACGGCGACATCCGCCGGACGGAAGCCGTGAGCGCTCTCGGCTGGCTCGTCGTGCGGGTGACCGCCGAGGACACGCCAGGCGGCATCATTCACCGCGTTGGCGCCGCACGCGCCCGTCGCGAGCGTGAACACACCGCGAAAATTCTCGCAAAATCTCGCACTGGCTTCACGCTCGCGGTTCAGCAAGCCAGCGGTGTCGCCACCGGCCGCTCCTCGACCAGAAGCAAAACCCCTGATTCCGCGCGCGACAGCTGCGGGCGTTTCCTGGCCCGAGAGCGCGCGTCGGCCAGCGATCCGTCGGGATAGGACTCCGGCACCCGAGGGTCGACGTAGTTCTTCCGGCACACCGCCCGGGTGTTGTTGAGCCGCTCGGCGGCCGCGTCGAGCGCGGCATTGATCTTGCGCTTGGCATCGGTCGCGGACCGTGGCGGCCCGAGCGTGACCAAGGTGTCCGCCGCTGTCACTGTGCCGCCCCAGGTACGGAAGTCCTTGGCGGTGAAGATCGCCCGTGTGATTGCCCGCAGGTAGGCGTTGACCTCCGCGGACCCCACGTGGACGATCCGGCCGTCGTCGTCGACGTAACAGAACAGCTCCTGTCCGGGCAGCTCGTGGCAGGCGTGGACGATTTCGGCCAGGCGCGGGTCGCTCAGCAGGACCCGTTGTTCCTTGCCGGACTTGGCGCGGAACTCGAACATCACCGTGGTGTCGTCCTGGAAGCGGACATGGTCGTGACGCAGCGTGGTGAGACCGAAGTGCTCGTTCTGGCGGGCGTACTCCTCATTTCCGATGCGGATCAACGTCAGGTCCATCAACCTGATCACCGCGCCGAGCACCTTGTCGCGCGGCAGACCGGGCAGTTCCAGATCCTGCTCGAGCCGCCGGCGCAGGCCCGGCAGCGCCCGCCCGAAGCGACCCATCCGGTGGAATTTGGTGCGGTCGCGCACTTCGCGCCAGCGCGGGTGGTAGATGTACTGCTTTCTCCCCCGGGAGTCCCGGCCGGTGGCCAGGATGTGCCCGTCGCGCGTCGGGCTGATCCACACATCCGTCCACGCCGGCGGGATCCGGATCGCGTCGATCCGCGCCCGCTCGTCGGGATCGGTGATGACGCTTCCGTCCGGTCGCCGGTATATCCAGCCGTCCTCGCCGCGCTCCCGGGTGATACCGGGGAGCCCGTCGTTGATGTAGTTGAGACCGGCGCACTCGGCGGCTACCGGGTCCGGACGGACCATACGTCGGGGATTCCCACCGCGCGGCTCGGCAATCATTCCCGTCGACATGTTTGAACTTGCGCCGGTGAGCCAACTCTGCGGGCATGGCACGGGTATTGGAAGAAGGTGACATCTTCTTCTGCTATCGCCCCAAAGTGGACGTGCAGCAGGTGCACGGCGTGGACGACGTGCAGCGCTTCTACGTCATCCTCAAGCCCGGGACCAAACCGTCCTTCCGGCGGATGATCGTCGGCCGCAAACGCCTACCCGGTATCGAGGCGCACGAGCGGACCTGGGGATTCATCGACCTGGTCACCAGCACCGCCCAGGAGCTCGAGGACGAGCTCGATCCGTACACCTACGAAACCAAGACCCGCGGGCACCGGGTGGAGCCGCCGACCCGCCCGGCCGGTGAGGGGGTCTACGCCGTGGTCGACCACGAGCGCCACACTCATCTCGTGTATGCGCTCGAGCTTCCCCAGAAACCGGGGCCCGTCCAGGTTGAGCTGAACATCCGCCCGCAGGCCAGTCTGATCGCGACGGTGCGCAATCCCGACGCGCCGCCTCCGCCGGAGCGACCGCGGGCCGGCTTGCCGTCCTCGCGTCACCCCGACTACCCGGACGCGTTGCGCGAGAAGTTCGGCGGACGCCGGTTCACCGACCTCGACCCGCCTGAGTTCCTCGACTACCCCGGTACCGAGCTCGTCCTGATCGGGGCGAGCCCGGACGTCACCCGCGAACTCGGGCTGTCCCTGCACCCGAAGCGGGAGACCCGCGAATCCGCGGACGTCTTCACCGAGCTGGGCATGGAGCGGGATCTGCATCCCGTCGAACCGCTGCTCACCGGTGAGTGGAAGTAACGAGCGGCTTCGTCGGGCTGAACACCACCGGCATCTGTTCCAGCCCACTGACGAAATTCGCCCGCCGGAACGGCAATGCATCGTCGGACGCCAGCCGCAGATCAGGCAGCCGCTGCAGCAACCGGCGCTGCATCAGTGTCAACTCCAGCCGGGCCAACTGGTTACCGAGGCAGAAGTGAGTCCCGAAGCCGAACGCGACGTGGTTGTTGGGGTAGCGGTCGATGCGGAAGCGCTCCGGGTCATCGAACACGTTCTCGTCGAAGTTGGCCGACTCGAACAACAGCATGATCTTCTCGCCCCGCTCGAGCCGGGTGCCGTGGAACTCGGTGCCGGCGGTCAGCGTGCGGCACATGTTCTTCACCGGCGAGGTCCAGCGCAGCATCTCTTCGACGGCGTTGGGCAGCAACTGCGGGTCGCCGAGCAACCTTTGATGCTGGTCCGAGTTGCGCAATAGCTGCGCGGTTCCGCCGGACAGGGTGTGGCGGGTGGTCTCGTCGCCGCCGATCAGAATCAGCAGGGTCTCCACGACGATCTCGTCGTCGGTCAACCGCTCCCCGTCGACCTCCGAGTGAATCAGCACGCTGATCAGGTCGTCGGTCGGCTCTTTGCGCCGCCGCGCGATCATGTCGGTCGTGAACGCGTAGTACGCCGCATAGGCGTCCATCGTGACCTGGAAATCGTCGCCCGACACGTGCGAGCTCAGAAAAGCCACCAGGTCGTCCGACCACTTCAGGAACATCTCCCGCTGCTCGGGGCGCACCCCGAGCATGTCGCCGATGACGGCCATCGGCAGCGGCGCGGCAAGATCCCTGACGAAGTCGCACTCCCCCCGCTCGCAGACCGCATCGATCAGCGCGTCGCACAGCCCGCCGATCGACTCCTCCTTGTCGCGCACCCGCTTGCGGGTGAAACCCGCGTTGACAAGCTTGCGCCGCAACAGATGTGCGGGGTCGTCCATGTCGATCATCATCGGCATCGCGGGCTGGTCGGGCCGGATGCCGCCGGCGTTGGAGAACAGCTCGGGCTGGCGTTCCGCCTCGATCACCGCCTGGTAGGTCGTCGCGCCGGCCAAACCGTTGCGGTCGCGGAAGATCGGCTCGTTGGACCGCATCCAGCGGTAGGCGGCGTGGGAGTCACCGGCGTAGAAGTTGCCGTCGGCCAGGTCGACGTCGGGCCTCGTCTCTGTCGCGGTCTGTGTCACGGTGTTCGTCACGAGCGCCCTCCGATTCGTTGCGGCCCCCCATTACAGTGAGGGCCATGCCAGCCTCCCAGCACACCATCGCCGGCACTGTGCTTACCATGCCGATCAAAATCCGGACGGCCGATCAGCACACGGCGATGTTCTCTGTCTCTGCCGCGGCCACGCAGAAGCTCATCGACTACAGCGGGCTGGAAGTGTGCCAGTACCTGCCCGGCCGCGCGGTCGTGATCCTGATGCTGATGCGATACGTCGACGGCGACCTCGGCCGTTATCACGAGTTCGGCACGGCGGTGATGGTCAACCCGCCCGGCTCGCGGGCCCACGGTGTGCGGGCGCTGGGCGACGCTGCAGCGTTCATCCACCACCTTCCCGTGGACCAGGAGTTCACTCTCGAGGCGGGCCAACGCATTTGGGGCTTCCCCAAGGTGATGGCCGATTTCACGGTACGTGACTGCGGCCAGTTCGGCTTCGATCTCAGCATCGACGGCCAGCTTGTTGCGGGCATGGAATTCCGTCGTGGGCTGCCGGCCCCGGCGGCACTGATGGCACGGAGCCAGGTGCTGCGCACCTACTCTCATCGCGACCGCATCACCCGTGAGACACCATGGGAGATGGCGCTCACCGGTGTGCGGGCCCGGCCGGGCGGTGTCCGGCTGTGGCTTGGCGACCACCCATACGGCAAAGAGCTTGCGTCGCTTGGCCTGCCGAAGCATGCGTTGGCATCCGTTTCGGCTGCCAACGTGGAGATGACGTTCGGCGACGCATACGAGCTCGATTAGATCCTCGCTTCGCGCCCGGCCCAGTAGGGGTCGCGCAGTATGCGTTTTGTACAGCTTGCCGTTCGGATCGCGGGGCATCTCGGCGATGTAGTCGATCGAGCGCGGCAGCTTGAACTTCGCCAATCTCCTGCGCGCGTAGTCGAGCAGCTCGGCGGTCACCGCGTCATCGCCGACGACACCGTCGGCTGGCTGCACCACCGCCTTGATCTGCTCGCCCCAGTCGTGGTCGGGCACACCGAGGACCGCGACGTCGGCAACCTTGGGGTGCATGATCAGCTCGTTCTCGATCTCGGCCGGATATACGTTGACCCCGCCGGAGATGATCATGTTGCTCTTGCGATCCTGAAGGAACAGATAGCCGTCCTCGTCGAGGTAGCCGACGTCGCCGACGGTGAACAGACCGCCCGCGCGGCTCTCGGCCGTCTTCTTCTCGTCGTTGTGGTAGGTGAAGCTCGACCCGGCCATCTGCATGTACACGGTGCCGGGCCCGCCCGGCGCCAACTCGTTTCCGTCGTCGTCGAGGACCTTGACCACCGAGTACGGCCACGCCCTCCCCACCGAGCCCGGCCGCTGCAACCGCTCCTGAGCCGTGATCGTCGTGCCGCCGCCTTCGGTGGCCGCGTAGTACTCGGTGACGACCGGCCCCCACCACGCGAGCATTCTGCGCTTCACCTCCGGCGGGCACGGCGCCGCGCCGTGGACCATGTTGCGCAGCGAGCTCACGTCGTACTTGGCGCGGACGTCCTCCGGCAGGGCCAACAGGCGACGGAACTGCGTCGGCACCATATGGCTGTGGGTGACCCGGTGCTGCTCGATCAGTCGCAGCATCTCCTCGGCGTCCCACGTGTCCATCAGCACGACCTTGTGACCGAGCTGCACCGAGATGGCGGAAAAGTTGAGCACCGCAGTGTGATATAGCGGTGAGCCGCAGATGTGCACATGCCCGTCGAACGGGGTCAGCGCGAACCGCGAGAAGAACCCGATCGCGCCGAACGGGACAGCGTCGGGATCCGCACCGGTCAACGGGCGGCGCACACCCTTGGGCTTGCCGGTCGTTCCCGACGTATACAGCATCGGCGTGCCCAGGGTTCTGGGGTCCGGCCGGTCGGGCGGCTCATCGGCGCCGAGGTCGTCGAGCGCGCGGAAGCCGTCGATGTGGCCCACTGCGAAGCGGGATCCCGCGGGCAGCCCCGACTCGTCGGCGGCAGCCGACGTCACCCCGGCGAAGCGCTCGTGGGCCACCAGTACCCTCGCGCCGCTGTGGGAGATGATGTACGCGATTTCCGGGCCGGTGAGGTGCCAGTTCACCGCGACGACGTACACGCCGGTCTGCATCGCCGCGAAGTACACCGCGAGCGTGTCGACCGTGTTCGGCAACACCATCACCAGCGCATCGCCGGCGACCATGCCCATCGCCTGCAGGCCCCGGCCGAATCGATCAGCGCGGGCGGCGAGTTCCCGGTACGTCAGCCGGCCACCGAATGCGTCGACGACCGCGACCGCATCCGGAGTGCTCTTCGCGATGTTCCACAGCCCGGCCTCGGTCACCCGGCCAATCTAGAACGTGTTCTAATGTCGCCGCAACAGTCGCTCAGATCAGTGTCGCCAGCTCTCGTACCTGCTCGGGAGTCCTGCCGGTCACCACCATCAT
Organism: Mycobacterium sp.; assembly: GCA_025965895.1. Classification (GTDB taxonomy): domain Bacteria; phylum Actinomycetota; class Actinomycetes; order Mycobacteriales; family Mycobacteriaceae; genus Mycobacterium. The sequence goes on from JAOPWC010000099.1 coordinate 40,097, forward strand.
CGTGACGCCTGCCGCCCGCCACACCGCGATCTGCTTACGCACGTAATCGACATCCCCGACGATCACCGCGTCGTCGACCAGCTCGTCGGGAATGACCTCGGCCGCCTGTTCCTTGCGATTGCTGCGGAACAGCGCCGTGACCTCGTCGACGATCTCGGCGTACCCCATCCGCCGGTAGACATCGGCGTGGAAATTGGTGTCCTCGGCGCCCATGCCGCCCATGTAGAGAGCAAGGTAGGGCTTGATGCCCGCGAATGCGGCGGCGCGGTCGTCGGTGATCACCACCTGAGCGGTGGCACAGATCTCGAAGTCCTCACGGCTGCGCCGCGCCCCGGGTCGGGCGAACCCCTCGTCGAGCCATTCGTTGTACATGTCGGCCAGCCGCGGCGTATAGAAGATCGGCAGCCATCCGTCGCATATTTCGGCCGCGAGCGCAACATTCTTGGGCCCTTCGGCGCCGAGCAAGATCGGGATGTCAGGGCTGCGAGGGTGGGTGATCGACTTGAGCCCCTTGCCCAGACCCGTGGTTCCGGGACCCGTCAGCGGCAGCGGGTAGTGCGGCCCGTCGCTTTCCACCGGCTTCTCCCGCGCCCACACCTGGCGGACGATGTCGATGTACTCCCGGGTGCGTGCCAGCGGTTTGGGGAACGGCTGCCCGTACCAGCCCTCGACGACCTGCGGTCCGGACACCCCCAGGCCGAGGATGTGCCGGCCGCCGGAGAGGTGATCGAGGGTCAGCGCGGCCATGGCGCACGCGGTCGGGGTGCGCGCCGACAGCTGGACCACCGAGGTACCCAGCCGCAGGCGACGCGTCGACGAGCCCCACCACGCCAGCGGCGTGTAGGCGTCCGACCCCCACGCCTCCGCGGTGAAGAGCGCGTCGAAGCCCGACTCCTCAGCCGCGGCCACCAGTTCCGGCGTGTTCTCCGGCGGGTGCGCGCCCCAGTAACCGAGTTGTAAGCCGAGCTTCATTGCGGCCTCCTTAGCCCTTCTTGCCACACTTGTTAGAACCTGTTCTACTCGTTGGCGTGACCGTGAGCCAAAGTCGCCCGGCGCTGCTCGAAAGCCATGAGCCGCCCCTTTCGGCGCCCTTGAAACTGTCCTTTGACTACACCCGTTCGGTGGGCCCTACGCTCAGCCGGTTCTTTACCGCGCTGCGCGACCGCCGCATCGTCGGAGTGCGCGGATCGGACGGCCGGGTGCTCGTGCCGCCGGCCGAATACGACCCAGTCACGTACGAACCGCTGGCCGAGATCGTACCGGTGGCCAGCATCGGAACCGTGCAGTCGTGGACCTGGCAGTCGGAGCCGTTGGAGGGCCAGCCGTTGCAACGCCCGTTCGCGTGGGCGCTGATCACACTCGACGGGGCGGACACCGCGCTGTTGCACGCGGTCGACGCGGGATCCCCGGACGCGATCGGCACCGGCGCCCGGGTCCGCGCGCACTGGGTCGACGAGCCGCAGGGCGCGATCACGGACATCGCGTACTTCGAACTGGGGGTCGGTGCCGAAACGGCGGAATCGACCGGCGACGCCCGCGACCCGGTGACGATGCTGGTGACGCCCATCAACATCGAGATCCAGCACACCGCGTCGCACGAGGAGAGCGCATACCTGCGCGCGCTGGCCGAAGGCAAGCTGATCGGCGCGCGCACCGGCAAAAACGGCAAAGTGTACTTCCCGCCGCACGGCGCAGACCCTGGCACTGGTCTGCCGACCACCGAAGACGTCGAGCTGCCGGACCGGGGTGTCGTGACGACATTCGCGATCATCAACATCCCGTTCATGGGTCAGCGGATCAAGCCGCCGTACGTCGCGGCGTACATCCTGCTCGACGGTGCCGACATTCCGTTTCTGCATCTGCTTCTCGAGATCGACCCGGCCGACGTGCGGATGGGCATGCGGGTGGAGGCGGTCTGGAAGCCGCGCGAGGAGTGGGGACTCGGGATCGACAACATCGAGTACTTCCGTGCCACCGGTGAACCGGACGCCGATTACGACACCTACAAGCACCACCTTTAGAGGCAGCGATGAGCGCTTGCGCGAAGAGCAAAGGAACCTGTAACGCATGACTGAACGCGACATCGCCGTCGTGGGCTTCGCGCACGCCCCCCACGTTCGCCGCACCGACGGAACCACCAACGGCGTCGAGATGCTGATGCCATGCTTCGCCCAGCTGTACGACGAACTGGGCATCACCAAGGCCGACATCGGATTCTGGTGCTCCGGCTCCTCCGATTACCTTGCCGGCAGGGCATTTTCGTTCATCTCGGCGATCGACTCGATCGGGGCGGTGCCCCCGATCAACGAGTCGCATGTGGAGATGGACGCCGCGTGGGCCCTTTACGAGGCGTACATCAAGCTGCTCACCGGTGAGGTCGACACCGCGCTGGTATACGGCTTCGGCAAGTCGTCGGCCGGTGTGCTGCGCCGGATCCTGGCCCTGCAGACCGACCCGTACACCGTCGCGCCGTTATGGCCCGACTCGGTGTCGATGGCAGGGCTGCAGGCCCGCTTCGGGCTGGACGCCGGCAAGTGGACCGTCGAGCAGATGGCCCAAGTCGCGCTGGATTCGTTCACGCAGGCCGACCGCGTCGACTCCGTGGAGCCCGCCGAGAGCATCGGCGACCTGATGGCACGACCGTTTTTCGCGGACCCACTGCGCCGCCACGACATCGCGCCGATCACCGATGGAGCGGCGGCGATCGTGCTGGCGGCCGGTGATAGAGCCCGTGAACTGCGCGAAAGTCCCGCGTGGATCGTCGGTTTCGAGCACCGCATCGAAACCCCCGTGCTTGGTGCCCGAGACCTGACGGTGTCCCCGTCCACGGCCGCGTCGGCGAAGGCGGCGACGGGCAACGACGCCGGCTCGGTCGAGGTGGCCGAGATCCATGCGCCGTTCACGCACCAGCAGCTGATCCTGACCGAGGCGATCGGCCTGCCGGAGTCCGCGAAGGTCAACCCGTCGGGCGGCGCGCTTTCGGCCAACCCGATGTTCGTCGCGGGTCTGGAACGGATCGGATTTGCCGCGCAGCACATCTGGGACAGGTCCGCGCAGCGGGTGCTGGCACATGCGACCAGCGGCCCTGCGCTGCAACAGAATCTGGTGGCGGTCATGGAAGGCTACCGATGAGCGCTTGCGCGAAGAGCAACGTACCGATGAGCGCTTGCGCGAAGAGCAAACTACCGATGAGCGCTTGCGCGAAGAGCAACGGGCGGGGGAATTAGCAATGGCTGGGCAACTCGCTGCGGTGCTGGGAACCGGTCAGACGAAGTATGTCTCCAAGCGCCAGGACGTGTCGATCCTCGGCCTGGTGCGCGACGCCATCGATAAGGCGCTGGTCGATTCGGGTTGCACGTTCGACGACATCGACGCGGTCGTGGTCGGCAAAGCGCCGGACTTCTTCGAAGGCGTCATGATGCCGGAACTGTTCATGGCCGATGCAATCGGGGCGACCGGTAAACCGCTGATTCGGGTGCATACCGCCGGATCGGTGGGCGGCTCGACCGGCGTGGTGGCCTCGAGTTTGGTGCAGTCCGGTAAGTACCGCCGGGTGCTCGCGATGGCGTGGGAGAAGCAGTCGGAGTCGAACGCGATGTGGGCGTTGTCGATTCCGGTGCCCTTCACCAAACCCGTCGGGGCGGGGGCGGGAGGATATTTCGCACCGCATGTGCGGGCATACATCCGTCGGGCGAACGCGCCGACCCACATCGGCGCGATGGTCGCGGTCAAGGACCGGCTCAACGGAGCGAAGAACCCGCTGGCACATGTTCAGCAGCCCGATATCACGCTCGACAAAGTGCTGGCTTCGCAAATGCTGTGGGACCCGATCCGTTTCGACGAAACCTGCCCGTCGTCCGACGGCGCGTGCGCGGTGGTGATCGGTGACGAGCAGACCGCGGAAAGGCGGGTCGCCGAAGGTCATCCGGTCGCGTGGATCCACGCCACCGCGCTGCGCACCGAGCCGCTGGCGTTCTCCGGGCGCGACCAGGTCAACCCGCAAGCGGGGCGCGATGCCGCCAAGGCGCTGTGGAAGGCGGCGGGGATCACCAGCCCGATCGACCAGATCGACGTCGCGGAGATCTATGTGCCGTTCTCCTGGTTCGAACCGATGTGGTTGGAAAACCTCGGCTTCGCCGCCGAGGGTGAGGGGTGGAAGCTCACCGAGGCCGGCGAAACGGAGATCGGCGGACGGATACCGGTCAACCCGTCCGGCGGCGTGCTGTCGTCGAACCCGATCGGCGCCTCCGGGCTGATTCGCTTCGCAGAGGCCGCGATCCAGGTGATGAACAAAGCCGACGCCCACCAGGTGCCGGGCGCACGAAAGGCGCTCGGTCATGCCTACGGGGGCGGCTCGCAGTACTACTCGATGTGGGTGGTAGGAGCGGACAAGCCGTGATGAGCGCTCGCGAAGAACCAAGGATGATGCGCTCATGAAGTACACCTGCAGCATCGCGATGGGCCCGGTCGACGAGTTGCTCGACATCGCCAGGACCGCGCAGGACGTCGGCTTCGACGCGATCGCGCTGCCCGACTCGCTGTTCTACATGGAGAAGGCGGCCGCGGATTACCCCTACACTGCCGACGGCTCACGGATGTGGAACGAGAACACCCCATGGGTTGATCCACTGATCGCGGCCGGCGCGATGGGCGCCGTCACGTCGACGCTGCGGTTCTACACCAACGTGATGAAGCTCGGCTCGCGCAACCCGTTGCTGCTGGCCCGTCAGGTGGGCTCGGTGGCCAACCTGACCGGCAACCGGTTTGGCTTCGGGGTCGGAATCGGCTGGGCTCCCGAGGAATTCGAGTGGTGCGGGGTGCCGTACAAACGGCGCGGCGCGCGGGTCGACGAGATGATCGACGTGATCAAGCTGCTGCTCGGCGGCGGCATGGTCGAATTCCACGGCGAGTTCTACGATTTCGAAAGACTGCAGATGAGTCCGGCGCCCAGCCGGCCGGTGCCGTTCTACGTGGGCGGCCACACCGATGTCGCGCTGAAGCGCGCTGCCCGCGTCGGTGACGGCTGGACCAGCGCGATGATGACCCGCGACCAACTTGCCGACACCATCGCCACGTTGAACAAGTACCGCGAGGAGTACGGCAGGGACGTGTTGCCGTTCGAGTTCCAGGCGGTCTGCATGGACCGGTTCGGCGTCGACGGGCACCGGGACCTGGCCGAGATCGGGGTGACCGACAACATCGTCATTCCCTGGCTGTTCGATGGGCTGGGCTTCGACGCTGCGCTGTCGGCCAAGCAGGACTCGATGAAGCGCTTCGCCCAAACCTACATTCACTCGGGATGGCAGGACACATGACAGAACCCCGAACCACCACGGAGAACCCGGCGCATGCCGCAGGCCGCCGGAGCCGTGAGGCGGTCACCGCCCGCGACAAGCAAGCCTGGCTGGACGTCTTCGCCGACGACGCGATCGTCGAAGATCCCATCGGCCCTTCGGTGTTCGACCCGGACGGCAAGGGCCATCGCGGCAAGGAGGCCATTTCGGCGTTCTGGGACAAGGCGATCGCCCCGACCGACCGGATCGAGTTTCACTTCGTCGACACCTTCCAGTGCGGCAACGAAGAAGCCAACGTTGGATCGATCGTCACCACCATGGGCGGCTACCAGATCACTTCGGAAGGCGTGTTCACCTATAAGGCGAACAGCGAGGGCGAAATGATTGCGTTGCGGGCATTCTGGGAAATGGAACGGGCCGCGCAGACTGCGCGCAAGCTGTAGGTTTCTCCGACCGTGGCGCCGCTGATGTCACGCTTGCGGTTCGGGCACGGGCTCCAGACCGCTGAGATAGCGCCGCGCCAGCGCCTGGTATTCAACCGGGTTCATGTTCACCCACATCTCCGCGTTTGTGCCGGCGATCGGACCCTTGACCTTGGCAGGAGCGCCCGTCACCAACACCTCGTCGGGGATCTTCGTGCCGCCGACCACCAGCGAGTGCGCCGCGATCAGGCTGCGTGCCCCGATCACCGCGCCGTCCAGCACCGTGCAGTGGTTGGCGATCAGCGCCTCGGCACCGACGTGCACGCCGTGGACGGTGCACATGTGCGCGACCGTCGCTCCCGGCCCGATGTCGACGGGGATGCCGGGTGGGGCATGCAACACCGAACCGTCCTGCACGTTGGCACCCTCGCGCACGATTATCGGCGCGTAGTCGGCCCGCAGGACCGCGTTGAACCACACCGAGGCGCCCGCCGCAATGGTCACGTCTCCGATCAGCACCGCGGTTGGCGCCACGAAGGCCTCGGGGTGCACGGTCGGCGACGCGCCTTCGAATTCAAATAGCGGCATAGGTCACATATACAGGACAAGTCCTGCGTTTATTGCATACCAGTGCGGCAAAACTGTAACGTGTTCTAGTTAGGGACACCGACTGGAGGCGCACAGTGACTACGGAGACCGCCGGCGGCAGCATTCGCGAGATCGACACCGGCACGCTGCCGGACCGGTATGCACGGGGCTGGCACTGCCTCGGACCGGTGAAGGACTACCTCGACGGTGAACCACACGCGGTGGAGGCGTTCGGGACCAAGCTCGTGGTATTCGCCGACTCGCACGGCGACGTCAATGTGCTGGACGGCTACTGCCGGCACATGGGGGGTGACCTGACCCAGGGCACTATCAAAGGCGACGAGGTGGCGTGCCCGTTCCACGACTGGCGCTGGGGCGGAGACGGCAAGTGCAAGTTGGTGCCGTACGCGAAGCGGACTCCGAGGCTTGCCCGCACCCGGTCATGGCTGACCGACGTGCGCAGCGGCCTCTTGTTCGTCTGGCACGATCACGAGGGCAATTCCCCGGCGCCGGAACTGCGGATCCCGGAGATGCCGGAGTGGTCCAGCGGCGAGTGGACCGACTGGCGGTGGAACACCGAGCTGATCGAGGGCTCCAACTGCCGCGACATCATCGACAACGTCACCGATATGGCGCATTTCTTTTACATCCACTTCGGCTTCCCGACGTACTTCAAGAACGTCTTCGAGGGCCACATCGCCTCGCAGTACCTGCGTACCGTGGGCCGTCCCGACGTCGACCTCGGCGGCTCGGCCTACACCGGCGAGCAGATCCTCGACTCGGAGGCGTCGTATTTCGGGCCGTCGTTCATGATCAACTGGCTGCACAACAACTACGGCGGATACAAGGCGGAGTCGATCCTGATCAACTGCCACATCCCGGTGACTCAGGATTCCTTCCTCTTGCAATGGGGCGTGATCGTCCAGAAGCCCAGCGGCATGGACGATCAGATGAGCGAGAAGCTGGCCGAGGCCTTCACCGCGGGTGTCAGCAAGGGCTTCCTGCAGGATGTCGAGATCTGGCGGGGCAAGACCCGGATCGACAACCCGCTGCTGGTCGAAGAGGACGGCGCTGTGTATCAGTTGCGTCGCTGGTATCAGCAGTTCTACGTCGACGCCCCCGACGTGACCCCGGACATGACCGACCGCTTCGAGATCGAGGTGGACACCACCCGCGCCAACGAGTACTGGCAGAAGGAAGTCGACGAGAACCTGCAACGCCGGGCCGAGCAGGAAACGGACGGGCAGAAGGCGGAACGGGCCTCAACGTGAGCCGGTCCGACGAGCAGCCGAGCGCACCCGACGTCGACCGCCTGGCGCGGTCGATGCTGCTGCTGCACGGTGCTCACGACGACGGTGCCCACGACAGCGGTGCTCACGACGACGGTGCTCACGAGGACGGTGCTCACGACGACGAGGACCACGCCGGCCCGCGAAGCGGCAACGGCACGTCGTGGTCCAAGGCCCGGCCCGATCCGCGGCGCGCCGCCGCGTTGCGCGAGGCCACGCGGCGGGACCGTGAGCGCTACCTCAGTTCGGGTCTGCAGCCGGTGGATTGCCGCTTCTGCCACGTCTCGGTGCTCGTCAAAAAGCTGGGGCCAGGACACACGTACCTGCAATGGAATGCGGACGCGACCCGGCGGTGCGCCTATTTCACCGAGATAAGGGAATCGGGCGGAGATACGGCCCGAAGCCCGTCGTGCCCGAGGATGGCCGACAGCATCGCGCACGCGATCGCCGAAGGCATCCTGGAACCGGAGTCGACCGCGCCGTCACCGGGCGACGGCTGAGCGCCCTACAGCCCTTCGAAGCGCGTCCGCACCTGTTCTGAGGTGAGACCGTAGTCGGCGAGAGAATACCGGTGCTTGGGCGCCCGCGGCCCGCGCTGGCTCTCGCCGTGCATCTGTTGCATCGCCAACAGCGCTGAACCACTCAGCGGCAAGCCGAAATACCGGTAGATTCCCTCCACGGTGCCGATCGGGTCCGCGACGAAGTCGACGTAGTCGACGTCGTAGAACTGGGCCGGATTGTGCTTGGCACGTTCGGCATTGAACCGCTCCAGGCCCCGGGACCAGGTCTCCAGTGAATCGGCGCCGATCGTCGGACCGAAGAACGTGTTCGACCAGCCTTCGGTGGCGTGCTCGGCCAGCGAGCACATCGAGGCCATGATCGTCTCCGCCGGCCGATGGCATTGCACCACGAGCGCGTCGGGAAAGGTGGCCATCAACGCGTCCAGCGCGTGCAGGTGGCTGGGGTTCTTCAACACCCAGCGCTTGCCGATGTCGTTGCTGCCGATCAACTGAAGGTTTTTGCGATAGCGGCGATACGCCGGCGTCCAGTCCTCCTTGGCCAGCCACTGCGCGTAGCTGGGCAGGTGGGCCAACGTTTCGTAGGCAACCGCGTGCAGTGACTGGCGCAACAGCTGCCAGCATTCCTCGACCTCGTCCGCGCTCATGAAGTGCAGGCCCATGAACTCGGGGTTCTCGACGTGATGTTGCTCGAACTGGGCGTTCAGTTGCGCGAAAACCGGGTTGGCATCCCAGGTTTCACGCGGCGGCCGGGGTTGCGGATACTCCGCCAGCCACATCTGCAGACCCTGATGCGCCGGGTCGGCTCCGATCAGACGGTGCAGAGCGGTGGTACCGGTGCGGGGCAGCCCGGTCACGAAGATGGGCCGTTCGACCGGCACCTCGGCGTGCCGCGGATACTGCTTCCAGCCGGCTTCGGCCAGCAGCCTGGCGGCCAGCGCACCCCGCAGATATACACGGGAGATCTTGCTGCCCAGCGGCGTGAGGTCGGCCTCGCGCTGATAGGACTCCAGGATCACCGCAAGGCCCTCGAGATAGTTGTCGTCATCCGCCCCGAAGTCGTCCAAACCGACCAGACGGGTCGCGGACTCGAGCAGGTCGTCGACGGTGCCGACGTCGGTGCGTTCGGCCATCAAGCCTTGTACTCCCCGCAGTTGACGTCGAGCGCCTGTCCGCTGATCCCGCTGGACAGGTCGCTGGCCATGAACATGATCGCCGAGGCCACCTCGTCCTCGGTGGGCAGCCGCTTGAGATCGGAGTTGGCCGCGGTCGCCGCATAGATACCCTCGACGGTCGTTCCGTACTTACCGGCCTGATGTGTGAAGTATCCCTTCAACGTATCGCCCCAGATATAGCCCGGTACAACGGAGTTGACCCGGATGCCTTGCTCGCCGAGCTCGGTCGCCAGCGACTGCGACATCGCCAGCAGCGCCGATTTCGCCATTTTGTAGGCGCCGTACTTGGCCTGCGAGTGCCGGACGACCATCGAGTTGACGTTCACCACCGCGCCCTTTGACTCGGCAAGTGCGGGGGTGAAGCCCTGGATCAGCCGCAGCGCACCCAGCACGGTCAGTTCGATCGCGTCACGGATGTGCTGAAACGTGGTGTCGGCCAACGGTTTCATTGACGGCACCCGGAACGCGTTGTTGACCAGCACGTCCACCCGGCCGTAGGCCGCCAGTGAAGCGTCGACCAGGTTCTTGACCTGATCCTCGTCGGTGATGTCGGTCGCCACCGCGACCGCACGCCGACCGTTGTCGGTGATCTGCTTAGCCACGTCGTCGAGCCGTTCCGCGGTGCGCGCGGCCAGCACCAGGTCCGCGCCGGCCTCCGCGCATCGACGCGCCAGCGTCGTGCCCAGCGCCGGACCGACACCGCTGATGCATACAACCTTGCCCTCAAGCATCTTCTACCCCAGCATCCGGCCGGCGATGGCGTGCTGCCGCTCGGCAATCCGTACTCGCCAGTCTTGTTCGGTGATCTTGTTTCGTTCGTAGAACGGCAAAGCCGCGGGGACTTTGTCGAAGTCGACCAGCTCCGCGGTCGGGCCGTCGGCCTGCGTCAGGGCGCGGGACACCCGCTGCCAGCGGAACTGCATGATTCCCCGTCGGTGGCCAAGTGTCTCAACCCAGTTGGTGACGCCGGGATTCTGCTCTGTGACCACGATGCGAATCTTTCCATCGGGATCCGCTTGCGCCTGAGTCGCGTTCAGCGACGTCTGGTGGTTGATGTAGTCGAGCGAGATGTACCACATGCTGCCCAGCTGGAAGCCGAGGTACGGCGCATCCGACTGTGGGAGCGTGATGACCAGCGCCTGCTCGGGGGTCAGCTCATAATGCCCGACCGACGAATATTGGGTCGCTAGGCCGCCCGGTGTCAGCCGGGGCGCGACCAGGGTGTTGACCGGGATGTTCAGGTAGAACCATTGCGGGAACTGCAGCCACGTCTTGATCCGGTTGATCAGCTGTTTACCGGCGCTGGCGTAACGCTTTTCGATGGTGTCCCTGGTCGGAGGGGGCGGGGCGCTGCCTGCGGTGTCCTCGCGCCGGATCGCGATGCTGCCCCGACGCTGCGACCAGTCGCCATACACTTCGCGGATCACCAGCTGCGCCGGCGTCTCGGGCCGGAACCGCCACTCGAACGTGCCGTCCTCTGCGATGTCGAGCTCGCGGTCGTCGAACGCCGCCTCGCTCTTGGGCACGCCCTCGTCGGTGTACTCCCCGCCCAGCAGCTGGAAGCTGAGATCGGTGGTGGTTCCGCGCAGTCCGGAGACGACATAATCGTGCCCTGGTTGCACCCGGGCACCGAAGTACATCGTGTCCGGGTTGTCCAGTCCCATCTTTGTGAACGGCCCGGTGCCGCTCAGCAGGAACGGGTGATCGCGCTCGTGATGAAACGCGACATGTGTGCAGGCGGCGATGCCCTGGGCCAGGTACTGCATACCTTCGAGAAGATCGGCCTCGGTTTCGATGTGCGCAGCAGCGGCCACCAGCCTCTCGGCTTCGGCGATCGCTTCGGTGAGCGGGTCGGTGAACATGCGTGTCGTAACCTCCGTCGGTTCACTATTGAACCGGCTCGGTAGAGTATCTGTGCACGACACTAGAACGTGTTCTAACTTTGCGTCAATACGGCAACTGGTCCAGATCTGGAACGGCTCGGTACGATGCTGAAATGTCGAGTGCCGAATCGTCGGGCCGCGCGTCGCCTCCGACTGCCCGGGTGGTCCGGGTCCTCGACTTCCTCTCGCAGCATCCGCACGATCGATTCGGCGTCTCGGAACTCGCCCGTCGGGTCGATCTCAGCAAGCCCACCTGCCTGGGCATCGTGACGACCTTGGCCGAGGCCGGCTACCTGGTCCGCGACCAGCGGGACAAGACATATCGGCTGGGGCCGTCGCTGATCACGCTGGGTCACACGGCGCAGGAATCAATGCGTGTGAGCCCGGCTGCTCGTGAAGAACTGCGCAAGCTGTCGTCGCGATTCTCGGCGACGGCCGCGCTGTCGGCGGTGCTGGATGACCGGATCACGTTGCTGGAGTTGGTGGCGCCGCAGGGCATGCGGGTGGGAGTGCAGGTAGGTCAGAGCTATCCGTTTGCGCCGCCGGTCGGGTTGATGTTCGTCCTGTGGGACGACGAAGCGGTGCGCAACTGGCTGGCGAAGGAGCCGACGATCCCGCTGCGCACGCACAGCGAGCGCCTGCATCGGGTGATCGCCGAGTGCCGCTCCAACGGCTACCTCGTCGAACGCCTGACGCCCGGCGGCCAGCGGCTGTACGCGCTGATGGCCGGAATGTCGAGCAATCTGCCCGATGAACTGCGCGCACTTCTCGGCGAAGTGGTGTCGGACATCGGCGAGCGGGTGTACTTGCGCGGCGAAAACCACACCGCTGGATCCGGCCGCCAGCGCCACAACATCAGCGTCGTCTCGGCGCCGGTGTTCGACCACTACCACCGACAGGTCATGGTGGCGTCGCTGCAGGTAGGTCGGCCCCTCACCGACGCCGAGATCGCCGAGCGTGCCCGCGGTCTCGTCTCCGCCGCCGATGCGCTGACCGCGCAGTTGGGCGGGGTCAAGCCGGCGTTCTCATAGGCGTCTAATAGGCGTAGGTGTTGGCGGGCCGGTGCATGGGCGTCACGCTGCTCACGGTCATCGTCGGCACGAAAGCCGTGTGCGCGGTGGAACTGTCCGGGACGACCGTGCCCTCGACACGCAGCCAGGTGTCGTCGGGATAGTCAGCCAGATCCTTGCCGGTCAGTCGCACGCGTGCCAGTTGGGCGTCCGCGGCGCAACAGATGATGACCACTCGGCCAAGATCCACCGCACCCCCGTCTTTCATCGTGAAGCCGACAACGGTGATCAGCCGGTTGTCGAGCGTTCCGGCCGAGTCTGCGGCCGCGCGCACCATCACGTCGGGAAGGGACACCACCGGCGCCCGCTCGGGAGGCAACGGCGGGAACGGCCGCCGGTGCGGGGTTTCGGCGACCGCGGCGACCTGCGGTGTTGCTCCGCGCGCGCCCAGCGGCGGCGGAACGACGAACGCGAGCACAGCGACGGGTATCAGCAGCAGCCAGACCGTCCAGGTGCGATGGTGGTGCCCATCGCCGTCCTCGCCGGCGGCTCCCACCCGGCGCAGGTCTCGCATGATCGCAACCGCCCCGAGGATGATCAGCACCACCGAGGCAATACTCAGCCACGGCAGCAGCGCGGGTTTGACGTAGTGCAGGTAGGTGCCCTTGAGCACCATCACCCCGCTGGCCAGGCCGAGCAGAAGCAGCAGCGCGCTCTGGGTGATCCGGCTCAATGCGCACCGCCCAGCACCACCAGCCCGACGCCGGTCGCTGCCAGCATTGCCACCACGAACGTCGCCGGCGCGAACCGGAGCGCGAACCGCTGCCCGAACAGTCCGGCCTGCATCGCGAACAGCTTGACGTCGACAGCCGGTCCGACCACCAGAAACACGAGTCGAGGCAGAAGCGGCAGCATCGTCAAGCTGGCCGCGACGAACGCGTCAGCCTCCGAGCACAGCGCCAGCACCACGGCGAGCAGCGCCATCACGACGATCCCCAGCGCGACCTGGCCGGCGAGATGCTCGAACACCCAGGGCGGAACGAGCACCCGCATCGCCGCCGCAGCGGCGGCGCCGACCACCAGGTACGACGCGGCCTGCAGGAAGTCGTGGCGCGCGGCCTCGAGGAACACCACCCACGGCGGCGCGTCGTCGTCTGCCCTCGGCAATGAGCGGGTGATCCAGTCGCCGCGACCCCAGCGCGACCACAACAGGCCCATCACCACGGCGGTCGCAAGCGAGGCGAGGCAGCGGGCGACCACGAGTTTGGGTTGGCCGGGAAACGCCACGGCCGTGGCCACCAACACCACCGGGTTGATCGCCGGGGCCGCCAACATGAAGGTCAGGGCTGCGGCCCCGACAGCACCCGACCCGTACAGCCGCCGCGCGACCGGGACGGAGCCGCATTCACAACCGGGAAGCGCCGCTCCGCCGACCCCGGCAGCGACGATCGCCAACCCGGTGCGTCGCGGCAGCAACCGGGCCAGTCGCTCAGGCGAGACGAAAGCCGCGACCAGGCCACTGACCAGGACACCGACGACCAGAAACGGCAGCGCCTGAACGAAGACACCGCAGAACACCGTCGCCGCGACGCTCCAGTTCGGCCGCGCGGCGACGAGCCGGCTCAGCACGCCACCGGACAACGCGAGGGCGATCAGCGCCGCAAGCAGCAGTTCCATCGAGCCGACGCGGCGCCGGCTGGTTGTCGGCGCGGCGATCACCGCCCCATCTTGCCTGCCTAACCTGACGTGGCAACTTCGCCTTGGGACTGCTCCCGCTTGATTTCCAGCGCGATGTCGATGAGCTGGTCCTCCTGGCCGCCGATGAGTTTGCGCTTACCGGCGCGGTGCAGGAGCTGGTGGGCCGGCACGCCGTAGCGCTCGGACTGGCGGATCGCGTGCTTGAGGAAGCTGGAATAAACGCCGGAGTACCCCATGATCAGCGCGTTGCGATCGAGGAGGCATTCGGCCGGCATGGCCGGGCGCACGACGTCCTCGGCGGCGTCGGCGATGTCGAAGAAATCGATGCCGGTCTTGACGCCGATCTTGTCGAACACGCCGATCAAGGCCTCGACCGGAGCGTTGCCGGCGCCGGCTCCGAAGCGTCGGCAGCTGCCGTCGATCTGCTTGGCACCTGCCCGCACGGCCTCGACGGAGTTCGCCACACCGAGGCCGAGGTTCTCGTGGCCGTGGAACCCGACCTGGGCGTCAGCACCCAGCTCGGCGACCAGCGCGGCAACCCGATCGCGCACGCCTTCAAGGACGAGAGCGCCCGCGGAGTCGACGACGTAGACGCATTGGCAGCCGGCATCGGCCATGATCCTGGCCTGTTTGGCCAGCGCCTCCGGCGGGATTGTATGGGCCATCATCAGAAACCCGACGGTTTCCAGGCCGCGCTCCCGGGCCAGACCGAAATGCTGGATCGACACGTCGGCCTCGGTGCAGTGCGTGGCGATGCGGCAGATCGAGCCCCCGTTGTCCTGCGCTTGGATGACGTCTTCTTTGGTGCCGACGCCGGGCAGCATCAGGAAGGCGATCCTGGCTTCGTTGGCGGTCTCTGCCGCCAGCTTGATCAGCTCCTGCTCGGGGGTCTTGGAGAAGCCGTAGTTGAACGACGACCCGCCCAGCCCGTCGCCGTGGGTCACCTCGATCACAGGCACGCCCGCAGCGTCGAGCGCGGCGACGATCGAGTGGACTTCGTCCTTGGTGAATTGGTGGCGTTTGTGGTGCGAACCGTCCCGCAGCGATGTGTCGGTGATCCGTACATCCCAGATGCTGTTCGTCATCGGGCACCTCCTGACACTGTCAGTGTCTCCTTGGCAATCTCCTCGCCGACCTTTGTGGCGGCCGCGGTCATGATGTCCAGGTTGCCCGCGTACGGCGGCAGGTAGTCACCGGCGCCTTCCACCTCGATGAACGTGGTGACCAGGGCCTGGCCGCCGGAGTTCATCGAGGGCGGGTCGAACTGGGGGTCGTTCAGCAGCGAGTAGCCCGGCACGTACGTCTGCACCTCGGCAACCACGTCGCGAATGGACTGCGCGATCGCGTCGGTGTCCGCGTCTTCGGGAATCGCGCAGTAGATCGTGTCGCGCATGATCATCGGCGGCTCGGCCGGATTGAGGATGATGATGGCCTTGCCGCGCTTCGCGCCGCCGATGGTTTCCACGCCGCGGCTGGTGGTCTTGGTGAACTCGTCGATGTTGGCACGGGTGCCCGGGCCCGCCGACACCGACGCCACCGAGGCCACAATTTCGGCGTACGGCACGTCGACGACCCGCGAAACGGCGTACACGATCGGAATCGTGGCCTGCCCACCGCAGGTGATCATGTTGACGTTCGGGGCGTCGAGGTGCTCGCGCAGGTTGGCGGGCGGGATGACAGCGGGTCCGACCGCGGCGGGGGTCAGGTCGATCGCGCGGATGCCCGCTTCCGCGTACTTCGGCGCCGCCGCCTTGTGCACGTAGGCAGAGGTGGCCTCGAACAGCAGGTCGGGCTTCTCATCCTGGGCCAGCAGCCAGTCCACGCCCTCGTGCGTGGTTTCCAGACCGAGGTCGCCTGCGCGCTTGAGGCCCTCGCTGTCCGGGTCGATGCCGACCATCCAGCGGGGCTCCAGCCATTCGGAGCGCAGCAGCTTGTACATGAGGTCCGTGCTGATGTTCCCGGAGCCGACGATCGCGACGCTTGCTTTGGGCATGGATGCTCCTAATCGAAACTCAACCGGACGGACCCGAGGCCGTCGAACTCGGCGACGAAATCGTCGCCCGGACGTGCGTCGATCGCCCGTGTGCACGATCCAGGCAAGACGACGTCACCGGCGTGCAGCCGAACCCCGAAGTCGACCACCTTGCGGGCCAACCAGGCGACCGCGGTTACCGGGTTGCCGAGGACGGCGTCGCTGCGCCCCTTCGCCACGACTTCACCGTTGCGGGTCAGCACCGCGTCGATGTTGGTGATGTCGACGTCCTTCGGCGACACCCGCTGGGCGCCCAGGACATAGCCGGCCGACGACGCGTTGTCGGCGATCGTGTCGCACAGCTTGATCTTCCAGTCGCTGATTCGGGTGTCGATGAGCTCGATCGCCGGGGCGAACGCCGCCGTCGCCGCGAGAACATCGCCTTCGCTGCAATCCGCACCGGGAAGGTCGCTGGCGAGCAGGAACGCGACCTCGACCTCCACACGCGGAAACAGGTACCGCCCGGCCTCCACCGGTGTGTGCTCGAACACTTCCATCTCGTCGAGGAGATGACCGTAGTCCGGCTCGTCGACGTCCATCATCTGTTGCATCGCCTTGCTCGACAGGCCGACCTTGTGGCCGATCACCCGGGCGCCTTCAGCAACCCGCTGGCGGATGTTGATCAGCTGGATCTCATACGCGTCGACCACGTCGATGTCGGAATGCTCAGACGTCAGCGGGCTGATCGGCACCCTGCTGCGCTCGGCCTGCGCCAGATCCGCGGCCAGCTCCTCGCGCGTCTGCACACTGAGCATTCGTTGTCGCCCCTTTAGTCGGCGCGACCGGGGGCGGTAGCGCCCGGCCCGGCCAATTCTATAACGTGTTCTACTATGACTGGACAGGAATACGACGTCATCGTGGTAGGTAGCGGTGCCGCGGGCATGGTCGCCGCCCTGACCGCCGCCCACCACGGTTTATCGGCCGTCCTGATCGAGAAGGCCCCACACTTCGGGGGCTCGACCGCCCGCTCCGGAGGTGGCGTGTGGATCCCGAATAACGAGATCCTCAAGCGAGACGGCGTCACAGACACTCCCGAAGCTGCACGCACCTATCTTCACACCATCATCGGCGATGTTGTAGAGCCCGAGCGCATCGATACGTATCTGAATCGCGGGCCCGAGATGTTGTCGTTCGTATTGCGGCACACGCCGTTGAAGATGACCTGGGTGCCCGGCTACTCCGATTACTACCCGGAGACGGCGGGCGGGCGCCCGGGCGGACGTTCGATCGAGCCCAAGCCGTTCAACGCCAAAAAGCTTGGCGCCGATCTACCGGGGCTGGAGCCGCCGTACAGCAAGGTGCCGCTGAATGTCGTCGTGCTGCAACAGGACTACGTCCGACTGAATCTGCTCAAGCGTCATCCCAAGGGTGTGCTGCGAAGCCTTCGGGTCGGTGCGCGAACGATGTGGGCGAGGGCCACCGGCAAGAACCTCGTCGGCATGGGCCGTGCGCTGATCGCCCCGTTGCGGATCGGCTTGCGCGACGCCGGCGTGCCGGTGCTGCTGAACACCGCGCTGACCGACCTGTACACCGAGGATGGCACCGTGCGGGGGGTGTTTGTGCGGGACAGCGCCGCGTCCGAAACGGCGGACCCGCGGTTGATCAAAGCCCGACGCGGCGTGATTCTCGCGTGCGGTGGCTTCGAGCGCAATGAACAGATGCGCGTGAAATACCAGCGCGCGCCGATAACCGCCGACTGGACGGTCGGTGCGGTGGCCAACACCGGGGACGGTATTCAGACAGCTGAGAAGGTCGGTGCCGCTTTGGATTTGATGGACGATGCATGGTGGGGACCAACGGTGCCGCTGCCCAACGGACCGTGGTTTGCGCTGTCGGAGCGTAACGCGCCGGGGTCGATCATCGTCAACGCCGCGGGCGAGCGTTACATGAACGAGGCGTTGCCGTACGTGGAGGCCACCCACCGAATGTACGGCGGGGTTCATGGCCAGGGCCCGGGGCCGGCCGAGAACCTGCCGTCCTGGCTGATCCTTGATCAGCAGTGCCGCGACCGGTATCTCTTCGCCGGTTTGCAGGGCGGCCAGCGGTTTCCGCGCAGGTGGCTGGAGTCTGGTGTGGTGGTGTCGGCCGACTCGATCCCGGAGCTTGCCGACAAGGTCGGCGTGGCCGTCGACGGGTTGGTCCGGACCGTCGAGCGGTTCAACGGCTTCGCCCGCACCGGGGTCGACGAGGATTTCCGCCGCGGCGAGAGCGCCTACGACAAGTACTACAGCGACCCGACCAACAAGCCGAACCCGAGCCTGGGCGAGCTGAAGCACCCGCCGTACTACGGCGTGAAAATGGTGCCGGGGGACCTGGGGACGAAGGGTGGAATCCGTACCGACACCCACGGCCGCGCGCTGCGTGACGACGGCGGTGTGATCCCGGGGCTCTATGCTGCCGGCAATGTCAGTGCGCCGGTGATGGGGCACACCTATCCGGGCCCCGGCGGTACGATCGGCCCGGCCATGGCGTTCGGTTACCTGGCCGCGTTGCATATCGCCGGGAAGGACTGAGGTGCCGATCGATCTCGCCGCCGCGCTCGGCGCGGAGCTGCCGCCTGCCGAATTCTCCTGGAACAGCAGCGATGTGCAGCTTTACCACTTAGCGCTTGGCGCGGGCGCCGATCCGATGAACCAGCGTGAGCTGAGCTATCTGGTGGACAACACCCCGCAGGTGCTGCCCACGTTCGGCAATGTGGCGCAATCGTTCCACCTGACGGAGCCGCCGAGCGTGTCGTTCCCGGGCATCGAGATCGAGCTGTCGAAGATCCTGCATGCGTCGGAGGAGGTGACGGTGGCGGGCCCGCTGCCGCCCTCCGGTACTGCGCGCTCCAGCAGCCGCATCGTCGACGTCTGGGACAAGGGCAAGGCTGCGGTGATCGTGAGCGAGTCCTCGGTGACGGCGCCGGACGGCACACCGCTCTGGAGCACACGGCGGTCGATCTTCGCGCGAGGAGAGGGCGGGTTCGGCGGCGAGCGCGGCCCGTCGTTCTCGGCCGCGCCGCCCGACCGCGCGTGCGACTACGAGGTGCCACTGCCGATCCTGCCGCAGCAGGCTCTGCTCTACCGCCTGTGCGGTGACCGCAACCCGTTGCATTCGGATCCGGAATTCGCTGCGGCAGCGGGCTTTCCGCGTCCAATCCTGCACGGCCTGTGCACCTACGGGATGGCGTGCAAGGCGATCGTCGACGCCTGCCTCGACAGCGACGTAAGCCGCGTGCGTTCTTACGGGGCGCGGTTCGCCGGCGTCGTCTTCCCGGGGGAGATGCTGCTGGCGCGCATCTGGACTGAGGACGACCGGCTGGTGGCCGCGGTGACCGCACCGTCCCGTAATAACGAGCCGGTGCTCTCGGGTGTGGAGTTGGTCGCCGCTTAGGCGTTGCCCATCGCCGAGTGCAACGCCACGGCGAGATTTCACCGAAATTTTCGCCCTGGCGTTACAGTCGGCGAGCCCGGGCGTCGCGCACACGTCGAATGATGTCGTCCGGGTGATCCTCGGCGATTACGCGCACGATTATCCAGCCGATTCGCTCCAGCATCTCTGCGCGGCGGATGTCCTTGACGTACTGCCTGCGGTCAGCACGGTGTTGATCACCGTCGTATTCGACCGCCACCTTGATGTCCTCCCATCCCATGTCCAGGTAGGCGACGGGCCAGTTGAACTCATTGCGCACGGCGATCTGTGTCCGCGACCGCGGGAAGCCGGCGCGGATGAGAAGCAGGCGTAATGACGTTTCCCTCGGCGACTGGGCACCTGGATCGACCAGGTCGAGCGTGACCCTGGCACGCTTGATGCCGCGACGCCCGCGGTATCGGTCCACCAGAGCGGCGACATCCGCCGGCTTCAGGTCGGTTGCCTGTGCCAGCGCATCGATCGCGGCCACGGCCACCGCGGTCGGATTTCGACTCGCGATATCGAGCGCTGTACGCGGTGGAATCGTGACCGCTATCCCTGCGATGCGGCACACTTCGTCGTCGTCGATGTGGTCTGCCCACACCTCGATCCCCGGAGTGGGTCTTCGGTTGGTGTCGATGATCTGCGCCGGCCGCCTTGGATCGATCCATCGGGCGCCGAGCATCGCGGACGCCGACAATCCGGCGACCACGCCGCGCCGTCTCGACCGCAGCCAGCAAGCCTGCGCCCGCAGCACAGGCGTCAGCTCAACGTCCTTCGGTACGTAGACGTCTTGGTGCACCGCGATAAACCGGGATCGCAGCTCGTAGTGCGTCAGCTTTCCAGCTGCCAACGCCTCGCTGCCGATGAATGCCTCCCCCACGGCGACAGTGTGCTAATTCGCACCGACAACGCCGCGACCGTAACCCCGTGGCGACTATTCCGCCGATTTATCGCCGTGGCGTCACGTTCGGCGACCCTCAGCCGAGGATCAGGCCCGACGTCGGCACTCCCGTGCCCGCGGTGACAAGCACATGCCCGACATCGGCGACCTGGTTGACCGAGGTGCCCCGCAGCTGACGCACGCCTTCGGCGATGCCGTTCATCCCGTGGATGTACGCCTCGCCCAGCTGGCCGCCGTGCGTGTTGATGGGCAGCCTGCCGCCGATCTCGACCGCGCCGTCAGCGATGAAGTCCTTCGCCTCGCCCCAGCCGCAAAAGCCCAGCTCCTCCAACTGGATCAGGGTGAACGGCGTGAAGTGGTCGTAGAGGATCGCGGTCTGGATGTCGGTGGGCGTCAGCCCAGACTGCTCCCACAGCTGCTTGCCGACCAACCCCATCTCGGGCAACCCGTCAAGCTCCTGTCGGTAGTAGCTCACCATCGTGTACTGGTCCGGGCTGGAGCCCTGTGCCGCCGCCTCGATCACGGCCGGCCGGTGCTTCAGGTCCTTCGCCCGATCCGCTGAGGTGACGACGATCGCCACCGCGCCGTCAGTCTCCTGGCAGCAGTCCAGCAGCCGCAGCGGCTCGGCGATCCACCGCGAATTCTGGTGATCCTCAATGGTGATCGGCTTCTCGTAGAAATAAGCCTTCGGGTTCTTGGCCGCGTGCTTGCGGTCAGCAACAGAGATCGCACCGAAGTCCCGACTGGTCGCGCCGGACAGGTGCATGTACCGCTTGGCGATCATCGCCACCTGTGCCGCCGGGGTGCTCAGGCCGTGCGGGTAGGAGAACGAGTTGTCCACGCCCGTCGAGTCGGCGTTCTCCGTCAGCCTGGTCTGCACCTGGCCGAACCGCTGGCCCGACCGCTCGTTGAACGCGCGGTAGGCCACCACGCAGTCGGCCACGCCGGTGGCCACCGCCATCGCTGCCTGCTGAACCGTCGCGCAGGCAGCGCCGCCGCCGTAATGGATCTTCGAAAAGTATTTCAGCTCACCGATTCCAGCGGCCCTGGCGACGGCGACCTCGGTGTTGGAGTCCATCGTGAACGTTGTCAACCCGTCGACGTCGGCCGGCGTGAGCCCGGCATCGTCGAGCGCGCCCCGCACCGCCTCGGCCGCCAGCCGCAACTCACTGCGGCCGGAGTTCTTGGAGAAGTCGGTGGCCCCGATACCGACGATCGCCGCTGCGCCCGAGAGCATCATGCACCTCCGAGCGTCAGCGTCACGGTCGCGATCACATGGTCACCAAGAGAGTTGCGCCCCAACACTTTCACGGTGACAACGCCGTCCTCCATGGCCGTCACTTCACCCGAGAATGTCACGGTGTCATAGGCGTACCACGGCACACCGAGCCGCAATGAGATCGACTTGATCAGCGCCGACGGTCCGGCCCAATCAGTGACAAACCGCTGCACAAGCCCGGTGTCGGTGAGGATGTTGACGAAGATGTCCTTCGACCCCTTCGCCTGCGCCTTGTCCCGGTCGTGGTGCACGTCCTGGAAATCCCGTGTCGCGAGCGCCGTCGAGACGATGAAGGTGGGGTCGCCGTACAGGTTCAGCTCAGGCAGTCTCGTGCCTACCTCGATATCCGGAGCCGCAGCGCCGGCGACATCGGATTCAGTCGCGCTCATGCCGGCTCCCATGCATAGAGCGTCCATGCCGGCCCCGCATCCGTCGCCGGAAAGTCGAGATAGACTGCCTGCACCGGCATTCCGATCTCCACGGCGGCGGGGTCCGCGTTGCGAAGCTCGCCGAGCATGCGCACCCCCTCCTCCAGTTCGACCAGTGCGATCACAAACGGCAGCGTGCGACCCGGCACCTTGGGCGCGTGGTGCACGACGAAGCTGAACACCCTCCCGCGTCCGGTGGCGACCAGGTAGTCGGTCGGCGCTTCCTTGTCCTGCCATACCGCCGGCAGCGGCGGATGCTGCAGACTGCCATCGGCGCGCCGCTGAATGCGTAGTTCGTGGTCGGCGACGCCGTCCCAGAAGAACGCGGTGTCGCGCGACGACGCGGGCCGTATCATCCTGACAGGGTCGAGATCTTCCGGCACAGCCGGCTTCTCCTCTTCCCGCGGCCGGAATTTCAGGATCCGCCAGTTCATTTCGGCGACGTCCTCGTCGCCGACCTGCCAGGTGATGCGCTGGTTGACGAAGTAACCTTCCCCCAGCGCGGTCTGCTTGGGCCCGACGACATCGGTGAGTTCGGCACTGACGCTGACCTCTTCGCCCGGGCGCAGGTAGCGGTGGTAGGTCTGCTCGCAGTTGGTCGCGACGACCCCGATGTAGCCGGCGTCATCGAACAACGCGATGATCCGCGACAGCGGATCGTCGTCGGACCGGACGCCGCCCAGACCGGCCATCGTCCAGACCTGAATCATGGCCGGCGGAGCGATGATTCCGGGATGTCCGGCGGCACGGGCGGCCGCATCGTCGACATAAATGGGATTGTGATCGCCGATGGCTTCCAGCCAGTTGTTGATCATCGCCTGGTTCACCGGGTCCCGGCCCGTGCGCGGCTTGCTGCGGCCCGCCGCCTTCACCTGCGCGACGGTGTCATCCATCGCGCTCATCGCTGTCCTCTGCTCTTCGCGCAAGCGCTCATCGCGGGACTCTCGGCACGTTCAGAAGCGCTCATCGCGGGACCCGCGGCACGTTCAGAAGCGCTCATCGCGGGACCCTCGGCACGTTCAGAAGCGCTCATCGCGGGACCCTCGGCACCTTCAGCCCGGATGCGGCCACCATCTCGCGCATCACCTCGTTCACGCCGCCACCGAACGTGATGACCAGATTGCGTTTGGTCTGCATGTCCAGCCAGTGCAACAGGTCCTTGGTGTCGGGTTCGGCCGGATTGCCGTACTTGCCGACGATCTCCTCGGCGAGCCGCCCGATCTGCTGAACCCGTTCGGTGGCGAAGACTTTGGTCGCCGCGGCATCGGCCACGTCGATGTGCTCACCCGCCGCAGCCACCTGCCAGTTGAGCAGCTCGTTGATCCGCCACACCGAATAGATCTCTCCCAGCGCGCGCTTCACGTCGTCGTGGTCGATCGGAGTCACGCCGTCACCGCCCGGCTTGGACGCCCAGGCGTGCACCCGGTCGTAGATGCCGGCGAACCGGCCGGCCGGGCCCAGCATCACCCGCTCGTTGTTGAGCTGGGTGGTAATCAATTTCCAGCCGGCGTTCTCTTCGCCGACCAGCATGTCCACCGGCACCCGCACATCTTTGTAGTAGCTGGCGTTGGTGTGGTGTGCACCGTCGCTGGTGATGATTGGCGTCCACGAGTAACCCGGATCCTTGGTGTCCACGATCAGAATCGAAATGCCCTTGTGTTTCACCGCTTCCGGGTCGGTGCGACACGCCAGCCAGATGAAGTCGGCATCGTGCGCGCCCGTGGTGAAGGTCTTCTGCCCGTTGACGACGTACTCGTCACCATGGCGCACCGCGCTGGTGCGCAATGACGCCAGGTCGGTGCCCGCCTCGGGCTCGGTGTAGCCGATCGCGAAATGCACCTCACCGGCGAGGATCGCAGGCAAGAACCTCTCCTTCTGGGCGTCGCTGCCGAAGATCTGCAGCGTCGGCCCGACGGTCTGCAACGTGACCGCGGGCAGTGGGACGTCGGCGCGGGCCGCTTCGTTGACGAAGATCTGCTGCTCCAATGGGCCGAAGCCGCGTCCGCCGTACTCCACGGGCCAGCCGACCCCGAGCCAGCCGTCGCGACCCATGCGCAAGATCACCTCGCGGTAGGCGCTGCCGTGCCGATCGGTCTCCATCTCGTCGGCCTTTTCAGCACTGATCAGGCTGGAGAAGTATTGCCGCAGTTCAGCTTGCAGCGCCCGCTGCTCGGGGGTCAGGTCGATGAACATTGTGCTCCCACTAACTCGAGGCGATGCGACGGACCGCCCACCATGCGGGTGAGGTCTTTGATCGTCGAGTAATACCGCGTCATCGGATACGTGATGTCCACCCCGATGCCACCGTGCAAGTGGTGGCAGGTCTGCATGGCCGGCGGTGCCTCCGACGCCAGCCAGAAGCCGAGAACATCGAGGTCGTCGACGGCGTCGCGACCCTCGGCCAGCCGCCAGATCACCGACTTCGCGGCCAGATCGATTGTCCGCGAAGCGACGTAGACGTTGGCGAGATGCGCGGCCACGGTTTGGAACGTCGACAGCGGCTTGCCGAACTGGTGACGGTTCGCCACGTAGTCGGCCGTCAGCCGCAGCGCCCCGGCCACCAGGCCGCTCCCGTACGCGCCGATCATGGCGAGCGCGAGCTGGTTGAGCCGGTGTGCGTCCGCGCCGACCAGCACATCGGAGTCGGGCACCGCGACGTCCGAGAACGTCACCACGTACTCGTCACCGCCATTGGATGTCGGTGTCGCCACCAGCTGCACGCCGTCGGACTTCGGTGAGACCACGACGACGGCATTGTCGGCGGACACGATGATCCAATCCGCTTGCGCCGCATACGCCACCCCGACCTTCGTGCCGTTGAGCCGGTTGCCGGCCAGCGTCGTCGACGGCCGGTCCGGCAGCGCGGTCCCGGGTTCGTTCAGCGCGACCGTCAGCACGCCGCCGTCGGCCACCCGCGAAAGATACCGGTCCTGCTGCTCCTCGGTGGCCAATTCCATCAGCGGCACGACGGACAGGCCAAGCGTGGCGAGCGCCGGTGTGATCGCGCCGTGCCGGCCGAGTTCGGTCAACACCGTCGCCGTCTCCGGAAGGCCGACGCCGTCACCACCGAGCCGCTCCGGGAGCGCCAACGACGTCACGCCGTTGCTGGCGAGCGCGCCCCACAAATCGTCGGCGTCGGCGTTGCGGTCCATCACCGATGTGATGACATCCGCGACAGCCCGCTGCGCGGGGTCGAGGCCGAAATCCATCAGTGCGCCACCGGGCACTTGGAGTCCGAACCACCAGCCGAATTGCCAGCCGAATTGCCGTGGTAGTCGACCTGCCAGTGCTTGATGCCGTTGAGCCACCCCGACCGCAGCCGTTCGGGCTTGGAGATTCCGGTGAGATCGGGCATCTGGTCCGCAACCGCATTGAAGATCAGGTTGATCGTCATCTTGGCCAGATTGGCGCCGATGCAGTAGTGCGCCCCGGTGCCGCCGAAGCCGACGTGCGGGTTGGGATTGCGCAGAATGTCGAACGTGTACGGGTCGTCGAAGACCTCTTCGTCGAAGTTGGCCGAGCGGTAGAAAATCACCACGCGCTGGCCCTTTTTGATCTGGGCACCGGACAGCTCGTAATCCTGCAGCGCTGTGCGCTGGAAGCAGGTCACCGGCGTGGCCCACCGCACGATCTCGTCGGCTGCGGTTTCCGGCCGTTCCTTCTTGAACAGTTCCCACTGATCGGGGAAGTCCATGAAGGCCATCATGCCCTGGGTGATGGAGTTGCGGGTGGTCTCGTTGCCGGCAACCGCGAGCATGACCACGAAGAACCCGAACTCGTCGTCGGACAGCTTCTCGCCGTCGATGTCGGCATTGATCAGTGTCGTCACGATGTCGTCGCCGGGGTTCTCGGCCTTCTCCTCGGCCATCTTCATGGCGTATTGGATCAGCTCGAAGGACGACATCTTCGGGTCGATGTGCGCGTACTCCGGGTCGTCGTTGCCGGTCATTTCGTTCGACCAGCGGAACAGCTTGTCGCGGTCATCCAGCGGGACGCCGAGCAGGCCGGCGATCGCCTGCAGTGGCAGCTCGGCGGACACCTGTTCGACGAAATCGCCGGACCCCTCGGCAGCGGCCGCCTTGGCGATGTTCTGCGCCCGCTCATTGAGCTCGTCCTGCAACCGCCCTACGGCACGCGGAGTGAACCCGCGCGAGATGATCTTGCGCAGCCGCGTGTGGTGCGGGGCGTCCATGTTGAGCATGACGAAGCGCTGGACTTCGATGTCCTCGCGGGCGATGTCGTCGTGGAAACGGGGTATCACACCGTTTTGCCAGCTGGAGAAGACGTCGCTGCGCAGCGACACCTCTTTGACGTCCTTGTGTGTGGTCACCGCCCAGTAGCCGCCGTCGTTGAAGCCGCCGGCCTTGCCGATCGGCTGCTCGTTCCACCAGACTGGCGCGGTGCGGCGCAACTCGGCCAACTCGTCGGCCGGCAACCGCTCGACGCAGATGTCGGGGTCTGTGAAGTCGAAACCGGGGGGCAGGTTGGGGGTGGGCATCAATGCACTCCTCAATACAACGTGTTCTAGTGCCAGTAAAACACGGCTTCACCGCAGACAAAAGGCACCTTTGCATCCTCGCTTGTCAGAGTAATGAAACGTGTTCTAGCCTGGCGGAATGGGTAACCCTGTCATCGTCGAGGCCACTCGTAGCCCCATCGGCAAGCGGAATGGATGGCTGTCGGGCCTGCACGCCACCGAGCTGCTGGGCGCCGTGCAGAAGGCATTGGTGGAGAAGGCCGGCATCGGCGCAGGTGATGTCGAACAGGTGATCGGTGGCTGCGTGACGCAGTACGGCGAGCAGTCCAACAACATCTCCCGGGTGGCGTGGCTCACCGCGGGTTTGCCGGAAGAGGTCGGTGCGACCACCGTCGACTGCCAGTGCGGCAGCGGCCAGCAGGCCAACCACCTGATCGCCGGGCTGATCGCCGCTGGTGCGATCGACATCGGCGTCGCCTGCGGCATCGAGGCGATGAGTCGCGTCGGACTGGGTGCTAACGCGGGTCCGGACCGGTCGGCGATCCGCGCGGAGTCGTGGGACATCGACATGCCGAACCAGTTCGAGGCGGCGGAACGGATCGCCAGGCGCCGCGGCATCACCCGCGAGGACATCGACGAGTTCGGACTCCAGTCACAGCAGAAGGCCAAGCGGGCGTGGGCCGAGGGCCGGTTCGACCGCGAGATCTCCGCTATCGACGCGCCGGTGCTCGACGACCAGAAGCAGCCGACCAGCAAGCGGCACATGGTCAGCCGGGACCAGGGGCTACGCGACACCACGCTGGAAGGGCTCTCCCAGCTGAAGCCGGTGCTCGAGGGCGGTATCCACAGCGCGGGCACGTCGTCGCAGATATCGGACGGCGCCGCCGCGGTGCTGTGGATGGACGAGGACAAGGCGCGGGCGCTGGGCCTGAAGCCGCGGGCCCGGATCGTCAGCCAGGCCCTCGTCGGCGCCGAGCCCTACTACCACCTCGACGGGCCCGTGCAGTCGACGGCCAAGGTGCTGGAGAAGGCTGGCATGAAGATCGGCGACATTGACATCGTCGAGATCAACGAGGCCTTCGCCTCCGTGGTGCTGTCCTGGGCGCGGGTGCACAACCCGGACATGGCGCGGGTGAACGTCAACGGCGGCGCGATCGCGCTGGGACATCCGGTGGGCAGCACCGGCAGCCGGTTGATCACCACGGCCCTGCATGAACTGGAGCGCTCCGATCAGACCACTGCGCTGATCACGATGTGCGCGGGCGGCGCGTTGTCCACCGGCACGATCATCGAGCGGATCTAGCCGCTACCTCCCGCGACCAGACGAGCCGCGACCAGACGAGCCGCGAGCAGACGGGCCGCGAGCAGACGCAGCGGCCTCAGCGCTGGACGCGCGGGTGGAACCGCACCCGGATGTGATGGATCTTGCCGTCGGTGGCGGGGATCAAGAATGTCTCGTCGACGCGTGCCACCACGCGTCGGCCACCGAGCGCCGCCTTGGTGACGACGGTGAACGTCGCATGCACCTCGTCGCCGGCGATCGCGTAGCTCCGATCGGTCGTCGCGGCGATAATGTGGTACTGCGGCCCACGGTTGAGGCTGCGGCGCAAGTGCTCTCCCGAGAATCCCGTCTTGACGCCCTGCTCGATTCGAATGCAGTCGGGCGCGAAGGGCACCGAGTCACCGTCATGGCTGACAAGCGCATCGACGTAGGCGTCTGCCGCCGCGATGCGGTCGGTGTCGGAAAAGTTAACCACCGCCTCAGCATAAGATGAGTGCCATGCCGAAATCACCACCGCGATTCATGAATACGCCGTACGCGGACTTCTTCATCAAATGGATGTCACGGATCAACACCTGGATGTACCGCCGCGGTGGCGGCGAGGGCCTCGGCGGGACGGTCCAGAACATCCCCGTCGCGTTGCTGACCACCACCGGCCGCAAGACCGGGCGACCGCGGGTCAGCCCGTTGTACTTCATCCGCGACGGGGACCGGGTGATCGCGGCGGCGTCGAAGGGCGGCGCCGAGAAGAACCCGATGTGGTACCGGAACCTCCAGGCCAATCCCAAAGTGCAGGTGCAGATTAAACGAGAAGTGCTTGATCTGTCCGCGCGGGACGCCACCGACGATGAACGCCGCAAGTACTGGCCGCAACTGGTCGACATGTACCCCACCTACGACGACTACCAGTCCTGGACCGAGCGGACGATCCCTATCGTGGTTTGCGAACCGTGAACTGCGGCTAGTCATCTGGCATGGCAGGGCGGTTACGCAACTCACGGTTCCTCGCGCTACTTCTCAAGTACTTCGCTCGCGCCCACGTGTGGGTCTACGGACGAACCGACGGACGACTCGGTGCGAAACTCCTGTGGTTTCCGGCGGCGCTGTTGACGACGACGGGGCGCAAGAGCGGACAGCCGCGAATCACAGCCACGCTGTATCTGTGCGATGGTGACCGGGTCATCCTGCCGGCGTCCTTCGGTGGCCGGTCGGACCATCCGATGTGGTACCGAAACCTCAAAGCAAACCCCAACGTGCGGGTGCAGATTCGCGGCGAGCATCTCGACGCCCGGGCCCGCGACGCCACCGACGACGAGCGCGCGCGTTACTGGCCGCAGTTGACGAGGATGTACCCGCCCTACCGGCGATATCGCGAGGCGGCCGATCGGGTGATCCCGCTCGTTGTGTGCGAGCCCAAGCGTCAGGACCCGTAGACGGGTACCGGCGGGCGAGCTTTGGCCAGCAGGTCGGCGACCACGGGACCAAGTTCCGCGGGAGCCCACCGCGCGCCCTTGTCGACTTGCGGCCCGTGCGCCCAGCCTTCGGCGACCCGGATCAGGCCACCCTCGACCTCGAACACCTTGCCGGTCACGTCCCGGGACTCTGCGCTGCCCAGCCAAACCACGAGCGGTGAAACGTTTTCCGGCGCCATCGTGTCGAAGCCGTCGTCCGGCTTTGCCATCGTCTCGGCGAACACCGCCTCCGTCATCCGGGTCCGTGCGGCCGGCGCAATCGCGTTGACGGTGACGCCGTAGCGCCCCAACTCGGCGGCGGCGACCAGGGTGAGCGCCGCAATCCCCGCCTTGGCGGCCGAGTAGTTCCCCTGACCGACACTGCCCTGCAGCCCGGCGGCGGAGCTGGTGTTGATCACCCGGGCGTCGACGGCGCGGCCTGCCTTCTTCTGCCAGCGCCAGTGCTGGGCGGCGTGCCGGATGGGCGCCATGTGACCCTTCAAATGGACCCCGATCACGGCGTCCCACTCATCCTCGCTGATGTTCATCAGCATCCGGTCGCGGATGAAGCCCGCGTTGTTCACCAACACATCGAGGCGGCCGAACGAGTCGACGGCGGTCTGGACCAGGTTCGCCGCGCCGGCCCAGTCGGCGATGTCATCGGTGTTGGCCACGGCTTCACCACCTGCCGCGATGATCTCGTCGACCACGTCCTGCGCGGGGCTTTCGCCCGACGAGCCGTCCAGGGCCACGCCAATGTCGTTGACCACCACTTGCGCACCCTCGGCGCCGAACGCGAGCGCGTGCGCTCGCCCGATGCCGCGGCCGGCACCCGTCACCACGACCACGCGGCCGTCGACCAATCCCATACCCGTCTCTCCCTACTTGTTCTTGTTGGCGCTGGAGGCTTCCAGGTACGGCGGCGGTTCTCCCCCGCCGTGCACGGCCATTGTCGTACCGCTGACGTACGCCGCGGCGTCAGATGCGAGAAAAGCCACTGCCCAGCCGATCTCGCGTGGCTGAGCAAGCCTGCCGAGCGGAACTGTCGCGGCCACCGCGGCCATAGAGTCGGCATCGCCGTAGAACAACTCGGACTGCTCGGTTTCCACCATGCCGACCGCGATCGCGTTGACGCGCACCTTCGGAGCCCACTCGACGGCGAGCGTTGCGGTCATGCTTTCCACGCCCGCCTTGGCCGCGCCGTAGGCAGCGGTGCCCGGAGACGGGCGTCGCCCGCTCACACTCGACACCGACACGATGGCCCCGCCCCTGTCCTGGTCCTGCATCACCGCGTTGGCCCGTTGCGAAACCAGCAGCGGACCAAGAAGATTCAGCTCGACGATCTTGCGATGAAACGTCGGCGAGGCGTCAGCGGCCAGCGCATACGGCGATCCCCCGGCGTTGTTGACCAACACGTCGAGGGCGCCGTGGCGTGCGACGATCGCGTCGATCAAGCCGGCCACCGAGTCCTCGTCGCGCACGTCGCACCGGTGAAACTCGTAGGGCAGTCCCTCCACGGGGTGCCTTGCGCAGGTGACGACCGTGGCACCTTGCGCGGCAAACACGGCGCTGATCCCCGCGCCGACCCCTCGTACGCCGCCGGTCACCAGCACCACCTTGCCGGCCAGTCCGAAGTTGAGGGGAACGTCACCGCCGGCGTCGCGCACTGTGCTAGCTTACCAAGCAAGTGCTTGCTTAGGTAGCGACCCCAGGAAGTCCATGACCATTTCGTCTGCCACCACCGAACCGGGCATCGTCGCCGTCACGGTCGACTACCCGCCGGTGAATGCGATCCCGTCCAGCGGCTGGTTCGAACTGGCCGACGCCGTCACCGATGCCGGCAACAAACCCGACACCCACGTCGTGATCCTGCGTGCGCAGGGCCGGGGCTTCAACGCCGGCGTCGACATCAAGGAAATGCAACGGACCGAAGGGTTCGCCGCGCTGATCGACGCCAACCGCGGCTGCTTTGCCGCGTTCAAAGCGGTCTACGAGTGTGCCGTGCCGGTCGTCGCCGCGGTGAACGGATTCTGTGTCGGCGGCGGCATCGGCCTCGTCGGCAACGCCGACGTGATCGTCGCCTCCGACGACGCGACGTTCGGGCTGCCGGAGGTGGAGCGGGGCGCTCTGGGCGCGGCGACGCATTTGTCACGGCTGGTTCCGCAGCACGTGATGCGTCGGATGTTCTTCACGGCCGCCACGGTCGACGCGGCGACGCTGCATCACTTCGGCTCGGTTCACGAGGTGGTGCCTCGTGACGAGTTGGACGAGGCGGCACTGCGGGTGGCCCGTGCGATCGCAGCCAAGGACACCCGCGTCATCCGCGCGGCCAAGGAAGCACTGAACTTCATCGACGTGCAGCATGTCAACTCCAGTTACCGTATGGAGCAGGGCTTTACGTTCGAGCTCAATCTGGCAGGCGTCTCCAACGAGCACCGCGACGCGTTCGTGAAGAAGTCATGAGCGACAAGCGGACCACCCTCGATGACGCTGTCGGCCAGTTGCGCAGCGGGATGACTATCGGCATCGGCGGCTGGGGATCGCGGCGCAAGCCGATGGCGTTCGTTCGCGCGATGCTGCGCTCCGATGTCACCGACTTGACCGTCGTCACCTACGGCGGACCTGACATCGGGTTGCTGTGCTCCGCGGGCAAGGTGCGGCGCGTGTACTACGGTTTCGTGTCGCTGGATTCGCCACCGTTCTACGATCCCTGGTTCGCCGCCGCGCGGACAAGCGGATCGATCGAGGCGCGCGAGATGGATGAAGGCATGCTGCGCTGCGGGCTGCACGCCGCCGCACAGCGCCTGCCGTTCCTGCCGATTCGCGCGGGCCTTGGCAGCTCTGTGCCGGACTTCTGGGAAGGCGAGCTCAAGACCGTCGTGTCGCCGTATCCCTGCGGCGATAAGCACGAAACCCTGATTGCGATGCCGGCGCTGCGACTGGATGCGGCGTTCGTCCATCTGAATCTCGGGGACGCCGCCGGCAATGCCGCCTACACCGGCGTCGACCCGTACTTCGACGACCTCTTCCTGATGGCCGCCGAGCGTCGCTTCCTCTCGGTGGAGAAGGTGGTGCCGACGGATGAGTTGGTCAAGGCCGTGCCGCAGCAGGCGCTGTCGGTGAACCGGATGATGGTCGACGCGGTGGTCGAGGTGCCCGGCGGCGCCCACTTCACCACGGCCGCGCCCGACTACGGCCGCGACGAGCAGTTCCAGCGACACTACGCCGACGCCGCCAAGACACCTGAGACTTGGGAGCAGTTCGTGCAGACGTACCTGTCCGGCAGCGAGGAGGATTACCAGGCCGCGGTGCGTCGATTCTCCGAGGAAGCCTCATGATTGCGGTGAGCCGGGCCGAGGTGTGCGTCGTCGCGTGCGCCGAGCTGTTCCGGGATGCCGGCGAGATCATGGTCAGTCCGATGGCGACGGTGGCGTCCGTTGGGGCCCGACTGGCCAGGCTGACGTTCTCTCCCGAGATCCTGCTGACAGACGGTGAGGCACTGTTGCTGGCCGACACACCTGCACTCGGGGCGTCCGGTGCCGTCGAGGGCTGGATGCCGTTCAGTCGGGTGTTCGCGACACTCGCTTGGGGACGTCGACATGTCGTGATGGGCGCGAACCAGATTGACCGCTATGGCAACCAGAACCTGTCCGCGTTCGGGCCGCTGCAGCACCCGACACGCCAGATGTTCGGCGTCCGCGGAGCGCCCGGCAACACCGTCAATCACGCCACCAGCTATTGGGTCGGAAATCATTCCCCCCGCGTGTTCTGCGACACCGTCGACGTGGTGTCGGGCATCGGTTACGACAAGGTCGATGCAGACAATCCCGCGTTCCGGTTCGTCGACGTGCGCGGCGTGGTCACCAATCTGGGGGTGTTCGACTTCGGCGGGCCGGACGGTCAGATGCGAGCGGTGTCCCTTCACCCCGGTGTCGACCCCGACGACGTACGGGAGGCGACATCGTTCCCGGTGCACGGGCTCTCCGAGGCCGGCCGAACGCGGCACCCCGAGCCCGACGAGCTTCGGTTGATCCGCGATGTGATCGACCCCAAGGGGTTGCGCGACAAGGAAGTGCGGGTATGAGACTGCGAACACCTCTGACCGAGCTGGTCGGCGTCGAACACCCGGTGGTGCAGACCGGGATGGGGTGGGTGGCCGGCGCCAGGCTGGTGTCCGCGACCGCGAATGCCGGCGGCTTGGGCATTCTCGCGTCGGCGACCATGACGTTGGACGAGCTTTCCACGGCCATCAACAAGGTGAAGGCCGCGACGGACAAGCCGTTCGGCGTGAACATCCGCGCCGACGCGACGGACTCGGGTGAGCGCGTCGGGCTGCTGATTCGTGAGCGTGTGAAGGTCGCGTCGTTCGCGTTGGCGCCGAAAGCCGAGCTGATCGCCCGGTTGAAAAAGGCCGGGGTGGTGGTCATTCCATCCGTGGGCGCCGCCAAGCACGCCCGGAAGGTGGCCGGCTGGGGTGCCGACGCGGTGATCGTGCAGGGCGGCGAGGGCGGCGGCCACACCGGACCCGTCGCGACCACATTGCTGCTGCCGTCGGTGCTCGATGCGGTCGACATCCCGGTGGTGGCCGCGGGCGGCTTCTTCGATGGGCGCGGCCTGGCCGCCGCGCTCTCCTACGGCGCCGCCGGTGTTGCCATGGGCACGCGCTTCCTGTTGACGTCGGATTCGACGGTGCCCGAAACGATCAAGCAGCGCTACCTTGATGCCGGCCTGGACGGCACGGTCGTGACGACCCGGGTGGACGGGATGCCGCACAGGGTGCTGCGGACACCGCTGGTCGACCGGCTGGAGCGGGGTTCGCGGGCGAAGGGGTTCTCGGCCGCGATGCGCAATGCCGCGAAGTTCAAGAGAATGTCCGGGACGACGTGGCGGACGATGATCCGCGACGGGCTCGCGATGCGTCACGGCAAGGACCTGACGTGGTCGCAGGTCCTGATGGCGGCCAACACCCCGATGCTGTTGCGCGCCAGCATGGTGGACGGCAATACCGAGGCCGGGGTGATGGCGTCGGGACAAGTGGCGGGCATCGTCTCCGATCTGCCGTCGTGCGCGGAGTTGATCGAGTCGATAGTCAGTGATGCGATCAAGCACCTACAGGCGGCCGCGGCGTTGGTGGAGTAATGAGCCAGTTCAGCGGTGAGCTCAACTGTGCCGCCGCCGGAGGGGAGCCAAAACCAGATCCTAGTACTACAGACATGCTACGTTTGTAGCATGTCTGAGGTGGCGTCACGCGATCTGCGTAACGACACGGCTAGCGTCCTTCGCCGCGTACAAGCCGGCGAGGACATCACCATCACCGTCAAGGGCCGCCCCGTCGCCGTTCTGACCCCGGTTCGCCCGCGGCGCCGCCGCTGGCTCACCAGAGCTGAGTTCCTGACGCGGCTGCACCGCGCTCAAGCCGATCCCGGGCTACGCGACGACCTCGCCCTCCTCGCCGGCGATACCACCGACGATCTCGGCCCAGTCCGATGAGCGATGTGGTCGCCGCGGGAGTTGTCGACACATCCGTGTTCATTGCAACCGAAACCGGCCGACAACTCGACAGCACGCACATACCCGCCGAAGTCGCCACCACGGTCGTCACCCTTGCCGAACTCACCGCCGGTGTACTCGCCGCCACCAACTCCGACGTCCGCGCGCAACGACTCGCCACCCTCGACAGCATTGCTGACATGGAAACGCTGACCGTAGACGAAGACGCGGCCCAGATGTGGGCGCGCCTACGCATACACCTTGCGGAGACCGGCCGACGAGTCCGAATCAATGACCTGTGGATCGCAGCCATCGCCGCATCACGACGCCTGCCGGTCATCACCCAGGACGATGACTTCGAGGCCCTTGACGGTGCGGCCCAACTTACGATTATCCGAGTCTGACCGCTAATGCCGTGTGCGAGAAACCGCTTCGAAATCGCTGTGAGACAACTGACAAAGCCACACGTCAGCGGCCCAGGTGTGCGTTCGCATCCCAGACGTGGAGCGCACTCGGACGGCTGGTTCTCGGCGAGGGAGCGATCGCGGTAGCCCGACGTCGGCATCGGCGGTGAGCAGGGCGACCAGCGCGTCGACATCGCCGGACTGGTATGCGCGGACGAAATTTGCCACGAGCGGCGACGAGTTCGGAGCTGGAAGCGCTTCGCGTTCGCCTTTGCACGGCAGCCGGCGTTTCAGCGCGGCGCGGGCCCGTTTGAGGAAACTGTTGACCGACCCGACGGTCGTGTCGAGCATCCTGGCCACTTCGTTGGCGCGGTAGCCGGGTACCTCGCGCAAGATGAGCACGGCGCGCTGGCGAGCGGACAGGAGCTGCAGCGTGGTCACGAAGGCACGCAGATCGCGTCGGTCTGCTCGTAGCGCGCTTCGCGGCGAGCGGCACGTTGATCGGGCCCTTGAGGAGGGCGTCGGGAAATGGCTCGAGTCAGACGACTTCGCCGAGGCGAGTTGGCTCGGGCGGTTCAATTTTGGTGATGTCCCGCTCCTTCGCTGATCGTCGGTTGGCCGAGCGAAGCATGCTCAGGCACTGGTTGGTCGGGATCCGGTAGAACCAGGTGCGGACCGTGGCGCGTCCCTCGAACCCTGCAAGGCCTTGCCAGGCGGCCATCGCCGTGTCCTGTAGGGCCTTCCTCGGCGTCCTCGAAAGATCCGAGCATCCGGTAGCAATACATCAGCAACTCTAGCCGGTGCGGGTCGGTCAGCTCCCGGAATGCGTCGCTGTCGCCGGCTCGCGCCTTGGTGATCAGGTCGGTTGTCACCACTTGTCACCACTCCGCCCTCGCGTCACGTCTCGTGTTCGGTGTCGACCATCTGTGTTGACGCTGGCCCAGCCGCGAACTGGCCGCGGGGTGCGCGGCCGTTCTCAGGTTTCATGGTGCAGGAAGACCGCATGGGCCGTCGTCGTTGCCGCGACGTTTGAGGCCACCAGACGTTGCGGCTAGTTCACTTGAGGGAGTAGCGAATCGGCAGGTGCTTCAGCCCGCCGACGAAGATGGTCGCAGTATATTCGGGGTTGCCATGGAGCTCGATTGACTCCAGCCGCGGCACCAGCTCAGAGAAGAAGCTGTTGACCTCCATCCGGGCCAGGGCCGCGCCGAGACAGAAATGCACGCCGTAGCCGAAAGCCACATGCTTGTTGGGGTCACGGCCGATGTCGAATCGAAACGGATCGTCGAAGATCTCCTCGTCGCGGTTGGCCGACGGGTAGGACAGCAGCACCGACTCCCCCGCCGCGATTGGTACGCCACGCACCTCGGTGTGCTCCCTGGCGGTGCGCATGAACTCCTTGACCGGCGTAACCCAGCGGATCATCTCCTCGGTTGCCCGGGGCATCAACTCCGGGTTATCGCGAAGCTGCTGAAGCTGATCGGGGTTTTCCACAAGTGCATGCAGCCCACCGGAAATCGTCGCACTGGTGGTGTCGTGGCCTGCGGTGGCAATGATCACGTAGTAGGACACGCTGTCTACGTCAGAGAGCGGCTCGCCGTCCACCGTGGCGTTGGCGATGGCCGACGCCAGGTCCTCGGTCGGGTTGTCCCGTCGTGCCGCGGTCAACGCGTTGAAGTAACCGAACATGTCGAGCAGTACCGACAGCTGTTCTTCTTTCGGCGCACCCTGGCTGAACTCCGCATCGTCGTTGCCGAACAGTTCCTGGGTGTAGTTAAGCATCCGGGAGAAATCGGACTCGGGCACACCGAGCAGCGACATGATGACGTACAGCGGGAAGTTCACCGCGACCTCCTGGACGAAGTCGCATTCGGAGCCCGCCGCCAACATCTGGTCGACGTAGCGCGTGGCCAACCCGTCGACGCGACGCTTCATCGCGCGCATGGCTTTTGGCCGGAACCAGTCGGCACCGATCGCGCGAACCACGCGATGCTGTGGATCGTCCAGATGGATCAATGTGCTGATTCCCACACCGGCCTGCAGCTGATCGGACTCCGCCGTCATCAGCACCGGACGCGGCGAGTTCGTGAAGATGGTGTTGGCCCGCTCGATCGCCATGATGTCGGCGTGCTTGGTGATCGCCCAGAACGGTCGGTAACCCGGTACGTCAACCCACGAAACCGGGGCGTTGGCGCGCAGATGACGCAGTGCCGCACGCAGTTTCGTCTCGTCAGTGTACGACAATGGGTCGGCGAATACCTTCGCGGCCGGGTCGATCACGCGCGTGCTCACGTGCGGCTCCTCACTCCGGGTTCTGCCGGCCACGCAGTTCCTGCAATACCGCGTGTCCCGCCATCATCTGCGCGCTCGCGCATGCGCTCGGGGCGATTGAAGGTGAGCACAGCAATGCCGCTGTCGCCTGGTTCGTACAAGACCGCGTCGTCACCGCCGGTTGGTTTGACGCCCGCCGGTTCCGCGACGCGGCCGTCAACGCTCACCGGACGGACCCCCTCTGGCACGGCTTCCAGCGCGATGTTTGGACATACTGTACACCTATCGGTAGCGCCTTCCGCAGTGGCCGTCCGGCGCTACTGACCGATCAATCCGAGGCGGCGATAGGCGCTGCGGATCTGCGTCTTCGCCGCCTCGGGAAGCCTCGCCTGCGGTGGCCTGGAATGGGGGTGGGCACCGATGGGCAGACCGAGCACGGACGCCGCGTACTTGAAGGCGCCACCCCAGTGTGTGAAGTAGTCCGGCCGTCCGGGGAAGCAGGTGAACCATGACCCCATGTCGATGTCGAACTGGTCCATCCCCGACTCTCGCGCGTAGTCCATTGCCTCGACGAGCTTGTCGTTGACGATCAGGTCCCAGTATTCGGACATCAGCCGGCGCTGCGGCGTCTCGAACAGGTAGCCGGCGGTGCCGAGCTGTGCTGGACAGACGATCCCGTCCCGCAACCACCCGGCGCGATACACCGTCTTGTCGCACTCCCAGACCGCGAGATCGGGCGCCAACTCGTGCAGCAATCGACTGTTGGCCGGGCGGAACGCACCCTCCTTGGTTGCGCAGACCGCTGGGATCTCCTCGTAGATCCGCGCGCTCTCGGCCGGCGTCAACACGTAGCCGGAGGACGGCGAGTTGAACATGCCCAGCGCGATGTCTGTGCGCTCGCTGATGTACCGGAAGTAGTTCAGCACGCCCTCGCCACCGTGGGCTTCCATCATCGGAGTCTGGATGTAGACGATGTCCGCGCCGGCTTCTTCGGCGTGCTGAGTCAGGTCCAAACAGTCTTTCGCCGACGTGGCCGCCGTACACGCCTGCACGACGACATCGGGATTCGCGGCGCGGCCATCCTCTATCGCTATCTCCAGCAAGCGCTTTCGCTCATCGAGTGTCAGCGACCAGAACTCGGCGAGGCCGCTGGTGCACCACAAGAGCGAATGGTGCAGCTCGCCGACCCAGTAGCGCACCAGCGTTCGGTACGCCGCCCAGTCGATGTCGTCGCCGTCCTCGCCGCAGAACGGTGTGTAGAGGGAGTCGCCGATTCCGCGCAGCGCGGCACGTGCCCACGAACGAGCCTCTTTGGAAGTCGCCACAATTCACTCCTCAGGTGAAATCACTGCCGCCGTCGACCCCGACCGACTCGGCTCAGCCGACCAGACCCTCCAGAGGCGATGCTGCCCGGCGACACCACGTTGACCATGATCTCGTCCTTGGCCGGCAGCAACGAAAGGTTCATCGAAATGCTCACGACCACCGCGCCCCATCCCCCGACCGAAGCCGACGATGACGGCCGTCGCGTCTTTCATCCCGAGATCCATCACCGCTGCAACCTTCACGTCTCGCACGACCTCGCTAGAAAAGCTTACTATAGGTCCTACAGTAGAAGAGCGGACCGAACGTGGGAGGCATCGATGGGATGGTTCCCGGTAAGGTTGACAGTAACGGCCGAGCGGCGACATGCCTGCGAAGACGCAGTTCAGACGATAGCCGCCAGTAGATTCAAGTTCACCTACCCCGTGCGCGGGGGCTGCGCGCGCAGCGTTGATGTTGATGGAGGTGCCCTCAGTGGCAAAGCAAGCAATCGCTGAGAGGCGTCAACGACGCGAGCGCGGGTCCATCAACCCCGACGACATCATCAACGGCGCGCTCGAGCTCGCCGAGCAAGTCTCGATCGACAATCTCAGCATGCCGTTGCTCGGCAAGCATCTCGGTGTCGGCGTCACCAGCATCTACTGGTACTTCCGCAAGAAGGACGAGCTGCTCAACGCGATGACGGATCGTGCGCTGCGCCAGTACATCTTCGCCACGCCATACGTCGAGGCCACGGACTGGCGTGAGACGTTGCGCAATCACGCCCGCTCGATGCGAAAGACGTTCTTGGGCAACCCGATTCTGTGCGACCTGATTTTGATCCGGTCCGCGCTGAGTCCGCGCGCGGCACGGGTCGGCGTGCAGGAGATGGAGAAGGCGACCGCGAGCCTGGTGGAAGCCGGATTGTCGCCCGAGGACGCCTTCGACACCTACTCGGCGGTGTCGGTCCATGTCCGTGGATCGGTGGTGCTGCAACGGCTCCGGGAGAAGAACCGGGCGAGCGACGAGGGACCGAGCGATATCGAGGAAACGATGACGATCGATCCCGAGATCACGCCGCTACTGGCACAGGTAACCGAGAAGGGTCACCACATCGGGGTGGCCGACGAGAACAACTTCGAGTACGGCCTAGAGTGCATTCTGGACCATGCGAGCAGGTTGATCGAGGAGGGCAAGAAGCCTACCAAGTCGGCGCGCAAGCCCACCAAGACCTCGGGTCCGCGCACACGGAGAAAGTCCGTGGCGCGCTAGTTTTCTTTCCGAAAGCAGGCAAGGAGTCGTACTCCGCGGCGCAGAATCGTGCGAGTCTGCGTTTGCTCGCGCGGATCCGCCGAGCGTCAGACCTCGACGACGGCTCCGCCCTGGCCGCCGCCGGCATCGCGGCGACACCGATGCCGCCGCAGCTCGTAGACCAGCGTGGTGACCATCCACGCGCCTGACGCGGCAGCCGGGTGGCCGGGGCTGCAGCCACTTCCGGAGAAGTTCACCAGACCCTCGTCGAGGCCGTACTCGCGGCATGCCGCAATCGGCACCGACGCGAAGGCTTCATTGATCTCCCACAGCGCGACGTCGGACGGCTTCACACCGGCCCGCTCCAGCACCTTGCCGATCACCTTGACGGCCGCCAGGCCGGTGTCTCGCGGCGCGACACCTGCTGACGCCCAAGCTTTCACCGTACCCATCACCGAGAGCAGCTACGCTTCCGCCTACTGACGCTCGACGAGCGCCTCGGCCGCCACGGCGATCTCGGGCATCTCGACGACGACGGCTTCATGTTCTACCGCGGCCGATCCGACGACATGTTCAAAGTCAGCGGTGCCACCGTCTACCCCGGCGAAGTCGAGCAGGCTCTGCGCACCCTCGACGCTGTCGACAACGCGTTCGTCACCAACGTCCCCGGCACTCAAGAAAACCGGGTCGGAGCCGGTAATCTGTGACGCTGCCACTACCGTGGAGGCGCTCCGCAACTGCGCCCGAAAGGTGTTGAGCTCTTTCAAAGTACCCACGATATGGCTGCAGCTGGACTCCGACGACGCTGTTCCGCGCGGGGCGACGGGCAAGGTCGACGTCCAGCGGCTGAGCGCCTTACTCGCCGGGCAGACGCAGAATCGCACGATTTAGGGTGCGTAGGGGGTGACTACAGCCGCTCGATGATCGTCACGTTGGCCGTGCCGCCGCCCTCGCACATCGTCTGTAGGCCGTAGCGCCCGCCGGTGCGCTCGAGCTCGTTGAGCATTGTCGTGAACAGCTTGGCGCCGGTGGCTCCCAGCGGATGCCCGAGGGCGATCGCCCCGCCGTTGGGGTTGACTTTTTCCGGGTCGGCCTTGATCTCCTTGAGCCAAGCCATCACGACCGGCGCGAAGGCTTCGTTGATCTCCACGACATCGATGTCGTCGATCGACAACCCGCTCTTCTCCAACGCGTGGCGAGTCGCGGGAATCGGCCCCGTCAACATGTAGACGGGGTCGGCACCGCGCGCGCTGACGTGATGAACGCGGGCTCGCGGCGTCAACTTGTGGTCCGCGACCGCCTGCTCGGAGGCCAGCAGCACCGCGCTTGCGCCGTCGGAGATCTGGCTGGCCAGCGCCGCGGTCAGACGGCCGCCCTCGCTGAGCGTCGCTAATGATGCCATCTTCTCCAGCGTCGTCTGGCGGGGGCCCTCATCCACCGAGAAGCTGTTGACCCAGACGATCTCGTTGTCGAAATGCCCGGCCCGGATCGCTGACAGCGCACGCTCGTGGCTGGCGAGCGCATACTGCTCCATCTCCTCGCGCGACAGATTCCACCGCTCGGCGATCAGCTCGGCGCCACGGAACTGCGAGATCTCCTCGTCGCCGTAGCGATGCCGCCAATTCTCGGATTCGCTTGTCGGCGAGGTGAATCCGAATTGCTGGCCGACCACCATCGCCGACGCGATCGGGATCTGGCTCATGTTCTGCATGCCGCCGGCCAGAATCACGTCCGCCGTGCCGGACATGATCGCTTGGGCGCCAAAGGAGATCGCCTGCTGACTGGAGCCGCACTGACGGTCGACGGTTACGCCCGGCACCTCCTCAGGGTAGCCGGCGGCCAGCCAGGCATTGCGGCCGATGTTGCCGGCCTGCCCCCCGATCGCGTCCACACAGCCGACGATGACGTCGTCGACTGCGGCGGGGTCGACGTCGACACGGTCGAACAGGCCGCGAAACGCGTGCACGCCAAGGTCGATTGGGTGCACGCCGGCCAGCGCGCCGTTGCGCTTACCGACGGCGGTCCGTACTGCGTCGATGATGTACGCCTCGGGCATGTCGAACTCCTTTAAATTGCCTTCTCGGTATTTGATTCTCTTCGCCCAAGCGGCTTACCGGGGGTGATTCCGCCGAGGACGATTGCAAGGTACTGACGGCCTACCTGTTCGGCCGTCAGCGGGCCGCCGGGCTGATACCAGCGCACCGAAACCCATGTGGTGTCGCGGATGAACCGGTACACCAGATCGACGTCGAGGTCGGGACGGAAATACCCCTCCTCGATGCCTTGATGCAGCACGTCAACCCACATCTGGCGTTGGCGCTTGTTCAACTCTTCCACATAGGAGAACCGGGGCTGCGACGACAGCCGCTTGGCCTCGTCCTGGTAAATCACGACCTGGGCGTGCCGATGCTCGATCGCGTCGAACGACGCCATGAAAAGACCCTTGAACCGCTCCAGCGGGTTGGGCTCGGTGTCGACGATGTGCTGATAACGCTCGAACAGCCAGTCGAGGAAACCGCGCAGTACCTCGTCGACCATCTCTTCCTTGGAAGCGAAGTGGTGATACAGGCTGCCCGACAAGATCCCCGCCGAGTCGGCGATGTCGCGCACCGTGGTCGCGCGCAGTCCCCGCTCGGCGAACATCGCCGCGGCGAGCTCGAGGAGTTCGTCGCGTCGGCTTGGGGGCTGGCTGACCGGCTGGCTGGTCATGGGTGCTGGCTCGACACCGAAATCACTTCACCGGTCAAATAACTGGAGTAGTCACTGGCCAGAAACGCGATCGTGGCGGCGACTTCCCACGGCTCGGCGGCCCGCCCGTAGGCCTCCCCTGCGGTGAGTCGGTCGAGCAGTTCGGCCGAAG
This sequence comes from Mycobacterium sp., assembly GCA_025965895.1. Classification (GTDB taxonomy): domain Bacteria; phylum Actinomycetota; class Actinomycetes; order Mycobacteriales; family Mycobacteriaceae; genus Mycobacterium. The sequence continues at coordinate 82,798 of JAOPWC010000099.1, forward strand.
TCACCTTGTCCAGGAACTTGTGCCGGGCGATGCTCGGAGCGACCGCGTTGATCCGCACGCCGTACTCCACGGCTTCGATCGCCGAGCATCGGGTCAACGCCATCACGCCTGCCTTCGCGGCCGCGTAGTGCGACTGCCCTCGCTGCGCCCGCCAGCCGAGCACGCTGGCGTTGTTGACGATCACGCCGCCGTGTCCGGCGTCGCGGAAGTAGCGCAGCGCCGCGCGGGTCGCACGGAACGTCGAGTTGAGCGTCACGTCGAGCACCCGGTCCCACTGCCCGTCGGTCATCTCGGCGACAGGTGTCTCCCCGCCGAGGCCTGCGTTATTCACCAGCACGTCCAGCCGGCCCAACCGCGCGGTGGTCGAGGCGATAAGCGCATCCACCTGCGCGGTGGAGGTAACGTCGCAGACAACGCTTTCCACCCTCCCCAGCCCGAGTCCGGCCAGCTCATCACGTGTTTCGCCCAGCCTGCGTTCGTGGTAGTCCGACACCACCACGTCGGCGCCCTCATTGAGCGCTCGCCGTGCGGTCGCCGACCCGATCCCCGTCCCGGCGGCCGCGGTGACGACCACCACCTTTCCATCGAGGAGACCGTGCCCCTCAACCTCTTTCGGTGCTACTGCCAGCGTCATGCGCGCGCCTCCCTGGGCAGGCCGAGGACCCGCTCGGCGATGATGTTGCGCTGAATCTCGTTGGAGCCGCCATAGATCGTGTCGGCGCGTGAGAACAGAAACAGCCGCTGCCATTCGTCGAAGTCACCGTTGTCGGCAACCAGACCAGACATTCCCTCGATCTCCATGGCCAGCTCACCGAGTTCGCGATGCCAGTTGGCCCACAACAGCTTGGACACGTTGTCCTGCCCGGGCCTTTCGACGTCCATCGTGGCCAGCGCATGGGACCGCATCGCCCGAAGCCCGACCCACGCACGCGCCAGCCGCTCACGGATCAGCGGATCCGCAGCCGCCGCGTTGCGCTGCGCCAGCTCCGCGATCCCGGAAAGTTCGCGGGCATAACGGATCTGGTTGCCCAACGTGGACACCCCGCGCTCGAAGGTCAGCGTTCCCATTGCCACCCGCCAGCCGTCACCGGGCTCACCGACCACCAGGTCCGCGTCGGTGCGGGCGTCGTCGAAGAACACCTCGTTGAACTCCGACGTGCCGGTGAGCTGCACGATCGGCCGGATCTGCACCCCGGGCTGGTCCAGCGGCACCAGCAGATACGAAAGGCCGGCGTGCCGCTTGGACCCCTTTTCGGTGCGGGCCACCACGAAACACCATTGCGACAGATGCGCGAGCGACGTCCACACCTTCTGGCCGTTGATCACCCACTGATCGCCGTCGAGCAATGCGGTCGTCGACACATTGGCCAGATCGCTGCCCGCGCCAGGTTCGGAGTAGCCCTGACACCACAATTCGGTCACGGCCCGGATGCCGGGCAGGAACCGCTGCTGCTGTGCGGCGGTGCCGAATGCGATCAATGTGGGACCGAGCAGTTCCTCACCGAAGTGGTTGACCTTGTCCGGTGCGTCGGCGCGGGCGTACTCCTCGTAGAACGCGACCCTGTGCGCGACCGAAAGACCCCGGCCGCCGTGCTCCTCGGGCCAGCCCAGGCACGTCAGCCCGGCGGCCGCGAGTTGCTGGTTCCACGCCCGGCGCTCCTCGAAGGCCTCATGCTCCCGGCCGGGACCGCCCAACCCCTTGAGCGCCGCGAACTCGCCCGCCAGATTGTCGGCCAGCCAGTCGCGGACCTCGGCCCTGAACTCCTGGACCTCTTTCACCCCTGTAGGCTAACCTACCAAGCACTTGCTTTGTTAGAGGAGCGTCAATGGCGAGCGATCCGCGCACCGTGCCGGCGGTGCTGGACCGGATTGCACAGCAACTGCCCGACCATGACGCGCTGGTCTGCGCCGATCAGCGGCTCACCTATGCCGAACTGCGAATGGCGGTGCACCGGGCCGCCGCGGCAATCGTCGCGCTGGGCGTGGCACCCGGTGATCGCGTCGCCATCTGGTCGCCCAACACCTGGCACTGGGTCGTCGCCTGCCTGGCGGTTCACCACACCGGCGCCGTCGTTGTACCTCTGAACACCCGGTACACCGCCACCGAGGCTACCGATATCCTGGCCCGCACCGGCGCCCCGCTGCTGATCGCCATGGGCACATTCCTCGGCACTGACCGGGTCGCGAAGCTGCCCCCCGACGCGCTGCCGCAGTTGCGGCACATTGTGCGGATACCGGTCGAGGACGCCGACGAGCCGATGGTTGACATCGGCCACGTCCGGGTCCTGGGTTGGCCCGGCTTCATCGCCGAAGGCGCCGCCATCGGTGCCGACGTAGTGGCAGCCATCGCCGCCACAGTGTCAGCGGACGACATCAGTGACATCCTGTTTACGTCCGGCACGACGGGCCGCAGCAAAGGTGTGCTGTGCGCGCAGCGTCAGTCGCTGTCGGCGTCGGCGGCGTGGGCGGCCTGCGGAAAGCTCAACCCCGATGACCGCTACCTCTGCATCAACCCGTTCTTCCACAACTTCGGATACAAGGCCGGCATCCTTGCGTGCCTGCAGACCGGCGCGACGCTGATCCCGCAGCTGACCTTCGAACCCGAACAGGCCCTGCGCGCCGTGCAGGACCGCAGGATCACCGTGCTGCCCGGTCCACCGACGATCTACCAAACGCTGCTCGACCATCCGGCCAGGAAGAACTACGACCTCAGCTCGCTGCGGTTCGCGGTCACCGGCGCGGCAACGGTTCCGATGGTGCTGATCGAGCGGATGCGGGCCGAGCTCGACATCGACACCGTGCTGACCGCCTACGGGCTGACCGAATCCAGTGGATTCGGCACCATGTGCCGGCCCGAGGACGACGCGCTCACCGTCGCGACCACTTGCGGGCGACCGATCGCCGGCTTCGAGCTGCGCGTCCACTCGCCAGACGACACCGGCGCCGGTGAGGTGTTACTGCGGGGGCCCAATGTGATGCTGGGCTACCTTGACGACCCCGACGCCACCGCCGAAGCGGTCGACCCCGAGGGGTGGCTGCACACCGGCGACGTCGGAACCTTGGACGAGTCAGGCAACCTGCGCATCACCGATCGGCTCAAGGACATGTACATCTGCGGCGGGTTCAACGTCTACCCCGCCGAGGTCGAACAGGTGCTGATGCGCCTGGACGGCGTTGCCGACGTTGCCGTGATCGGTGTCCCCGACGAACGACTCGGCGAGGTAGGCAAGGCGTTCGTCGTTTCGCGACGCGACGCTACCCTCGACGAGCAGGCTGTCATCTCCTGCGCGCGTGAGCATTTGGCCAACTTCAAGACGCCCCGGTCGGTGGAATTCCTCGATGTGCTGCCCCGTAATCCGGGCGGCAAGGTGGTCAAACCACTACTGCGGGAAAGGGCCTGAATGGACCTGACTTTCGACGACGCCACGGTGGCGCTGCAGGCTGAGACTCGCGAGTTCCTCGCGGCGAACAGATCGGCGTTTCCGACAGCTTCCTATGACAGTGCGGACGGATTCGACCAGCACCGGCGGTGGGACCGCACGCTCTACGACGCAGGCCTTTCGGCGATCACGTGGCCGCAGCGCTACGGTGGACGTGACGCCACGCTGCTGCAGTGGGTGGTCTACGAGGAGGAATACTTCCGGGCCGCGGCGCCGGCCCGAGCCAGCGCCAACGGTATGTCGCTGCTGGCGCCGACATTGTTCGTCCACGGAACCGAGGAGCAACTCGACCGCGTGCTGCCGAAAATGGCGAGCGGCGAGGAGATCTGGGCGCAGGCGTGGTCGGAACCGGAGTCTGGCAGCGACCTGGCTTCGCTCCGGTCGACCGCCGCCCGGGCGGACGGGGGGTGGCTGCTCAACGGGCAGAAGATCTGGAGCTCGCGGGCACCGTTCGGCGACAAGGCGTTCGGGCTGTTCCGGTCCGACACCGCAGCCCAGCGCCACCGCGGCCTGACGTACTTCATGTTCGACCTGAAAGCCGATGGTGTCACGGTCCGTCCGATCGCCCAGCTCGGCGGTGACACCGGCTTCGGGGAGATCTTCCTCGACGACGTGTTCGTGCCCGATCAGGACGTGATCGGCACCGTGAACGACGGCTGGCGGGTAGCGATGAGCACGTCGAGCAACGAGCGCGGGATGTCGCTGCGCAGCCCGGCGCGGTTCCTGGCGTCGGCGCAGCGTCTGACCCAACTATGGAAACAACGCGGCGACAACGCGTTCGATGATCGGGTCGCCGACGCATGGATCAAGGCGCAGTCCTACCGGCTGCATACCTACGGGACAGTGACCCGGCTCGCGGATGGGGGCGAGCTCGGCGCGGAATCGTCGATCACCAAGGCGTTCTGGTCCGATCTCGACGTCGCGCTGCACCAGACGGCCCTGGACCTGCAGGGGCCCGACGCCGAACTCGACGACCCTTGGACACACGGCTTGCTGTTCGCGCTGGGTGGTCCGATTTATGCCGGCACCAATGAGATTCAGCGCAACATCATTGCCGAGCGGCTGCTGGGCCTACCCCGCGAGAAGTCAGGGGGCAAGACACAGTGAACTTCGATCTCGACGAACAGCAACGGGACTTCGCCGCCAGCATCGATGCCGCAATGTCGGCCGGGGACCTGCCCGCTGCGGTACGGGCCTGGGCCCGCGGCGACACCGCGCCCGGCCGCAAAGTGTGGGCCACGCTGGCCGACCTCGGGGTCACCGCGCTCGCGGTGCCGGGGCGCTTCGGCGGCCTTCAGGCCCACCCCGTGGACCTGGTGGTCGCGCTCGAGCGTCTCGGCCGGTGGTGTGTACCGGGCCCTGTCGCCGAATCCGTCGCTGTCGCGCCTGTTCTGCTTGCCGACGGCGACCGCCTCGAAGCGCTCGCGTCGGGAGACTTGATCGCCACCGTGGCGATGCCACCGACGATGCCCCGCGCGCTCGACGCCGAGGCGGCAGGACTGACGCTGCTCGCACGTGACGGCGCCGTCGCGGATGCGGCACCGCTGGTTCAGCACGCGTCCGTGGATCCCAGCCGCCGCCTGTACGACGTGACGCCTTCGGGAGATGCGAAGCCCGCCGACCTCGCGCGGGCCTATGAATTCGGCGCGCTGGCGACTGCCGCGCAACTCGTTGGGGCCGGGGAGGCGCTGCTGAGGACGACCGTCGACTACGCCAAGCAGCGCACGCAGTTCGGCCGTCCGATCGGCTCCTATCAGGCGATCAAGCACAAGCTTGCCGACGTTCACATCGCGGTGGAACTGGCCCGGCCCCTGCTGTACGGCGCCGCGCTGTCGCTGGCCGACGGCGCACCCGAGACGGCCCGCGACGTCGGCGCAGCGAAGGTGGCCGCCGCCGAGGCCGCGCTGCTGTCCGCCCGCACTGCGCTGCAGACGCACGGCGCGATCGGGTTCACCGCAGAACACGACCTGTCGTTGTGGCTGCTGCGGGTGCAGGCGTTGCGGTCTGCGTGGGGCGATCCTGCCGAGCATCGGCGCAGGGTCTTGGCGGCGCTCCGGTGAGCAGCGAACGGGAACTGCTGGCCGAGACGGTGCGGGCGCTGGTCAACAAGCATGCCGAACCCGCCGCGGTACGCGACGCGATGGACTCTGAGCGCGGCTATGACGAGTCGCTGTGGAAGTTGCTGTGTGAGCAGGTCGGCGCTGCCGCGCTGGTGGTCCCGGAGGAGTTCGGTGGCGCAGGCGGTGAACTGGCCGATGCCGCAACCGTTCTGCAGGAACTCGGCCGCGGCCTGGTTCCTACGCCGCTGCTCGGCACGACGCTGGCGGAGCTCGCGCTGCTGTCCGCGGACATCCACGCTGACACAGCGGGCCGCCTCGCCGAGGGCACCGCGATCGGCGCGGTGGTTTTCGATCCCGGCTACGTGGTCAACGGCGACATCGCCGATGTCGTGTTGGCGGTCGACAACGGACAACTGAGCCGGTGGGGCAAGTTCACCGCCCAGCGCCTCGCGACGATGGACCCCACGCGTCGGTTGGCGCGGCTGACACCGCAGGAGGCAACGCCGATCGGCACCGACTCAGGTCTGGCCGACACCGCCGCGATCCTGCTGGCCGCCGAACAGGTCGGCGCCGCCGAGCGGTGCCTGGAGCTGACCGTCGACTACACCAAGAGCAGAGTTCAATTCGGCCGTCCAATCGGCAGCTTCCAGGCGCTCAAGCACCGGCTGGCCGACCTGTATGTCGCCGTGTCGGCGGCCCGGGCGGTCGTCGACGACGCCGTCGCCGATCCGACACCGACCGCGGCCGCGCTGGCACGTGTGACGGCCACCGACGCCTTCTGCGCGGTGGCGGCCGAGGGCATCCAGATGCACGGCGGCATCGCGATCACCTGGGAACACGACATGCAGCTGTACTTCAAACGTGCTTATGGCAGCGCGCAGTTGTTCGGGCCGGTCCGGGACCGTCTGCGGGGGCTCGAGTCCGAAGTGTTGAATAACGAGGCGTGAAGGTAGCGCGTCGCGCGGGTATCCCGCCGTTTTACGTGATGGACGTGTGGCTGGCGGCCGCGGAACGCCAGCGCACGCACGGCGACCTGGTGAACCTGTCGGCTGGCCAGCCCAGCGCCGGGGCGCCTGCCCGGGTGCGCGCGGCGGCGGCGGCCGCGCTTCAGACCAACCAGCTGGGCTATACGGTGGCACTCGGGATCCCGGAGCTGCGCGCGGCGATCGCTCGGGCCTACATGGCTCGGCACCGTCTCGTCGTCGAACCCGACGATGTGGTGGTGACGACGGGCTCGTCGGGCGGCTTTCTGCTTGCGTTCTTGGCGTGCTTCGACAGCGGCGACCGCGTGGCGCTGGCCAGCCCCGGCTATCCCTGCTACCGCAACATCCTTTCCGCGCTTGGCTGCGAGGTCGTCGAAATTCCGTGCGGCCCCGACACCCGGTTTCAGCCGACCGCCCAGATGCTCGCCGACCTCGACCCGCCCGTCGACGGTGTCGTCGTCGCGAGCCCGGCGAACCCGACCGGAACCGTCATCCCGCCCGAGGAGCTCGCCGCGATCGCCACCTGGTGCGCCGACACGGGTGTACGGCTGATCAGTGACGAGGTGTACCACGGCCTTGTCTACGAAGGTGCCCCGGACACCAGCTGCGCCTGGCAGACATCGCGGCACGCCGTGGTGGTCAACAGCTTTTCGAAGTACTACGCGATGACCGGCTGGCGCCTCGGCTGGATGTTGGTGCCACAGCCGCTGCGACGTGCCGTGGATTGCCTGACTGGAAACTTCACGATCTGCCCGCCGGCCCTGTCCCAAGTCGCCGCGCTCGCCGCCTTCATGCCGCAGTCGATCGCCGAGGCCGACGCCCGGGTGCGGCACTACGCAGTCAACCGCAAACTGTTACTGGACGGGCTGCGGTCAATCGGAATCAATCGCCTGGCCCCCACCGACGGGGCGTTCTACGTCTACGCCGACGTGTCAGACTTCACCACCGACTCGCTGTCGTTCTGCTCGAAGCTGATGGCCGACACCGGCGTCGCGATCGCGCCCGGCATCGACTTCGACACCGTGCACGGCGGCTCCTTCGTGCGGCTGTCCTTCGCCGGTCCCACGTCGGACATCGACGAGGCACTGCGCCGGATGGAGCCGTGGCTGAAAAATGTCGGTAGCTAGTCTGCGTGTCGCGGTCACGACAAGTCACTGAACGCAAGCAGGAAGCCGCCTACCGCGATGATCGCGGCAGCGGCGTAACCGATGATCGACCACCAGCCGGCATGCAGGTATGCCGTGATGGCGACGATCGCCATGGCCAGAAAGACCATTGCCATTCCGTACAGAGGGGGCTTGCTGGCGTATCGGTTGCGGCTCATCCCATTCACCTCTTCTGGTCAGTCACGTGGTTCCAGCGGCGGGTTGGCGATCACCGGGAATTCCCCGGTGTAGCCGATTCGCTCGTTCGCGATCGCCATCACCCGCGTGCGTACCAGGTACCAGCCGCCGATGAGGGCCGGAATGAGGACGACGAGCGTGCCGATTGTCCACGTGCCGATCGGCGCGTCGAACGCCATCAGTACCAGCACGGCGACCAAGAACGCCATCGTGAGGTACCCGGTATAGGGGGTGAAGGGCATCCGGAATCGTGGGCGCCGCAACACACCGGCGTCCGCCATCTTGTAGAGCCGGAGCTGACAGAGCACGATGGTGGCCCAGGAGGCGATGATGCCCAGCGCGGACATGTTGAGCACGATCTCGAACGCCTGACCCGGGTTGAAGGCATTCAGCGCGACACCGAAAAGCGTGATGAAGCTGGTCAACAGGATTCCCCCGTACGGAACGCCGTTCCTCGACATCCGCCCCGTGAATTTGGGGCCGCTGCCGTTCATCGCCATCGAGCGCAAGATGCGGCCGGTGGAATACAGCCCTGCGTTCAGGCTCGAGAACGCGGCCGTGAGCACCACCACGTTCATCAGGTCGCCGGCGCCGTGGAAGCCGATCTTCGCGAAGAACGTGACGAATGGACTCTCGCTGGCCCGATACGCCGTATACGGCAGCAACAGCGCCAGCAGGGCAACCGACCCGACGTAAAAGATCGCGATTCGCGCGATGACCGAATTGATGGCGCGTGGGATGATCCTCTCCGGATCCGCGGTCTCCCCTGCCGCGGTGCCCACCAGTTCGACTGCGGCATAAGCAAACACCACCCCGGACGTGACGATCAACAGAGGCAGCAGGCCGCTCGGGAACAGTCCGCCGTGGCCTGTCCACAGGCTCAGTCCGGCGCTTCGGCCGTCGACCTTGTAGCGCCCGGCCAAAAAGATCGTTCCGGCGACCAGGAACGTGATCAGCGCAAGGACTTTGATCAACGCGGCCCAGAACTCCATCTCGCCGAACCATTTCACCGAGATCATGTTCACCGACAACACCGCTGCCAGCGCGATGAGCGCCAGAACCCACTGCGGGACCGCGCCGAACGCCCTCCAGTAGTGGAAGTAGGTCGCGATTGCAGTGGTGTCGACGATCGACGTCATCGCCCAGTTCAGGAAGTACATCCACCCGACCACGTAAGCGGCCTTCTCACCGAAGAACTCACGCGCATACGACACGAACGAGCCCGACGACGGACGGTGCAGCACCAACTCACCGAGCGCGCGCAGGATCAGGAACACAAAGACGCCGCACACGGCATACACGAGGAACAGCCCCGGTCCGGCCTTTGCGAGCCGGCCGCCGGCGCCGAGGAACAGCCCGGTCCCGATCGCCCCGCCGATCGCGATCATCTGCAGTTGTCTGGGCTTGAGTCCCTTGTGATATCCGGCGTCTTCGCGATGGAGGTCAACCGCGGTCTGGCGCGGGGGCGAACCAGGAGTGTCGGGCAGCGTGGCCATCGGGGTTCCTATCGTCGTCGTTCGCCCTTGTCCAGGGTCTGTAAGGCCGCTGACAGCCGGTTCGATGAGTGTGGCACCGGCCACCTGTGGCCGCAAACGGCCCGGGGACGCCTGCGCAGGGCCTAGGTAGTTCGCTACCTCAGTGGCTGCGGGAAGCGGCAGAAGCGCGAATCCTGCTAGCCCTGGCACTCCTCCCGCGATCGGCACGGCGGCCCGGACAGGGGCGCAAGGCACGCGGATTGACCGCGCGGCAGGTATCGGCAAACCGTTTGTCTGCACCGTGGTTGGGGTTGTCACTCTCGCGTACGTTGCGGCGCTGACCGATGCCGATTTCGAAGATGTGTACAGCTTCGGACCGATCCCGTTTGGTTCAGAGTCAGGGCGGGATTAGAGCCAGGTGTCCGGGGTGGTAGCGGTCAGGAACGCCTCCAGGTCGTCACGCCACTGTGCGGGCGTGTTCTTGTCCGGCTCGATGCCTGTGTACTCGCCCCGGTAGAACAGCAACGGCCGGGGCTTGGTCTTCGGCACCTCCGACAGCGACGACACCGCTCCGAACACCACGAAGTGGTCGCCGCCGTCGTGCACCGATGTCACGGAGCAGTCGATGTGCGCAAGCGTTCCCGAGATGATCGGCGAGCCCAGCGGCGAACGGTTCCAGTCGGTCCCGGCGAACTTGTCCGGTTCCCTCGACCCGAATCGCGCCGAAACGTCCTTCTGCTTCTCGTGCAGGATGTTCACGCAGAATCTGCCGCTGGCCTCGATGGCCTGCCACGACCGCGACACCTTGGTCGGGCAGAACAGCACCAGCGGCGGGTCGAGTGACAACGCTGCGAACGACTGACACGCGAAACCGACCGGAACATCGTCGTGCATTGTGGTGATCACGGTAATGCCGGTGCAGAACTGGCCGAGCACGTTGCGGAACGTGCGCGGGTCGACCGGTGCCGACGTCATGTGTCTAGGAGTTCTTCGCGCCGACCGTGAAGTCGTGTCCCCACAGGCTCACGGCCGTGCTTTCCCGGGCGATCCAGTCGCTGTCGTCGACTTTGCGTCCCTCGCAGCCGAATTCGACGTCGAACCCGCCAGGGGTCTTCATGTAGAACGACAGCATCAGGTCGTTGACATGGCGGCCGAGCGTCGCGGACATCGGCACTCTGCGGCGCAGCGCGCGATCCAGGCAGAGCCCGACGTCGTCGCTGTGTTCCACCTCGACCATCAGATGCACGATGCCGCTGGGCGTGGGCGCCGGCATGAACGCCAGGCTGTGGTGGCGCGGATTGCAGCCGAAGAACCGCAGCCAGGCAGGGGGCCCATCCGCCGGGCGCCCCACCAACTGCGGCGGCAGTCGCATCGAATCGCGCAGCTTGAAACCGAGGACATCGCGGTAGAAATGCAGCGCCTCCGCGTCGTCACGGGTGGACAGCACGACATGGCCCAGGCCCTGCTCGCCGGTCACGAACTTGTGCCCGTACGGGCTGACGACTCGGCGGTGCTCCAACGCGGCGCCGTGGAACACCTCGAGGCAGTTGCCCGACGGATCGGAGAACCGGATCATCTCGTCGACCCGCCGATCCGCGAGCTCCGCATGGGTAGCCTCCTTGTACGGGACGCCCTCGAGGTCGAGCCGGTTTCGGATGTCCTGCAGGCCTTCGGCGTTCGCGCATTCCCAGCCCGCGTCGCGCAGCCGGTCGTGCTCGCCCGGCACGATCACCAGCCGGGCTGGAAAGTCGTCCATTCGTAGGTACAGCGCGCCCTCGGTGTTCCCCTTGCCCTCGACCATCCCGAGCACCTTCAGGCCGTACTCGCGCCAGGCGGCCATGTCGGTGGTCTCGATGCGCAGGTATCCCAGCGACCGAATGCTCATCACGCACCTCCCAGGAAATCAATGGTGAGCCGATTGAACTCGTCGAACTTCTCCAACTGCGCCCAATGCCCGCATTGACCGAAAACGTGCAGTTGCACCCGCGGGATGGTCTTCAGCGCCACCAATGCACCATCGAGTGGGTTGACCCGGTCCTCGCGGCCCCAGATCAGCAACACCCGCTGGCGCAGACGGTATGCCTCGCGCCACATCATCCCGAGTTCGAAGTCGCTGCCAGAGAACGACTTCCCCATCGCCTTCGTCGCCGCGAGCGACTCAGGGGTGCTGGCCAGGGCGAACCGCTCGTCGACGAGTTCGGGTGTGATCAGCTTCTGATCGAACACCATGACCCGCAGGAAAGCCTCGAGGTTCTCCCTGGTGGGCGCGAACGAGAACTTGGTCAGCAGTTTGACGCCCTCTGTGGGATCCGGGGAAAACAGGTTCACGCTGAGCCCGCCTGGGCCCATCAACACCAGCCGTCCGGCCCGGTCGGGGTTGTCAAGTGCGAACCTGACCGCGGTGCCGCCGCCCAGCGAGTTACCCACAAGCGCGGCACGTTCCAGGCCGAGATGGTCAAACAAGTCCTTCAGAGCCGTTGCGCTGTAACGGTTGTACTGCTCATGCTCGGTGTGCTTGTCGGACAGGCCGTAGCCGGGCTGGTCGACGGCCAGGACGTGGAAGCGCTGCGCCAGCACGGCGATGTTGCGGGAGAAGTTCGACCAGCTGGACGCGCCCGGACCGCCGCCGTGCAGCAACACGATCGTCTGGTCGTGCCCGACACCGGCCTCGTGGTAGTGCAGCCGCATGGCCATGTCCCCAGTGCGAACCTGGGCGTATCGAGAGGTCGACTCGAACGTGACCTCCGATTGGGATTCGGCTTCAGACAGAAACGACGTCATCAGACCATCGTGTCGCCCGGAGGCAATCCGAACTCGTGGTTTCCGAAGATCAGGTACGCGCGCTCGGGATCGTTGGCGGCATGCACCCGGCCCGCGTGCGCGTCGCGCCAGAATCGCTGAATCGGCGCGCTGTTGGCCAGGGCGGTCGCCCCGGACGCCTCGAACAGCCGGTCAACGGACGCGATCGCGCGCCCGGTGGCGCGCACCTGGTCGCGGCGGGCACGTGCCCGCAGGTCGAAGGGGATGTCCTGGCCCGAGGACAGCAGCGCATATTCATCGGCGACGTTGCCGATCAGCTGTCGCCACGCCGCGTCGATGTCACTGGCCGCCTCGGCGATGCGGACCTTGGCAAACGGATCGTCCTTGGACTTCTCGCCGGCGAACGCGGCGCGCACCCGCTTGCCCTGGTGCTCGACGTGCGCGTCGTACGCGCCGTATGCCATCCCGACGATCGGGGCGGTGATCGTCGTGGGGTGAACCGTGCCCCACGGCATCTTGTACACCGGCGCGGTGTTGGTCTGCAGGCCGCCGGCGGTCCGATCGTTCATCGACTTGTAGGACAGGAACCGGTGCCTCGGCACGAACACGTCCTTGACCTTGAGGGTGTTGCTGCCGGTGCCCCGCAGGCCGACCACGTGCCACACGTCATCGATCTCGTAGTCGTTCCGTGGGATAAGGAAGCTGCCGAAGTCCACCGGCCGGCCGTCCTTGATCACCGGGCCCCCGACGAACGTCCACGTGGCGTGATCGCAGCCCGAGGACCAGTTCCACGACCCGTTCACGAGGTAGCCACCGTCAACCGCGGCGCCGGCACCCATCGGGGCGTACGACGACGAGATCCGGACATTGGTGTCTTCTCCCCAGACCTCTTCCTGGGCCTGCTGGTCGAACAACGCGATGTGCCAGTTGTGCACGCCGATGATCGAACTGACCCATCCGGTGGAGCCGCAGACGCTGGCCAGCCGACGCACCGCTTCGTAGAACAGGGCCGGGTCGCTCTGCAGCCCGCCCCACTGCTCGGGCTGGAGCAGCCTGAAGAAGCCGATCTCCTGCAATTCACTGACCGTGGCGTCCGGCAGACGCCGCAGATCCTCGGTCTCCTCGGCTCGCTGCCGCAACTTCGGCAACAGGTCGTCGATGGCGGCTAGGACCGACTGGGCGTCGCGTTGTTGAATGGACGTCACTGGTTCCCTCCAGAAGTGCGGGCTTAGCCGCAAGATTAGAACACGTTACGATTTGTGTCGAGCAGGGCATTCCTGCAGCGGATACACCTGCGGAAGCGCATTTCTGTAACCTGTTCTAGTTGGTAGCGCAAGGAAGGGTCGCGACGGTGACGGACGAGCCGCTCGGCAGCCACGTGCTGGAGTTGCAGGTGGCCGACGTCGTCGAGGAAACCGACGATGCGCGCTCGTTGGTTTTCAAGGTGCCCGACGGCCCGGGAGATCCGGCGATCCCCGAACACAAACTGCGCTATGCGCCCGGCCAGTTCCTGACGTTGCGCGTCCCCAGCGACCGGACCGGTTCGGTGGCGCGGTGCTACTCGCTGTGCAGCTCGCCGTTCACCGACGATGCGCTGACTGTCACCGTGAAGCGCACCGAGGGCGGGTACGCGTCGAACTGGCTCTGTGACCATGCTCATCCCGGAATGAAACTCCACGTGCTGGCGCCGTCGGGCACGTTCGTGCCGCCGACGCTCGATGCCGATTTTTTGCTGGTGGCCGCGGGCAGCGGGATCACGCCGATGATGGCGATCTGCAAGTCGGCGCTTGCCGAGGGCGGCGGCAAGGTGGTGCTGCTGTACGCCAACCGTGACGAGAAGTCCGTGATCTTCGGCGGGGCGCTGCGCGAACTGGCCGCGAAATACCCCGACCGGCTGACCGTCGTGCACTGGCTGGAGTCGGTGCAGGGTTTGCCTACCGCGACCGCGCTGGGCAACCTGCTGGCGCCGTACGCCGGCCACGACGCGTACATCTGCGGGCCGGGGCCCTTCATGCAGGCCGCCGATTCGGCGCTGGGCAGCATCGGGGTGCCGAAGGACCACGTGCACATCGAGGTGTTCCGCTCGCTCGACACCGATCCGTTCGCGGCGGTGGTGATCGAGGACGACGAGGACGAACCGCCGGCCACCGCCATGGTGGAACTCGACGGGCAAACCCACACGGTCAGATGGCCACGCAGGGCCAAACTGCTCGATGTGCTGCTCGACGCCGGCCTCGACGTGCCGTTCTCGTGCCGGGAGGGCCACTGCGGTGCATGCGCGTGTCTGAAGCGCACCGGTCAGATCGAGATGGAAGTCAACGACGTGCTGGAGCCCTCCGACCTCGACGAGGGGCTGATCCTGGCGTGCCAGGCGCGGCCGCGGACCGATTCGGTGGAAGTCACCTACGACGAGTGATCGCGCGGATACCATTCGCGCACCGATGCCGGAGGGGAGCAGCTATGAAGCGGTCGGCCATGGTGTGCGCGGTGATGTCGCTTGCTGCTCTGCTTTGCCGCCCGACGGTCGCCTCGGCGGCCGCGAACAACGGTGACACGTCGTTCCCGCTCCCCGACGGCACGCAGCTGGAGATGCACGTCACCGCCAACTGCGTGGCGGCCGACAAGCAGTGCTACTTCACCACGCAGGCCGACCGGAACGCCGCCGACGGCATCGACGGGTTTCCGAATGACCTCTGGGCTCGTGAAACCACGACGATCCGGTCCTCCAACCAGCTCAACAACCTCGAGACCCAGGTCGTCGCCGCGAATACCCGCGTGTTCAAAGAGATGGGCAGACGCGAGGTCACCACGATCTTCTTCGGTGGCGGACCGGCGGACAAATACCGCGTCACCGGCCAGACCCAGCCCACCGACTGGCAGACCGGCCAGCCGATGCTGAACGCGGACTACATCGTCTGCGCCGAGATCCAGGTCGTATACAGCGGCGTGAACATCACCTCGCCCAGCACCTGCGCGCAGACCACGTTCGGCTAACGGGGCAGTCCCAGGAGCCGTTCGGCCGCGACCGTCAGCAGGATCTGCTCCGTGCCTCCCGCGATCGACAGGCACCGGGTGTTGAGGAAGTAGCTGACCGCGTCGTTGGACAGAATGCCACCGTCGGCGCTGTAGTCCATCGCGGTCTCCGCCAACGACTGGCGGTACCGAACGCCGATCAGCTTGCGGACGCTCGACTGGGGCCCCGGGTCCTGCCCGCCTACGGCGAGCTGGGCGATCAGCTGATCCAGCAGCGCGCCGGTCTGGCCCGCGACGATCAGCTCGCCGAGGCGGTCCTGCTGAGCCTGATCCAGCTCGGCCTCACCGATCACGTCGAGCAGGTGTTCCAGCCCCTGGTCCAGGGCCCCTCCCCTGGCCATCGCCACCCGCTCGTTGGCCAGCGTGGTGCGCGCCAGCCGCCAGCCCTCACCGAGTTCTCCGACGACGCGGTCGTCCGGCACGAAGACGTCGTCGAGGAACACCTCGTTGAACAACGCCTCGCCGGTGATGTCGCGCAGCGGCCGGATGTCGACTCCCGGCGAGTGCATGTCGACGAGGAAGTACGTGATGCCCTTGTGTTTGGCAGCATTCGGGTCGGTGCGCGCCAGGCACATGCCCCAATCGGCCTGCAGTGCGTTCGACGTCCACACCTTCTGGCCGTTGAGTTTCCAGCCGCCGGATGTCCTGATCGCTTTCGTCCGCAGCGAGGCCAGGTCGGAGCCCGCGCCCGGTTCGCTGAAGAGCTGGCACCAGCGAATCTCGCGACGCAGCGTGGCCGGAAGGAACCTCTCGATCTGCTCCTCGGTCCCGCGCTCGAGGATCGTCGGGGCGGCCCACCAACCGATCGACAGGTCGGGCCGCTCCACGCCGGCCGCGGCGAGTTCCTCGTCGATGATCAGCTGCTCGGCCGGTGACGCGTCGCGGCCGTACGGCGGCGGCCAGTGCGGAGCCTGCAGGCCGGCATCGGCCAGCCCGGCCTGCCGCTGCGACTCCGGCAGCGCTGCGATCTTCGCGACCGTCGCCGCGATCTCCGCACGCTGGTCGCCGGCACCGCTGACGTCGACGTCCAAATCGCGCCGGACCCCGCGCCTGGTGAGCTCGGCGGCGCGGCGGCGCCAGGACGCGGCCCCGCCCAGGATCTGCCGAATGGCGTACGCACGTCGCAGGTACAGGTGCGCGTCGTGCTCCCAGGTGAACCCGATGCCGCCGAGCACTTGAATGCAGTCCTTGCTGTTGGTTACCGCGGCTTCGATGCCGATCGCCGCGGCGACCGCGGCGGCAATGGACAACTGCTGGTCGTCGCCCTCGGTGGCCGCCCGGGCCGCGTCTGCCGCCGCGGCGCTGATCTGCTGGGACCGGCACAGCATGTTGGCGCAGATGTGTTTGACCGCTTGGAAACTGCCGATCGGCTTGCCGAACTGCTCGCGAACCTTCGCATACTCGGTGGCCGTGTCCAATGCCCAGCGCGCCACCCCGGCGGCTTCGGCCGCCCCCAACGTGGCCCACAGCTCGCTGGCCCGGGCGTGCGGCACGGTGAACACCAGCGCGCCGACCGAGTCGGCACTCACCCGTGCCATCGGACGTGAGAAGTCAGTGGGCGTCAATGGTTCGACGCGCACGCCGTCGTGGTCGGTGTCGATGAGCAGCCAGAGGCCGTCGGCCTCCGGAGCCGCGACATGAGCGTCCGGAGCCGCGACATGAGCCTTCGCAACCAGGTACTCCCCCTGCCTTGCCCCCACAGCCAACGGTGCGACGCCCGACACCGTGTGCGACGAGGCGTTGTAGCGCAGTTGCGCGTTCAACGCCAGACCGGCACTGCGGTGGCCCGCCATCAACTGCTCGAGCACGCCGGTGTCCGCGTCGCCGGCGTAGCAGCCGAGCAACAGCGTGGCCATCGCCGTCGTCGCGACGGGTCCGGGCACAAGTGCGTAGGCGGCCTCGTCGAGCATCGCGCACAGATCGTCGATGCGGCCCCCGGCGCCGCCGAGCGACTCAGGCACAGCCACCCCGAACAACCCCAGATCAGCTAGGCCGCGGAACGGCTTGCGCCACGCGTCGGCCTCGCCGTGCTCAACCGCCCGGGCCGCGGCGACCGCGCCGGAGCCCGTCGCCCAGGACCGCACGAGCCCCCGCGCGGCGGACTGCTCGTCGGTGATCGTCATGGACACCGTCGCCTCCTAAGGGCCTGAGGGAAAAGGCACCTGCAGCTTACTAGAACGTGTTCTAATGGTGCGTGGTGCCGGTGGTGTAGTCGGCGCGCATCACAGCAGGACACGTCCGGTACCGGACCGTGCGGAGGTGAGCGATTTCCGTCCGGCATGCGTATCGTTTCGGGGAGGACGATGATGAGAAGGAGCCGCTCGCCGCATGTCGACGCCCGCGCAGGCCAGTTCCGGTTCGACACCTGAACCCCGTCAGCCACGGGTGTTGACGGTGGCCGCGTTGGCCGAGTCAGAACTTGGCTCCGAGGCTCAACGGGAGCGCCGCAAGCGCATCCTTGACGCCACCTTGGCTATCGCCTCGAAAGGCGGCTACGAAGCTGTTCAGATGCGCGCGGTCGCCGAACGGGCCGACGTCGCCGTCGGCACCCTCTACCGCTACTTCCCGTCGAAAGTGCATCTGCTCGTGTCCGCGCTCGGACGCGAATTCGAGCGCATCGAAGCCAAGACCGACCGGACCGCGATGGCGGGGACTCCATATCAACGGCTGCACCAGATGATCAGCCGGCTGAACCGGGCGATGCAGCGCAACCCACTGCTGACCGAGGCGATGACCCGCGCATTCGTGTTCGCCGATGCCTCCGCCGCCGGCGAGGTTGATCACGTCGGCAAGCTGATGGACAGCATGTTCGCCAGGGCGATGAGCGACGGCGAGCCCACCGAGGACCAGTACCACATCGCCCGTGTGATCTCGGATGTCTGGCTGTCGAACTTGCTCGCGTGGCTCACTCGCCGCGCGTCGGCGACCGATGTCAGCAAGCGGCTGGACCTCGCTGTTCGCCTTCTGATCGGAGACGAGGAGCACCCTAAGATTTAAAGCGGTCACCGTTTTCTTTCTCCGGCCCGCCCGAGGATCTTTTGACTGCTCATGATCTGCCGCGCGATCTGCGCCGCGCGCTGACCGGTGTGGCGCGCGTTCCGCGCCTGCTGGTCGCTTCGGACTATGACGGCACGATCGCCCCGATCGTCGACCGTCCCGACGACGCATACCCGCTGACGGAGTCGACGAGCGCGTTGCGGGCGCTGGCCGGTCTTCCGTCCACCACGGCGGCGCTGATATCGGGGCGGGCGCTGCGTGACCTGGCTACCTTGTCGCGGATGCCCGCCGAGGTACACCTGGTGGGCAGCCACGGCTCGGAGTTCGACGCGGGGTTCGTGCATGCCATCGACGATGCCGCGCGAGATCAACTCAGGTCGATCCGCGACGCGCTCGCGGGTATCGCCGCGGAGCATCCAGGGGTGTCGATCGAGACCAAGCCCGCCAGCGTCGCGCTGCACGTGCGCAACGCCGCGTCGGGCGACGCCGAACAGGCCCTTGAGAAGGCGAGGGCGGCGGCCGAGTCATGGGACGCACAGCTCACCGAGGGCAAGTCGGTGCTGGAGTTCGCGGTGATCTCCACCGACAAGGGTCAGGCGCTGGACATCCTGCGTCACCAGGAGGGCGCCTCGGCCGCGGTGTTCATCGGCGACGACGTGACCGACGAGAAGGCGTTCCGTCGGCTGCACGGACCCGATATCGGCATCAAGGTCGGCCCCGGCGACACCCTGGCCGGATACCGGGTGGAGACACCCCATGATGTGGGAGCGGCGCTGGCGTTTCTGCTCGAGGAGCGCCGCACCTGGCTGCTCGGCGGCCATGCGACGCCGATCGAACGGCTCACCATGCTGTCCAACGCGCGGACCGTCGCGCTGCTGACCCCGGACGGCGACGTGCTGTGGATGTGCCATCCACAGGCCGATTCCGCTGCGGTGTTCTCCCGGCTGGTCGGCGGTGAGGAGGCCGGCCACTTCACGATCGGGCCGCGGCGCGAAGGGCTGCCGCTGAGCCAGCGTTATGTCGACGGGACGATGACCGTCGAGACCCGGTGGGCCAGCCTGCTGGTGACCGACTACCTGTCCCACGACGTCGGACCAGGGCGCACCGATCTGATCCGTGTGGTGACCGGCCAGGCCCAGGCAGTGGTGTGCTTTGCGCCGCGGCCCGAATTCGCCCAGACCCCAGTGCATCTGGAGGTGACCGACGAAGGACTGCGGGTGTACGCCACCAATGACCCGATGGTGCTGCGCGCTCCTGGGGTGCGGTGGGACATCGTCACCGACGGAACCCAGGACACCGCCTATGCGGTAGTTGACCCCTCCAACGGCCCGGTGATATTCGAGCTGCGCTGTGGCACTGAAGATCTCAGTGAGAGCCCGGTTGATGAGGCGTCCCGGCGCCGGCGCGCCGAGAGCTATTGGCGGGACTGGGTGAACACGCTGACGCTGCCGTCGCTGAAGCCGGCGTTGATGAAGCGGTCGGCACTGACGCTGCGGGGGCTCGTGCAGGCCGACTCGGGCAGCATCATGGCGGCGGGCACCACATCGCTTCCGGAGGAGATCGGCGGGGTTCGCAACTGGGACTACCGCTACTGCTGGATCCGCGACGCGGCGATGACCGCGTCGGCGCTGGTGTCGCTGGGGTCCACCGGCGAGGCCGAGGGTTATCTCGAATGGCTGCACCGCGTCATAGAGCACATGCACGGCCCGGAACGGCTGCACCCGCTCTACACCCTGTCGGGTGCGCCGCTGGGACCGGAGGCGGTGATCGATTCGCTGCCCGGCTACGCCGGTTCGCGTCCCGTCCGGGTCGGTAACGCCGCGAACGCACAGGTCCAACTGGACGTGTTCGGACCTGTGGTGCAGTTGATCTGGGACCTGTCCCACAGTCGGACGCGGCGTGGGGTGGCCGCACCCCTCACCGACGCCGACTGGAACCTGCTCAGCGAAATGGTCCACGCGGTCGAAGCCCGGTGGGTGGAACCCGACCACGGCATCTGGGAGATCCGCGGCAATCCCCGCCACCACGTGTACTCCAAAGTGATGTGCTGGCTGACGGTGGACCGCGCGCTCAAGCTGGCCGACGAGTTCGGCCGGGAGGCGCCACCGGGCTGGTCGACGCTTCGCGACGTGATCTTCGAACAGGTCCGGGAACGGGGCTGGAACGACGAAGTGCGATCCTACACCGCCGCGTACGACGGGACCGACCTCGACGCGGCCACACTGCATATCGGGCTGTCCGGCCTGATCGACCCGTCGGATCCGCGGTTTCTTGCCACGGTTGTCGCCACCGAAGCCGAACTACGCAGCGGTGCAACGGTTTACCGTTACCACCGCGACGACGGGTTGCCAGGCAGCGAGGGCGGCTTTCACCTGTGCGCGGCATGGCTGGTGGAGGCGTACCTGCTGACGGGGCAGCGCTCGCAAGCCGAGGCGTTGTTCGACCAGCTCGTCACGGCCGCGGGCCCGACCGGGCTGTTGTCGGAGGAGTTCGATCCTGTCGCCGAGCGAGCACTCGGCAACCATCCGCAGGCCTACAGCCACATCGGGCTACTGCGCTGCGCCGCTCTGCTCGACGCGTGATTATCCGGGCGCCCCGGCGGTGCGGCCGCGGGTCAATTCCGTCTGCAGCACCTCGTCAACCGGGAGGCCGGACCTTGGCGGGGTGTGGACCAGCTTCCCCGCCAGCCGGCCCTTCTCCAGGCTCGGTTGGGCGACGGTGGTCAGCCCCCTCATCAACGCGTCGGGCACCCCGTCGAAGCCGGTGACGGTCATCTGCCCCGGCACGTAGATGCCACGGGCGCGCAGATAATCCATCGCCGACAGCGCGAGCACGTCGGCCGTGCACATGAGCGCGGTGATCCGCGGGTTGGCGTCTAATGCGACCGCGGCGGCTGCGCCGCCCGAAGTCGGCTGGTGCTCATAGCTCTCCACGATCGTCAGCGAGTCCGGGTCAAAGGCGGCGGCGGCCATTGCGTCGCGGACACCGCCCACTCGTTCCCGCTGAACATGGAAATGCGCGGACCGCAGCCGCTCCTGGCTCGCCACGGCGACCGAGCCCTCGATGCGGTCGCGCCCCAACCGCATCGTGAGCAGACCGATCTGCTGATGCCCAAGCCCGAGAACATAATCGGCCAGTCCGCGCATCGCGGCGCGGTCGTCGATGCACACGCCGGAGGTGCCCGGCACGTCCTTGGGCTGATCGACGATCACCACCGGCAGGTTCCGCTGCAGGGCCACGTGAAGGTACGGGTCGTCGTCGGCTACCGAGTAGATGACGAAACCGTCGACCCCTGCGGAGAGCACCGCGCTGGACCCTTCGGCCACGCTGCGGCCGGGACCGACGGCCACCAGGAGCAGTCCCTGACCGACCTCCTCACAGGATTCGGCAAGGCCGGCAACAAAATTCACGGCCGCCGGATCGCTGAACGAATAGTTCAGCGGCTCAGTGAGCACCAGCCCTACCGCGCCGGCCTTACGGGTGCGCAGTGACCGGGCAACCGGGTCGGGGCCGGCGTAGCCGAGCCGCTTCGCGGTGGCGAGCACCCGCTCACGCAGATCGGCCGAAAGCTGATCCGGCCGGTTGTATGCATTGGAGACGGTCGTCCGAGACACCTTCAGCTCGGCGGCCAGCGAAGCCAGGGTTGCTCGCCGCCTCGGCGTGGAACTCCTGGACATGCTCCCTGACGTTAGCGCATCGACTCACGACAACGGGTTGGCCGGCCGCGGCCGCGGGCTCAGGCCGCGCGCCTTGGCGTGCGCGTTCTGTCGGCAGTGGGCTATCGTAATCGGGAACGGTTCCCATTTTCGCTTACCCGCCGGAGGTATCGTCCAGTGACTATCCGTGGCCGCATCCGGATCGGCGTCCTGGTCATCTCGGCCCTGACAACCGCGACCGTGACGCTGGCCGCCTGCGGTTCGAATTCGTCCAACGGGCCGTCGACGACCACGGCCGGGTCAACGCCCGGCGCCGCCGCGTCAGGTCCGATCGCGGTCGTTGCGAGCACGAATGTCTGGGGAGACATCACCAAACAGATCGGCGGCGACCGGGTGAACGTCACGTCGATCCTCTCCGACCCGAACGCCGATCCACACCAGTATGAATCCGACGCGAAAACCGGCGCTGCAGTGAGCAAGTCCCAATTCGTCATCGAAAACGGTCTGGGCTACGACGATTTCATCGACAAGTTGCTCGCCGCGTCGCCGAATCCCAACCGCACGACGCGCAATGCCGCTGATGTCCTGCAGATCTCGGGCCAGGACGCCAATCCGCACATCTGGTACGACATCGCCAAAGTCCCTGCCGTCGCGACAGCGATCGCCGACCAACTCGGAAAGCTCGACCCTGCCGACGCCGCCACATTCACTGCCAACGCAAAGACATTCACCGACAGCCTGGCACCGATCACGGCCGCGACAAACAACATCAAGTCCAAGTATCCGGGCGCTCCGGTCGGCTACACCGAACGGGTGCCGGGCTATCTCGTCGAAGCGGCCGGGCTGAAGCTGGCGACACCGGAGTCCTTCGCCCAGTCCATCGAGGATGGCAACGACCCCAGTGTGGCCGATAACCAGGCCATTGATGCCGCGATCACGGGGAAGGCAATCAAAGTGCTGCTCTACAACGGTCAGGTCACCAGCCCGGCGACCGAGAGGGTCAAGCAGTTGGCCCAGACCAACGGGGTGCCTGTCGTCGGGGTGACCGAGACGCTGCCCCCGTCGGACAAGAACTTCCAGGCCTGGCAACTGCGCCAGATCAACGAGATCACCACCGCGCTCGGAGGCTAGATGATGGGCGAATCGATGTCGTCAGCCGGGCCGACGGTTCGACTCCGAAAAGCCAGCCTGGCGTTCGGCGGTCACGCCTTGTGGCAGAACCTCGACCTGACCGTGGCCCCGGGCGAGTTGGTCGCTGTGCTGGGTCCCAACGGGAGCGGGAAGACCTCATTGGTCAAGGTGCTTCTCGGACTGACGCCGCTGTCGTCCGGATCGGTGGAGGTGTGCGGGGCGCCTCCCAAGCGCGGCAGCAACGTCATCGGCTACATCCCACAGCAGAAGGCGTTCGAGCGCGATCTCCCGATCCGCGGCATCGACCTGGTTCGCCTCGGCCTCGACGGCCACCGGTGGGGCCTCGCGCTGCCGAACCCGCGGCGGCAGCGACTGGTCGACGATGTGATCGCCTCCGTCGGCGCCACCGAATTCGCGCAGGCTCCGATCGGGCAGTTGTCCGGCGGCGAACAGCAACGGCTGCGTATCGCCCAGGCCCTGCTGGGTGACCCCAAGCTCCTGCTGTGCGACGAGGCGCTGCTGTCGCTGGACATCAAACACCAACGTGATGTCGTCGGGCTCATCGACAGCCGACGGCGGGCCTCCAACATCTCGGTGCTGTTCGTCACTCACGAGATCAACCCGATCCTGCCCGTTGTGGACCGTGCCGTGTACGTCGTCGGGACCCGATGGGCGATCGGGACACCCGACGAGGTGTTCACCAGCGCGACGCTGTCCGAGCTTTATCAGACGGATGTCGAGGTGCTCCGCGTCCGCGGTCGTATCGTCGTGGTGGGTGTTCCGGACAGTCCGCACGCCGAGGTGGGCAGCGCGGACTACCACCATTTGCACGGTGACAACGCGGTCGCGCGATGACGTTGTCGGGTTACCTTTCGGAGACGTTCGTTCAGCACGCGCTGATCGCGGCCACCTTGGTGGCGATTACTGCTGGGCTGATCGGACCGCTCGTCATCGTGCGCGACCTCGCGTTCGCCGTGCACGGGACCGCGGAACTGGCCTTCACCGGGGCGGCAGCCGGGCTGCTGGTGGCCGACGATCCTCTGCTCGGAGCGTTGCTGGGGTCGATCGTGGTAGCCACGGCGATGGGCCTGCTCGGGCACCGTCAGCGGGAACGCAACTCGGCGATCGGCGTGATACTCGCGTTCGGACTCGGTGTCGGGGTGTATCTGCTGTCCCTCTACAAAGGCTTCGCCACCGCGGCGACGAATATCTTGTTCGGGCAGATATTCGGGGTGAGTCCGGGCCAGATCACGCTGCTCACCGGCATCGCGATCGGCGTCCTGGTCGCGATGGCGTTGCTGTACCGGCCGTTGCTGTTCGCCTCGGTCGACCCCGAGGTCGCCGAAGCCCGCGGTGTCCGGACCAGGCTGGTGGGTCTGCTGTTCGTGTACGTGCTCGCTTTCACGGTCACCGAGGCCGCGCAGATCGTCGGGACGCTGCTGGTGCTGAGCCTCGCGATCACCCCGGCCGCGGCGGCCGGTCGGCTGAGTGCGCGCACACCGCTCGTCATCGCGATCTCGATCGCGTTCGCCCTGCTCGCCGCGGACGGCGGGCTGCTGCTCAGCCTGGTCCACCCGGACGTCAAAGCCAGCGTCTTCATCTCAACGATCAGCTTCGCGTTCTACCTCATCGCGCGGGCCGCAGCCAGATTCGTCGTCCCCATTCTCGCGGCCCGGCATCGCACCCCAGGATCGCGTGACCTGCAGACGGCCGCCGACAACCCCGCAGATGCCGCTAACGCGCCTAAGACGTGACACTGGTTGCCTAGGCTTGCCGTCGTGGCAGCTGTCGATCTCAACGCCGATCTGGGCGAGAGCTTCGCGGTCTGGCGCCTCGGCGACGACGAGGCGATGCTCGGCCTGGTCACCAGCGCCAACGTCGCCTGCGGATTCCACGCCGGGGATCCGGCGGGGCTGGCCCGCACCTGCCAGGCCGCGGCGAAGCGCGGCGTCAGGATCGGTGCGCAGGTCGGCTACCGCGACCTGGCCGGATTCGGCCGCCGCTACATCGACGTCGAGCCCGAGGATCTGACCGCGGACGTGATCTACCAGATCGGCGCGTTGCGGGCGCTTGCGGTGGCAGCCGGCTCAACGGTCACCTACGTCAAACCCCACGGTGCGCTGTACAACACGATCGTCACCGATAGCGGGCAGGCCCATGCGGTGGCCGGGGCGGTGCGGGCGGTCGACCCGTCGCTGCCGGTGCTCGGGCTCGCCGGATCGGCGTTCTTCGACCAAGCGGCGGACCTCGGGTTGCGCTGCGTCGCCGAGGCGTTCGCCGACCGCGCCTACCGGCCCGACGGTCAGCTGTTGTCGCGGCGCGAGCCGGGCGCGGTCCTCCACGACCCGGACGAGATCGCCGAACGCGTCGTGACGATGGTTCGCCGTGGTCAGGTGACCGCCGTCAACGGATCCGTCATCCCGATCACCGTGGAATCGGTCTGCGTGCACGGTGATTCGCCCGGTGCCGTACGGATCGCCACCGCCGTGCGGCAACGATTGCTGGGTGACGGCGTCGAGCTCAAATCGTTCACGTCGGGCCCGCCGTAGGGTTGCGGCATGCGCGTCAAGCTGGGCCGTCCTTTCATGTCGGACTTCACCAATCGGTTCGATGTTCCCGCGGCCGAAGCCGGGGATCCGTTGACGATCACCTGGTTGGGCGTCGCCACGCTGCTGATCGACGACGGCAGCTCGGCGCTGATGACCGACGGCTTCTTCTCCCGCCCGAGTCTGCTGACCGTCGGCTTGCGCCGGGTCCAGCCGTCGTTGGAACGGATCATCGGCTGCCTGGAGCGCACCCGCGTCAACCACCTGGAGGCCGTGCTGCCGGTACACACCCACTACGACCATGCACTGGACTCCGCCGTCGTGGCGCGCCGAACCGGCGCCAGGCTGGTCGGCGGCGAGTCGGCCGCCAACATCGGCCGCGGCCACGACCTCCCCGAGGACCAGCTCGTCGTCGCGACGTCCGGCGAGACGGTCACCCTCGGCGCCTACGACGTGACGCTCATCGAGTCCAGACACAGCCCGCCGGACCGGTATCCCGGCGTGATCACAGAACCGGTGATCCCGCCGACCAAGGTGGCGGCCTACAGATGTGGTGAGGCCTGGTCGACGCTGGTGCATCATCGGCCGACCGACCGGCGACTGCTGATCCAGGGCAGCGCCGGCTTCGTCCCCGGCGCGTTGGCGGGCCGGCGGGCCGACGTCGTGTACCTCGGTGTGGGTCAGCTGGGGCTGCAACCGGAGCAGTACATGGTCGACTACTGGACGGAGACGGTGCGCGCCGTCGGCGCCCGGCGCGTGGTGCTGATCCACTGGGACGACTTCTTTCGCCCGCTGACCGAGCCGCTGCGCGCGCTGCCGTACGCGGCCGACGACCTCGACGTGACGGTACGGGTGCTCACCGGGCTCGCCGCGCAGGACGACGTCGCGCTGCACCTGCCGACCGCCTGGCAACCAGAGAACCCTTGGCGGTGACGCCGGCAACGCCCGGGCCGGGTGGGTTGGTCTCCTGAGCGGGACGGTGGCGGAGGCATGCTCCGTTGTCCTGTTGCTGGCCGTGCTGGCGTGGGCGGTGATTCGCCCTTTCGGCTGGCCGGAAGCGCTGATCGCCGCCCCCGCGGCGGCGGTGGCGGTGGGGATCGGGGTGATCTCGCTCGACCACGCCGGAACCGAGCTGTCGAGATTGGCGCCGGTGGTCGGCTTTTTGGCGGCGGTGCTGGTGTTGGCCCAGCTGTGCGCCGACGAAGGGTTGTTCGATTGGTGCGGGGCGTGGATGGCCCGGGCTGCGGCGGGGCGCCCCGGGCGATTACTGATCGCGGTGTTCGTGGTGGCCTCGGTTGTCACAGCAGTGTTCAGCCTCGATGCCACCGTTGTGCTGTTGACACCGGTGGTGTTCGCGACAGCGGCCCGCCTCGGTGTGCGCGCCCGCCCGCATGTGTATGCCTGCACCCACCTGTCGAACACGGCCTCGTTGCTACTACCCGTGTCCAACCTGACGAACCTGCTGGCGTTCAGCGCCGTCGGGTTGAGTTTCATCCATTTCGCGGGGTTGATGGCGCTGCCCTGGCTGGCGGCGATCGCCGTCGAGTACCTCGTTTTCCGGCGTTACTTCGCCGCGGATCTGTCCCCGGTGCCGGCCGGGCCGGCCACCGACCCGGTCGCGCCGCCGTGGTTTGCGATCGCCACCGTGGCCGCCACACTGGCCGGGTTCGTCGTCACCTCGGCGGCCGGGCTCAACCCGGCGTGGGCGGCCGCCGCGGGTGCCCTCGTGTTGTCACTGCGCGCCCTGGCGCGAAGGCGGACAACGCTCACCCGCATCGTGTCGGCGGGCGATCTGCCGTTCCTGGCGTTCGTGCTGGCATTGGCTGTCGTGGTGCGGGCGGTGATCGACAACGGGCTCGACGCCGCGCTGCGCGGATGGCTTCCGCACGGTAGCGGTCTGGCCGCGTTACTCGCGATCGCGGCCGTAGCGGCGGTACTCGCGAATGTCATCAACAATCTGCCTGCCGTGCTGGTGCTGTTGCCGCTCATCGCGTCGACGGGGCCGGCTGGCGTGCTCGCGGTGCTCATCGGAGTCAACATCGGCCCGAACCTGACCTACGCCGGGTCGCTCGCCACTCTGCTGTGGCGGCGGATCCTTCGTCAGCACCAGCACAATGCCGGCCTGGCCGAGTTCACGGTTCTCGGCCTGCTCACCGCGCCTGCCGCGCTGGCGGTCGCCGTGGTGGCATTGTGGGTATCGCTGCATGTGCTGGGAGGCTAGCCCGTGACGATCGTCGCCTGGATCGTCGAAGCGACGTGGCCGGCGTGTGTCGACGCCGCCCGCCGGTTCGCCCGTGCCGACGCCGAGATCGTGCTGCTGCACGTGACCGACCACGACATCGCCAACGTCGCCCACGGCGCGTATGCGGGACTGCTCGGCCGTCGACATCTGCGTCGCGACCCCGGCAGTCAGGTGCACGAGCTCGCATCTGTTGCGGCGCACAGACTGCTGGAAGGGGCCGCCGCCCGACTGGGACGCCCATGCACCCCGGTCGAACGGACCGGTCGCGTCGAAACCGAAGTGATCGCGGCCGCCGACGGAGCCGAACTGCTGGTGCTCGCCCGCGACGGCGACCTGGGCCGCCTCGGCCCGCGAAGCGTCGGGCACGAGAGCAGATTCATCGTCGACCACGCCCCGTGTCCGGTTCTGCTGGTCTGGCCGGCCCGACCACCCGCGATCGGCACGATTCCGCCGCCGCCGCAACCGCGCTGACCAGACGAAGTCAGCGTCGTCTTTGGCGGGCGACCTCGGCCAGCACCACCCCGGCCGCGACGGACGCGTTGAGCGATTCGGTCGGGCCCGCCATCGGGATCGATACCACGGTGTCGCAGTTCTCCCGCACCAGCCGCGACAAACCCTTGCCCTCGGACCCGACCACGATGACCAGATCGTCTGTGCCGTCGAGTTCGTCGAGCATGGTGTCCCCCCCGGCATCAAGCCCGACGATCTGCAGGCCCCGCCCGGCCCACTCCTTCAGCGTGCGGTTCAGATTCGTGGCGCGGGCGACGGGCACCCGGGCGGCCGCGCCGGCGCTGGTCCGCCACGCCACCGCCGAAACCGACGCGCTGCGGCGCTGCGGGATCAGCACCCCGTTGCCGCCGAACGCCGCGACGGAGCGGACGATCGCGCCGAGGTTGCGCGGGTCTGAGATGTTGTCCAGCGCCACGATCAGGGCCGGTTTGGTGTCGTCGCGCGCCGCGGCGAGCAGGTCGTCGGGGTGCGCGTAATCGTACGGCGGCACCTGCAGCGCGATGCCTTGATGCAGGCCATTGGCGCTGATCCGGTCGAGGTCGGCTCTGGGCACCTCCAGGATCGGAATGCCGGAATCCGCCGCCCGGGTTACTGATTCGGTCAGCCGTTCATCGGCGTCGGTGCCGAGCGCGACGTACAAGGCGGTCGCCGGGACGCCGGCCCGCAGGCATTCCAGCACCGGATTGCGGCCCAACACGATCTCGTTGTCCTCGGTCCGCTTCGCCGGCCGACGGGCTTTCTGCCGCGCCGCAGCGCGTTTCGCCGCGGGATGGCCGGGTCGCATGTGCGCGGGCGGCGTGGCCCCGCGGCCCTCCAGTCCGCGCCTGCGGACGCCCCCCGAGCCGACGCCCGGCCCCTTCTTGGTACCGGGCTTGCGGACGGCACCTCGGCGCCGGGAGTTTCCGGCCATCTACTTCGTGTCCCCGTCCAACAGCGACCACTGCGGGCCGTCCGCGGTGTCGGTGACCTCGATGCCGGCCTTCTTCAGGCGGTCTCGGATCGCATCGGCCTGCACCCAGTCGCGGCGTTCGCGGGCCTCTGCGCGGCGCTCCAACTCGGCGTGCACGAGCACGTCGACCGCCGCCAACGCCGCCGACATCTCCTCCCGCGACTCCCAGTGCTCGTCGAGCGGATCGCAGCCCAAAATGCCCATCATCGCCCGGATTTCGCTCGCCCTGGCCAGCGCGGTCTCGTGGTCCCCCGACTCGAGCGCGCGGTTGCCTTCGGCGCGTGCGGCATGCACCTCCGCGAGCGCGATCGGCACGGACAGGTCGTCGTCGAGCGCGGCGGCGAAGCGCGGCGTCCAGATGCCGGGCGGCACAGTGCCCACCCGGTTGCGGACGCGGTGCAGAAACTCCTCGATGCCGGTGTATGCCTTCACCGCGTCCTGAAGCGCGGTCTCGGAGAACTCCAGCATGGAGCGGTAGTGCGCGCTGCCAAGGTAATAGCGCAACTCGGCCGGACGAACCCTCTGCAGAACCGCCGGGATGGACAGCACGTTTCCCAGCGACTTGCTCATCTTCTCGCCGCCCATCGTGACCCAGCCGTTGTGCAGCCAGTAATGGGCGAACGGGTCGCCGGCCGCCCGGGCCTGGGCGATCTCGTTCTCGTGGTGCGGGAACACCAGATCCATGCCGCCGGCGTGGATGTCGAATTCAGGGCCCAGGTACTCATGTGTCATCGCGACGCATTCGGAATGCCAGCCAGGGCGCCCCCGACCCCATGGTGCCGGCCACGACGGCTCGCCCGGCTTGGCGCCCTTCCAGAGGGTGAAGTCGCGTTGGTCGCGCTTGCCCGCGCCGACGCCCTCACCCTGGTGGACGTCGTCGATCCTGTGCCCGGACAGCCTGCCGTATTCCGGGAAGCTCTGTACGTCGAAGTAGACGTCGCCTGCGCCGGTGTAGGCGTGACCGGTGTCGATCAGCCGTTGGATCAGCTCGACGATCTGCGTGATGTGGCCGGTGGCGAGGGGTTCGGCCGACGGCGGCAGCACCCCGAGCGCGTCGTAGGCGGCTGAGAACGCGCGTTCGTGCGTGGCGGCCCATTCCCACCATGGCCTGCCGGCGTCGGCCGCCTTGACGATGATCTTGTCGTCGATGTCGGTCACGTTGCGGATGAACGCGACATCGAAGCCGCGGGCCAGCAGCCACCGCCGCAGGATGTCGAATGCCACACCGCTTCGGACGTGGCCGACGTGCGGCAGCCCCTGCACCGTGGCGCCGCACAAGTAGATCGACACGTGGCCGGGGCGCATGGGGACAAAATCGCGCACGGCACCCGCGTAGGTGTCGTACAGCCGCAGCTGAGCGCGATCGGTCACGACGTGCCAGCTTACCGGCCTATTCGGCGCTGGCCACCAATGCCGTCGCGATGGCCGCCAATCCCTCGCCGCGGCCCGTCAGTCCCAGACCGTCGGTGGTGGTGGCCGACACCGTAACCGGGCCGCCGAGCGCCTCCGAGAGCACCTTCTGCGCCTCCGCGCGCCGCGGTCCGACCTTCGGCCGGTTGCCTATCACCTGCACCGCCGCGTTCACGATGGCGTACCCCCGCCCGGCCAGCAGGCCGCGGACGTGGGCCAGCATGTCCTGACCGCTCACCCCGTCCCAGCGCGGATCGCCGACGCCGAACACCGCACCGACATCGCCGAGTCCGGCGGCCGACAGCACCGCATCGCACAGCGCGTGCGCGGCAACGTCGCCATCGGAGTGGCCCTCGCAGCCGTCGGCACCGGGGAACAACAATCCCACCAGCCAGCACGGTCGGCCCGGCGCGATCCGGTGCACGTCGCTGCCCAGTCCGACCCGCAAACCGCTCACCGCACGCTCCGCAGCACCGCTTCGGCCAAAAGTAGGTCCAGCGCCGTGGTGATCTTGAACGCCAGCGGATCGCCGTCGACGGCGTGCACCTGCCCGCCGATGTGCTCGACCATCGACGCGTCGTCGGTGACGGGCAGTTCGCCGGCCCGTGCATAGGCGCGGCGCAGCAGCGCAATCTGAAATCCCTGCGGCGTTTGCACGGCCCGCAGCCCGGCCCGCTCGGGCGTCGCGATGACGACGCCGTCGGCGTCCACCGCCTTGATCGTGTCGCACACCGGCAGGACCGGAATCACCGCTGGTCGGCCCGCCCGAAGCGCCTCGACCACTCTCACGATCAGCGTGGCAGGCGTGAGCGCCCGGGCCGCGTCGTGCACCAGCACCAAGTCGGCCTCCTCGACGGCTTGCAGCGCCAGCCGGACGGATTCGGTGCGGTTCACCCCGCCGGCCACGACGGTCGCGGTGTCGCCCACCAGCAGCTTGGCGTCATCGATCTTGGTGGCCGGAACGGCGACGACTACGCGGTCAACGACGCCGGAATCGAGCAGGCCGGTCACGGCCCGCTGCAACATCGCGCGGCCGCCGACGTCGACAAACGCTTTCGGCCTACCGGCGCCCAGTCGCTCCCCGTACCCCGCCGCCGGCACGACCGCGACCGTGGTCTCCCGGAGCCGCTCCGGCGGCGACATCAGGTCCCGTCAGGACGCGGCGGCGAGAACCTCGTCGAGGATGGTCTCCGCCTTGGCGTCGTCGGTGTTCTCGGCCAGCGCCAGCTCACCGACCAGAATCTGACGCGCCTTGGCCAGCATCCGCTTCTCACCGGCCGAAAGACCCCGCTCCTGGTCGCGGCGCCACAGGTCGCGAACCACCTCGGCGACCTTGTTCACGTCACCGGAAGCAAGCTTCTCAAGGTTGGCCTTGTACCGGCGCGACCAGTTGGTCGGCTCCTCGGTGTGCGGAGCGCGCAAAACCTGGAAAACTTTGTCCAAACCCTCTTGACCCACGACGTCGCGCACGCCGACGTACTCTGCATTATCTGCGGGTACTCGAACTGTCAGGTCACCCTGAGCAACCTTCAAGACGAGATATTCCTTTTGCTCGCCCTTGATGGTCCGGGTTTCGATCGCTTCGATCAACGCAGCACCGTGGTGTGGATAAACAACGGTGTCTCCGACCTTAAAAATCATCTGATTCGAGCCCCTTTCGCTAAACCCATCTTAACACGGCGCTCTGACACGTGTTGAACAACGGTGCAGGTCAGGGGCACCGCAAGTGAAGAATGGGGGTTGACACAGTGACGAATTCGTGCTGCAGGACACATCTTCCGATGCCGTCGCACCTAACCGCTGAGTCCGTCCGGCTGCGTCTGTTCAACCTCCGTCGAGCACAGAATCCTTGGGTCGCTTCGCTCCTCGCCGCCGGACCTACTACTGTGCATAGTCGAACCCTGGCGGCCCTCCGTCCGGCCGATCGTCAGTCGAGCAGGAGACTCTCGTGAACCGCTTCAAGACACCCGCCTCGGCAGTCAGCGGTCTGGGCGCCCTCAGCATCGTTGCCGCCGTGACTCTGACCGGTTGCGGGGCCGGCCAGCAGTCGCAGACCGCTTCGCAGCAGTCGGCCGTCAACGGCAGCAGCACCAATGTCGGTGACATCGCGTTACGTGATGTGCGGGTCGAGGCGCAGCAGACCAGCGCGGCGGTGCAGCCCGGCAAGACGGTCGACCTGATGTTCGCCACGACCAACCAGTCGGAGGAAAACTCCGACCGGCTGCTGAGCGTGTCGTCCGATATCGGACCGGTGAGCGTGAGCGGCGACGCGATAGTCCGTCCGCTCGGCACGCTGCTCGTCGGCTCGGGCTACCGGCAGGACGCGATCGCGCTCAGTGCGGTCAAGCCCGCCGCCGCGGTCACTGCAACGGTGGCGCTGGACAAGCCGATCAGCAACGGCCTTCTCTATAACTTCACGTTCACCTTCGAACGAGCCGGCCAGGCGACGCTCGGGGTGCCTGTCACCGGCGCTGAGAATGCACCGCAACCTCAGCAGGCGGCGTCGGCCGGCCAGGCGCACTAGCAATCTGTCCGCCGGGGCGGATACCGTCTCGGCGTGGCCAAGACGCGCACCCACTACCTCTGCTCCGACTGTGGGCACGCCATGGCGAAATGGGTGGGCAGGTGCCCGAACTGCGGCACCTGGGGCACGATCGACGAGGTGGCGATCCCGGTCGCGCTTGCTGCGGCGGCCAGGCGTTCGGTGGTACTCAGTTCCCCTGCGGTGCCGATCAGTTCGATCTCACCCGAGGGTACCCGGCACTACCCCACCGACGTCAGCGAACTGGACCGGGTGCTCGGCGGCGGGCTGGTTCCCGGCTCTGTCACCCTGCTGGCCGGCGAGCCGGGGGTCGGCAAGTCGACGTTGCTGCTGGAGGTCGTCCACAAATGGGCCTGTGCGGGCCGGCGTGCGCTGTACCTGTCCGGTGAGGAGTCGGCAGGCCAGATCCGGATGCGGGCCGAACGCACCGGATGCAGTCACGACGAGGTCTACCTGGCCGCCGACTCCGACCTGCACACGGTGCTGGCCCAGATGGACACGGTCAAACCCAGCCTGGTCGTCGTCGACTCGGTGCAGACGATGTCCACCACCGAGGCCGACGGTGTCACCGGCGGCGTCACGCAGGTGCGCGCGGTAACCACCGCGTTGACCACGGCGGCCAAGACGACCGGCGTCGCGATGATCCTGGTGGGCCACGTCACCAAGGACGGCGCCATCGCCGGGCCGCGCACACTGGAGCATCTGGTCGACGTGGTGTTGCACTTCGAGGGCGACCGGCATTCGGCGCTGCGTATGGTGCGCGGCATCAAGAACCGCTTCGGCGCAGCCGACGAGGTTGGATGTTTCCTGTTGCACGACAACGGGATTGAATGCGTCGTCGACCCGTCGGGGCTGTTCCTGGACCAACGGCCCGAGCCGGTGGCGGGCACCGCCGTCACGGTCACCCTGGACGGCAAACGGCCGCTGATCGGTGAGGTGCAGGCGCTGCTGCTGCCGTCCCCCCAGGCCTCACCGCGGCGCGCGGTCAGCGGCATCGACCAAGCCCGCGCCGCAATGATCAGCGCTGTGCTGACGAAGCGGTCGAATATGGCGCAGTTGGCGTCCTCCGACATCTACCTGTCCACCGTCGGCGGCATGCGGCTCACCGACCCGTCCTCCGACCTGGCGGTCGCGCTGGCGATGGCGTCGGCGTACAAGGACCAGCCGCTGCCCGGCACGGCCGTGGTGATCGGCGAAGTCGGACTCGCCGGCGACCTGCGCCGGGTCACCGGCATGGAGCGGCGGCTGGCGGAGGCCGCACGGCTTGGCTTCACCACCGCGCTGATCCCGCACGGCGTGAAAAGCGTGCCCAGCGAGCTGTGTGCGATGCAGGCGAAGACACTCAACGGTGCACTGGGGCTGTTGCAGGAGATCGCCGTCAAGAAGTGCGAAACTGCACCTCAGCGGTTGCTGGAGCCGCCGACCGACGACGAGCAGAACTGGTTATGACCTCACCCGACAAGAGTGCGGACACCAAGGCCCCGGTGGTGCATCCGGCGCTGCGCCAGACTCTTGGCCGGCTGGCCCCGGGCACCGCGCTGCGCGACGGCCTGGAGCGGATCCTCAGGGGCCGCACCGGGGCGCTGATCGTGCTCGGCTACGACGAACGCGTCGAGGCCATCTGCGACGGCGGCTTCTCACTGGACGTCAGGTTCGCACCCACCCGTCTTCGCGAACTGTCCAAAATGGACGGCGCCCTGGTGCTCTCCACCGACGGCAGCCGGATCGTGCGGGCGAACGTGCAGTTGGTGCCTGACCCGTCCATTCCCACCGACGAATCCGGCACGCGGCACCGGTCGGCGGAACGCACCGCGATCCAGACCGGCTACCCGGTGGTGTCGGTCAGCCACTCGATGAGCATCGTGACCGTGTACGTGGCCGGCGAGCGGCACGTGATGGCGGACTCCGCGACCATACTGTCGCGCGCGAACCAGGCCGTCGCCACGCTGGAGCGTTACAAGGCGCGCCTCGACGAGGTGGGCCGCCAGTTGTCGACCGCCGAGATCGAAGACTTCGTGACCCTTCGCGACGTGATGACGGTGGTGCAACGGCTGGAGATGGTGCGCCGCATCAGCCTCGAAATCGACGAGCACGTCGTCGAGCTCGGCACCGACGGCCGCCAGCTCAAGCTGCAGCTCGAAGAATTGGTGGGCGGCAACGACGTCGCCCGCGAGCTCGTCGCGCGCGACTACCACGCCTATCCGGATCCGCCCGCCGGCGTTCAGGTCGAGGCGACCCTCGACGAGCTCGACCAATTGTCCGACGCTGACCTGCTCGACGTGACCGCGCTGGCGAAGGTGTTCGGATACCCGTCGACCGCCGAGGCGCAGGATTCGGCGGTGAGTCCGCGCGGCTATCGTGCGATGGCCGGAATTCCGCGGCTGCAGTTCGCCCACATCGACCTGCTGGTGCGGGCTTTCGGTTCGCTGCAGGGCCTGCTCGCGGCCAGCGCCACAGACCTGCAGAAGGTCGAGGGAATCGGCGCGATGTGGGCGCGCCACATCCGGGAAGGTCTTTCGCAGCTGGCCGAGTCGACGATCGCCGACCGACTGGCCTAGCCCTGTCCGGCCGGCGCAGGCGCACCGGGTGCAGGCGCCGCGGGCACCTCGGTCGACGGCGACGGCTCGGCGATGATGAACGGCACCGCGCCGGATCGCAGGTTGCCGAGCTGCACCACCAGGTTGTAGGTCCCGGGGCCGATCGGCTGGCGTGGCAGCGGGCACTGCGGCGCCGATCCCATTCCGGTCCAGGTCACCTCCGTGGTCACCTGCTCTCCGGGATTAAACGTCTTGACCAGACTCTCGTTGGACGGTGCGCAGTCGAGGTTCGACCACAGGCGGTTGTTGTCGAGCGAGTACACGTACGCCGCGAGCACCGCGGCGCCCACGTCGCGCTTGCACGCCACCAGGCCGATGTTGGTGACGACCATCGTGAACTTCGGTTGATCACCGACCGTGTACCGCGGGACGTCGGTCAGGCCCTTCACGGCGAGCGTCGAGTCGGGGCAGTCATCGCCCTCCTTGAGCACGGGTGGCGGTGTGACCGCCGCGGTCGGGGTCGGCGGCGGCGGCGCGGGCGGCTGAACCTGAGGCGTGATCGGCGTTTTCACTTCGGGCATCGCCTGGGCGGCGCTGGACGACTTGTCGGCGTTCTTGGTGTTGGCTCCGGCGCTTCCGGTCATCACGGTGATGACGACCGCGGCAACGATGACGACCAGGACCACCGCGACCCCGACCGCGAGGCCGCGGCGTCGCCAGTAGATTTGCGGCGGCAGCGGGCCATGCGGTTCCAAATCCAGCACGAACTCACGGTAAGCCCAGGTCACCACCAGCCGTCCGACCGCGCTCGGCGTGTCGCGGCGTTGGTCAGCTAACTCTCTCCCGGCGATCCGCCGATGTCACCGGGGCAGCCCCGCAAAACCATCCGGCCGTCGGCGAGGTGATAGGTGCGGCCGACGAGCGCCCGCTCGCCCGCGGCGACCCCTGCGGCTATGGCGGTGGACCGGGAAATCAGCGGCACGCGCGTCTGGCGCACATGGTGCGCCTCGAACTCGTCAACACGGGTGAGCCGCTCCGGCCGGCCGAGCAGAATCGACGGGGTAACGCGTTCAACGACGTCACGGACGTACCCGCGGGGGCGGACGACGAACATGTCGCCGAGGCCCTGGTCGAAGATGATCTCAGCGGCCACCCCGGAATCGGCGCAGCCGAACACCACCGCGGTGAGCCGGTGCGCTTGGGTCAGCGTGACGCTGTGCTCGACGCTTTGGCTGGGCTGTTCCGGCTTGCCGACGACGAACCGCTCGTTATCCTCGTTGAGTGCCTTCCATGCGGTCACGGGGCTGGTGCGCGGCATGACCGACGTTGCGCCCCGGCCGGAACCGACGCTCGCTCCCGGCGAGCTCCTTCGGTGGTACGAGACGGCGCAGCGCGATCTGCCGTGGCGGCGCCCGGGGGTCAGCGCGTGGCAGGTCCTGGTCAGCGAGATCATGCTGCAGCAGACGCCGGTAGCCCGCGTGCAGCCGGTGTGGGAGGACTGGGTGTGCCGCTGGCCCACCCCGTCGGCCACCGCGGCCGCCGCCACGGCCGACGTGCTGCGCGCCTGGGGCAGGCTCGGGTATCCACGCCGGGCGAAACGGCTGCACGAGTGTGCAACGGTGATCGCCACAACGCACGGCGACGTGGTGCCCGGTGACGTCGACACGCTTCTGCGGCTGCCCGGCATCGGCAGCTACACCGCCCGCGCGGTCGCGTGCTTCGCCTACGGCCGGCGAGTACCGGTCGTCGACACGAACGTGCGCCGCGTGCTGGCCCGCGTGACGCGGGGCGAGGCCGACACGGCGCCCAGCGCCCGCGACCTCGCCGACGTCGAGCGGCTGCTACCGGAAGACGCTACAGCGCCGCGGTTTTCGGTGGCGCTCATGGAACTCGGCGCGACGGTGTGCACAGCACGCTCACCGCGCTGCGGACTGTGCCCACTGTCGACGTGCGCATGGCGGGCCGCCGGCCATCCGCCGTCGCCTGCGCCCGTGCGTCGCACCCAGGCCTACGCGGGCACAGACCGCCAGGTGCGCGGCCGGCTGCTGGATGTTTTGCGGCGCAACGACTTCCCGGTCAACTCGGCCGAGCTGGACGTCGCGTGGCTCGCCGATGCCGATCAGCGCGACCGCGCGTTGGCGTCGCTGCTGGCCGACGGGCTCGTCGAACGGACGTCCGACGGCCGGTACGCGTTGAGCGGCGAAACTGCTTGATGTTCAGGCTGATTCAGCACGCGGCGCGTCAATGCAGGGGAACCGGCGCCGGTAGTCTGACGGTGTGACGCCGACCAGCCTGCGGAAGTGGTGCCGCAGCAGTGTCGACGTGCCGAAGCCGCAGCGCTCGGCGATGCGGTCGACGTCGAGGGCGGTTTCCTCGAGCAGGCGCCGCGCGAAGAGCACTCGCTGGTCGGTCACCCACTGCATCGGGGTGGTGCCGGTCTCGTTGACGAAGCGTCGGGCGAAAGTGCTACTGCCGCTGACCGCCCTCCCGTTGCGGGGGAACGACCATCCGGCGGGCGATGAGGTTTGTCACCCTGCTGCCCAGTTCGCGACGCACCAGATTTCCGTCGTCGACGAAGAGCACGTTGCGGTCGACCTTCGCAATCGGGTACAGGCGGCCCAGCTCGTCCGCATGCTTCCAGTGGGTCGTGCACCGCCTACCGTCAAGCAGGCCGGCCGCCCCGCAGCTGCAGATGGACCAGTTTGTTCCGGCGTCGCCGATGCGGGGCCGGCTTTCTGGCGACGACCCCGACGCTCGCCGGCTCGAGCACGACCTCGCCGCGATCCGGAGCCGTTTCGAGGAGAGCCCGTCCCGGCCGGCCTCAGGCGCGCTGCGTGAGCGTCGCTAGAAATCCGGCGACCGCGCGGCGGTAGACGCCGGGCGCCTCGTCGTGCACCAGGTGCCCCGCACCGTGTGCCCTCAGATACGTCGTGCGGTGACCTGTTTCGTGCATCTTCTGCATCTGCCCGGGCGGCGTGACTGAGTTTGCCGCCTCGATGAGCAGCGCGGGTACCCGCACCGCGTGCCACTGATGCCAGTAACCGCGAGTCCCCCACTCGGCCGCGATCTCGATCCACCGCTCGACGTGGCCATGCAGCCGCCAGCCGGTCACGGTGCGGTCGAACGCGTCCAGGAAGTACTGCCCGGCCACCGCACCGAACTCGTCGATCACCTGCTGGCGCGAGGCGAACTCCGCCGGAAGCGCGTGTAGCCACGGTTCCCACGGGCCGGTGGTACGCCCATGGAAATCGGGGGCCATGTCCTCGACGACCAGTGCGGCGACCAGCTCCGGCCGCTCCGCGGCCAGGCACCAGCCGTGCAGCCCGCCCATCGAGTGCCCGACCAACGTCGCCGGTCGCCCCAGCGCCGCGACCGCGTCGGCGAGGTCCGCGACGAAGCGTTCGGTGCTGACCGGATACGGGTCGGCGACCTCTCGACCGCGGTGCCACGGCGCGTCGTAGGTGTAGACCCGGCCCAGCCGCGCCAGCCACGGGACCTGCCGCGACCAGGTGCTGCCCCGGCCCATCAACCCATGAACCAGCACGAGCGGTTCCCCGTGACCGCCGTGGTCGGTCAGCAGATCGCGCGATGAGCGCTCGCGCGATGAGCCGGGAAGGTTGCCCATGGTCTCATCTTGCACGGCACCGGCGCACGGTAGCCTGACGGCATGACCGTGGTGAAGATCAATGCAATCGAGGTACCGCCGGACGCCGGCCCCGAGCTGGAGAAGCGGTTCGCTAACCGCGCACACGCGGTCGACAGCCAGCCGGGCTTCCTGGGATTTCAATTGCTGCGTCCGGTCAAAGGCGAGGACCGCTACTTCGTCGTGACGCAGTGGGAGTCCGAAGAGGCGTTCCAGGCGTGGGCGACCGGTCCTGCCGTTCACGCGCACGCCGGGGAACGGGCGAACCCGGTGGCGACCGGCGCGACATTGCTCGAGTTCGAGGTTGTGTTGGACGTTGCGGGGGCTGGCGCCAAGGCGTAGCGCAGGCCGGGCGCGCCTACGCGCCGCGGCGTCCGCCGCCGCGGTCGCGATGACCGCCGCTCTGGCCTGTGGTTGCACGACACCGTTCGCGTCGCCGATGACCGGCGGCTCGAACCGGAAGATCAACACCAGCACTCCGGTCGGTCTGCGGGCCAAGCAGGTCGTCGACATGCTGAACTCCGACTGGCCGATCGGCCCCGTCGGGGTGCGCACGCTGGCGGCTCCGGACACGGTCGACGACATCGGCACGACGATGGACGGCCTGTGGTGGGACCGCCCGTACACCGTTTCCGGCGTCGACCTTCGCGCCGGCCAGGCCACCCTGCACTTGATCACGTCGTTCGGTGCCCGCCAGGACATCGACATCCACACCGACGACAACACGATGGTGGACCGGTTCGACGTCGAGCTGCAGAAGCCGACGATCAACTCCTGGGCCGACGTCGACGCCGAGCTGCGAAAGTCAAGCGCGCGGTATTCGTATCAGGTGGCCAAGGTCAACAACGGCCGCTGCGAGCGGGTCGCGGGCACCAACACCACCGACTCCTTGCCTCTCGCCTCGATTTTCAAGCTGTATGTGTTGTACGCCGTCGCGGACGGAGTCAAGGCAGGCGCGGTGTCGTGGGACGACAAACTCACGATCACCGGCGCGGCAAAGGCCGTCGGCTCATCGGGACTGGAGAAGCTGCCGCCGGGCGCGCAGGTGACGGTGCGCACTGCCGCGGACAAGATGATCGCGAACAGTGACAACATGGCCACCG
Source organism: Mycobacterium sp. (assembly GCA_025965895.1). GTDB lineage: Bacteria > Actinomycetota > Actinomycetes > Mycobacteriales > Mycobacteriaceae > Mycobacterium. The sequence goes on from JAOPWC010000099.1 coordinate 123,158, forward strand.
ATCTGCTGATCAACCGGGTCGGCACAGGGGCCGTCGAACGTGCGCTGGTGGATGCCGGCCACCACGACCCGGCCAGCATGACGCCGTTCCCGACCATGCACGAGTTGTTCTCAGTCGGCTGGGGCACACCGGATCTGCGCGAACAATGGAAGAAGGCCGTGCAGACCGGCGGCCCGCAGGGTCGCGCGCAGCTGCTGCAGCAGACTAATTCGCGTCCCTATCAACCCGATCCGGCACGCACCCACACCCCTGCCTCCACCTACGGCGCCGAGTGGTACGGCAGCGCGGAGGACATCTGCCGGGTGCACGCCGCGCTGCAGGTCGGTGCGGTCGGTGCCGCCGCACCGGTCAAGGAGATCATGTCCCAGATCCCCGGCATCGACCTCGACAAGCAGCAATGGCCGTATGTCGGCGCGAAAGCCGGCAACCTGCCCGGTGACCTGACGTTCAGCTGGTATGCCGTCGACCGCACCGGCCAACCCTGGGTGGTGAACTTCCAGTTGAACTGGCCCCGCTATCACGGGTCGAGTGCGGGCGCCTGGTTGTTGTCGATCGCCACGCAGGCCTTCGCGATGGTCTCCTGATTATGCCCACTGCGAGCGTGACCCCACGGCGAGATTTCACCGCCATTCTCGCCGTGGCGTTACAGTCGGCGCGAGCCCTGGCGCAGCGCGCTGAACAAGCGGCGCCTCAATAGCAGCGCAGCGTCCACGCGTGGCCACGGAAATGCATGACCGTCCTGCTGGCCGGCGGAATGTCGACGCGCCAGAACGACTTCGGCGGCGCGTCAAGGGCAACCAGGATCGCGGCGCGGATCACCGCAGGATGCGTCACCGCGACCGTTCGTGAATGCGTCGTCGTCAGCGAATCCAGCCACGCCGCGACCCGGTTGACCAGCTCCACCACCGACTCACCTCCGTGTGGGGCCCGCGTCGGGTCCGTCAGCCACATCGCGAGCTCCGCGGGCTGCACACCCCCAAGCGCCTCACCGCGCCAACGTCCGCAGTCCAGATCGGCGAGTCGGGGCTCGACCGTCACACGAAGACCGAGCAGTTCTGCGGTCTGGCGGCAGCGTTGTTCCGGGCCGGACAGCGCCGTGTAACCGGGATCGACTGGATCGTCCGGTTGTCGGCGGATGTCGAGGTCCATCGACGCGTCCACCTGGCGGCGCCCCACCGCATTCAGCGGCTCATTGGTCGGGAAGCGTCCGGTCGCCATCGCGTCCGTCATCGCGTGCGACACGAACGTCAGCCGGACGACTTCGCTCACGCGCCCGTGGTGCCGAGGCGTGCCGGCAATCCTGACCGTGAGTCGTCATCGAGCAGCCGGCCGACAAGCGACCCGAAGGCCACGCCGATAATCGCCCACATGACCAGTTGCGCCCCAAGCGAATACAGCCGGAAGTCATACAGCACGTCCGCGGGGAAGCCCTCCGGCGTTTCGGCGACCGGCGGCAGAAGCAGCATCACGACGCTGATGATCGTCACGTAGGCCGCGGCGGCGAGCAGCGTGGCACTCCATGCGCCGAACCGCTTCTCGAGCCGCCGTCCCAGCCAGATCGCGCCGGCAGCGCTGCCCAGCGACAGCAGAACCATCAGCAGGTACAGCCCGGTGCGCTCGCCGATGGTCTCCGGGCGCCCGATCGACGGAGGGTTGGCCGGGTACTTCAGGAACGGCACCAGGCACGCCGCGCCGAAGCCGCCCGCTGCCAGCCACAGCGACAGCGCCCGGGGCCGCACGCCGAGCCTGCCGTACGCCACGATGAACGCGACCGCGAACAGCGCGCCCAGCGCCACGCTGAACGCCAAGACCCCGAAGCCCATGCCGACATTGGCCTGCACTCCGCGGGTGAACAACTCGATGCCCTGGTGGTGTCCGGCCGCGTTGCGCGCGTCCTCGAAGTCGATTGCGCGGCCGATCGCCGGCTCGACGAACACCCGGGCGAACAAGATGCCGATCACCCCGGCGACGGCGCCGGCAATGACACCACGGCCGATAACGCGTTTCTCCACGCGGTCAGTGGCAGGGGAAGCCGAGCAAGTGCCGAGCGTCGTGCATGAACTCGTGCACATGGGAATCACTGCCGAACACCGACACCGCGCCCTGGTCCAGTCCGACGAAGTAGATCACCAACAGCGCGAGGAACACCGTGCCGGCCAGCCATAATGCGGCCCGCGCCGCCGACAGGTCGAACGGGCGCGCCCTGACGGTCCTCGAATCGGCTATCGAAGAATCGGCCATCGAATCGGGCATTGCATCGGCCATTACCGGCTCCTTTCACCGATCTCGCGTCGGCGCATACGAAGTGTCATGACCGACCCGGGTCTGACTGTTCACAGTGGCGCGACCGTTCTGGAGTCTCACCAGATTCCGTTGCCCGTCGGCGTACATGCGGAGCTTAGGGTCAGCAGAGAACGGCCGTCAATGCGTAGCGCCCCGGGCCGGCCCCGCCGGGCGCAGCGAAAACGGGCGGCCACCCGGCGAAGGGTAACCGCCCGTTTTCTCGATTCGCGTTACTCGGTTGCGGTCGCGCTGTGGCTGCCGGCCGCCCCGGCCTTGGCCAGGTCAGGCTCGGTGGCCTTGGCGGGCTTGGGGGCACCGGTGAACGTGAACACCGCATCCTCGCCGGCGCCCTCGCCGTCCCAGTTGTCGACGTCGACGGTGACAAGCTGGCCGGGTCCGACCTCCTCGAAGAGGATCTTCTCCGACAGCGCGTCCTCGATCTCGCGCTGGATGGTGCGCCGCAGCGGCCGGGCCCCCAGCACCGGGTCGAACCCGCGCTTGGCCAGCAGGGACTTGGCCTTGTCGGTGAGCACCATGGCCATGTCCTTGCCCTTGAGCTGCTTTTCCACCCGGCCGATCATCAGGTCGACCATCCGGATGATCTCTTCGCGAGTCAGCTGGTGGAAGACGATGATGTCGTCGATGCGGTTGAGGAACTCCGGCCGGAAGTGCTTCTTCAGCTCGTCGTTGACCTTCTGCTTCATCCGCTCGTAGTTGTTCTCACCACCACCCTGCGTGAAGCCCAGGCCGACCGCCTTCGAGATGTCCGCCGTACCGAGGTTGGACGTGAAGATCAGCACGGTGTTCTTGAAGTCGACCGTGCGACCCTGACCGTCTGTCAGCCGGCCGTCCTCCAGGACCTGCAACAGGCTGTTGTAGATCTCCTGGTGCGCCTTCTCGATCTCGTCGAACAGCACCACCGAGAACGGCTTGCGCCGCACCTTCTCGGTCAGCTGGCCGCCCTCTTCGTAGCCGACGTAGCCCGGAGGGGCACCGAACAGCCGCGAAGCGGTGAAGCGGTCGTGGAACTCGCCCATGTCGATCTGGATGAGCGCGTCGTCGTCGCCGAACAGGAAGTTGGCCAGCGCCTTGGACAGCTCGGTCTTACCGACACCGGACGGCCCGGCGAAGATGAACGAGCCAGACGGGCGCTTCGGATCCTTCAGGCCGGCGCGGGTACGCCGGATGGCCTTGCTGACCGCCTTGACGGCGTCCGCCTGGCCGATGATCCGCTTGTGCAGCTCGTCTTCCATGCGCAGCAACCGAGTGGTCTCCTCCTCGGTCAGCTTGAACACCGGGATACCGGTCCAGTTGCCCAGCACTTCGGCGATCTGCTCGTCGTCGACCTCGGCCACGACGTCCAGATCACCTGACCGCCATTGCTTTTCACGCTCGGCGCGCTGAGCGACCAGGTGCTTCTCCCGATCGCGAAGGGCCGCCGCCTTCTCGAAGTCCTGCGCGTCGATCGCGGACTCCTTCTCGCGGCGCGCCTCGGCGATCTTCTCGTCGAAGTCACGCAGGTCTGGCGGCGCGGTCATCCGGCGGATCCGCATCCTGGCGCCGGCCTCGTCGATCAGGTCGATCGCCTTGTCCGGCAGGAACCGGTCGTTTATGTAGCGGTCGGCCAGCGTGGCCGCGGCCACCATCGCCGAATCGGTGATCGACACCCGGTGATGCGCCTCGTAGCGGTCGCGCAGACCCTTCAGGATCTCGATGGTGTGCTCGACCGTCGGCTCGCCGACCTGCACCGGCTGGAACCGGCGCTCCAGCGCGGCGTCCTTCTCGATGTACTTGCGGTACTCGTCGAGGGTGGTCGCGCCGATGGTCTGCAGCTCGCCGCGGGCCAGCTTCGGCTTGAGGATGCTCGCGGCGTCGATCGCGCCCTCGGCGGCGCCCGCACCGACCAGCGTGTGTAGCTCGTCGATGAACAGGATGATGTCGCCGCGGGTGTTGATCTCCTTGAGCACCTTCTTCAGGCGCTCCTCGAAGTCGCCGCGGTAGCGGCTGCCCGCCACCAGCGATCCCAGGTCAAGCGTGTACAGCTGCTTGTCCTTGAGCGTCTCGGGCACCTCGCCGTGAACGATCGCCTGGGCAAGGCCCTCGACGACGGCGGTCTTGCCGACGCCGGGTTCGCCGATCAGCACCGGGTTGTTCTTGGTGCGCCGGCTCAGCACCTGCATCACCCGCTCGATTTCCTTCTCGCGGCCGATGACGGGGTCCAGCTTGTTCTCGCGCGCAGCCTGCGTCAGGTTGCGTCCGAACTGGTCCAGGACCACGGAACCGGCAGGGGTGCCCTCGGCCTGGCCCGGGCCAACGCCTGGCCCGGCAATTT